>NZ_DAIDJE010000020.1 GCF_027451485.1 Bradyrhizobium sp.
TCCGGGCACTTTCCCGGCGCGACGCTCTGCCCGGGCGGCCCCCTTGCCGCTCTTCGGACGCGCGGTCGCCTTCAATTCCTTGACGGTCGCCATCGGCTTAAGTCCTTGTTTTCTAAAAAGTTAAAGGCCGCAGCGCGGCCCGTTTCCGTCTCGCAGCAAGCCTCCAGGGGTGCGGGGGCCGCGAACGTGGCGGCGTTCTAGCCCCAAAGGGCCGAAATGACAAGGAAATGAAGCAATATTTCTCCGGCCGGCCTTAACGGAACGGACCAGGCTTTTCTGCCATTTTCAGGCCGACGGGCAGAAGACGAAAGCCGCGCTCATACGATCGCGCGTTCTCGCGACGAACTTCGCCCGAGTTTTAAAGCCAGTCGCTGTCCCTCAAAGCAGAGGGAGCAGGGAATGCCGGGCGTTTGGCTCGCCCGCAGCCTCGCGTGCAATGAAAGAAAGCACACGAGTTAGTCACCACAGGTTCGCCGAAAACGATCCGGCATTCCCCGCGCGATGGTTTTACGGTTTCCTTCGTGCTCGCCCCGGAGACCGGGCTTTTTTGTCTTCGTCATCGGCGCAATGCGTCAGCATTGTCGCCAACTTGATCTCAGCGTCGGGACATCAGGCCCACACGACTTCACCGTCCGCGAGGCTCTGACCGTTCGTCGTTCGGCCGCCTCGCGTCCATCGCATCCCGCACCCAACGCTCGTGACGATCGCGAAACGCCCCTCTTGATCGGGTGTGAGACGCGCAGAGAGTTGCCAGTGATTTGCCCGACGCCACAAGCGGAATATTTTTTTGCCAACGAGTGGACAGTGGACTCAGCCTTGATCGGGCTGAAGAAACCGGATTTTTGGCGCAGTGGCTTGGCCGGCAGTGCTAAAGTGCGAACGGAAGCGTTCCCGCGATCATTTCGAGGCGATGCGAAGCAGCGAATCATGCCGCATCAACGCGCGGAGGAATGGATTCCACCCTGGTCACAGCAGAGGCAGCGAGAGGGAGACAACGTCACGAATACGGCAGGACCTTTGATCCAGCGCAACCAGCCGCGACGAGGTCCTGGTAAATAAACAAGCGCCAGCGCACTCGTTCCGCTCGCGGAAAACTAAAATCGATTTGAGCAGCCGTCACTTTTCCTTAATTTGATGATCGTCAGAGCAAGTCTTAGAATAACCTGCGATGGCTCGCACCGATGGGGCTCATGAATTTGTCCATTCAACAGCGCGCGTTGAACATTCTGCGTGAGTTCGAGCAAGCTCAAATTGCGCTGGTCGGCAAGGCCGTCATCCTGACCAACGGCATAGCAGGCACCGTGGAAAAGCTTCTTCTGGATGAGCTTCACGGTTTGCGCGTTGTGATCGCAGGCCATACAGGCGACTGGCCTTTATCCGCAATTCGCCTCGGCATGTAGTGGTTAGGCGAGTACGCCACGGCTGGCGTTGTTGCAAACGGCAACTGTCCTCGTGGCGTTGCGTTTCGGTGCAGAAGGGTTTGCGTTATGAAGGACCTCCCAAACAGGGAATTTTCTCCGGACATTATCGACGTGGCGACATCCGCCCTCCACGCTACGGTCAACAGCCTGCCCGAGCCGGCGAGTTCGACCAATGTCAACATGCTCGCGAGGTTTATTCTGCGCATGGTCGAAGCCGGCGAGCGCGACCTTGCCATCCTGCGAACAACCGCACTGCTCGAACTGCAGTCAGGGTCAACAACCAGGTAATCTCACCGTGGATCCCGGACGGCAGCTCTGGACGGATGCTGAGATTTGAAGTGGCGGACAACGCGGAACTGCAAAGCTCCGCCTTGAGTCGGCCGTTAAAATCCCGCACCCCAATTCAGGTCCGCCTGCTCTCGGAATGGTCCAAGGGTGAGCGCGCGATTGGCGCCGGTACGAACCCGATCAAGATCAGGTCCTTCATCTGCGCGCCTCTACAGTTGTCGCCGATGAATGGATACCGCTTTCATACCAGCCACGAGTCGCCTTGACGATGCGGACGACCGAAAGCATGACCGGAACTTCGACAAGGACGCCCACGACCGTAGCGAGTGCCGCTCCGGAGTCCAGACCGAAAAGGCTGATCGCCGCGGCAACCGCGAGTTCGAAGAAATTGCTCGCGCCGATCAGGGCGGCAGGAGCCGCGACGCACCAGGCGACGCCGAAGCGGCGGTTCAACAGGTATGCCAGGCCCGCGTTGAGATAGACCTGAATCAAGATCGGCACGGCAAGGATCGCGATGACCACCGGCTGCCCGACGATCTGCTCCCCCTGGAAGCCGAACAGCAGAACCAGCGTCGCAAGCAGCGCCGCAAGAGAAAGGGGCTGCAATGTTCGCAAGCTGCGCTCGAATGCTCCGCCGCCGATCCGGATCAGCTGCCTTCTCCATGTCTGCGCGACCGTCACGGGAACGACGATGTACAGCAGAACGGAAAGCAGCAGCGTGCCCCAAGGCACGGTGATCGAGGCTACCCCGAGCAGAAGTCCCACCAGTGGCGCGAACAGGAACACCATGATCACGTCGTTCAGCGCGACCTGGCTGAGGGTGTAATGAGGCTCTCCCCCGCAGAGATTTGACCAGACGAATACCATGGCTGTGCACGGCGCCGCTGCGAGGAGGATCAGGCCGGCGATGTAGGAAGAAATCTGCGCCGAAGGCAGCAGCGGCGCGAAGACGTGACCGATGAAGAACGATCCGAGAAGAGCCATCGAGAACGGCTTGACCGCCCAGTTGATGAAGAGCGTCACGCCGACACCGCGCCAGTGTTCGCGAACCTGGCCGAGCGCGGCGAAGTCGATCTTGAGCAGCATCGGCACAATCATCAGCCAGATGAGGACCGCGACCGGCAGATTGACTCTGGCGATCTCGGCTCCGGCTATCGCGCCGAAGACGTCCGGCATGACGTGCCCGAGCGCCACGCCGGCGATGATGCAGAGAGCGACCCAGAGGGTGAGGTAGCGTTCGAAGATGCTCATGCTTCAGGCCACATCGTTACGGAAGGAGTTCGCGCCGTCCGAACGGCCGATCTCGCGGAGCCTGGCGCCGAGCGACAGCTTGTCGATGCTGCGAAGAGGAAGATTCACGAAGGCGCCGATCCGGTTCTTGAGATAGCGAAAGGAGGTCATGAACGCAGCCTCCCTTTCCAGCTCGGTGCCCTCGGCCGCGGCGGGATCCTCGATACCCCAGTGGGCAGTCATCGGCTGCCCCGGCCAGACCGGGCAAGCCTCGCCTGCGGCGTTGTCGCAGACAGTGAAGACAAAATCCATGGCAGGCGCGCCGGGAACGGCGAACTCGAGCCAACTCTTCGAGCGCAGGCCTTCGGTCGGATAATCGAGGCTTTGGAGTGTGCAAAGCGCGAGTGGATGGACCGCACCCTTCGGCGTGCTTCCGGCCGAGAAAGCCTGGAAGCGGCCGCCGCCGTCCTTGCGGAGGATCGACTCGGCAAGGATCGAGCGGGCGGAGTTTCCGGTGCAAAGAAAGAGGACGTTGAAGACGCGGTCAGACACGGCTTCGCTCCTTTCGCTTCGGAGGACAGCACGGCTGGAGACTCTTGATGAGGGGCGCGCAGATGTCCGGATCGCCGCCGCAACAGTCCTGCAGCAGGAAAAGCACGACCCTCTGGAATACGGCGAGATTGACCCGATAGACGATCGAGCGGCTGTGGCGTTCAGATGTGACCAATTCAGCCCGAGAAAGCACCGACAGGTGAGCCGAGAGCGTGTTCTGCGGCACTTCCAGCGCGCGAGCGAGGTCGCCAGCGGCGAGACCATCGGGTTCATGCTTCACCAGCGCTCGAAATGCCTGCAGCCGCGTCGGCTGGGCCAGAGCCGCCAGTGCCAGAATGGCTTTTTCGTTTTCCATATATCCAGATTTATAGAAATGTCGGCGGTTGTCAAGAGCGCGAGCCTTGTATTTCGAACTTACTAGAAATACCGTTGAAACATGGAGCCGAGGAGTTTATACGTCTTGCATGAAAATAGACGACGCAGCAGCCCGCCTGGAAGCGCTCGGCAATGCAACCAGGCTCAAGATCTATCGCATGCTCGTCCGCGCCGGCCGAGCCGGAATGCCGGTCGGCCGGCTGCAGGAGCGTCTGAAGATTCCCGCCTCCACCCTTTCGCATCACATCAAGGGGCTTGTCGCTGTCGGCCTGATCTCGCAGGTGCGCGAGAGCACGACACTGGTCTGCCACGCGGAGTACGACACAATGCGGGGCCTTGTGGATTTTCTCGTCGCCGAGTGCTGCGCGGACGAACTCGAATGCGAGGTTGCCGCCCGTCCTGCCGCCTAAACGGCCGACCCAATATTCGATGATTCTAGGACCATGGGAAAAAGATCATGAGCACACCCAGGACAGTCGCCATCATAGGAGCGGGGCCGGTCGGCCTCGCTGCAGCGGCCCATGTTCTCGAACGCGGCATGACGCCGATCGTGCTCGAAGCAGGGCCGCAGGCGGGACACTCCGTCCGGCAGTGGCAGCATGTCCAGTTGTTCTCGCCATGGCAATACAACCTCGACAAGGCCGCAGCGCGGCTTCTTGCACCGACGGGGTGGAATTCTCCGGATCCGCAGGTGTACCCGACCGGCGCCGAGCTTCTGGAGCGCTACATCGAACCGCTGGCGACCAAGACCGCGCTGCGCGACGTGATCCGCACCTCGAGCCGCGTCACCGCCGTCGGGAGGGTCGGCTTCGACAAGGCCAGGACCAGGGGACGCGAGGCCGCGGCGTTCGAGATCCGCTACCAGAACGGCAAAGGCCCGGAGACATTGCGCGCCGAGGCCGTCATCGATGCCTCAGGAACCTGGGCCTCGCCGAATCCGGCCGGCGCCGGCGGTCTGCCGGCGATCGGTGAGCGCGAGGCGCAGGCCAAAATCGCCTACGGCATGCCGGACGTGCTCGGCAATGCGCGTGCGCGCTATGCCGGCAAAACGGTCGCCGTGCTCGGCGCCGGTCACTCCGCAATCGGCACCTTGGTTGACCTCACGAGACTGGCGCAACAAGTGCCCGAAACCCGACCGGTGTGGCTGCTTCGGAGCAATAATCCAGAGAAATCCTTCGGAGGCGGAGCGAACGACAAGTTGGCCGCGCGCGGCGAGCTTGGCGCCCAATTCGCTGCGCTCCTTGCGTCCGGCCACATTCAGGTCGAATCCGGTTTCCCGGTCGCTGCGATTTCGCCGACCAGCGACCGTATCCGGATCTCGACCTCGTCGGCATGCTGCGGACGCAGCATCGTCGTCGACGAGCTGGTCGTCGCAACCGGTTTCCGTCCCGACTTGTCGTTCCTGGGGGAGGTCCGGCTCCGCCTCGATCCGGCGATTGAGGCGCCGGTCGCATTGGCGCCGCTGATCGATCCGAACGAACATTCCTGCGGCACCGTTCGCCCGCACGGGGCCCGCGAGCTGGTCCAGGATGATCCGGGTTTCTACCTCGCCGGCATCAAGAGTTACGGCCGCGCACCGACCTTCCTGATGATCACGGGATACGAACAGGTCCGCTCCATCGCGGCCGACATCGCAGGCGACAAGCAGGCCGCCGCGCGCGTAGAGCTCGAACTCCCGGAGACCGGGGTTTGCACGCGCAGTGGCGTCGAAGGCAGAGCCGCGGCGGCCAATTGCTGCGGCGGTCCGGCGCCGGCCGCCGTTGACACCTGCTGCGGGGGCGATGCGCTCGCCGAAGCGGAAGGTGAGAAGGGCTGCGGTTGCTCGTGATGGAATAGAAAGTGCCGAGCCATCGCTCGTGGTCGGACGTACGAGCTGATGAGAGATCTCCCAACAGATCGAAACAATCGAGAAGGTCGTTTTCGAAAATCCGCCGATAGCAATCCTACCCGCCGGTTCGCCTAAATCCGGACGTCTTAACGTTTCGACTTCAGGGGATGGATCGTTTCCCCGGCCGCCAGCATCGCGACGAATGTCTTGATCCGGGCTGCCCGGGTCTCGGGCTTCTTAGCTTGTTGGACGCGATAAAGGATCGCGTAGCGATTGGCGCGATCGAGCGCTTCGAAGAACCGTTCAGCCTTCGTATTTCGGGCCAGCGCAACGTGAAGATCGTCGGGCACCTGCGCGGTGCTTTGCGGCGCATATGCCGCTACCCACCGTCCGTCCTGTCGTGCGCGTTCGATCTCCTTCGTACCGGCAGGAAGCATTCGCCCCAACGCGATCAATTCAAGCGCGCGCGTGCAATTTCTTTCGGACCACTTGCTGGTGGGACGGCGTGGCGTGAACCGCACCAGCGAATATCTGTCGTCGAAACTGTCGAGTTGGCCATCAATCCAGCCGTGACAAAGCGCGGTATCGACAGCCTCCGACCTTGAAACACTGGCGATGCCGGAGGATTTTTTCGCCAACTTCAGCCAAAGGCCCCTGGAGTCCGCACTCTGCGATACGAGCCAATCGTTCCAGGCCTCTTGCGACTTGAACGCGATAATCGGCAGATCGCGCTTGGTCTTTGCCATTTCTGACAAGATTGAACGCGCCAGGCTTTTGCGATCGTTACGATGAGGTGCCGCCGAGCTTGGCTTCCAGCGCGGCAATGCGCGCCTTCAACGCCTCGTTTTCCTCGCGTGCCAGACGAGCCATGTCCTTGACCGCCTCGAACTCCTCGCGCTTGACCACGTCAAGGTCGCGCAGGATTTTTTCGGCCTGGTTGCGCATCAGCGTGTCCACTTCGCGCTTGACGCCCTGGGCCGCTCCAGCCGCATCATTCATCAAACGCCCGATCTCATCGAAAAACCGATTGCTGGTCTGGGTCATCCCTCAATTCTCCGGCCGGTTCGCGCAATCCACAGTTCAGGGAAAGAGAATGGCGATCCATTGCGTTCCATTCAAGACCATTCGCTTTTGGATCATCTCGCAAAAGTGCCTGCCAAACCGCATTTCGGGTGCTAGAAGCAGCCAACCCGTGGAGTGGATTTGACATTCGCTGCCCATCTGGCCACACACTCGTCAAGCGAATGTCAAATCCAAAACTCCCCTGGAGGCCTGCGGCTGCTGGTGGTCCTTGATTCTGACATGCGCAAAAACGGCAGCTGAGACGGGATACGGATGTTAAAATCAAATCAGTAGCCCCGCCACGAACCGCAAGGCGCGAATGCACCTTCTCACTATCGCCTTTCCAGACTTCAACCCGATCGCCTTCGCGCTCGGCCCGTTCAAGATCCGCTGGTATGCACTCGCCTATATCGGCGGCATCGTGCTCGGCTGGATCTACGCGCGCGCCCTGCTCAAGAGCCCAAAGCTGTGGCGCGGGCCGCCGCCGATGACGCTTACCCAGATCGACGATTTCATCCTCTGGGTAACGATCGGAATCATCCTTGGCGGTCGCACCGGCTACGTCCTGTTTTACAACCCGGCGTTCTTCCTCCGCCACCCGGCCGAGATTTTCGAGCTGTGGAACGGCGGGATGTCATTTCACGGCGGTTTTCTCGGCTGCGTCGCGGCGGTGATGTTTTTTGCCTGGAAGAACAACACCTCGATCCTGTCGCTTGGCGACATCACCACCGCGGTCGGCCCGATCGGGCTTTTTCTCGGGCGCATCGCCAATTTCATCAATGGCGAGCTGTGGGGCCGGCCGGCGGATCCGAGTCTGCCATGGGCGATGGTGTTCCCCCGTGACCCTCTTCAACTGCCGCGCCATCCGAGCCAGCTCTACGAGGCCGCACTCGAGGGGATCGTCCTGTTCACGGTCCTTGCCGTGATGATCCGGATGGGCGCGCTGAAGCGCCCGGGCCTGATCCTCGGCAGCTTCATCACGATCTATGGTATTGCGCGCATCGTCGGCGAATTTTTCAGGGAGCCCGACCCTCAGCTCGGCTTTTTGTGGCACAAACTCACCATGGGCGAACTGCTTTCCGTGCCCATGGTCATTGCCGGGCTTGTTATTATCGTAGCGGCCTGTCGCCGAAAGGCGGCGCAGCCGGTGCAGGAACTGCCGTGACGGAAACTTCCCCGCTTCTGCCGGAGATCAAGAAGCTGATCAAATCGTCCGGACCGATCCCGGTCTGGCGTTACATGGAGCTGTGCCTGATGCACCCAGAGCACGGCTACTATCTTAGCCGCGATCCGCTCGGCCGCGAGGGCGATTTCATCACCGCTCCCGAAGTGAGCCAGATGTTCGGCGAGTTGCTCGGGCTGTGGGCGGCGTCGGTGTGGAAGGCGATCGATTCACCGCCCCTGCTCCGCCTGATCGAGATCGGTCCCGGCCGCGGCACACTGATGGCCGATGCGCTGCGTGCGCTCCGCGTGCTGCCGCCGCTCTATCAGGCGCTGAGCGTCCATCTGGTCGAGGTGAACCCGGTGCTGCGCGAGAAGCAGAAGTCGGCGCTGTCCGGCTCGCGCGAGATCAGCTGGCACGACAGCATCGACGACGTGCCGGATGGTCCCTCGGTGATCCTGGCCAACGAATATTTCGACGTGCTGCCGATTCATCAGGCGGTGAAAGCCGCGAACGGCTGGCACGAGCGCACCGTCGAGCTTGATGACAGCGGCAGCCTCGCATTCGGCATGGCGAACGATCCGATCCCGCGATTCGAGGTGCTGCTGCCGTCGTGGGTGCGCGCGGCGCCGCCTGGCGCAGTGTTCGAGTGGCGGCCGGACGCCGAGATCATGAAGATCGCAAGCCGCGTGCGCGATCAGGATGGCGCTGCTCTCATCATCGACTACGGCCATCTGCGCAGCGACGCCGGCGATACGTTTCAGGCCATCTCCCGCCACAGCTTTACCGATCCCCTGAAAAATCCGGGCGAGGCCGACGTGACCGCGCATGTCGACTTTCAGGCGCTGGTTCGCGCCGCCGACGACCTCGGGGCGCGCACCCACGGCCCGGTGCCTCAGGGCGATTTCCTCAAACGGCTCGGCATCGAAAGCCGGGCTGCGAGCCTGATGGCCAAGGCGAGCCCGGAGGTCTCCCAAGACATCGTCGGCGCGCTGAAGCGGCTGGTCGGCGGCGGCCGCGGCGGCATGGGGCAGATGTTCAAGGTGCTCGGCATTTCCGAACCCAATCTCGTCACGCTCGCCGGTTTCGACGACGAAGTTCCTGAAACGAAAAAGACAGAGGCGCCATGACGCTGGAATCGCCGCTGCTGTCGGCCGTTCCCGGCCTGCACCACGCTTTCTTCAGCCGCGAGGGCGGCGTCTCCACGGGCATGTATGCCGGCCTCAATGGCGGCATTGGCTCTCGCGACGATCCGGCGCATGTCGCCGAAAACCGCCGCCGGATGGCCGCAGCGCTACGCGTCTCTCCCGAGCGTTTCCTCACCGTTTTCCAGATTCATTCCCCGGATGTCGCGGTGGCCTCAGCGCCATGGGACGCCGCCACCCGTCCCAAGGCGGACGCTATCGTCACCCGCACCGAAGGTCTTGCGATCGGCGTCACCGCGGCCGACTGCGGCCCCCTTCTCCTTGCCGATGCCAACGCCCGGGTGATAGGCGCGGCACATGCGGGATGGAAGGGCGCACTGACGGGAATTGTTGAAGCCACCGTGGCGGCGATGGAGGAACTTGGCGCCGATCGGGCCAACATCGTGGCCGCGATCGGCCCTTTGATCCGTCAACATTCCTACGAGGTCGGCCCCGAATTCGTCGAACGGTTCATCGAGGCCGATGCCGATAACGCCGTTTACTTCCTGCCCGCGGCGCGCGATCGCCATGCGCTGTTCGATCTCGCCGGGCTGATCCGCAGGCGGCTTGAAAATGCCGGCGTGCTCATGGTCGACGATACCGGTATCGACACCTATTCCGACGAACGCTTTTTCAGCTACCGCCGCTCCGTGCATCGCAAGGAGCCGGATTACGGCCGCCACGTTCATGCCATAGTCCTGGAAGGCGACGGCGGTTAGTCCTCCTGTCAACCCTCACGTGAGAAGCCGCGCGTGCCCGAGCAGCCTGCGTGCAAGCGAGGCTGCGGGCGAACGGCACAAACAAGGGAGGCTTCGCTCGACCGGCGCTTCGCATCGCCCCGAGAGCCCTGAGGGTTGGGACCGGTCTGCCCTTCGAGACGCGCAGGTGCGCTCCCCAGGATAGGGTTCTTGTGAGCCTCACCTCTGCCCTAGACGTTAATGGATTTTAACGATATCGCTCTCACTCGATGAGCGACCTGCCCGTAATGTTGTTTCGCGTTGTTCGGATCGCGCTGAGCTCCGCGACCGCTGTGGTTCTGTTTGCGATTGTATGTGCGCTGGGCGGCTGCGCCGGCGGCTCTGCCAGCAATTCCTTTGCCGCGGCCAGCAATACAACCGGTCCGACGATCGCCTTCGAATCCATCGACGGTCCGCCACCGCAGGTGTTCGAGAGGATGGTGTCGATGCTCGACAGCGAATCCAAGCTGCGGAGCCTTTCGATCGTGTCCCGCGAGGGCACTGCGGCCTATCGGGTGCGCGGCTATCTCGCCGCGGAAGTCAACCGCGGCCGCACCACGATCGCCTGGGTCTGGGATGTCTACGACCAGAACCAGCAGCGCGCGCTGCGGCTTTCCGGCGAGGAGCCCGCCGGCAAAGCCGGCCGAGACGCCTGGGCTGCCGCCGACGATCTGGTGTTGCGCAAGATCGCTCAGGCCGGGCTGAGCGGCCTTGCCAGCATGATCAATGGCACGCCGGCACCCGATGCGCCGCAGCAGGCGCCACCTGCCAGCCGATCCCGGCACGAACCTGCGATCGCCAGCGCCGACGAAGTGTCGGCTCTGGCCTATACGGACCATTAGCCAAAGCGGCGCGGAAAGAGCCATTTTGCCCGGGAAAACTAGGGCCAGCGGGTTGCCAGCCCGGTTACCGTCTTGATATCACCCCATTTATCGAAACGCGCTATTTTGTGGGCATTGCGATATGCTGAACGTTGTCTCCAGCAAGGCGCGGGGAGAAGCCTCGATGTCGGCCAAGAACGGCTCGATCAAGCTTGTCGCCGGCAATTCCAACCCGGTGCTGGCGAAGGAAATCGCCAACTGGCTGGACCTGCCGCTGACCAAGGCGATCGTCCGCCGCTTCGCCGACATGGAGATCTTCGTCGAGATCCAGGAAAACGTGCGCGGCTCCGACGTGTTCGTGATCCAGTCGACCTCGTTTCCGGCAAACGACCATCTGATGGAGCTTCTGATCATCACCGACGCGCTGCGTCGCGCATCCGCGCGCCGTATCACCGCGGTCGTGCCCTATTTCGGCTACGCCCGGCAGGACCGCAAGGCCGGCCCGCGCACGCCGATTTCGGCCAAGCTGGTGGCCAACCTGATCACCCATGCCGGTGCCGACCGCGTCATGACGCTTGATCTGCACGCCGGACAAATCCAGGGCTTTTTCGACATTCCGACCGACAATCTGTACGCCTCCCCGGTGATGGTGCGCGACATCCGCGAACAGTTCGACCTTGGCAACGTGATGGTGGTGTCGCCGGACGTCGGCGGCGTGGTTCGCGCCCGCGGGCTCGCCAAGCGCATCAACGCGCCGCTCGCCATCATCGACAAGCGGCGTGAGCGCGCCGGCGAATCCGAGGTGATGAACGTGATCGGCGACGTCGCCGGCTATACCTGCATCCTGGTCGACGACATCGTCGATTCCGGCGGCACGCTGGTGAATGCGGCCGATGCGCTGCTCGCCAATGGCGCCAAGGAGGTCTACGCCTATATCACCCACGGCGTGCTCTCCGGCGGCGCGGTGACACGGGTGGCCTCATCGCGGCTGAAGGAACTGGTGATTACGGATTCGATCCAGCCGACCGAGGCGATCGCCAAGGCGCCGAACATCCGGACCCTCTCCATCGCCGACCTGATCGCAGAGGCGATCGGCCGCACCGCCGCGGAAGAATCCGTGTCGAGTTTGTTCGACTGATCGGCAGGCGCAAGCCGCCTTCAGGCAGCGATCAGCAGTCTTGATCTCGTCGGCTGGCGTTCAATAGCAGCGGACAATATTGACCTCCCCCGTTCCACCGTGCGCGTTGGGAACCGTCTGGGTCTCCGCGCCGCAACTCGAGACATAGGGCCGGGCCGAAGGAGCAACCAGCGGCGGATATCGATGCGGCCAATCCCATGGGATGTCGGCGGCATTCGAGTTCCCGACATCGCCCGGCAGCGGCTGCGTTCCATCCAGCACGGCCTGGCCGTTCGGTCCATAGCCATAGCCGTACCCGTAGCCGTAGTCACCGATGTCGTATCCGGGCAGGAAGATGGCTCCCTGCTGCCGGCCGCGATGATGCCGGAAGTGACCCGCCATGCGGTGGGAGCCGAGATGCGCCCCTCCGTGGAAGGAGCCTCTCGAAGCGGCGAAGGTTTGGTCGGCGGCTAGCAACAACGCCATTGCGGCGAGAGACGCCGTCAATATCCGGTATATTCTGAACTTCATGACACGCACCGACTGACTGGTTACGGGCTTTCCGAACCAGCACGCTAGGCAGAGCGTTTGGAGCCCGCAAACGCATAATTAATTGTTAGTTAAATCGTAATCTTAACCGGGAACAGGCCTCAAGGTTGCCGGAGCCCCCGCGAGCCGGCGGATCGACCGGAACAGCCTGAGACGGGCTCAGGGTTCGCAAACCGCCACAGTGGCGATACCGACAGGAACTCGAAATTCGTCAGACGATGCCGGCCGCCACCTGGCCGCGCAGCCGCTCCAGGCTTAGAAGCGTGTTGGCGCAAGCTTGTGCGACCCCTGTGCCCTTGGACGCAAAATGGCGGCGCAAGAATTCGGCATCCGCGCTCTGGTGAAATTGCTGCGGCGTTACCACGGCCGAGAATACCGGGATCTCGGTGCGCAGCTGCACATCCATCAGCGCCCGGACCACGGTCTCCGCGACATACTCGTCGTCGATCACAAGTCCGGCGGCGACGATCGCGGTGTAGCGCCGGGTCTTGGCCAACAGCTGAACGTGCAGCGGAATCTCGAAGGAGCCCGGCACTTCGAACACGTCGATCTGCGCGCGCGCGATATGGCGCGCTTCGATTTCGATCAGGAAGGCGTCGCGGCACTCCGCGATCACGTCGCGATGCCAGGCGGACTGCACGAAGGCGACGCGCTGCGGTCTTGTAAAACGCGGATGATCCGGCGGCTGCTCGGTGCCTTCGGAAGCTTTGGCGCTGGCTGCGCCTTCTTGCGGCGTTTCACTCATGGCGTTCTCTTACTTTCAGCAACGGGAGTCGCCCAAGCACGTACGCCCCACGCATCATGCTGCGAATTATGGCGGGCGGCGGCCTCGCCAGCAAGCACCCTCGCCGCTCGGTCCAGATGGCGGCCAGCCACATTCAACGGATTCAGGCAACAGGTTGCTGCCCGCTCAGCCCTCAAAAATTAACGATTTGGCCGCCGAACGAATCTGATTCCGGTTTGTTCTCCCGAAAAAGTTAACGTGCACGAAGAGTTGTGGACGATTTCGGCATTGTCTGTGGATGGATTCCGGGTGCCGTTGCGCGGATTCCGCAAATCACATCACTTCGTCCCGGCAAGCCTGATCCCGTCGCGACGGATCATCGGTGAGTGCAGCCGCCAGGGCGCGAATGCGCGCATGCCGGCGCGTTGCGTGCGTTTCGCTGGTATCCGAATTTTTGAAAAGGCAAGGTCGAGACGGCATGTCCCTCCTCGAAGGCACTATCGATTCCCGGAATAATCCTCTCGCGGTCGTCGAGGACGTCGCCGCCGATAACAACCTGTTGTTCGAGCGCTCGGGCGACGACGAAATCACCATCGTCTCCAAGGGCAACTGGACCGATTACCAGCTCTCCTTCACCTGGATGGGAGAGATCGAGGCGTTGCATCTGGCCTGCGCCTTCGACATGAAGATTCCGGAGCCGCGGCGCGGAGAAGTGCAGCGGCTGATCGCCGCGATCAACGAACAACTATGGGTCGGGCATTTCGACATCTGGACCCACACCGGAATGATCATGTACCGACAGGCGCTGGTCTTGCCGGGCGGAATGGCCGCCTCCACCGCGCAATGCGAGACCATGCTGGTCAGCGCGATCCACGCCTGCGAACGCTACTATCCGGCGTTCCAGTTCGTGGTCTGGGCCGGCAAATCGGCGAGTGAAGCCATGAGCGCCGCGATGTTCGACACCGAGGGCGAGGCGTAAGCCCACACCACTGCACGCATATCGGACGTCGTCCCGGCGAACGCCGGGACCCGCGGCGGCAATTGCGTCGCACGGTCCTTGTTGCAGATATCTCGATGAACTAGAACCGCTGGTGGTTATGGGCCCCTGCTTTCGCAGGGGCGACGTATCAATGGCGGCGACAGATCGAGATGTCCGAAAGCTTGCAAAAAATCAAAGGCAGCATCGTCCTCGCCGGCGCAGGCAAGATGGGCGGCGCCATGCTGTCCGGCTGGCTCGCCCAGGGGCTCGAGCCTAGCCGTGCAGCCGTGATCGAACCGCATCCATCGGACGACATCCGCGCGCATCTGGCCAAAGGCGCGCGCCTCAACCCCTCGCCGCAGCAGACCGGATCAGCGGCGGCCTTTGTGGTGGCGCTGAAGCCGCAGACGTTTCGCGAGGCGGGTCCCAGCCTCAGACCCTATATCGATGCCACGACGCTGGTGGTCTCGATCATGGCCGGAATGACGATGGCTTCGCTGAAAGAGGTGTTGGGAGGCCATGTCGTGCGCGCCATGCCCAACACGCCGGCTGCGATTGGCCGCGGCATCACCGTTGCGGTAGCCGCAAAAGACGTCAGCCCCGCGCAACGCGATACGGCCGATGGGCTGCTGCGCGCCACAGGCTCGGTGGAATGGGTCGACGACGAAAAGCTGATGGACGCGGTGACCGCAGTCTCCGGCTCGGGCCCGGCCTATGTCTTCCTGCTCGCCGAGGAACTGGCGCGAGCCGGCGTTGCGGCCGGACTGCCGGAGCAGCTTGCGACAAGACTCGCGCGCGAAACCGTCGCGGGCTCCGGCGAGTTGCTGCACCGCTCGGACCTGGCGGCCGCAACACTGCGCCGGAACGTCACCTCGCCCGGCGGCACGACGGCGGCTGCGCTGGAAGTCTTGATGGGCAAGGACGGCCTGCAGTCGCTGCTGACGCGCGCGGTTGCGGCCGCTACGCAGCGCTCGAAGGAACTGGCGAAGTAACCAATGGCTGTCGTTGCCGGGCTTGCCCCGGAACCTATCCGTTACACGAAAGCCTTCTCACAAAAGTTGATGGATGCGGGGGTCAAGCCCGCGCATGCCAGTAGAGAACAGCGCTGAGCCGGGCTACTTCGCGCCGAACTGCTTGGTAAAAGCCTCGACATTGACGAGGCCGCGGGCGTGGCGGCCTTCACCGATGCGGCGTTTCTCGTCGAACGCCTCGACTTCAAAACGGATCACCCGCCGTTCCACCGCCACCACCCGCGCCACGGTGCGTACCGTCGCGCCGACGGGCGTGGCTGCCAGATGACGTATGTCGACCTCGGTGCCGACCGTAACCCAGCCCGGCTCGAGGCAGGGGTTGATGGCGTCGGCAGAGGCCAGCTCCATCTCCAGGATCATCATCGGTGTTGCAAAGACCATCGGCATGCCCTTGACGAAATGCCCGACCGTGCGCTCGATCGGCACGATCAGGCTACGTTCCGCGTTCATGCCGGTCTTGATGGCGTCGCGTGCATCCATGGAGTTTTGCCCAAACACTCTACCGTCGTCCCGGCCAGGCGAATCGCGAGCCGGGCCCATAGCCACTGATGTCAGCTGAAGAGCACGGTGGCGGCCTCAGCATAGCAGACCACGCGCAGCGGTGGTGGTGGGTCCCCGCTTTCGCGGGGACCACAGAACAACGAATTATTTCTTCGCGAAGCGTTCGACGAAGCTGATGCCGCCCTTCATCTTGTGGATCAGCGGCGCTTCGTTGATCTGGATCACGACCGCCTCGGGGTCGACGCCGAGGTTCTTCACCAGCGCCTGCGTGATGTCGCGCATCATGCCGACCTTCTGCTCGTCGGTGCGGCCAGCGGCCATGCTGATGGTGATTTCGGGCATTTCTTTCTCCTTATTGTCTTCTTGCTTCGGGCCATGGCCGGGCTCGTCCGGCCATCTAGGTCATCTGCATCAAACAAGACGTGGATGCCCGACACAAGACCCGTGCTCGGGGCGGCGAAGCCGGACCCGAGTGCCGGGGCATGACGTCTGAACGATTGGCTAGCCCCACGTCACAGCATGCCGCGCCAGGATCTCGCGCACGGCGGCGACAAGATCGCTCTCGTCGGTCTCGGTTTGCGCCTCGGCCTGCTTCTTCAAATATTCGTCACGGTCGCTGGTATCAGTGAGGCCGGCGCCGAGAATCAGGTCCTTGACCAGAACCTTGCCCTTTGCTTTCTCGTCCGAGCCCTGGATGACGACGCAAGGCGCGTTGCGGCGGTCGGCATATTTGAGCTGGTTACCCATGTTCTTCGGGTTGCCGAGATAAAGCTCGGCGCGAATGCCGGCGCTGCGCAGTTGCGCGACCATTTTCTGGTAATCGGCGACGCGCTCGCGGTCGAACACGGTGACGACCACGGGACCGGTCTCGGGGCGTGTGTCGAGCTTGCCGAGCATGGTGAGTGCGGCCTGCAGGCGCGACACGCCGATGGAAAACCCGGTCGCCGGAACGACCTCGCCGCGGAAACGCGACACGAGGCCATCATATCTTCCGCCGCCGCCGACCGACCCGAAACGCACCGGGCGGCCTTTTTCATCCTTGGTGTCGAGCAGCAGTTCGACCTCGTAGACCGGCCCCGTGTAGTATTCGAGGCCGCGGACGACGGAGGGATCGATGCGGATGCGATCGTCCCGATAGCCTGCGGCGGCGACAAGTCTTGCGATGTCGCCCAGTTCTGACAGTCCAACTCCGAAAAGGCTCTTGTCCTCCATTTCAAAGAAGGGCTTGGGCAATTCACCTTCAATGTGGTTGTGCCAGACGCCACCCGGAAGTTGTTCAAACTTGAACCTGAATTGCAAACTCTTGCGAACCGCCTCGATCTGATCGGCGTCTAGCCCGGCCCCTTTGGTGAAGTCCCCGCTTTCATCCTTCCTTCCGGACCCGAGCAGCTTTTCGACTTCTACCCACTCAAACTTGTCAGCCTTGTCGATGGCCCTGAGTACAGTGAGACGCCGGCCGGCATTCTCATCGCCGCTCAGGCCGATGATCTCCATTACGCCATCAAGCACCTTGCGGTTGTTCACCTTCACCACATAGGAGCCGCGGGGAATGCCGAGCGCCTCCATCGTGTCGGCGGCCATCATGCACATCTCGGCATCGGCCGCGGCGCTGGATTGCCCGCCGGAAGCCGTGCCGATGGTGTCGGCGTCGAACTGCATGAACTGCCGAAAGCGCCCCGGTCCCGGCTTCTCGTTGCGATAGACATAGCCGAAGCGATAGGAGCGGTAGGGCAGCACGAGATTTTCCGTGCCGTAGCGCTCGGCGACATAGCGCGCGAGCGGCGCGGTCAGGTCATAGCGCAGCGAAATCCACTGTTCGTCGTCGTCCTGGAACGAGAACACGCCCTCATTCGGCCGGTCCTGGTCGGGCAAGAACTTGCCGAGCGCGTCGGTGTATTCGAACGCCGGCGTCTCCACCGGCTCGAAGCCGTAGCGCTCGTAGACGGCGCGGATTTTTTCCACCATCTGCCGCGTCGCCTTGATCGCGGCGGGACCGCGGTCTTCCAGCCCGCGCGGCAGGCGCGCCTTCAGTTTTTGCGGCTTTTTCGGTTTGTCGGCCATGATCCGCGCGTTGGTATCAGCCGAGAGGCGGAGCGGCAACCCGGTTCAATGTGGCGGCGGCTCCATCCGCGCGCGCATGGCATCGGCGGTCTCTTTCGGCATCGATTTCAGCAGCAGCTTGATAGTCTCTCCGCCGACGATCTTTTCATTCCGCATGAACATCCAGTCCGTGATATCGGCCTGTTCGAACTCAGCCTGATCGAAGATGTTCTTGCCTGGCAGATTATCCGGGTCGTTGCCGAACCGACCGGAATATTTGCCATCCGGAAGCTTCTCCACGTCGGCCATCCAGATTTGCTCAACGTAGCCATCGCCGGCAAAACGAACTTTCAGGCAATGTCCGTACTCTGTCGGCTTTGGCGCATCGTAGGAGGCCCAGAACGTCGGAAGCGTGTCGCGGGCATGGGCGATCGCGGCGTTCATCTCGGCATCTGCCGCACGAACATTAATCACAGGCGAATCCTCGTCCGTCAGAAATCGAGCCACCATCCCATCACCCCAAAGTTGCAAGGCTCCGATGTTCGTCGTTCGTCTTGCTGGCCCGGTTCACCGCCGCCCCTCACAACACCTTTCTGATCCAGTTGTGCGGATCGGCCGCACGGCCATACTGGATGTCGACCAGCATCTTGCGCAGGCCCATCGCCACCGGGCCGGCCGCGCCGCCGCTGATGGCAAAATCGCCGCTTGCCGAATGCACCTTGCCGATCGGCGAGATCACGGCAGCGGTGCCGCAAGCGAAGGCCTCTTTCAGCCTGCCGCTGGCCGCATCCTTGCGCCACTGCTCGATCGTGTAAGGCTCTTCGCGCACCACCGTCCCCGAGTCCCGCAGCAGCGTGATGATGGAATCGCGGGTGATGCCGGGCAAGATGGTGCCGAGCGGCGGGGTCGAGAGCGAACCATCCTCGAACACGAAGAAGATGTTCATGCCGCCGAGTTCCTCGACGTAGCGGCGTTCGACCGCATCGAGGAAAACCACCTGATCGCAGCCATGCTCGATCGCCTCGGCCTGGGCGCGCAGGCTTGCGGCATAATTGCCGCCGCATTTGACCGCACCGGTGCCGCCGATCGCCGCGCGCGTATAGTTTTCCGACACCCAGATCGACACCGGCGCCGGTCCACCCTTGAAGTAGGAGCCGACCGGAGAAGCGATCACCGAGAAGATGTATTCGGCGGACGGCTTGACGCCGAGGAAGACCTCGTTCGCGATCATGAAGGGCCGCAAGTAAAGACTGCCCTCGCCGCCCGGGATCCAGGCGCGGTCGATGCGCACGACTTGTTCGACGGCTTCAATGAAGACATCCTCGGGCAGCGGCGCCATGGCCATCCGCTCGGCCGAACTGCGGAACCGTTTCGCATTGGCATCGGGGCGAAACAGGTTCACGCCGCCATCGTCGCGCTTGTAGGCCTTGAGGCCTTCGAAGATCTCCTGCGCGTAATGCAGGACAGCGCCGGCCGGATCGAGCGGGAAGTGCGCCCGCGATTCAACGCGCGCCCCATGCCAGCCTTCGCCCTGGCGATAGCGGACGATCGCCATGTGATCGCTGAACACCCGGCCGAAGCCGGGATTTTCGAGCTTTGCCGCGCGTTCCTTTTCCGGGGTCGGATTGGCCGAGGGGTGGATTTCGAATTTCAAACTCATCTTTGTTTTCCGCCCTTGTTACCCGTCGCCGCCGCGATTCTGACGCCGGCCCTCGTCTTTTCGGGATGCCGGCCCGCATGGATCCCGGCTCATCGCCGGTCGTCCCGCCAGCACACCCTAGAGGACATGCTTTTGTGGAGGGCTGAAGTCCAGTATGGTCACCGAGATGCCGCTCCACAATCGAACGGTCAACCTATTCGTGAGCCTGCCGTCAGATGATTGGCGTCACAGGCCGGCAGCCCGGCGAAGCGCGCGAAACGATCTAATATTTCGCGTTAGCCGCTCGTTTTGTAACTTTGAACCTTATATATGTCAATATGGCTGACGTAATTTTATCGAGCCCGTCAACAACGGCCGCCTCACGGCCAGGCGAGGGGCGTGCGGCGAACGTGCCCTCCTCGGGGCTGCGCTGGGACATCATCGAGCTGTTGTTTTTCGCCTATCGCGACTTCGTCGGCGATGCGGATCAAGAATTGGAAGCGTTCGGCTTCGGTCGCGCGCACCATCGTGTCCTGCATTTCGTTCACCGCTACCCCGGCCTGAAAGTCGCCGACCTGCTCGACGTGCTGCGGATCACCAAACAGTCGCTCGGGCGCGTCCTGAAACAACTGCTCGACGAGGGATACATCGTTCAGAAGGCGGGCAGCAATGATCGCCGACAGCGCCTTCTTTTCGCCACCCCCAAGGGAGAGGCGCTGGTCGGCAAGCTCGCAACGCTGCAAACCGAGCGGCTCAACCGCGCGCTGCGCGGCATCGACCCGGCGGGACTGGAGACCATCCGGCAATTCCTGCGCGCAATGATCGACCGCGACGATCCGGACAAGGTGCTGGAAGCCATTTTCGGGCTGGCGCCTTCGGGCCCGAAGCATAAGGAACAGACGTGATCGAGGCCGCTGTCATCGCGCGAAAGCCTGTGAAGCCGGCCGACGACGCGCCGCATCTTCTGCTCGTCGACGACGACCGCCGCATCCGCGATCTGTTGTCGCGCTTTCTGTGCAGCGAAGGTTATCGCGTCACCACGGCGATGAGCGCCAGGGATGCGCGCGCCAAGCTCACCGGACTGCATTTCGATCTCCTGATCCTCGATGTGATGATGCCGGGCGAAACCGGCTTTGACCTGGCGCGATTCATCCGGAGTTCGTCTTCGGTGCCGATCATCATGCTGACGGCGCGCCACGAGGCGGAAAGCCGGATCGAGGGTTTGCAACTCGGCGCCGACGACTACGTTGCCAAGCCGTTTGAACCGCGCGAACTCTCGCTTCGGATCGGCAACATCCTCAAGCGCACAGCGCCGCCTCCGGTCGAGACGCTGGAGCAGATCGCGTTTGGGCCTTATGTCTACCACCTCGAGCGCGGCGAGTTGCGGCAGGGCGAGGAAGTCATCCGCCTCACCGACCGCGAACGCGACATGCTTCGCGTTCTGGCGCTGGCGCGCGGCGAAACGGTGCCCCGCGGCGCGCTGACCGGGGACGGCAGCGTGAACGAACGCGCGGTCGACGTGCAGATCAACCGCCTGCGCCGCAAGATCGAGCGCGACCCGGCCAATCCGCTGTTCCTCCAGGCCGTGCGCGGCATCGGCTATCGACTGGTCGCGTCGCCTTGATCCGGTCGCCGATAAGCAGACCAGAGAGACGAACGGAGCTTTGGATTTGACGTTCGCTTCAGAAAACCGCAGCAAGTGGCGAGCGAACATCAAATCCGCCCCACTCGACACCGGCCTTACCTTCATCCGCACCGCTGCCGGACGGGTCTCCGCGGCCAACGGCTGGATGGGCAATGCGTTCAAGAGCTGGATGCCGACCGGGCTCTACGCCCGTGCGCTGCTGATCATGATCGTGCCGATGGTGGTGCTGCAATCCGTGGTCGCCTTCGTGTTCATGGAGCGGTACTGGAACACGGTGACGCGCCATCTGTCGGCAGCGGTAGTGTCGGACATTGCTGCCCTGATCGACGTGTACAAAGGCTACCCGCAGGACAAGGACCATGCGCTGCTCCGCCGCATCGCCCAGCAGCGGCTGGGGCTGGTGGTGGATTTCCTGCCGCCCGGCGACATGCCCCCGCCGGGACCGAAGCCATTCTTTTCGCTGCTCGACCAGACGCTGTCGGTGCAGCTTTCCCGTCAAATCGCCAAACCGTTCTGGATCGACACCGTCGGCCGCTCCAACCTGGTCGAAGTCCGTATTCAACTCGATGATGCCATCATGCGCGTCTTCGCGCAGCGCAGTTCGGCCTACGCCTCAAACTCGGAAATCTTCCTGTTCTGGATGGTCGGCACGTCCTCGATCCTGCTGGTCGTCGCGGTCCTGTTCCTGCGCAATCAGGTCAGGCCGATCCTGCGGCTGGCGGATGCCGCGGAGAGTTTCGGCAAGGGACGCGAGGCGCCGAACTTCCGGCCGCGCGGGGCGCGCGAAGTGCGCCGCGCCGCGCATGCCTTCATCGAAATGAAATCGCGCATCGAACGCTCGATCGAGCAACGCACCGCGATGCTGGCCGGCGTGTCGCACGATCTACGCACCATCCTGACCCGCTTCAAACTCGAGCTCGCCCTGATCGGCGACGGCCCCGAGGTCGACGCCATGCGCAAGGACGTCGATGAAATGTCGGGAATGCTCGAGGACTATCTGGCGTTCGCGCGCGGCGACAGCGGCGAGGTGGCTCAACCGACCGACATGGCGCTAGCGCTGGAAGAACTGCGCAGCGATGCCGAACGCCACGGCCATACCGCAAACGTGGCCTTCAACGGCCTTCCCGTAGTGACCGTGAAGCCGGCCGCCTTCAAGCGTTGCCTGGCTAATCTGGTGTCGAACGCGGCGCGGCACGCCAACACGATCTCCATTACCGGTCAGCGCGATCATCGCTATCTGACCGTGACGGTCGACGACGACGGCCCGGGCATTCCGCTCGCCATGCGTGAGGAAGTCTTCAAGCCTTTCCTCAGGCTCGACGATGCCCGCAACCAGGACGAAGGCGGAACAGGACTCGGGCTGGCGATCGCCCGCGACATCGCCCGCTCCCACGGCGGCGATATCACCCTCGGCGACAGTCCGATGGGCGGCCTGCGGGCAACGGTGCGAATCCCGGTTTAATCAGTGCTATTGCTTGGCAGCGGGCAAGAGGCCGCGCAGTTTCGATGCGTCCTTGACGTTGAGCTTGAAACCGCCGCCGGGCATGATGATGTCGCCGGGCTTCTGGTCCGGCTTGCAGGCCCCTAACCATTTCGCCTCCATTCTGATCACGGTGTCGTGCGGCGCCGATTTGGCTCCGAGATCACTGTGCGAGGTGGTCGTGACCGTGTAGGCGGAATTGAAGTCGCCGGTGATCTCGGAATGGGAAGAGACCGAGATGCCGCCGACGCTGCAAACGGAATCGGTGATGTAGCCGGTCGCCGTCTTCTGGACGTCCTGCTTGGAGCAGATCTGGTTCGCCATCGGCGAAACCATGTTGTGCATTTCCTTGTCGACGGTCTCGTCGGTGCAGTGCTGCATCGCCAGCTCCGGCATCGGCGAGCCGGTCCTGATCATCTTCATTTCCCACAAGCCGGCCTTGCGGATCGGCAGATCGTCGGCGCGCACCACATTCGCCGGCATGGCCAGCAGCAGACAAAGGCCCAGCACCCAGGCAGCAAGTTCACGCGTCATCGGTCATGCTCCGCGTCGACGAAGATGAGAGACGCAATGCCTGCGTCGAAATCTCAATAGAGCGTGCGCAACGGCCGCTGATTGGCACCATACGGCACCCAGCGGCAGGCGAAGGAAACATAGCCGCCATATTGGGCGTCAACCGCAAGAAACTTCGCCACCTTGCCATAGGAGGCACAGTGGTTGACCGCGAGCTGACGGCCATCGACGCGCTGCGCCAGCTCATAAGCGATGATACCGCCGGTGTCGTTGCCCTTGAATGGCGGTACCCAATCGGCCCACGCCGGTGCCCACGACAGCATGGCGGTTGCGCCAACGAGAACAGCGGCTTTGATGATTCGCATCGCTCACTCCGTTTATCCTGGATGATACCTTAAAGCGCATCCACAGCCGTGAAAAGCGCGCGACTCCGCCGGAATCCGACTTATTGGCAGGTGTTGCCGCCCTGCACTTGACCTTGGGCAACCTTCGCGGCACGATTCATTCTGCTGAATGATCGGGTGGGCCGAAGATGCGTGACCTTCTTTCATATGCCAGAAAAGCCAGCCTTGGCGCCGCGCTCGGGACCGTGTTCGGCCTGCTGGCGTTCGGCCAGGCCGCCGAGGCGGCCAATCCGCTCGAAATGAACTTCTGGCTCTCCGGCCCGAAATATGAAGGGCGGCTCAAGACCTGCGAGGCCGCGCTTGGGACCATCTCATCGCAGTTCCAGGAAAAAGAGAGCATCTACTGGAATTCCGGGTTGACGATCACGGGTTACGGCAAAATCCATGAGACCGCCTTCCGCCCTTGGCAGTCCGACAACATCCCGCGCCGCTATTGCAGCGGCGATGTCATGCTGAGTGATGGCCACGTTCACGCCGTGCACTTCTCGATCATCGAGGACGGCGGCTTTGCCGGCTACGATCAGGGTGTCGAGTGGTGCGTGACCGGTCTGGACCGCAACTGGGCCTATAATCCTTCCTGCGTGGGTGCCCGGCCCTGATTTCAGGGCATTTTTGCCCCGCAGATTGAGCCGCATCTAGCAACTGCCATTCGCGCAGCGCTCACTTTGTTCTTGAAATGTTCCGCCCTCATGCTACGGTTTCGCCTGGGATCGTAGAGTGGAGGCTTCCCATGGTTTGGTCTGGTCTTGGTCCGAGGGCGCGGATTCGCACCGGCATCGGCTATCTTATTGTCGCGGCGGCGATCGGCCTTGCGGCCACAACGGCCGCCCTCGCGCAGGACAAGCGGCAAAACACCCCGGGCGAGTTCGATTATTACGTGCTGTCGCTGTCTTGGTCGCCCTCCTTCTGCGAGGACGCGGCCGAACGCGGCAACAGCGGGCGCTCACAAGCCCAGTGCGGCGGCGGCAGACCCTTTTCCTTCGTGGTCCACGGCCTCTGGCCGCAATATGAGCATGGCTTTCCTGAATATTGCGATCGCGATGCCTGGCTCGACCGCAACATCATGACCTCGATGCTGGACCTGATGCCGGCGCCGGGCTTGATCTTCAACGAATGGAAAAAGCACGGCACCTGCTCGGGGCTCGGCCCTCGCGGGTATTTCGAGACGGTTCGGAAAGCGCGCGCGGCGATCAAGATCCCGCCGGAGTTCATCGACCTTGCCGATCCGAAAACCGTCTCGCCGGCCGATGTCGAGGGCGCCTTCATCAAGGTCAATCCCGGGCTCGCGGCCAACGCGATCGCCGTGACGTGCAACCGCTCGCGCCTCAGTGAAGTGCGAATCTGCATGAGCAAGGATTTGCAGTTCCGCGGCTGCGACGAGATCGATCGCCGCGCCTGCAAGCGCGACGAGGTGACGATGCCGCCGGTCAGGGGCGGCTAAAGCGCGAACGACGATGAGGCGTCATTGCGGTGCGCTTCGCGTCGCCCGCAATGACGTGGTAATCCCTCGGCCATGAACTACCGCCATGCCTTTCACGCCGGCAATTTTGCCGACGTCATCAAGCACATCGTGCTGGTGCGAATCCTGCTCTATTTGCAGGAAAAGGACGCCGCCTTTCGCGTGATCGACACCCACGCCGGCGCCGGCATCTACGATCTCGCCGGCGAAGAGGCCCAGCGCGGCGGCGAATGGCTTACCGGAATTGCGCGCATCCTGCAGGCGCGGTTTTCCGAAAGCGCGCTTCCTCTGATCACGCCCTATCTCGACATTGTACGCTCGTTCAATCCGATGGGCGGGCAACTCGCGGCCTATCCCGGATCGCCGCTGATTGCGCGCGCGCTGTTGCGGCCGCAGGATCGGCTGACCGCCTGCGAAGTCGAACCGGGCGCGCGAAAGGCCCTGATCGAAGCACTCCGGCGCGACACCCAGGCCCGCGTGGTCGATCTCGACGGCTGGATGGCGCTACCCGCTTTCGTGCCGCCGAAGGAGCGGCGCGGCCTTGTCCTGATCGACCCGCCCTATGAGCAGAAGGACGAGTTCGAACGGGTGGCCGAAGGCTTCACCGGGGCGTTCGCCAAATGGCCGACCGGCAGCTACCTGTTGTGGTATCCGGCCAAGAGCCGGCGCGCCACCGACGAACTGGCACGGCGGGTCGCGCAAACGACCGCAGGAGCAAGACCGCCCGGAAAATGCCTGCGCCTCGAATTCAGCGTCGCCCCGCAAACCTCCGATGGAAGCCTCACCTCGACCGGCCTCCTGGTCGTCAATCCGCCATGGACGCTCGCGGGGGAGTTGAAGACGATCCTGACTGAGCTGGAAAAGCCGCTCGGCCAGGGCGGTGCCGGGCGCTTCCGGCTCGAGAGTCTCGGTCCCTGAACTTTCGTCGCTCCTGGACCGTAAAAGTCCGATAGGCAACTGGCCGGGAACCGTATTATGCTCGCATCATTGGGATCGGCTTTACGTTCCGCTTCCGCGAATGGTAGCGGCGGGGTGACAAGGCCTCTTCTGATTCAAGGTCGGGCTGCCATCACACGGCCCGCCCCGATGGCCACAGCTCCAGCGGAATATGTCCGCAGCGAAGGTCCGGTCGGTCGCCATGCAACAAGAGCGTGGCGGCGGAGCAATGCGGGGGAGGTTTCCCGATGGCCATGACTGGGATCGTCAAGTTCTTCAATGGAGAACGCGGCTACGGCTTCATCAAGCCCGATGACGGCGGCCGCGACGTGTTCGTTCATATCACCGCGGTGGAGCGCGCCGGGTTGAAGGATCTGACCGAAGGACAGCACATCACATTCGAGGTCGAACCGGACAAGAAGGGCAAGGGGCCCAAGGCGGTCAACCTCGTGATTTCTTCGTAAGAAGAAAAAAATCCCGGCCGCCGCCGCGGCCGGGAGTTTGTGGTTTGTGCTGTTTTTTTCTTAGAAGTGATAATTCACGCCGGCGCGCAGCAGGCCGAAATGGTAGCCGTTCTGAGCGCCGGTGATTACGAAGTTGCTGTCGTTCAGGTCGACATAGAGATACTCGAGCTTGGCGCTCCAGTTGCGGGCAAAGCCGAATTCTGCGCCCACACCCGCCGTCCAGCCGGCATTGGTGTGGCTCTCCGACAGGCCAAAGGTCTGGCCGTCCAGTTCGCCGAAGGCGAGACCGGCGGTGCCATAGAACAGAATGTTATTGAGGGCGTAGCCGGCGCGGCCGCGGACGGTGCCAAACCACGGGTTGGAGAATTTCCAGGGCGCAAACGTATCGGATGCCCCATTGCCCTGAATGTCGCCCTCGATGCCGAAAACCCACGGACCGCTCTGCCAGTTATAACCGGCCTGCGCGCCGCCCGCGATTCCCGAAGGCTTCGTCGGATTGTTGTCGACGGCTCCCCAATTCCAGCCGATGTTGCCGCCGAGATAGGGCCCGGCCCAGCTATACATATTGAGCGGCTGATTGACGGTGTAAGGCTGGTACGGTTGGCCATAGCCAAGATCGGCGGCTTCAACCGATGACGTCCCGACTGCGGCGATCACGGCCGCGGCGACCAATGCAATCCTGCTCATCACGCAACACTCCACGCAGAAAGTGCGTCGACCCTCGCCATCGGCATGGTTAGGGATTTGCACTTCTTACCGTTCGGATTTATCGAGACTTTTAAGTTAAAGGGTTGCTAACGCTTGAGATCGGCTGCTGTGTAGCCTTAAAGGAGCGTTACCGGTGTCCCGGTTCCGACATTCGCATCACGTCGCGGCGGGGTACTCTAACGAATGTCAGAATCGACAGGACACCGGGAAATATTTGATTCCAGTGTGGCTTTGACTCTGACGTTCCTGCGAAGAGATCGCTGCGACACTGCAAGGAACGTCAGTGTCGCCACACTGGCAGGCGGCGAGGACGACACCTAGATTCCTGGTTCCATATTCTTTCGGTCTCATGGCTCGCGAACCCATCCATCAGGCAAACAATGCGCGAGGGAAGGAACTCTCCCCTCCCCCGCCCGATCAGGCGCAAGCGGATCAGGCGCAGAATTTCGCTGCCGGCGATATCGATCCTGCGACGGTCCCGGCGGACGAAGAGGATGAAGCGCGGCTTCCGGATGCCGAAGCCGCCGACGACAGCAATGAGGCTCCCGCCGAGGGACGGCTTGCTGTCGGCCACGCGGCGATCGAGAACGCGGTCAGGCTCGCGCCGACCTCACCCGGCGTCTACCGCATGCTCAATGCCGCGAACGATGTGCTCTATGTCGGGAAGGCCAAGAATGTCCGCAAGCGGCTTTCTTCCTATGCGCGCGCCTCTGCGCCGCTGCCGGCGCGTATCCTGCGCATGATCGCGGCGACCGTCTCGGTCGAGATCGTTTCGACGGCGACCGAAACCGAAGCGCTCTTGCTCGAGGCCAACCTGATCAAGCAACTGCGTCCGCGCTTCAACGTGCAGCTGCGCGACGACAAGTCGTTTCCCTATATCCTGATTACCGGCGACCACTGGGCGCCGCAGATCCTCAAGCACCGCGGTGCGCAGACGAGGCCCGGACAATATTTCGGGCCGTTTGCCTCGGCCGGCGCCGTCAACCGCACGATCACTGCACTCCAGCGCGCCTTCCTGATCCGCTCCTGTACCGACGCGTTTTTCGAAAGCCGCACCCGCCCCTGCCTGCTCTACCAGATCAAGCGCTGCGCCGGCCCCTGCACCCGTGAGATCGATTTTCCCGGCTACACCGAGCTCGTCCGCGAAGCCAAGGATTTCCTGTCCGGGCGCAGCCAGGCCGTGAAACAACTGCTCGCGGCCGAGATGGAGAAGGCCTCGGCCGAGCTCGAGTTCGAGACCGCCGCGCTCTACCGCGACCGACTCGCGGCGCTGTCGGCGATCCAGTCGCAGCAGGGCATCAATCCGAGAACGGTCCAGGAAGCCGATGTCTTCGCCATCCACCAGGAGGGCGGATACTCCTGCGTGGAAGTCTTCTTCTTCCGCACCGGACAGAACTGGGGCAACCGCGCCTATTTTCCGAAAGCGGAGAAATCGTTCACGCCTGAAGAAGTGCTGGCCTCGTTCCTCACCCAATTCTACGACGACAAGCCGCCGCCGAAACTCATCCTGCTGTCGCACGCCATCGAAGAAAGCGAGCTGATGGCAAGCGCCTTGTCGATCAAGGCCGGCTTCAAGGTCGAGGTTACGACGCCGCTGCGCGGCGAGAAGAAGGAACTCATCACGCACGCGCTGACCAACGCCCGCGAAGCGCTGGGACGCAAGCTGGCCGATACCGCGACCCAAAACCGGCTGCTTTCGGGACTTGTCGTCACGCTGGGCCTGCCGCAGCCGCCGCGCCGCATCGAGGTCTACGACAACAGCCACATTCAGGGCACCAACGCGGTCGGGGCGATGATCGTCGCCGGACCGGACGGCTTCGTCAAAAACCAGTACCGCAAGTTCAACATCAAGTCGGAGGGGCTGACGCCCGGCGACGATTACGCGATGATGCGCGAAGTGCTGCAGCGTCGTTTCAAGCGGCTTCTTGCCGCCGCGACCGCGGACGAGACCGCCGGCCCCAGGGCGCAGGCAAAAGCCGAGGATGACGGCGTGCCGCAATGGCCTGATCTCGTCATCATCGACGGCGGTCGCGGCCAGCTCAACGCGGCAAAGGAGATCTTCGACACGCTCGGCCTGTCGCAAGTTGCGCTGCTTGCGGTCGCCAAAGGGCCGGACCGCGACGCCGGGCGGGAAACGCTGTTCATGCCGGACCGCGAGGCGATCAAGCTGGAGCCGCGCGATCCGGTGCTGTATTTCATCCAGCGGCTCCGCGACGAGGCGCACCGTTTCGTGATCGGGTCGCACCGCAAGCTGCGCAAGAAGGACATTCGCGAGGCCGGACTTCAGGAGATCCCCGGCATCGGCCCGTCGCGCAAGCGGGCGCTGCTGCACCATTTCGGAACGCTGAAGGAGATCGAGCGGGCCTCGATTGCCGATCTCGGCAGGGTCCCCGGCGTCAGCGCCGAGAGCGCGCGCAAGATTTTCGAGTTTTTCCACACCCAGCCGGGGTGAATATTGTCGCTGGAAGGTCATATGTGACGCACGGTTGACCTTCAGGTCCCGGGGGTATTGGTAGGACGGATGAACATCGCGACGACCAGGGGACCGGCGAAGAGTTCGCTGTCCCTGCCCAATATTCTGACCTTCGCCCGGATTGCCGCCATTCCGGTCGTGGTCGGCTGCATCTATGCGCAGGCCATTCTGCATTGGCCGCTCTGGCTGCGGTGGGTCGCCCTTGCGGTGTTCATTGCGGCCGCGGTGACTGATTTTCTCGACGGTTATTATGCGCGGATGTGGGACCAGCAATCGGCATTGGGGCGGATGCTCGATCCGATTGCCGACAAGCTGCTGGTCGCGTCCTGCCTCCTGATGCTGGCGGCCGACGGAATCATCTACGGCTGGACGCTATGGGCCGCCATCGTAATCCTGTGCCGCGAAATCCTGGTATCGGGCTTGCGCGAATATCTGGCCGGCCTGCGCGTCAGCGTGCCGGTCACCAAGCTCGCCAAATGGAAGACGACGGCGCAACTTGTCGCCATCGGATTTCTGCTCGCCGGCGAGGCGGGTGATCAGGTCATTCCCCACACCACCGAGATCGGGCTGCTGCTGCTGTGGATCTCCGCGATCGTCACGATCTACACCGGATGGGATTATTTCCGCGCCGGCATCCATCACCTCATTGAGGAGGATGAGGGATGAAACTCAAATACTTCGCCTGGGTGCGCGAGCGGATCGGCAAGTCGGAAGAGATGGTCGAACCGCCGCCGGGCGTCAAAACCGTTGAAGAGCTGATCGCCTGGCTTGCCGCGCGCGGCGAGACTTATGCCTATGCTTTCGAGAAGCCGCGGGTGATCCGTGCGGCTATCGACCATGCTCATGTCAAACAGGACGCGGCGATTGCGGGCGCCCGCGAAATCGCCTTCTTCCCGCCAATGACCGGCGGTTAGCGTATGAGCGGTGCCATGACCGACAACGTCGCTATCCGCATCCAGGAAGCCGATTTCGATATTGCGAGCGAAATATCGGCGCTGACGGCGCAGCGCAGTGACGTCGGCGCGGTGGTGTCGTTCACCGGCCTTTGCCGGGGTAGCGAGGACGGTGCAGCCATCGCGGCGCTGACGCTCGAACATTATCCAGGCATGGCGGAAGCCGAGATCGCTCGCCACGCCGATGCCGCGATGTCGCGCTGGCCGCTCTCCGGAATAAGGGTCGTTCACCGCGTCGGCCGGATCACGCCCGGTGAAAATATCGTGCTGGTCGTGACTGCTTCGAAACATCGCCAGGCTGCGTTCGAGGCCGCCGAATTCATGATGGATTATCTGAAAGCAAACGCTCCTTTCTGGAAACGCGTGGAAGCTCCGGGCGGCACCAAGTGGATCGAGGCGCGCGATCACGACGACACGGCGGCGGCGCGCTGGACCAGATCGTGATGGTCAAACGCGCCAAAGCCCCGCCCAAGCGTTTGCGTGTTCGGTCGAAGCCTCCCAAGGTTTCACCGGGTGAATTGTTGACGCTGCTCGATTTTGTCCGTTATGCGGTGAGCCGCTTCAATGAGGCGAAGCTGACGTTTGCACATGGTACGACCGATCCGGTGGCGGAGGCCGCGTTTCTGGTGTGCGAAACCCTGCATCTGCACCCCGATCAATTCGATACCTTCGCGACCGCGCGCCTGGCTGCGCACGAAGCCCGGTCGATCCTTGAGGTGATTGACCGCCGCGTCAATTCGGGGAAACCGGCTGCCTATCTCGTCAACAAGATCTATATGCGCGGCCTGCCCTTCTATGTCGACGAACGCACGATCGTGCCGCGCTCCTTTATCGGCGAACTCCTCGATTCGCATTTTGGCGGACAGGACGGCGAAGGACCTTCGCTGGTTGACGATCCGGATGCGGTCGAAGACGTGCTGGAGCTTTGCACCGGCTCCGGATGCCTTGCCATTCTGGCCGCGCGCGCCTTTCCGAATGCCCAGATCGATGCGGTCGATATTTCCAGGGATGCGCTCGCCGTCGCCGCGCGAAATGTCGGCGAGCATGGCCTGCAGGACCGGGTGATGCTGCATCGCGGCGATCTGTACGCCCCGATCGCCAACCGACACTATGATCTGATCATCGCCAACCCGCCCTATGTCGATGCCGAAGGAATGGCCGGTCTGCCGCCCGAGTGCCGCGCCGAACCGAAGCTGGCCTTCGACGGCGGCGCTGACGGACTTGACGTGGTCAGGCGCATTCTCGATCAGGCAAGCCACCACCTGAAGTCGGAGGGCGGGCTGTTGTGCGAGATCGGCCGGTGCCGCAGTGCACTCGAAGCGGCCTATCCGCAGATCCCATTCCTGTGGTTGGACACCGAGGAATCCGAGGGTGAAGTGTTCTGGCTTGCGGCGGCCGATCTGCAGACGCCGTAAAACTGCAAAAAGGCCCCGGGCTCTTCTGGGAAACGCTCGATCCCTGCGAAAATAGCAGGTCTCCCGGCGTTCCGGTCGGCGGCCGAAACTGCTAACCTGCCTACCAGCGGAGTGGATTTGACATTCTCGAGCCCACCGAGCCGCAAATCCGGGAAAGCGAATGTCAAACCCCAAACTCCACTGGAAGCATATATTTGCTAGTGGTCCTTTGATTCTAACATTCGCAAAGGTGCCCGCTGACAAGGGAAGCGAATGTTAGAATTGCACCACTAGCCCCCTTTTACCGACAACTCGAAGAGGCCCGTCATGCTGGACAAGAGCCCGCGATCCGCCGTCAACGTCCCCAACGACCTTGCCGCGCACTGGATGCCATTTACCGCCAACCGCGCGTTCAAAAAGGCGCCGCGACTGCTCTCCGGCGCCAAGGATATGCACTACTTCACCGTCGACGGCCGTAAAATTCTCGACGGCGCTGCCGGCATGTGGTGCAGCAACGCCGGTCACGGCCGTACCCAGATCGCGCAAGCCATCGCCAAGCAGGCCGAAACGCTGGACTATTCGCCGCCGTTCCAGTTCGGCATCCCGCAGGCTTTCGAACTTGCAAGCCGCATCGCCGATCTTGCGCCGAAAGGCCTCGATCATGTGTTCTTCTGCAATTCCGGATCGGAAGCGGCCGATACCGCACTCAAGATCGCGCTCGCCTATCACCAGATCTCCGGCCAGGGCGGTCGCCTCCGCCTGATCGGTCGCGAGCGCGGCTATCACGGCGTCGGTTTCGGCGGTACCTCGGTCGGCGGCATGGGCAACAACCGCAAGCTGTTCGGAACGCTGCTTACCGGCGTCGATCATCTGCCGACGACCTATGACCGCGAGAAGCAGGCCTTTTCGCGTGGCGAGCCGGAATACGGTGCTCATTTTGCCGACGCGCTGGAGAACCTGGTCAACCTGCACGGCGCCAACACCATTGCCGCCGTCATCGTCGAACCGATGGCCGGGTCGACGGGCGTGCTGCCGGCGCCGAAGGGCTATCTCAAGCGGTTGCGCGAGATCACCCAGAAGCACGGCATCCTCCTGATCTTTGACGAGGTCATCACCGGCTTCGGTCGGTTGGGCTACGCCTTTGCGGCCGAGCGTTATGGCGTGCTGCCGGACATGATCACCTTCGCCAAGGGCGTCACCAATGGCGCCGCGCCAATGGGCGGCGTACTCGTGCGGGATACCATCCACGACGCCTTCATGAACGGCCCGGAGCACGCGATCGAGTTGACCCACGGCTATACCTATTCAGCCCATCCCCTGGCCTGCGCCGCGGGCCTTGCCACGCTCGACATCTATCGCGACGAAAAGCTGTTCGAGCACGCGCGCGGGCTCGAGCCGAAATGGACCGACGCGATCTTCTCGCTCAAGAACGAGCCGAACGTCGTGGACATTCGCACCGTCGGCCTGACCGCGGGGATCGACCTTGCCCCGCGCCCCGATCAACCGGGCAAGCGCGGGTTCGATGCGCTCAACAGCGCTTTTTTCGATAACGATCTGATGCTACGGATCGCCGGCGACACCCTTGCGCTGACCCCGCCCTTGATCGTCAGCGAGGCCCAGATCGGTGAGATCGTCGAGAAGGTCGCCAAAGTGATCCGCTCGGTCGCCTGAAGCAGGTTCCTCCCTCGACACGGATCGCGGCTCCCGCCTCGGGGCCGCGGTTCCGTTTTAGACGGCGCCAAGAAGACTGGCCTATCGAATCAACATTAGTGGTATTGTTGCAGGGCTCGAGGCGCGCGGCGGAGCAGAACGGCGAAGTCGGCTCGCCCGGCCAAGAAGCACCAGTGTCCCGGTTCTATCATTCGTATCGTATCGCGGCAGGCACTTTTACGAATGTCAAAAACCAAAAGGATACCGGCAACCATATGATTTTGGTGGGTTTGACTCTGACGTTCCTTCGAAGAACTCGCGGCGGCAATGGAAGGAACGTCGGCGTCGCCACACCGATGTTCCGAGGGGCTTTACGCGCAACATGATCCGTATTTCCACGATCTTTATCGCCATTTGCATGGTGCTGGTTGCCGCCTCGCTCGGCCTAGTTCTCTACTCGGTCGCCGGATTAGACGCCATGGAGTCGGCGATTGCAGCGCTGACCGCGCTGACCTTTCTCATTCTTTACAACGCGGTATCGATGCGGCTGCGCGACCGGACCGACGTCGGCGGCCAGATCGCGGACCTGTCGCGCGGCACGGCGGACCTCGCGCGCCAGGTCGCCGAATTCGGCAGGCGGCTGACGGCGGTCGAGGGGAAGCTTGGATCGCTCAACCACGCGGGGGCGGACCGCATCCAGGCGGTGGTTGGGGAGATCAACGAACTTGGCGGGCTCGTCAAGCAACTCGCGGTCTCGGTCGCTAGCCATGAAGATCTGTTGTCGACGAACGCGGCCGCCGCGTCGCCCGTGAGCCGTTCGGGGCATTCAACGCCCAATGAACAGCCGTCCTTCGCCGCCGAGCCTCCGAAACTGGTCGTGGCGCCGTCGCCTGTTGTCTCGGTAGTCGGGTCCGAGCCCACGGCCGAGCGCAACGAGGTGCAGACGCTGGCGGCGGTCAAGGCCGCGATCGAACAAAACCGGCTCGACATCTATCTGCAACCGATGGTCACACTGCCGCAGCGCAAGGTGCGCTTCTACGAGGCCGTCACGCGCATCCGCGACGAGAATGACCGGCTGCTTGCTGCCGAAGAGTTCATGCCTTTCGTGGAAGCCGCAGGATTGGTCGGGCGCATCGACCACACCATGATGCTTCGCTGCGTCCAGGTGCTGCGCCGCCTGATGGTCCGAAACAAGGAGGTCGGCCTATTCTGCAATATGGCGGGCGCCACGCTGCGCGACTCCACCACCTTCACGCCCTGTCTGGACTTCCTCGAGGCCAATCGCGCGCTGGCGCCGTCTCTTGTGATCGAGTTCAAGCAGGCGACGTTTCGTAACCTCGGTGCTGCCGAGGGAGAGCATCTGGCGGCGCTTGCGCAGCGCGGGTACCGTTTTTCCATCGACCATGTCACCGATCTCAGGATCGAACCGCGCGAACTCGCCGATCGGGGTGTCCGCTTCATCAAGGTGCCGGCCGCACTGCTGCTCGATCCGAAGGCCTCTTCGTCATCCGACATCCACCCCTCGGATCTCTCCGACCTTCTTGGCCGGTTCGGCATCGATCTGATCGCCGAACGGATCGAGGGCGAGCGTGCGGTCGTCGATTTGCTCGATTTCGACGTCAGGTTTGGACAGGGTTTTCTGTTCGCGCCGCCGCGGCCGTTGCGCCCCGAGGGCGCCTCGGCGACGGAAGGTGCTTCCGCTGGCAAGGCCGGGGAATCGGAGGGTGCAGGATCGAACGGCGCCGTACGGATGGATCCGTCGATGATCGAGGCACCGGCGCGAGTGACGGGAAATGCCGCGCTGGCACGGCGCGCGGCTGGCCCGAACTAGTGCGTAGTTTCCGAAGTTCATAACATGACGACGCTGAAATTTGCCGAGAGGCTGCGCGATCTCGTCGCCGAGGTTGACGTGCTGCTGAGTGATATCTGGGGCGTCGTGCATAACGGCCTCGTCGCATTCGACGATGCCTGCGAGGCGCTTCAGAACTTTCGCGGCCAGGGCGGCACCGTGATCCTGATCACCAATGCGCCGCGGCCGGCGGATTCAGTGCAGCGCCAACTGCGCAAACTCCACGTCGCCGACGAAACCTACGACGCCATCGTCAGTTCGGGCGATTTGGCGCGAAACTTCGTCGCCGCTCATCCCGGCCAGAAGATGTTCTGGGTCGGCCCCGAGCGCGACAGCTCGATCTATCGCGGCCTCGAAGCGGGGCTCGTGCCCCTGGAACAAGCCGACTACATCGTCTGCACCGGCCTGTTCGATGATGAAACCGAATCGGCGGAAAACTACCGCCCGATGCTGTTGAAGGCGCGCGAACGCAAGTTGACGCTGGTGTGTGCCAATCCCGACATTGTGGTCGAGCGCGGCGACCGGCTGATCTATTGCGCGGGCGCGATCGCCGAGCTTTATCGCGAACTCGGCGGCGAGGTGATTTTCTACGGCAAACCACACCGGCCGATCTACGAACGCGCCTTGAGGCTTGCGGCCGAGCGGCGCGGGGGTGAGGTCCCGCTCAAGCGTGTGCTCGCGATCGGCGATTCCGTAAGGACCGATCTTGCCGGCGCCCATGGCTTTGGCATCGACTGCCTGTTCGTGACCCGCGGCATCCACTCCGAGGAGTTCGAAGGTCTCGATCAGCTCGAGCCCGCTTCCATCAGGGAATTGTTCGGCCATCCGCCTCGCGCGCTGATGCGGGAGCTGAGGTGGTGAGGCAGCACGTTCCAGACGAAAATGCCCGGCATCGAGGCCGGGCATCGAAAACTCAAACGTTGCTTGATGATCAAGCGTTCGCCAGATCCGGGAACACCGCCTCGATCTTGGTTTTCAGCGTGGCGGCATTGAACGGCTTGACGATGTAGTTGTTCACGCCCGCCTTCTTCGCAGCAATCACGTTCTCGGTCTTTGACTCGGCCGTGATCATGATGAACGGCGTAGTTGCGAGGTTGGGGTCGGCCCGTACCTCCCGCAGCAGGTCGTAGCCGGTCATCGGCTCCATGTTCCAGTCCGAGATGACGAGGCCGTATTTCTTGGTGCGCATCTTGTTGAGCGCGGCCGATCCATCGCTGGCATCGTCGATATTCTCGAAACCGAGCTGCTTGAGGAGATTTCTGATGATGCGAATCATGGTGCTGTAGTCATCCACCACCAGAACCGACATCGATAGATCGATCGCCATCTTCAAATCCCCTGGGCAACAAACGAACGCTGCTCGGCCAAACGACATGCCCGCAGTCGAGCCCAACGACTACCATCAGCCATTAAACAGCCCGTTAACCCGTGCCTGTTCCGGAGGATTATCGGCCTCCAAATGGCCCCTCACACCCGGCTTGACTTCGCGCTCTGCCCCAAGCCACGGTCCGTCGGACCCGTGGGACAAGACTTAGTAAATGACCTCCAATTTTACCGTGATCCGCGATAGCGATGCCCCGGCCTCCACTCCCAAGGGAATGGTGGTGGCGATGGGCAACTTCGATGGTGTTCACCTCGGGCACCGCGCCGTTATAGCTGCTGCTCTGCGCATGGGCCGGGCCCACGGAAAACCGGCCTTCGCGCTGACTTTTGAACCCCATCCACGCCGCTATTTCAGCCCCAATACCCCCCAGTTCCGCCTCACCGACGAGGCCGCCAAGCTGCGGCTCCTCGCGGGCACCGGCCTTTCGGGCGCCGTGGTTATGACATTCGACAGGCGACGTGCCGAGACGACGGCACAAGACTTCATTCACCATGATCTGATCGAGCGGCTCGGAATCAGCGGCGTCGCGGTCGGTTATGACTTTCATTTCGGCAAGGGCCGCGTCGGCTCGCCGGCCCTGTTGGTGGCAGAAGCGCCACGGCTCGGTATCGAGGTCGACGTCCAGGCCCATGTCGACATCGCCGAACGGCCGGTGTCTTCCAGTGCGATCCGCGAGGCGCTTGCCGAGGGACAGATCAACGAGGCCACCGCAATGCTTGGCGGCCCCTGGTTTATCAGCGGCGAAGTCATCCACGGCGAGAAACGTGGCCGCCACCTCGGCTTTCCGACCGCAAATATCAGACTCGACAAGAATTGCGGCCTCAAGCACGGCATCTATGCAGTCCGGGTCGGCCTGGGCGAGGCGCGCTTCGACGCCGTCGCGAGCTTCGGCCGCCGCCCGACCTTCGATAATGGCGCGCCGCTGCTCGAAGTTTTCCTGTTCGATTTCAAGGGCGATCTTTATGGCCGCCGCCTGGACGTCGCCTTCATCGCCTTCCTGCGCGAAGAATTGAAGTTCGATGCCATCGACGCCCTGATCCGCCAGATGGACGACGATTCGGCCCGCGCCCGCGAGCGTCTGGCAGCTGCGCCTGACGCGTTCCCTGGATTGGGGGTTGTGGGCTGATTTTTTAAGGCGCTCAGCAGGGCTTTGCGATTTCACTGCCCCCTGCTATAGAAAGCCCATGTTGACGCGGCGCACCATCGGCATTAGCGGCCCGGCTTCCGCTTGAGCTTCAAAGGCTCGGCGAGAAGACCGGGATTTCTCGTGCATCCGCCCAAGATCATCCGCTGAAGACACCAGCCGCGTTCCAGAGCCCCATGTCCCAAAAGCCGCAAAAGTCCGATAGCACAGACTATTCGAAGACCCTGTTCCTGCCGCAGACGGAATTCCCGATGCGCGCGGGCCTGCCCCAGCGCGAGCCGGAAATCCTCAAGAGCTGGAACAGAATGGGCCTTTACGAGCGCCTGCGCGAGAACTCGGCAGGCCGGCCGAAATTCGTCCTCCATGACGGGCCGCCCTATGCCAACGGCAACATCCATATCGGGCATGCGCTCAACAAGACCCTCAAGGACGTTGTGACCAAGAGCCAGCAGATGCTGGGCTTCGATTCCAACTATGTGCCGGGCTGGGACTGTCACGGCCTGCCGATCGAATGGAAGATCGAGGAAGAGAACTACCGCTCCAAGGGCAAGGCGAAGCCGGACTTCCGCGACTCCGCGGCGATGGTGGCATTTCGAAAAGAATGCCGCGCCTACGCCACGCATTGGCTCGACGTGCAGCGCGAGGAGTTCAAGCGGCTCGGCATCATCGGCGACTGGGACCATCCCTACGCGACCATGAGCTATCCGGCCGAAGCGCAGATCGCGCGCGAGCTGATGAAGTTTGCCAGTAACGGCACGCTCTATCGCGGCTCGAAACCCGTGATGTGGAGCGTAGTGGAGAAAACCGCGCTCGCCGAAGCCGAGGTCGAATACGAGGACCACACCTCGGATACGGTGTGGGTGAAATTTCCGGTCAACTCGCCCGCCTACGGGGCGCTCGCCGGTGCCAGCATCGTGATCTGGACCACGACGCCCTGGACGCTGCCGGGCAACCGGGCCATCAGCTTCTCGCCAAAAATCGCCTATGGCCTTTACAAGGTCACCGATGCCCCGGCCGACAACTGGACCAGGAACGGCGATCTCCTGATTTTGGCAGATGCGCTGGCCGAGAGCGTTTTCAAGCAGGCGCGCGTCACGTCGTATGAAAAGGTGCGGGACATCCCCGGTGATACCCTGGACGTGGTGGAATGCGCGCATCCGCTTAAGGGGCTCGATGGCAGCTACCAGTTCGTGGTGCCACTGCTTCCCGGCGATCACGTCACCGAGGACACCGGTACCGGTTTCGTCCACACCGCGCCCGGCCATGGCCGCGAAGACTTCGACGTCTGGACCGCGAATGCGCGCGAGCTGGAAGCGCGCGGCATCAGCACCGCGATCCCCTATACCGTTGACGAGAACGGCGCGCTGACGGCGCAAGCGCCCGGCTTCACCGGAACGCGCGTGCTGACCGACAAGGGCGAAAAGGGCGATGCCAACGAGGCTGTGATCAAGGCGCTGATCGGCGCCGGCATGCTGCTGGCGCGCGGACGCCTCAAGCACCAGTACCCGCATTCCTGGCGCTCGAAGAAGCCGGTGATCTTCCGCAACACGCCGCAATGGTTCATCGCGATGGACAAGGACATCGCTGAGAATGGCAAGGCGAGGCCTGGCGATACCTTGCGCGCCCGGGCGCTGCATGCGATCTCGGTCACGCAATGGGTGCCGCCGGCGGGGCAAAACCGCATCAATGGCATGATCGTCAACCGGCCGGACTGGGTGATCTCGCGCCAGCGCGCCTGGGGTGTGCCGATTGCGGTATTCGTGCGCGAGAAGGGCGACGGCTCGGCGGAAATCCTGCAAGACGACATCGTCAATCAAAGGATCTGCGAGGCCTTCACGGAAGAAGGCGCCGATGCCTGGTATCGCGACGGTGCCCGCGAGCGCTTCCTCGGACCGCGAGCGGGCGAAGACTGGAAAAAAGTCGACGATATTCTCGACGTCTGGTTCGACTCCGGATCGACCCACGCCTTTGTGCTGGAAGACCGTCAGAATTTTCCTACGCTCGGCCAGATCGTCCGCAAGATCGATGGCGGCAATGATACCGTGATGTATCTGGAAGGCTCGGACCAGCATCGCGGCTGGTTCCATTCTTCGCTGCTCGAAAGCGCCGGTACCCGCGGGCGCGCGCCTTATGACGTGGTGCTGACCCACGGCTTCACGCTCGACGAGAACGGCCGCAAGATGTCCAAGTCGCTCGGCAATACCGTCGAGCCGCAAAAGGTGATCGCGCAATCCGGCGCAGACATTCTGCGGCTTTGGGTCTGCGCCACCGACTATGCCGACGACCAGCGCATCGGTCCCGAAATCCTCAAAAACACCATCGAGACCTACCGCAAGCTGCGCAACACCATTCGCTGGATGCTCGGCACGCTGCATCATTTCAGGCCGGGCGATGCGGTTGCGCATGCCGACATGCCTGAGCTCGAGCGGCTGATGCTGCATCGCTTGAGCGAGATCGACGCCGTCGTCCGCGAGGCTTATGCGGCATTCGACTACAAGACGGTCGTTGCCTCGCTTACGCATTTCATGAACACCGATTTGTCGGCGTTCTATTTCGACATCCGCAAGGATGCCCTGTACTGCGATCCGCCCTCGTCGTCGACGCGCAAGGCCGCGCTGACCACGGTCAACATCCTGTGTGATGCCATCCTGAAATGGTTGGCGCCGATCATCAGCTTTACGGCCGACGAGGCCTGGTTCATGTACGGACAGGAAGAATCGCCCTCCGTGCATCTGCTCACCTTTCCGGACAACCTCGCCGGCTTCCGCGACGATACCCTCGCTGCGAAATGGGAGATCGTCCGCGATGTACGGCGCGTGGTGACCGGCGCGCTGGAGCTCGAGCGGGCCGCGAAAAATATCGGCTCCTCGCTCGAGGCCTCCCCGCTGGTCTATGTCTCCGACAAGGCGATCTTCGCCACGCTGTTCGATATCGACCTCGCGGAAGTCTGCATCACCTCCAACGCCATGGTCACCGACGCGGAGGCACCCGCCAGCGCCTTCCGCCTCAACGATGTGCCCAACGTCGCCGTGGTCGTTGAAAAGGCCGCGGGCAGGAAGTGCGCCCGGTCTTGGAAGATCCTGCCGACCGTCGGCGAGGACGCCGACTATCCCGATGTGTCGCCGCGTGATGCCCGCGCTTTGCGTGAGTGGAAGGCGATGGGAGTAACGCCTTGAACCTGCGCCTGCGTTACGGGGTGACCGCGGCCATTGCCACGCTCGTGCTCGATCAGGCATTGAAGTTCTGGCTGGTCCATGTGTTCGATATTGCACGCCGCGGCACGGTCAGGCTGACGCCGTTCTTCGACCTCGTCCTGGCCTGGAATCAGGGCATCAGCTTTGGCTGGTTTCAACATGATGGCCAGGCGGCTCAGATCGTCCTGATGGCGATCAAGGCGGTGGCGGTCGTGGTGCTGGCGGTCTGGATGGCCCGGTCACGCACCCTTCCGGCCACGCTCGCCCTCGGTTTTATCATCGGCGGGGCAATCGGCAACGGGATCGACCGCCTCGCCTATGGCGCCGTCGTCGATTTTGCTCTGTTTCACGTGAGGATCGGCGAAACGACCTTTAATTGGTACGTCTTTAACCTGGCTGATGTAGCCATTGTTGCCGGGGTCGCGGCCCTGTTGTATGACTCGTTTTGGGGGTCACCCGCCGCAAAAGCGCCCTGATCCGGCTAATAGTAGCCGGTCGAGGGCTAAGGCTTTGCAGGCCCTGAGCCAGGCCCAAGCGTCTGGATATTAACGCGATTTTTGGACGGGAAAGCGCGATGCACCAAACTGAAGCGAATGGTCGGATTGAGCGGATCTTGGGTCTTGCCATCCTCTCCTTGAGCCTTGGCATGGTTGTGACGACTGGCACGGCCCGTGCCGAGGACAAGGATAACCGGACCTTCTCCGAAAAGATCTCGGACGGGTTCTACGGCATGATCCGTAATACAAACATGGACAATCGCGGCATCGATTACCGCGAGCGCTCGCCCTTAGTGGTGCCGCCAACGCTCGATCTGCCGCCGCCGGTCACCCGCGCGCAGGAAGGGCAGGTCGCAGACTGGCCCAAGGACCCGGATGAGCGAGCACGCAGGGCTGTGATCGCGGCCAAGAAGAAGGAAGCACCGCCGCCTGCCCGCGTGCGCGTGACCACAGCCGGCGATCCGCAGCAACAGGCCCAGCCCATCAATATTGCGCCCCCGGTGCAAGAGGCACCCACCCCCGGCACGACTCGTCCAGCTTACGCCAGCGACCGCAACGGCACGGCTCTGACCGACCCTGTCTACGACAAGCCGGGCGATCTGTTCACAGGCGGCGCTGCGGCTCTCAGCGACTGGACCGGCCTGGATGGCATTTTCGGCGGCGGCAAGACGGTGCCGGTCGAACCGGGTACGGAGCCTGCGCGCACGGCGTTGACCCAGCCGCCCGCCGGCTATCAGACGCCGGCAACCGGTTATGACTACGGCGAAGAGAAGAAGAGCATCTGGGACGGCACGGCGAATCCGGATCGCAACCCGCTTGCGCAACGGTCGAGCGCAACCAGCGTCGTTCACTAACCGCCTGGCACTGCCGATCTGAAGTCCCTGCAGCATTAGCGGCGAATTCAATCAGGGACTTCCGATCGATAAAGCGGTACTGGAATCAAACAAGTTTGTGAGTAGCCCACGACTTTCCGAAGTTGAAGGTGGGTGCTGCGATGGAGCACGAAATTCGGAAAGTGGGCACTTGAGCTCCGACTCCAAAGTTCGCAGGCAACGGCTGCGACCTCTGATGCGAACTTTGGAATCGGAGGAACTCGGGTAACCTATTGCCTCCAGTACGGGGACCGGCCCGATTGTCGATCCTGACAGAACGCGGCCGCGCCGATGTGTGGCACCTTGGTTTTTTGCGAAGAGGATTCCTGGTGGAGTTTCGGACATTCGCCTTGAACGCCCGCAGCCAGATGGGCAGCGTGCGCGACGCCGTTCCCGCCGGACTTCCAGACCGTTCATGATCTCATCCCGGGGATTGCCCGCTTTCCTGCTCGCCGGCCTGCTCGCCGGAATTGTCATCTTCGCCACTGGCCTGCGGGCGGAGACAACGGCCCCACCTTCGGCCCCCGCCACATTTACGCTCGGCAACGGGCTCCAGGTCGTGGTGATTCCGGATCACCGCACACCGGTCGTCACGCAGATGATCTGGTACAAGGTCGGCTCCGCCGACGAGACCCCGGGCAAGTCGGGCCTCGCACACTTTCTCGAACACCTGATGTTCAAGGGAACGGCCAAGCATCCGGCAGGTGAATTTTCCGACACCGTTCAGCGGATCGGCGGCTATGAGAATGCCTTCACCTCCGCCGACTATACCGGCTATTTCCAGCGCGTGCCGCGCGAACAGCTCGGCAAGATGATGGAGTTCGAGGCCGATCGCATGACGGGGCTCGTCCTGAAGGACGAAAACGTCCTGCCCGAGCGCGACGTCGTGCTTGAGGAATTCAACATGCGGGTGGCCAATAATCCCGAAGCGCGGCTCAATGAGCAGATCATGGCCGCGCTTTACCTCAACCATCCCTATGGCCGGCCCGTAATTGGCTGGCACCAGGAGATCGAGAAACTCAATCGTGAAGACGCGCTCGCCTTCTATAAGCGTTTCTACGCACCCAACAACGCCATTCTCGTCATCGCCGGCGATGTCGATGCGGCTGAGGTTCGCCCGATGGCGGAGCGAACGTTCGGCGTGATCGCCCCGCAGCCCGCGATACCGGCCCGACGCATTCGTCCGCAAGAGCCCGAGCCGGCCGGTCCGCGGACGGTGACGCTGGCGGATCCCCGCGTCGAACAGCCCGGTCTGCGGCGATACTATCTGGTGCCGTCCGCTACCACGGCGGCAGCGGGCGAGAGCGCCGCGCTTGACGTGCTGGCGCAACTGATGGGCGGCGGCAGCAACTCCTATCTCAACCGCCGGCTGGTCGTCGACCGGCCGCTGGCCGTAAGCGCCTCCGCTGCCTATCAAGGCACCTCGCTGGACGCGACGCAGTTCGCGATTTCGGCCTCGCCGCGGCAAGGCGTGACGTTCGCGCAAATCGAGCAGGCGATCGACGATGTAATTGCGGATATCGCGGAGAACGGCGTGCGTTCCGAAGACCTCGAACGCGTCAAGACGCAGCTCATCGCCGAAACCGTCTACGCCCAGGACAACCAGGCGACGCTTGCCCGCTGGTACGGCGGAGCGTTGGCCACCGGTCTTAGCATCGAGGACGTCAGGAAATGGCCGGAGCGCATTCGCGCTGTGACCGGCGATCAGGTCCGCGAGGCCGTGCAGAAGTGGCTCGACAAGAAGCGTTCGGTGACCGGGTATATCGTCAAGGATGAAACGCCCAAGCACATGGAGAAGCGGTCGTGACCTTCCTCAAGATTGCCGCGGCGCGCTCGCTGCTGGTGCCCACTTTCCGAACTTCGTGCGTCGTCGCAGCCCCCACGTTCAAGATATTCGGAAAGTCATGGAGGCTAGGTCTATCCCTGGCGATCATGGCGATGATCCTGCCGGTGCCGTCTCAGGCCGCTGCCAGAATCCAGCACCTGATTACGCCGGGCGGCATCGAGGCCTGGTTCGTCCAGGACGCCACTGTGCCGCTGGTGGCCATGGAATTCGCCATGTATGGCGGCGCCGCGCAGGATCCGGAGGGCAAGCCCGGCGTCGGCAACATGGTCGCCGACCTCATCGACGAGGGCTCGGGCGATCTGGATTCCAGGGCTTTCCACGAACATCTCGACCGGCGCGCGATTGAACTGGCCTTCAGCGTTTCGCGGGACTATTTCCGCGGTTCCTTGCGCATGCTCAAGGACAACAAGGATGAAGCTTTCGAGCTGTTGCGAACCTCGCTGACCTCGCCGCATTTCGACAGCGCGGACGTCGAGCGCATCCGCACCCAGCTTTTGTCCGGCCTGAGACGTGAGACGACCAGCCCAGGGTCGCTTGCCAGCCGCAGGTTCCTCGAAGTCGCCTACGGCGATCACCCCTATGGGCGCCCGACCGGCGGCACGCTGGAAAGCGTTCCCACAATCACGATCGCCGACATGAGGGATTATGTCGCTCGCGTATTGACGAGGGAGCACTTGAAAATCGCCGTGGTCGGCGACATCGATGCGGCTTCGCTGGAAAAGCTGCTGGACCGGACGTTCGGCGGACTGCCGACCAAATCGAGACTGACGCCGGTGTCCGAGATCGAGGCCCGCAGGCCGCCGCGGCACGAATTCATCGCGCTCGACGTGCCGCAAACCATCGTCACCTTTGGAGGACCCGGCGTCAAGCGCAACGATCCGGATTTCATGGCTGCCTTTGTCGTCAATCATATCCTGGGCGGTGGATCGGGGTCGCGTCTTTATCGCGACGTTCGTGAGAAGCGCGGCCTTGCCTACTCGGTTTCCGATTCGCTGGCATGGATGGATCATTCGGCTCTGTTCATCGGTTCGACAGGAACGCGGGCCGACCGCGCCGGCGAAACGGTCGAAGCCATCAGCCAGGACATCCACCGGATCGCGGAGGATGGCCCGACTGCGCAGGAGCTCGACGAGGCAAAGTCCTACCTCAAGGGCTCGCGGCTGCTGGCGCTCGATACGTCGTCGAAACTCGCCGGCGCGTTGCTGCAATACCAGGTCGATCACCTTTCGATCGACTACCTGGAGCGCCGCAACGCAATGGTCGATGCGGTCACGATCGACCAGGCAAAGCGGGCTGCGCACAGGCTGTGGGATGACGGCCTGTTGACCGTCGTCGTCGGCCGCGCACCGCTCACCGCCGCCGCCCAGCCGGTATCGGCGATACCCCTGAAGGCGAATTAAGCTTTCGGCGGTCAAGCCAGGCGGGCAGAAAGCCGTTATTCTCGGCAGGTTCGATTCCAAGGACGGAATCGCTCCCTGGCGGGGTGGATTTGACATTCGCTACCTGTCGCCGGGAATCCATAATGCGAATGTCAAATCCAAAACTCCCCTCGCAATATTGCAAGTGGTCAATGGAGTCTGGCATTTGTAAGGATGCCAGCCGAACCGGGATGCACATGTTACAATCGCGACCATTGGTTCGGTGACGTCATGCTACGGATTGGCCGCGATCTCTGGGTCGACGAAAACGATCTTGATATTTCCTTTGTTCGTGCCTCCGGGCCGGGCGGACAAAACGTCAACAAACTCTCGACGGCCGCACAGCTGCGCTACGATACCCGCCGGCTTGCGTTGCCGGCCGATGCGGCCTCGCGCCTGGAGAGGCTTGCAGGGCAGCGCATGACCAAGGACGGCGTGATCGTCATTCACGCTCAGCGCTTTCGCACCCAGGAGCGCAATCGAAGCGACGCCATCGAGCGCCTGATCGAGCTGTTGCGCGAGGCGATGGCACGGCCGGCGCCGCGGCGCGCCACCCGCCCGACGCTTGCCTCGAAGCAACGCCGGCTTCAGGGCAAAAAGCGCCGCAGCGACGTCAAGGCACGGCGAGGCTCGAGGGGCTTCGACGATTAAATCGCGATAGCCTTTAGACGAACCACCATCGCGCTTGAGCTTATTGTCTGCTCACGATCTTTTCGGAAAGTCGCTACACACTTCTCCCGATCATGCGTTGAAGCAAACGGGGGACTTCTTCGCCGCCACCCTCCCCGCCCGCCGAAAAAGCCCCTAAATTGGCTGACCATCCCAGAGTTGAGCCGAATGCCCGTCCGTCAGTTGCCCGAACAGGTCGTCAACCGCATCGCCGCCGGCGAGGTGGTCGAGCGGCCGGCGAGCGTGGTCAAGGAACTGGTCGAGAACGCCATTGATGCGGGTGCGAGCCGGATCGACATTTTCACCGACGGCGGGGGCCGGCGAAAGATTGCGGTCACCGACGACGGCGGCGGCATGACCCGGACCGATCTCGCTCTGGCGGTGGAGCGTCATGCCACATCCAAGCTCGACGACGAGGATTTGCTGCGCATCCGCACGCTGGGGTTTCGCGGCGAGGCATTGCCCTCGATCGGCGCGGTGGCCAAGCTCGCCATCGCCACCCGCCACGCCAGCGAGCCCCATGCCTGGTCGCTCGCGGTGGAAGCCGGCGTGAAATCAGCGGTCGCACCCGCCGCTTTGTCGCAAGGCACCCGTGTCGAGGTCAGCGATCTTTTCTATGCAACGCCGGCGCGGCTGAAATTCCTCAAGACCGACCGCACCGAGGCTGAAGCGATCCGCGAAGTCGTCAGGCGCCTTGCGATGGCGCGACCTGATATCGCCTTTTCGCTCGCCGGAGAAGAACGCAGCCCCGTCACCTGGGCCGCCGCCTTGCCCGGCGCGCCCGGTCAGTTGACACGGCTCGGCGATATTCTCGGCGCCGACTTTCGCAACCATGCCATCGATGTTGGCGCCGAGCGCGAGGGCGTCATCGTCGAGGGATTTGCCGCGAGCCCCTCGCTGACGCGAGCGAACGCGCTCGGCCAATATCTCTTCGTCAATGGAAGGCCGGTGCGCGACAAGTTGATTCTGGGCGCCGTGCGCGCAGCTTACGCAGACTATCTGCCGCGCGACCGTCACCCGGTCGTGGCGCTGTTCGTGACGGTCGATGCCCGCGAGGTCGATGCCAACGTGCATCCAGCCAAGACTGAAGTGCGCTTCCGCAACGCCGGCCTCGTGCGCGCCCTGATCGTGCATGCGCTCAAGGAAGGTCTTGCGCGCGAGGGCAAGCGAACGGCCGCCAACGGCGGCAGCAGCGCCATCGAGGCGCTTCGTCCCTCTTTTGCGCTGCCCAGAGCGGCCGAGTGGGACTGGCGCCGGTCGCCATCCTTTCCGGTTGGACCATCGCCGGCCCTTCAAACGGCCGCTGCCATTGCGCTGGCTGAACCAGGTCAGGCGGCCTTCGATGTCGGCGGCCCCACGGCGGATGTGGGATTTCAGGATCAGCCTTCGTCCGATCTGCTGGATCGCCCGCTCGGCGCGGCGCGGACGCAGATCCACGAAACCTATATCGTCTCGCAGACCCGCGACGGCCTGGTTGTCGTCGACCAGCATGCCGCGCATGAGCGCATCGTTTATGAGAAACTGAAGGCCTCGCTCGCCAAAAATGGCGTGCAGCGGCAGATCTTGTTGATCCCCGAAATCGTGGAAATGGACGAGGCCACGGTCGAGCGCCTGCTCGAACGCAGCGAAGAGCTGGCGTCCTTCGGGCTTGCGATCGAATCCTTCGGCCCCGGCGCGGTCGCGGTGCGCGAGACGCCATCGCTGCTCGGCAAGCCCAATGCCGGTGGATTGCTGCGCGATCTCGCCGAACACATGGCTGAATGGGACGAAGCGCTGCCGCTCGAGCGGCGCCTGATGCATGTGGCCGCCACCATGGCGTGCCACGGCTCGGTTCGCGCAGGCCGCCGCCTCAAGCCGGAAGAGATGAACGCGCTCCTGCGCGAGATGGAAGACACGCCCAACTCCGGCCAATGCAACCACGGGCGGCCGACCTATGTGGAGTTGAAGCTTACCGACATCGAGAAGCTCTTCGGCCGGCGGTAGTCGTCCATGCACAAAACCATGCGTCAGCACCCGCGAAGGCGGTGATCCGGCAGGATTCAGCGCTTGCGCTGAGGAACTGGCGTACTGGATCGCCCGGTCAAGCCCGGCGACGCCACCTTACGCGGTCCGTAAAAACACGAACTCGGTGTCGTCGTAAACACGCCGCTCCAACTCCGAAAAACCTTCCCCCGCCTTGAAGCCGGCGGCCTTCGCCTCCTCAACCACAAGCAGAGCATCTGGTGTCAGCCAGCCGCCGTCGCGCAAGGAGGCAAGTGCCTTCTCCGCAAGCCCCTTGCCATAGGGCGGGTCGAGAAACACCAGCGAGAACGGCTCAACGGGATGTGCGGGCCCGAGGTTCGTGGCATCGCGGCGGTAGACCTTCGTGACGCCGCCGAGGCCAAGTGCCTCGACATTGTCGCGCATCAGGGCGCGCGCCTCCGCACCGTTGTCGATGAACAGCGCGAACTTCGCCCCGCGCGAGACTGCCTCGATGCCGAGCGCGCCGGTGCCGGCAAACAGGTCCAGCACGCGCGCCTCGGAGACCGGATCATCGTATGCGTGGGCCAGGATATTGAAGAGCGACTCGCGCAACCGATCCGCCGTGGGACGAATCTCGCGCGAGGAAGGCGAAGCGAGATTGCGGCCCTTCAGCCTGCCGCCGACGACGCGCATTAGTGACCCTCGTCATGCCCGGCGATGGCAGTCTGCCTTGCGCAGACTGCGTGAACCCGCCTGCACTGCCGGGCATCCATGTCTTCAAGATATCGCCGCAGAACAGGCGTGGATGGCCGGGGCAAGCCCGACCATGACGGCGCGTTGGAAGGAGTGCTTCCAAAAACCATAGCTTATTCGTCCCGCGGCTTGAGGTCGCGCTTGCCGTGATAGCCGCGCTTGGGGCGGCGCGGCGGACCGTAGCCATTGGCTTCTTCCTCATTGCGCGCCCGTGCCTCCGCGCTCCCGGTACGACGCACCAGCACGCGGCGTCCCTTGCTGTCGGCAATCAGCGCGCTCTTGCCGGCCGGCTTGAACGGCTTCTTGCCGCGCGGCGCTTCGCCATCTTCATTTGGTATCGGCGCCTCTCCATGGCGCGGGAGATCAAAATCCGCACCCGCCAGCCTTGCAACCTTTTCACCGAGTTGCTCGCGCAGCACCCGCGTTTTGACCTCTTCAACAGCGCCTTCCGCCAATTCTGCAAGCTGGAAGGGGCCGTAGGAGATGCGGATCAGCCGGTTCACCTCAAGCCCGAGATGCGCCATGACGTTGCGCACTTCGCGGTTCTTGCCTTCGCGGATCGCAAACACCAGCCAGACATTGGCGCCCTGATCGCGCTCAAGCGTCGCCTCGATCGGTCCGTATTTGACACCGTCGACCTCCACGCCGCCTTTGAGGGCATCGAGCTGGGCCTGCGTCACCTCGCCATGGGCGCGGACGCGGTAGCGCCGCAGCCAGCCCGTATCGGGCAGTTCGAGCGCACGGGCCAGACCACCGTCATTGGTGAGCAGCAAAAGCCCTTCCGTGTTGAAGTCGAGCCGACCGACGCTGATAAGCCGCGGCAGGCCTTCCGGCAGGTTATCGAACACCGTCGGCCTGCCTTCGGGGTCGGCGTGCGTCGTCATCAGCCCGCGGGGCTTGTGATAGAGGAAAAGCCGAGTGCGCTCGCGCGGCGGCAACTGTGTGCCGTCGACGGTGACCACGTCGCTTGCGGTGACGTCGAGGGCCGGCGAGTTGATGACGCGGCCATTCACGGCAACACGGCCCTGTGTCACCATCTCCTCGGCATCGCGGCGCGAGGCCAGACCGGCACGGGCCAGTACCTTGGCGATTCGTTCGCCGGATTTTTTCGGCTTCGGCTCCTCGCGCGGCGCGCGCTTGTCAAAATCGGGCTTACGGTCGCGGTATGCGCCGCGGCCGCCAAACGCCGGACGTTTGGCAAAGACCTTGCTGTCGTCCTCATTATCCCGGCGCGGGCGGTCGTCGCTGCGGCGAAACGACCGGCTCTCGCCGCGCGGATGCTCCTGCCAATCCAGGCGTCCCTCGGCGCGCGTGCGGCGCGGACGGTCGGAGCGATCGTCACCTTCGTGCTTGTCCCAGCGCGGCCGGCTGAATTTCGGCCGCGCACCCTGCTCGCGATCGTCTCGCGATCTCGCCTCGCGCTTTTGCCACGGCTTCATTTCGCTGCGGTCGCGGCCCTCGATATCGCGCGGGCGCCTTTCGCCGCGGGGCGCAAAATCCCGGCGCGGCTTGCGATCCTCGTCGCCTCGCGTGAACTTCCGTTCGTCGAAGGCGCGTTCGGCGCGATCGCGACGCGGTGGGCGATCGCTGCGGTCAAAGTCATTGCGTTCGCCCCGCGGCCTGAACGGCCGCTTGGCCCGATCTTCGCTACCGCGCCCCTCGCGATCAAACCGCGGCCGATCCGAAAACTCTCGGCGCGGACTGTCGCCATCGTCGCGGCGCGCGGGCCGATCCTTTCGCGCAAATTCCGCCCGCTCACCGCGCGGCCTGAACGAACGGTTGCCACGGTCATCGCCACCACGGCCGTCACGTTCGAAACGCGGACGATCCGAAAAACCGCGTCGCGGACGATCGCTATCCTCCTGCCGCAGAGGTGAACGATCGCCACGGCTGGCGAACGAGCGTTTGCCGCGATCCTCCCGATTGCTAAAGTCGCGCTTGCCGGACTTCTTCTCGCCACGGCCTCCCTCGGAGAAGCGGCCCTTGCCACCCGGCTTGCGGTCGCGCCGGCCGCGGGAATCGTTGTTTTTATCGCTATCGCGAGGCATGAAGTGGGCTCATTCTGGGGTTAAAAAGCAATCGAATTCATGCGCGCTCAGAAAGACCAAGGCGCATTTCTCACGCAAAACCGGTATCGACTTTTGCTGAAGGCGCATCTCTTAGCAGGTTTATTTCGATGATACGAGGCATGTCTGCACCCTCCTTCATGGATTTGGCGCTGAAAACCGCTGAAAATGCCGGGAAAGAGGGCGAGGTCCCCATCGGGTGCGTCGTGGTCCGCGGCTGCGAGATCATCGCAACAGCCAGCAACCGGACCCTCACTGACCGGGACCCCACCGCACACGCCGAAATTCTTGCCATCCGGCAAGCCGCCGAACTCGTCGGCACCGAGCGGCTCGTCGATTGCGACCTCTACGTCACGCTCGAGCCCTGCACAATGTGCGCGGGGGCGATTTCGTTTGCCCGGATTCGCAGGCTTTATTTCGGCGCGACTGATCCGAAGGGCGGCGCGGTCGAATCCGGCGTGCGTTTCTTTGCGCAGCCTACCTGTCATCACGCACCGGAAATCTATTCCGCGGTCGGCGAACAGAAAGCAGCTAATCTCCTGCGGGATTTTTTCAAGGCGCGCAGGTGATCGGCGGTCCTCCACTCCTCACTCCGGAATGGTCGCTAAGGACCATAGATCCGGCATCTCGATATTCTTTGATGTGCGAGCACGAGCTCGTGCTTCGCGCGTCCGGAACGACAGCAAAGCTGTCACCTGGCCAGGAAAAACTCCTGCAGCAAATTAGCGGTCACATCCGGATTTTCCTCGGTGAGGAAATGCCCGGAATCGACCGGCGAGCCCGTGATGTCAGTCGCCCACGTCTTCCAGGTGTCGAGCGGGGTCGCTGCGGCGCGCGCAATGCCGGCATCGCCCCATAGTGCCAGCATCGGGATGGTGATCTTTTTTCCTGCTTCGCGATCGGCCTTGTCGATCTCGTAATCCGCATAGGCGCCGGCCCGATAATCCTCGCACATCGCATGCACCCGCGAGGGATCGCGGAACGCCGCCAGATAGTGTTCGAGCGCACGCGGATCGATGGCGTCGAGCGTCTTCGATTTGGTTTGGCTTGCCATCTTGAACCGCAGGAAGAAATCCGGGTTGCCGCCGATCAGCGTTTCCGGCAGCGGATAGGCCTGCGCCAGAAACGTCCAGTGATAGATCTTCAGCGCATAGGGACGGTTGATCCGCTCCCAGTAATCATAAGTCGGCAGGATATCGAGCACCGCGAGCCGCGACAGCCGCCCGGGATGGTCGAGCGCCAGCCGATAGGCGACGCGCCCGCCACGGTCATGACCGGCCAGCGCGAAGTGCACGTGGCCGAGTTGCTCCATCGCCTCGATCATGATTTGCGCCATTGCGCGTTTGGTATAGGGCGTATGATCCTTGTCGCTCTCCGGCATATCCGACCAGCCGTAGCCGGGCAGGTCGGCAATGATCAGCGTAAAACGGTCGGCCAGTTGCGGCGCGACGCGGTGCCACATCACGTGCGTTTCGGAAAAGCCGTGAAGCAGCAATAGCGGCGGCCCCTTGCCGCCGACTCGGGCAAAGATGCGGCCGGATTTCGTGTTGATCCATTCGGAGCCGAAGCCGGGAAACAGGTCGGCCAGATCTGGCATCGTCGATCACTCCACGTTGGACAGGCTCGAAAGCTATTTCCGGGCTTCTTCCTGTTCGACCGCCTGCCAGCCGATATCGCGCCGGCAAAAACCGTCCGCCCATCTGATCCGGTCGATCGCGGCGTAGGCGCGCCTGCGCGCCTCTACCACGGTGCTAGCCGAGGCGCAGATGTTGAGCACGCGGCCGCCATTGGCGAGAATGACGCCGTCCTTGTTCATTGTACCGGCCTGGAAGATTTGGACGCCCTCGATTTGCGCCGCCTGTTCCAGCCCCTCGATGCGTGTTCCCTTGGCGTAGTCGCCCGGATATCCCTTCGCGGCCATCACCACCGTCAAGGCGAATTGAGGGTACCAGCGCAGATCGAAATGCTTCAGTCCGCCATCGCAGGCGGCCAGCATCGCGGGAACGAGGTCCGACATCATTCGCAACATCAGGACCTGGCATTCGGGGTCGCCGAAGCGCACGTTGTATTCAAACAGCTTGGGCCCGTCCGCGGTCAGCATCACGCCGGCATAGAGCACTCCCCGAAACGGCGTGCCGCGCGCCTTCATGCCGGCCACCGTAGGCCCGATGATTCTTGCCATGATCTGATCGTGAATGGCGGGCGTAACAAATGGCGTCGGCGAATAGGCCCCCATGCCGCCGGTATTCGGGCCCTGATCGCGGTCGAACACGCGCTTGTGGTCCTGCGCGGAAGCAAGCGGGATCGCGGTCTCGCCGTCGCAGAGCGCGAAGAAACTGATCTCGCGGCCTTCGAGATATTCTTCGATCACGACCTCGGCACCCGCCGTGCCAAAGGCGCCATCGAACATCATGGCGATCGCGGCTTCCGCCTCGGCAAGCGTCCTCGCCACCACCACGCCCTTGCCGGCCGCAAGCCCGTCCGCCTTGACAACGATCGGCGCACCTTGCCCGCGTAGATAAGCGAGCGCGTCACCCGCATTGTTGAAACGGCTATAGGCGCCGGTCGGAATGTTGAATTCGGTGCAGAGATCCTTGGTGAACCCTTTGGACCCCTCGAGGCGCGCCGCCTGCTTGCTGGGCCCGAACGCCTTGATGCCGGCGCCCGAAAGATCGTCGACGATGCCGGCCGCAAGCGGCGTTTCCGGCCCGACCACGACCAGGTCGACCTGGTTGCGCCGGCAAAACGCAATGACCGCCGCATGGTCGGCGACATCGAGCGCGATGCACTCGGCTTCGCGCGCGATGCCGGCGTTGCCGGGGGCGCACCAGAGTTTGGTCAGCAGTGGTGAGGCCGCGATCTTCCACGCAAGAGCGTGTTCCCGGCCGCCGGAACCGAGCAGAAGGATTTTCATGAGAACGCCAATGAGCACCCGCGCAATGTTTCTGTCGGTGGCATAAAACTCCCGTCCGCCGCAAGGGGCCATCCCGTGCAAATCGGCCTTTTCCCCCCAGCGGCCCGGCGAATATATGTTACTCGGAGCATCCGGGCGCATAAGACCGGGTTGGCGGTCCGGGACGAAACTCCTTAGATTTGGCCGAATGCGAAACCCCGAATCGATTGTTCGATATGGCTGCAACGGACGCCCTGATCAACGCACCTGAATTCACGGTGACAGAACTGTCATCCGCGTTGCGGCGGACGGTGGAGGACGCCTACGGCCATGTCCGGCTCCGCGGCGAGATCACCGGCTTCCGCGGCGCCCACGCCTCCGGCCACTGCTATTTCGCGTTGAAGGACGACGGCGCCAAGATCGAGGCCGTGATCTGGAAAGGCACCCATTACCGGATGCGCTTCAAGCCGCAGGAGGGGCTTGAGGTCATCGCCACCGGCAAGCTCACGACCTATCCGGGCTCCTCGAAATACCAGATCGTCATCGAAGCGCTCGAGCCTGCGGGCATCGGCGCACTGATGGCGCTGATGGAGGAGCGCAAGAAGAAGCTTGCCGCCGAAGGCCTTTTCAGCGAAGCGCGCAAGCAGCTCTTGCCGTGGCTGCCTGAAGTGATCGGCGTGGTCACCTCGCCGACCGGCGCTGTGATCCGCGACATCCTGCATCGGCTGGAAGACCGCTTTCCTCGAAGGGTGCTGGTGTGGCCGGTGCGCGTGCAGGGCGAAGGTTCGGCTGAACAGGTCGCGAATGCGATCCGCGGCTTCAATGCATTGCCCGAAGGCGGCCGGATTCCGCGGCCCGATCTCCTGATCGTGGCGCGCGGCGGCGGATCGCTGGAAGATCTCTGGTCGTTCAACGAGGAGATCGTCGTCCGCGCTGCTGCCGACAGCATGATCCCGCTGATTTCCGCCGTTGGTCACGAAACCGACGTCACGCTGATCGATTTTGCCGCTGACAAGCGCGCGCCTACACCGACCGCGGCGGCGGAAATGGCCGTTCCAGTACGAAGCGAGCTGTTGCTCGAAGTGGCCTCGCTGGCGCGGCGCTCGATGCTGTGCTGGCAGCGCGGCGCGGAAATGCGCCGCAACGAATTGCGGGCCGCGGCGCGCGCTTTGCCTGGCTTGAGCGAACTCCTCGCCATTCCGCGGCAACGGCTGGACAGCGCCGCTGCCGCCCTGCCCCGCGGACTGAAGGCCAACACACATGCGCACTTCCGCCATTTTGCAAGCCTTGGTGCGCGGCTGACCATGCGCGTGCTGCGGGCACAACTGGCGCACGCGCGACAGCGTCTGACCGGATCCGGCGAGCGGCTGACGCATTCGACAGGAAGCCTGCTGCGGAACCGCAACGATCGCTTCAGCGGGCTCGCGATCCGGCTGAAGGCTTCGAAGCTGTCCAATGCGCAGGCGCAACGCCAGGCGACCGCCGCAAATCGCGAACGCGTGCTGCGATTGACGGAACGTGCACGCCGCGCGCTGGCAACCTCGACGCAGCGGCTGGCGGCGCGGGTAGCCCACAGCGGACAGCTCTTGAACGCGCTCTCCTATCGCGGCGTACTGGCGCGGGGCTTCGCGCTGGTCCGCGACGAGACAGGCTATCCGCTGCATGCCGCGGCCGAGGTTGGATCGGGCACGCGCATGAGCATCGAATTCGCCGACGGACGTGTCGCAGTCACCTCGGACGAAGGCCGCACGGCGCCGACATCGTCATCGCCGAAGCCAGCGCAGCGCGAGGCGAGGCCCGCAACGCCCAGGCGCGTCGCGAAGCCGGTCGATCAGGGGAGCCTGTTCTAGTCGCGTTTCGAAAAAAAGCATGCCCTCGGGCTTTATCGCGCCAGCCACTCGGCGACGCGCCTTTGCGAATCGGCGCGCGCTTCGGCATCGGTTCCGACGTGACCCTTTTCGGGGTCGCCCCCGTCCGTGTTTTCAAGCGGCAGGTTGGGGCGATCGAAATCGTGGTAAGCGCGGGGATAGACCACGATCCGCGTCAGCGCGCTGCGGCCGTGGGCGCCCTCGACCATCTGGCGGCAGGCCGGCGGCGAGCTGACGTCGTCGTTGGCGCCGATCAGAACCAGCGTCGGAACGCGCGCACTCCAGCCGAGTCGCGACGACAAGCGGCAATCGGGATAGAAGGCGACGGCCGAACGGAAGTCCGGCTCGGCGTGGTGCAGCCACAATTGCGGGCGAACGGCCCACAACAGCGCGTTGGCGCCGTTGGCCCAGCCCAACAGGCTGATGCGATTATGCGCGACCCAGCTTTGCTGCATCAGCCATTGCCGTGCCGCGAGGATATCGGCCACCCGCTCGCGGCGGGCGGTAATCCTGCGTATCTTGACGTGACACTGCGGACCGAGTTCGCGCGAACCGTAGCTGTCGGGAAACAAGACAGCCTTGCCTTCCTCAAGCAATTGCTCGGCCCAGTCGCGGTAGCGCACCAGGACCGGCTCTGAACGTCCACCCAGCCCGCCGCATCCATGCAGCGCGATCACGGCCGGAAACGGACCCACCCCGATCGGCTTGAACAGCTGCGCGTGCAGCACCGTCGCCCCGGCAGGAATTTCGATCGGCTGCGGCACAGGCAGCTGCGCCGCGCGCGCGGACCACGTCCCGGCGATAAAAGCGGCGGCAATGACAATCGATGGCAAACGCATGATTTCCGGATCGAGACGGGGTTTGGCGATCCATTCGGACGTTTCGCGTCCCATTTCAGGAATGCTCTGAAAAGCTAACATGCACCAGACATCAGATTCATCACAAATCGGTGGGTTTGACCTGCGGACATGCCAACCTATCTATGCTAGTAAATTGATGGTCGCTTGACCGGCGACGGAAGACCTTCGGAGAGCTTTTCAGGTGCTCAACAAATCCGGCCCGCCGGGTCACGGCGAAGCTCAGCTGCAATATCTGGACGGCGATTTTCGCGTGATCTCGCCGGGGACCTACGTGCGTTGTGCCGTGACGGACGTGCGGATTCCGCTGGACGAACTCAAATATTGGAGCGTCGATTTGCAGGAGGCTTATGCGCAGCCCACGGCGGTGCTCCAGCGGCACTTTCCGGCCGCGCTGAAAACCTAAAGCGGTCAGCTTTTTCGAAATTGCCGATCCCGCGCGCGAAACAGCCGGTCGGACACGAACTTGCGCACCGCCTCGGCGCCGTCGAATTCGAGCTTCACCGGAAACGGCACAATGCCTTGGGCCCATGGCGGCAATTTCCCGCCGACCCCAAGCCGCGCCAGATCCTTTTCAGTGGTCACCAGCGCCCAGCCATTGCGCCTCGCCTCCAAAACCAGCGGCTCGATCTCGCTTTGCGTGAAGGGATGGTGATCGGCAAAGACGCGCTCCCTTATGACCTCAACGCCGTAACCGCGCAGCGTCCGGAAGAAGCGACCGGGATCGCCGATCCCGGCAAATGCCAGGGCGCGTTGGCCGCGCAACCGGGAGGCAGTGGCATCGTCGGCTTTCAGGTGCGCCGTCAATACGGGTTTGTCCTGGGCTGACACCCGGGCGGCAATGGCGGCGGCCGCGTTGCCTTCCCCGATCAGGATCAACGCGTCCGTGCGGTCGATCTGCGGCGGCAACGGGGCCCGCAACGGGCCTGCCGGGAAAACCTTCACATTGCCGAGCCCGCGATTGGCATCAATGACGATCAGCGCGACATCCTTGGCAATCGCCGGATTCTGAAAACCGTCGTCCATCACGATCACGGTCGCAGCCTTCGACCTGGCGAGGGCGAGACCCTCGATGCGCTCACGCGCGACCGCGACCGGAACGGTCCGCGCCATCATCGACGGCTCGTCGCCGACATCACTTGCCTGATGACGTTCGGGATCGACCATGACGGGCCCCCGCAGCCGCCCACCATAGCCGCGACTAAGCACGACCGGCGTCTCGCCGAGATCGCGCAGCAGGCTGACCAGGGCCAGGACGGTCGGCGTCTTGCCGGCGCCGCCCAGGTGATAGTTGCCGACGCAGAACACGGGAATGCCGGCGTCAAAGCCCTTGCGCTGCAAACGGCGGCTGGCGACCGCGCCATAGGCGGCCGCGAGCGGCGACAGCAGCAGCGACATCAAGGATGGTGGCCGGTACCAAAAGGCCGGCTCACGCATCCGCCGCCCCCATTTCGAGGCGCAGTTGCAGGAGATAAGGCTCCAGCGCCGCAAGCGTCCGGTCCAGCGCTCCGCCGAGTTGAGAGACCACCCGCTCGGCTGCGGCGATGGCGGAATCGCGCGCCTTGGGATCGGCCAGCAACTGTCCAAGTTGCTTCACCAGCGCCTCGCGGGTCTCAACGACCCTGGCGCCGCCGGCACGATCGAGGGCCTCGTACACGTCGGCAAAGTTGAAGACGTGAGGCCCATGAACCAGCGCCGCGCCGAGCTTGACGGCTTCGATCGGATTCTGGCCGCCATGCTTGACCAGTGAGCCGCCGATGAAAACGACCGGCGAGAGCCGGTAGAACAGTCCCAGTTCACCCATCGTGTCGGCGACGTAGATGTCGGTCGCTGCGGTCGGCAACTCCTCATGCGACCGTATGCTCGCGTGCAGCCCGGAAGCCTCGATGATCTGGGCAATCGCTTCGCCCCGGCCCGGATGTCGCGGAACGAGCACCATCAACAGGGATGGAAAAAAGCCCGCCAGCGTTCGATGCGCTTCGAGCAGGACTTCCTCTTCTCCCGGGTGGGTCGACGCCGCCACGATGATCGGGCGGCCGCGCGTTACCGCCATCAACCGCTCGAGCTTGCTGAAATCGGCGGGAGGCGCCGGAACATCGAGCTTGAGATTGCCGGTGACAACGACGTTGCGGCTGCCTAGCGAGCTAAAACGCTCCGCATCGACGCGAGATTGCGCCAGGCAGACGTCGAACCGGCCGAGCAGCGCCGAGATTGTACCGCTGACGCGCCGCCAGCGCGGAAATGAGCGATGCGACATCCGGCCGTTGATCAGGACCATCGGCAAGCGCCTCGCCGCGCTCGACAGGATGAGATTGGGCCACAGATCGGATTCGATGAACAGCGCCAGGCTCGGCCGCCAATGGTCGAGGAAGCGCGCCACATAGCGCGGCGAATCGTAAGGAACGTATTGATGGATAATGTCGGGCGGAAAACGTTTGGCGACGATAGCCGCCGAAGTGACGGTGCCCGAAGTCACCAGAATGCGGATATTGAGCGCACGCAGCCTCTCGATCAGGCTGGCTGCCGCCAGGACTTCGCCGACGCTCGCCCCATGAATCCATACCAGCGGCCCGTGCGGCCTTGCGTCCGCGCTCATGCCGCGCCGCTCGCCAACCCGCTCCGGGTCCTCCTTGCCTTGCATGAGCCGCCGCTTGATCAGCGCGGGCGCGAGCGGCACCGCGGCCGAAGATAGCCGCCGGTAGACGCGCAGCGTCATCGGCAAGGCGTTAGCCATGCGGCGCCCCTTTGGGACGTCCCACTCGCGCATAGGCACGGCTCATGGCGTCGTCGAGGGTCGCCTCCAGCCGCGCACGCAGTTCTTCCATCTTCTCGGCGTCGGCATCGGGTGGAACCATAATGATATCGCCTCCCACCAACGCTCCACGTCCGAACGGCAGATTGATCGTAGTCCGGTCCCAGTTATTCAAGCGTCGATAGCGGCTGGTCACCATCGCAAACGGCATAATCGGTCGTCCGGATTCGCGCGCCAGCATGATGATGCCAAGCCCGGCTACCCGCGAACGCTTTGGCACATCGGCAGTCAGCGCAACATTATACCCCTGTTCGAGCGCGCGTACCATCTCCTTGAACGCGCCGACACCACCCTTGCGGTGAAACGCCGAGCCGTGATCGCCGGACCCCCTGATGGTGCCGATCCCGAGCCGTTCGGCGGTGATGGCGTTGTATTCCCCGTCGCGATGTCGCGAGATCAAGACCTTGACCCGATGACTATCCTTGGTCTTGACGAATGGGGTCATGAAATGCTGACCGTGCCAGAACGCGAAGATCGCCGGCATCTGCGGCTCGACGATCTCATAGACGTCAGGCGGATCGAAACTGAAACGATTGGTGCGCCAGACCAGTCGCAGGTATCCGGCCGCGAGCGAACCCACAGCGCGCTGAAACCAGTTGCTGCGCAAGAGATCGCGAACCAGCTTTTTCAACGGCCGGTCTTCGTATCTTGCTCGGGATCGAGCAGGCGGTGAAGGTGAACGATGAAAAATCTCATATGGGCATTGTCGACGGTCTGCTGTGCCCTCGCCTTCCAGGCCGTATAGGCACTCGCATAATTCGGGTACAGACCGACGATCTCCACCTTCGAAAGGTCCTTGAAGGTATTTTGCCCAAGGTCGGTCAACTCGCCGCCAAGCACCAGATGCAGCAGTTGTTGTGGGGCACTATCCGACATGATTTCCTGATCCTAAAGCCGTGCCCGGCTCGCAGTGTTTCCAAACGTGTCGGGGCATCCCTCACGGCAACGGGTGGCGTCGAAACTGCTCGACGATGCTGGCATGACGATCGCGCCCCGCCGCCACAAGTATCCCGTGCGTCACCTCGCGGCGATTATACTGGATGATGTCCCCCGACAGCGCAGTCATGCTACCATTCGCTTCCTGCACGATCAAATTTGCGGCCGCAAGGTCCCAATCGTGGCTTTGTCCGCCGGCAAAAGCGGCATCGAGCTTGCCGTCCGCCACGCGACACAGGCGCAGCGCCAGCGATCCGATCCGCGGATGCAACGAAATTTCCCCACCCGAGCGATTAAGCCGCTCGACCAGCGGCTTTGGCCCGGCGATGCGGGAAAAATCAAGTCCAAGGCCGGGCGTCGCATGGACTGTGGCGCTGTTGAGCCGTGATCCGCTTCCGCGCTCGGCAAAGAAGAATTCATCGCTCGCCGGCGCGAATACGGCGGCAATCACCGGCTGCCCATTTTCGACCAGCGCCACGCTGACGCACCAGTCCTCCCGGCCGGCAAGATAGGCGCGCGTGCCGTCGATCGGATCGACAATCCAGACCAGATGTTTGCCAACACGCGACTGGTCGTCAGCGTTTTCCTCGGAAAGCCAGCCATAGTCCGGCGTCGCCGACCGCAAGCGGCGCGCAATCAGCTCGTTGACCGCAATGTCCGCCTCCGACACCGGAGACGAGCTTCCCTTGATCCAGTTTTTCAGTTCAGTCCGGAACAGGGACAACGCCAGCAAGCCGGCCTCCCGCACCGTGTCGGTCAGAAGCGCGGCGTCGCGTGCCAGATTTTCCGGGTAGGCTTGGGTCGGAGCATCATCGTCCGCCAAGGGTCAACCCCTCGATCCGCAGCGTCGGCGCGTTGACGCCGTAGCGAAACACCAGATCGTTCGCGGGCACCAGCGACTTGAACATCTCAAGCAGGTGACCGGCGATCGTTACCTCGCTCACGGGATAGGTGATCCTGCCGTTCTCGATCCAGAAGCCGGATGCGCCGCGGCTGTAATCACCAGTCACGCCATTGACGCCTGAGCCGATCAGATCGGTGACATAAAAACCCTGACGAATGTCAGAGATGAGTTCCTCCGGCGTCACCTCACCGGCCTCCAGGTGCAGATTGTACGATCCCGGCGACGGCGACGACGAGACGCCGCGATGGGCGTGGCCGGTCGTCGTGAGCTTGAGTTCGCGCGCGGTCGCGCAGTCCAGTATCCATGAGGTCAGAACACCCTGATCGATGATCGCGAGCTTCTTGACGCGGACGCCCTCGGCATCGAACGGCTGCGAGCGCAAGCCGCGACGGCGCAGCGGATCGTCGACGATGCGGATGTTGCGGGCGAAGAGCTGCTCGCCGAGGCGATCCTTCAGGAAGCTCGTCTTGCGCGCGATCGAGGCGCCATTGATCGCCCCCACCAGATGGCCGACGAGCGACCCTGACACGCGCGGATCGTACACCACCGGTACCTTGCAGGTTTCGACCTTGCGCGGATTGGCGCGTGCGACCGTGCGTTCGCCGGCCATGCGGCCAACGCTTTCCGGTGTGGCGAGGTCTTCCGCATGCGGGGCGGAGGTGAAATCGTAGTCGCGTTCCATCGCGGTGCCTTCGCCGGAAATGGCCGTCACCGAGATCCCCTGGCTCGAGCGCAAATATGCGCCGTGAAAGCCCGTGCTGGTCACCAGCACCATGCCGCCGATGCCGGTCGATGCCGATGCGCCGCCGGATTTGGTGACGCCCTTGACCGCAAGCGCCGCCGCCTCCGCCTCACAGGCTCGGCGTTCGAGTTCGGCAGTTGTCGGAACATCGGGGTCGAGCAAATCGAGATCGGGGAACTCGGTTGTAAGCAGCGAGGGATCGGCGAGGCCGACATACTCGTCATCCGGCGCGACGCGCGCCATCGCGACCGCCCGCTCGGCGAGGCGGGCCACGCCGTCGCCTCCGACATCGTTGGTCGAGACCACGGCCTGGCGTTTGCCGACCAGCACGCGCAGACCGACATCGTCGCCCTCCGAGCGCTCGGACTCCTCGACTCGCCCGTCGCGTACTTCGACGCCTTGCGAGATACCGCGCACAGCAACGGCATCAGCCGCGTCGGCGCCGGCCTTCCTTGCGGCCTCGACAAGGCGTTGCGCCAATGTCGTCAGCGCGGATTGATCGAAAAGCTTGGAGGCGGCCTCGGCCGAAAGCGCAGATGCGCCCGATGGTGAAGATATCACGAACAAAAATCCCGCAGATTTACGGAAGGGGCGGACGGCATTCGAAGCAGATCACAGACCGCATGAAATGTGCCTGATTCATTTGGATTTCAAGCAGTTTCCGGCCGCCGAAACATAGGAATTTCGACAGCATGGCAAGGTCCCGTCAATCATGTGGGCCAAGGTGTTGTCAATCATGCTGATCGAAGCAGGACCGGTGACGGCGGATTAACCAGCCTTTTTAAGCGAATCCGGACGCCGCTCTGGCATGCTCTCACCCAACGACCGGGAAGTAATCCCGGCGGGGAGACAAAGCCGTGAGGCGTCAAACAGCAATAAGCGGGATCAACCCCGCAGGGTCGAGCCGCGCATTGCGGCTCGACCCTCTCTCTTTGCCCGTGAGCTTCGATGCGCAGGACGTCCGTGCCGACAACGGCGTGCGCCGGGTCGAGCTTCACCGCGAGCGTGTCGTGCTGCGGCGTGCCGTCCAGGGCATGCGAATGGCCATCAACCTTCGCGTCAGCGATTTCCGCGGCATTGCGCTGCGCGGCATCGACGATGCCCAGACGCTGGTGCTGCTGCACCGCGACCCATCGCTGACCATTCCGCTTTGCGTCAGCTCCGATCCCGACGAGATCGCATCCGCCTGGCAGACCTGGAGCGACATTTTCGCCTTGCCGCAGCTCTTTGAGGAAGCGCCAAACGAGCCTTCGCCGCGGCGGCGGCGGCGCAGCGCGATCGGCGCGCGGCGTCCGAAATTCCTGGTGCGGCGACGCGGCGGCGGAGCGATCGATACCGCCTCTGTCCATCGCGGCGAACGCGAGATCATCGCGCGCAACTGACCGTCGCCGCGCGTGCGGATCTAGCCAGCTCTCATGAGAGCATCCACCAACAGTCCCGCAAACAACAACAGGCCCGCATCGCGGTTGGATTTGAAGATACGCAGGCAGAGCGCGGGGTCATTGATATCGATCCGCCCGATCTGCCATGCCAGATGGACGGCGAACGCTGCAAGGCCGAACCATCCGGCGGGCCCGGTGCCGGAAAGTCGCAAGGCCACACCGATCAGGATCACGGCCAGACCGTAGAAAACGACCAGCGCCTGATGCGTGCGAGCGGCGAACAGGCGCGCGGTCGATTTGACGCCGATCAGCGCGTCGTCCTCGGTGTCCTGATGCGCGTAGATAGTGTCATAGCCGATCACCCAGGCGATCGATCCGGCGTAAAGAACCAGCGCCGGCAGCCCGATGCCCCCAAGCAGGACGGCAAATCCCATCAAGGCGCCCCACGAGAAGGCAAATCCTAGCACGACCTGAGGCCACCAGGTGATGCGCTTCATGAAGGGGTACACCGCCACGATGGTGAGCGAGGCGATTCCGGTTACGACCGCGAAGCCATTGAACTGGAGCAATACTGCGAGCCCGACCAGCGCTTGGGCCACGAGAAACGCGAACGCCTGCCGCACGCTGACCTGCCCGGCCGGAATCGGACGCGAGCGCGTGCGTTCGACCCTGGCGTCGAGATCGCGATCGGTGATGTCGTTCCAGGTGCAGCCAGCGCCACGCATGGCAAAGGCGCCGACAAAGAACAAGCCAATGACGATCGGCAATCGGCTGACGTCGCGCGCCAGCGCCGACGCGATCGCGGCCGACCACCAGCACGGCAACAACAACAGCCAGGAACCGATCGGACGATCGAGGCGGGCGAGCCGCAGATAGGGCCGGGACCACAACGGCGCACGCGTATCGACCCAATTGCCGGTCGCGTCCGCAACGCGCGCGGCAGTTCCAATCATACCGCCCCGGCGCCTGCGGCAAGTATTCTGTTCAGGGCCGCGGCACGCGTCATCGCGCCAGCACGTTGCCGCTCAAGGTGTCGAACGTCGTGCCGCCGCTCTTCTTCGCGACGGTAGCTTCCGGAAGTGCCGTCGCAGAACCCAGCACGTCGCTCAGGCTCGGACCGGCCGGCCGCTGATTCTTCATATTGGCCGCCGCCGTACATATCTTGGTCTGCATCTCCTCGGTGCGCTTGTGCCCGGTCTTGAGCTGCTGGTCGATCTGCGGCGGGATCTGGCACCGCACCGCGTTGGCCTCGACAAATTTCATCATCTTGACCTCGGCCTGCACGAAGCTGTTCATCAGTTTGCATGCCTCATCGGGACCGGCGTGTCTGTCGCCAGCCGCCTTGAGAAGCTTACCGCGCCTCTCCGCTTCCGCGCGCATCGGCATGAATTCCTTCATGCAGTTGTCGACCGCACCCGATTGGGTCGGAGGTGCCGCAAAGGGCGAGGCCCCTCCAGCTGCCGGAAAAGAAGCGGGCGCGGGCGCGTTGCCGAACGAGGAGGAAGGCAGTGGCGCATTGCCGAGAGAGCGCGGGGCGGATGCATTGCTGTAAGAAGTCGCCGGCGCGCCGTTCACCGGCGGGAAAGCCGGATCATTGACCGTCCCCACTTTTCGTCCGGCCCCGTTCACAGGCGGAAAGGCTGGATCGTTGACGGTCCCCACCTGGCCCGGCAGCGGCGCCGGGAACGCGCCCTGTGCCGAGGCCTGTCCGGCATGAAATGTCACAACGGCCACGATGGCGAGTGGCGCGATCAACTGGCGGATCATCAATGCTGTTCCTTCAGGCCGCAAACACTTTCCCGACAGGAGAGCGACTCCGTTATCGGCATTTTACGATTGCGACCAGTGGTTAACAACCCGTTGAATTGGGCAGGAGCGCGGCGCAACCCCGTCCCGTACCGGCAATAATCGCTCAATTCCTCATCCTTTTGGGCTAAAAAGCTCGCGAAAGGACCCGACCAGTAATGCCCTCGCATGATTTCCGCAAACCCCGCCTGTTCGTGGATGCGCCCCTCGAAAGCGGCGTGACGGTCGCATTGGCGAGGGATCAGAGCAACTACCTCGGCAACGTGCTGAGGCTTTCGACCGGCGACGCCATTCTCGTGTTCAACGGCCGCGACGGGGAATGGCAGGCCTCGATCACCGGGCGCAAGCGGCCTGACGGTCTGCATATCGAACGGCGGACCCGGCCACAAGATCGCCTGCCGGAACTCGCCTACGTGTTCGCACCGCTCAAGCACGCGCGCCTCGACTACATCGTGCAAAAGGCAGTCGAGATGGGCGTCTCGTCGCTACAGCCAGTGCTGACGCGCTTCACCCAGGTCTCCAGGGTCAACACCGAAAGGATGCGGGCGAACGTCATCGAGGCCGCCGAGCAATGCGGCATTCTCGGCATCGCCGAGGTCGCCGAACCAGTTGCCTTTGACCGGTTCCTGGACCGTCGGCAGGAGGAGCGGCTTCTTGTCTTTTGCGACGAAGCGGCCGATGTCGCCAACCCATGGCATGCGCTGGCGCGCGAAAGACCGCCCGGAGGCATCGACGTCCTGATCGGGCCGGAAGGCGGGTTTGCCGAGGAGGAGCGCGAGGCCTTGCTCCGACAGCCGAATGCATTGCGGCTATCGCTCGGGCCCCGGATCTTGCGGGCCGATACCGCGGGGGTAGCGGCGCTGGCGCTGGTCCAGGCCGCCTTGGGCGACTGGACCGGGGATGCAGCACGTTGAGCACCTGGTCGAAACGCCACTTTGGTCGTTAAGACACTTGACCGATCGTGGTCGAAACCTTCATTGCGCCATGCTAAAGGCTGCCAGCGCCTTGGGCCGGAGACCGGCTCCCGATCAGGTCAAAAATCGACCGGTAAAAAACCGACAAGAACTCAATAATTTGGGCGAATTTTCGGGTACCGAATGCGCCTTTGAGAGATTTGGATCGCAAGATGATCGCAGCCGCCGCTTCCCATGCGACCGGGTCCGCCGTATGGGCGGACGCCCTTTTGCGGTCATTTGCGGAAGCCGGCTATGCCTTGGCCGAACCTCCGGTCTTGCAGCCCGCCGAGCCCTTTCTCGACCTTTCCGGCGAAGATATCCGCAAGAGCATGTACCTCACCACCGACGCCAGCGGCGAAGAACTGTGCCTGCGCCCCGATTTGACCATCCCGGTGGCGCGCGCGTATCTCTGCTCCAACCGTGCCGGGCAGCCGACAGGATATAGCTACCTCGGCCCCGTGTTCCGCTATCGCGAGGGCTGCGCAAGCGAGTTCTTGCAAGCCGGCGTCGAATCGTTCGGGCGGCTCGATCGCCCGGCAGCGGATGCCGAAATGCTGGCGCTGGCTTTGCAGGCAACGCAGGCATTCGGCCTGAGCGACGTCGAGATCCGCGCCGGCGATGTCGCCCTCTTCACGACCCTCATCGATGCGCTCGGTCTTTATCCGGTATGGCGCCGTCGGCTGATCAAGGATTTCAACCGCAAAGTCAGCCTTGAGCAAGATATCGGGCGGCTCGCGGTCGCAACCGCCGCAACCCCCAACGAATATGAGGGCGTGCTGGCCGCGCTTGCCGGCTCCGATCGCAAGGCGGCGCTGGCGCTGGTGACCGACCTGATGTCGATCGCCGGCACCAGCAATGTCGGCGGCCGCACCGTTGCGGAGATCGCCGACCGCTTCCTCGAGCAGTCGACCCTGAAGGCCGGCGCGCTGCCGCGCGATGCGCTCGCCATCATCAAGCGCTTCCTGGCCATCGCCGGCGATCCCCGCGCAGCCATCGCGCAGTTGCGCGCGCTGGCCAATGATTGCCGGCTCGATATCGGCTCGGCGATCGACACACTCGAGAGCAGGGTCGGCTTCATGGCCGACCGGGGCATCGACATCGCCAATGTGCGCTTCTCGACCGCATTCGGGCGCGGACTTGATTATTACACCGGCTTCGAATTCGAAATTCACGCCAAGAGCAGCGGCCTGGAGCCGCTTGTCGCCGGCGGCAGATATGACGGGCTTTTGCAGCGGCTCGGTTCGGGCGCGGCCATTCCCGCGGTTGGATTTTCGGTGTGGGTCGAGGCGTTCGCCAGGATTGGCAATCCCGCCCCTTCGGGGAGGTCGTCATGACCACGCCTTTTGTTCTCGCTGTTCCCTCGAAGGGCAGGCTGCAGGAAAACGCCGAAGCTTTCTTCACGCGTGCCGGGCTCACCTTGGCCAAGCCCCGCGGCGCCCGCGAATATCGCGGCACCATTACAGGCCTCGACAGCGTCGAGATTGCCTATCTGTCGGCGAGCGAGATTGCCTCGCAACTGGCGCGCGGCGCGGTGCACCTCGGCATTACCGGCGAGGACCTGGTACGCGAGAGCATTGTCGATGCCGACAGGCGTGTGCTTCTGATCGACAGCCTCGGCTTCGGCAGCGCCAACGTCGTGGTCGCCGTCCCGCAGGCCTGGATCGACGTGCGGACGATGTCCGATCTCGACGACGTCACGTCCGGATTCCGCGAACAGCACAACCGTCGGATGCGGGTCGCGACCAAATACATCAACCTCACCCGCGCGTTCTTCGCCTCCCACGGCATCGTCGACTACCGCATCGTCGAAAGCGCCGGGGCGACCGAAGGTGCGCCTGCGGCCGGCACGGCCGAAATGATCGTCGATATCACCACGACCGGCGCGACGCTCGCCGCCAACGGCCTGAAGGTGCTCGATGACGGCGTGATCCTGAAGAGCCAGGCCAATCTCGTCGCCTCGCGCGAGGCCAACTGGTCGGGCGCGGCGCGGGAAGCTGCCCGCGTCATCCTCGACCACATCGCCGCGCGTGCGCGGGCGAGCCAATACCGCGAGGTCCGCACCCGCTTCACCGCCTGCGATGCAGCCTTGCTGACCGAAGCCCAGGAGCGCTTCGGCGTCGTATTGCCGTTCGGCGGCCCGACATCATCCGGAATGGTGATCCTGCATTGCCCGCCGGCGCAGCTCTATGCGCTTGGCAGCTTCCTGCGCAACCACGGGGCCGACACGGTTTCGGTGGCTTCCCTTGATTACGTGCTGGATCGCGAAAATCCGCTGTTCGCCCGGCTCGAGTCATTCCTCGGACAATAGACCGCAGGCCTTGCCGTGGCGACATTGCCGCGCGATCACCATATGCTGCGCCGGGGCGTGTTTTCGGGCAAGTTGGGTACTCTCTGATGCTGAGATTGGAAACTGATCGATGATGCTGGGCACCGACGTATCGAGCCTGTCAACGACCGCGGCAACCGCCGCGGCGCAGGGCCTGTCGATCGTCGTACCAGTATACAACGAGGCGGCCGGCCTCGCCTCGCTGCATCAGCGGCTTTGCGACCTCGCCAAGAGCCTCGATCATCGATACCGGTTGCGCTGCGAAGTCGTCTATGTCGACGACGGCAGTTCCGATGCGACGCTCGTCCTCGCGCGCGGGCTGAAGGCCGATGGTATCGACGTTCAGGTCGTCTCGCTGTCACGCAACTTCGGCAAGGAGGCCGCGCTGATGGCCGGCCTCGATCATGCGCGGAAGGGCGCGGTCCTGTTCATGGATGGCGACGGCCAGCACCCGCCAGACCTCGTGGAAAAGCTGGTGGGGCACTGGATCGATGACGGCTACGACGTCGTCTATACGGCGAAGGCACATCGCGACAACGAATCTCTGCTGCGGCGACTGTCGGTCCGCGGCTTCTACGCCCTGATCAATTGGGGCGCCCGGCAAAAAATCCCGGAAGACGCCGGCGATTTTCGCCTGCTGTCGCCGCGTGCCGCCGCGGCGCTGCGCCAATTGCCGGAGCGTAACCGCTTTTTCAAGGGACTGGCGAGTTGGATCGGCTTTCGCCAGATTCGCGTCGACTATGAGCCGGCGGCGCGCGAGCACGGCATGACAACATTCAGCGCGGGACGGCTGGTCGGACTTTCGATCGAAGGGCTGACCTCGTTCTCGGTCGCTCCCCTGCGCGTGGCGAGCCTGCTCGGCGTGCTGCTTGCCTCGTTTGCCTTCCTGTTCGGTCTGTCGATCCTGTGGGAAACGCTGATCGACGGGAAATCGGTGCCGGGCTATCCGTCGTTGATCGTCGGCCTGATGACGATCGGCGGCGTCCAGCTGATCATGATCGGCATTGTCGGGGAATATATCGGCAAGATCCTTTCCGAACTGAAGGCGCGCCCGATCTATTTCGTCGCCGAACATTGCGAGAAGCGTGCCGATGCGCGCACGGACAGCGGCGCCGAGCAAAGGACAGCGGCAGAATGAGCCGGCGCATCTACTTGTGCGCCGACGACTACGGCATCAGCCCTGGCGTCAATCGCGCGATTCGCGATCTGATCGAGAAGGGCCGGCTTAACGCCACATCCGTGATGGTGGTGGGACCGGCGATCGGCCGGGACGAGGTGAACGCGCTGGTTGCTTCAACAAGATACAATCCAGGCTGTGCGGTCGGCCTGCATGTGACGCTGACCGCACCGTTTCGTCCCCTGACCATGCATTTCAGGCCGATCGAGAGCGGCTTGTTTCTGCCTCATCCCACCTTGTTTCGCTGGGGCATGACCGGAAGGCTGGACTTCGAGCTTGTCCAGACCGAGGTGACGGTGCAGATCGAAACCTTCATCGACCTGTTTGGCCGTGCGCCCGACTATGTCGACGGCCATCAGCACGCGCATCTCTTTCCCGGCGTGCGGCGGGCTTTCCTGGCGGCGGTGAAGTCAGCGACGCCGGACGCATGGATCAGGCAGTGCGGCCGCAACCGGCGCTGGACGGAGCGCCTCGACTCGCCAAAGGCGCTCGTACTCGACGCGCTCAGCGCTCAATTCCGCAGACACGCCGCGCGCACCGGACTGACTTTCAACCCGGCTTTTGCCGGCGCCTACGATTTTTCGAAAGACTCGGAGTTCGGCAGCCTGTTGCGGCAATTCCTGCGAGGGATGCCCGCAGACGGCGTGGTGATGTGCCATCCGGGCCTGGTCGACGATGTACTGATCGGCCTCGATCCATTCACCTTCCAGCGCGAACGTGAATACGAATTTCTTGGCAGCGAACATTTCCTGCCGCTGTTGGCCACCAACGACGTCACGCTCGTTTGAAAAACCGAACGCCGGCCCGCGGCTGCCAATATATCACGCCGCCAGCGAATTTCCGGCTCCGATCAAGGATTTGCGGCTAGAGCGATCAAGATACGGCCGGCCCGTCGGCCTACATAAATTTAATTTCGGCCCCACTACCTGCGACACGAACCCCGCTTACATCTGAGGCCACGCTTCAAAAGCGAGGGAGAGGCCTGATGACGCCGCAAGAACGCCAGCTCGTTGACGACCTTTTTGACCGGTTGTCCAAGATGGAAGGCGCGCCGCGAGATCCGGATGCGACGGCCGCGATTACGCAAGGCTTGCGGGCAGCGCCGAACGCGATTTACCCGCTGGTGCAGACAGTGCTGGTGCAGGACGAGGCGCTTCGGCGCGCCAACAGCCGCATCCAGGAACTGGAAGCGCAAAGCGCGCCGCAGCAAAGCCAGGGCGGCGGCTTTCTGGACACGATGCGCGGCGCGCTGTTCGGGCAAGGCCAAGATCAATCACATGGCTCCGTGCCGAACGTCCGGCCGCCCGAGGCTGGCAGCCACCCGGTCTGGAACAGCGGCCAGGTCTTGCAGCAGCCCGGCCGCTATGATCAGGGCGGCTACGGCCAGCCCTATGGTGGGCCACAGGCTCCCATGGGTGGTGGCGGAATGATGGGTGGCGGGATGATGGGTGGTGGTGGCGGCTCATTTTTGGGAACCGCTGCGGCCGCCGCCGCGGGCATGGTCGGCGGATCGCTTCTCCTCAACAGCATTCGCTCGATGATGGGCGGCAGCCATTACGGCTTCGGCAGCGATCCTGCGGTCGTCGTCGACCGGGTCGCGAGTCCAAGCCCGTGGACCGACAGTTCCAACAGCAGCCTCGCCCGCGATGCCGGCATCAATGATATCGGCTCATCGAGCGATCAGGCTGACAACTATTCGTCTGACGGGCTGTACGATACCGCCTCAGACGACGACCACGACGATGCGGACATGGACGCGGACAACTTCGGCGGCGATAACGACAGTGATTTCGCCTGACTGTTCGAAGTAACGCAATGACAAACGGCCGCTCAGATCGTGGAGCGGCCATTTTGCTTCGCGCGATCGGTTTGATCAGATGACGACGACCTTGGTGCCGACATTGACGCGGCCGTAGAGGTCGATCACGTCCTCGTTGCGCATCCGGATGCAGCCCGACGATACGTTGGTGCCGATCGTCCAGGGTTCGTTCGAACCGTGGATGCGATAGAGCGTCGAGCCGAGATACATCGCGCGCGCGCCCAGCGGATTCTGCGGGCCGCCTTCCATGTGCCGCGGCAGGTCGGGGCGGCGCAGCAGCATCTCGGCGGGCGGTGTCCAGTCCGGCCACTCTTTCTTCGCGGAGATCGTCTTGACGCCCGACCAGGTGAAGCCCGGCCGGCCAACGCCTATGCCATAGCGCAGCGCCTTGCCGTTGCTCTCCACCAGATAGAGGAATTTGTTCGGAGTATCGATGATGATGGTTCCGGCGTGCTCCTTGCCGTCATAATCGACGAGCTGCTTCTCGTATTTGGGGTCGAAGGCTGGCCGGACGGGCTCACCCATCATCGACTGGCCCATCGCTGGTTGGCCCATCGCCTGCGGCGGCATCATCGGCACCTGGTAAACCATCGGCTGCTGGTATGAAGGTGGCCGTTGGTAAGCTTGCGGCTGATAGGCCGGCTGCTGACGATAGGCCTGGCCCTGCTGATAATCCTGCCCCGGCCTGTCACCGAACAGGAATTCGATGAAGCCTCCTCCCAGATCGGGGCGGTCGGCGGATGCGAGGTGCACCGGTGCCGGGGACGGCGGTGTTGCCGATTGATCGGGATGGATCACCACCGGATCGGTGACGAACTCGGCTTCGTTTGCGGCGGCGTGCGGGAATCCGAGGCTCAGCGAACAAGCGCCGGCGAGCAGCGCAAGATACATTCTCTTCATCGACGTACTCATACTATTCGTCGTAAGCGCGCCGGAGCGGCGCACCTTGCACGCGATCAGCTAAGAGTGAAAACCGCATCGGTTTGGTAAACAGAACCGCCGTTTCGATTCACCATGTGGTCAGGTCGGCGCGCTTCTTTCGCCAGCGTTTATTTTTGATGAACGGGCGACGCGGATGGTTAACCGTTGGTGTGCGGATGCGCGCGCTGCTTGCAGGCAAGTTCCGGCGTGAACCTCGTGTTAAATTCGGTCTGCTTTAAAGCACGGCGGAGTGACGGGGTCAGGGATATTGTCATGGCGGTTCATCGTAGACGTTTTCGTGTCGAGGAAGCTTTCTCCGGAGATATTCAGATGCCGCCGGAGGTTGAAACAGAAGTTGGTCCCATGCACCGTGAAATCATGAACGAGCTGCGCGCCATCAAGGCTCAGATGGCGGTCTCGCGCCCCGTCGGCGTGACGACCGAGACGATCGGAGAAGCTGCAGCACGCGAGGTTGCGGAGGCGCATGCGATGCTCGAAACCTATCGCGCCCAGATCGAGCAGTGCGAGAAGCTCAAGGTCGAACTCGACCTGATCTATGATGCCATTACCCGCACCAAGCGGGAAATTGCCGTGCTGCACGGCAAGAGCTTCAACGGCGAGGAGATGGCCAAGGTCAACGGAGAGCTCGGCGCCGTGGTCGGCGGTACCGAAGAGGCGACCCAGCAGATCCTGGAAGCCGCCGAATCGATCGACAATGCGGCGACCGCGTTGAGCAAGGTCACTTCGCCCGACCAGCAGAAGCTGCTCAGCGAGGAAATCCAGGAACGTGTCGTCTCCATCTTCGAGGCGTGCAATTTCCAGGACCTCACCGGTCAGCGCATCAAGAAGGTGATGAACACGATGAAGTTCATCGAAAATCACATCACCGTCATGATGGATATCTGGGGCGGCGTCGATGCCATCAAGGCCCATGCGCCGCCGATCGTCGATACCCGCGAGGGCGACGCCAAGCTCCTGAATGGCCCCAAGCTGGAGGGCGACGTCGGCCATGCCTCACAGGACGATATCGACGCCCTGTTCGACTGACAGCAACATCAGTTTCCTAAAAGAAGCGCCGGCCAAACAGGCCGGCGTTTTCGTCTGCCAAGTCACCCGTTCACGCCCGCGGCCCGCAGCGGACATAGACCATGTTGCCGTATCGGGTCGCCGCATCCTTGTCGATGAAGCGGGTGATCAGGACCCTGCCGTCGAAGGACACGATCTCGCGGTCCAGATCTCCACCGGGCGGCCCTGCCGGACCGATGTAGTTCTTGCCGCTCGGACTGCCCTTCAGCCGCAATTCCTGCGGCGTCGCCTGATCGGCCAGGTGCATGATCACTCCGCCGCTGGCGCCGGCGCCGATCACATAGGGCTGCTTGCATTGCGCCTTTGCCGCCGCCTCGGTGCGCGCTCGATCGTTGGGGTTCTGATACGAAGCGAGGCCCCATTTGCCGACGAGTTCGTCAGCGCGGATCGAGGCCGGCATTTCCGGTATGGGCGCCGGCTCCGGCGCTGGCGGCGGAGAAGATGAGGAGAAGGACGGCAGGCTCATGCTGCCGCAAGCCCCGAGGAAGAGCGCCAGCATCGCGGCGATACCGAGATTGGCAGCCGTCCGCGCGCCACCTGAACCGATCATATTCTCCCCCAAGTAAATCCGCGCTCCCACCCAACTGGCACCCAAGCGCAAAAACCCTGACCTCGCAATGACGTCCTGCAAAGTACGCCGACAAATCGAAGTGGTTTCCCAAAGCATCCTACACCAGACTCACCAAGGCCTTAACCGCGTTTGCTTGACAGGATCGCCGCAAGGCCATATCCCCGGTCGCACTATTGGCACTCCAAGTGCCCGATTGCCAAGCACACGATAGGCTGTCCACCGCCGCGATCGAATACGGCTTCGTATTCCCGGGTAATTTCGGCAGCAAATCGACCAGCGAACCAGGCTTCCAAAGGAACCGTCATGGCTAAAACCACATTTCGCCCACTGCATGACCGCGTCGTGGTCAAGCGCATCGATGCTGAACAGAAGTCCAAGGGCGGCATCATCATTCCCGACACCGCCAAGGAAAAACCCTCGCAGGGCGAAATCACGGCGGTAGGCCCGGGCGGTCGGGACGAATCCGGCAAGTTGATCCCGATCGACCTGAAGGTCGGTGATCGCGTCCTGTTCGGCAAATGGTCGGGAACCGAGGTCAAGATCGACGGCGAAGAGCTGTTGATCATGAAGGAAAGCGACATTATGGGCGTGCTGGCCTAAGGCACGGTTCCATTCCTATCCCGCCTCGATGCTGCACTTGAGAGCGTCATGGTCCGGACCTCCGCCCGGCCTTTCACCCCCCTGAACAAGCGGGCTAGCCGGGTCCTTGCCCCGGCGATGACGAAGTGAGCGGTGGGGCAAGCACAGAACCTTCCAGATTTGAGGAGTTAGCATAATGGCTGCCAAGGACGTCAAATTTTCCGGAGACGCGCGCGACCGCATGCTGCGCGGCGTCGATGTTCTCGCCAACGCGGTCAAGGTGACGCTCGGCCCCAAGGGCCGTAACGTCGTCATCGAGAAGAGCTTTGGCGCCCCCCGCATCACTAAGGACGGCGTGACTGTCGCCAAGGAGATCGAGCTCGACGACAAGTTCGAGAACATGGGTGCGCAGATGCTGCGCGAAGTCGCCTCCAAGACCAACGACACCGCCGGCGACGGCACCACCACCGCGACCGTGCTGGCTCAGGCGATCGTGCGTGAGGGCGCCAAGGCCGTTGCCGCCGGCATGAATCCGATGGACTTGAAGCGCGGCATCGATACCGCGGTTGCCGCCGTGGTGAAGGATATTGAAAAGCGCGCCAAGCCCGTCGCCTCCTCTTCCGAGGTCGCCCAGGTCGGCACCATTTCCGCCAATGGCGACGCTGCGATCGGCAAGATGATCGCGCAGGCGATGCAGAAGGTCGGCAACGAAGGCGTCATCACGGTCGAGGAGAACAAGTCGCTTGAGACCGAGGTCGACATTGTCGAGGGCATGAAGTTCGACCGAGGCTATCTCTCGCCGTATTTCGTCACCAACGGCGAAAAGATGACCGCGGAGCTCGAGGACGTCTATGTGCTGCTGCACGAAAAGAAGCTGTCGGGTCTGCAGGCGATGCTGCCGGTTCTGGAAGCCGTGGTGCAGTCGGGCAAGCCGCTCCTGATCATCGCCGAGGATGTCGAGGGCGAGGCGCTGGCGACGCTCGTCGTCAACCGCCTGCGCGGCGGCTTGAAGGTTGCCGCGGTCAAGGCCCCGGGATTCGGCGACCGCCGCAAGGCGATGCTGGAGGACATTGCAATCCTTACCGGCGGGCAGCTCATTTCCGACGAGCTCGGCATGAAGCTGGAAAGCGTCACGGTCAACATGCTCGGCCGCGCCCGCAAGGTCGTGATCGATAAAGAGAACACCACGATCGTCAACGGCGCGGGCAAGAAGAAGGACATCGAGACACGCGTCGGTCAGATCAAAGCCCAGATCGAGGAGACCACCTCCGACTATGATCGCGAGAAGCTCCAGGAACGGCTGGCCAAGCTCGCAGGCGGCGTCGCGGTGATCCGTGTCGGCGGTGCGACCGAGGTCGAGGTCAAGGAAAAGAAGGACCGCGTAGAGGACGCGCTGAACGCCACGCGGGCTGCCGTTCAGGAAGGCATCGTGCCAGGCGGCGGCGTCGCCTTGCTGCGCGCCAAGAAGGCTGTGGGCCGCATCCACAACGACAATTCGGATGTACAGGCCGGCATCAACATCGTGCTCAAGGCGCTGGAAGCCCCGATCCGCCAGATCTCGGAGAATGCCGGCCTCGAGGGCTCGATCGTCGTGGGCAAGATCCTCGACGACAAGTCGGAAACCTTCGGCTTCGATGCCCAGAACGAAGACTATGTCGATATGGTCGCCAAGGGCATCATCGACCCGGCCAAGGTGGTACGGACCGCGTTGCAGGATGCTTCCTCCGTCGCGGGCCTCCTGGTGACGACGGAAGCCATGGTTGCGGAGTTGCCGAAGGAGCCGGCGCCGGCGGCACCGGGCGGCCACGGCGGCGGGATGGGCTTCTAAGTCGAACGAATTCGACAACCAAAACAACCAAGAAGGCCGCCATGCGCGGCCTTCTTTTTTGGCGATTTGTCTTCCACTTTGCTAGGAAGAGCCTGATCCGGCTTCGGCCGACCGTCGCCTCAGGTTTGAGGATTGCAAGCCCGTTTCTTTCCAAGGAAGTGCCGATGCGCGCAGCCCTACTTCTCGCGGCCGTTCTAGCCGCGGCCTCGATCGGCTCAGCCGCGGGACAAATGAAGCTCTCGAACAAGCCTATCACGGGCGCCAGCGAGGTCAGGTATTTCACCGCGATCGACGGATTGATGGACGGCGACGCCGACGTGATCCTTAAGGAAACGCGGCAAGGCAAGACCTTGACTGCCGCCACGCTCGATGTCTGCTACCCCGTCGCCAAGGGCTCTGACCGCAAGGACCGCTTCGTCGTCAACCTTGCGGTCAGCGGCCAAAGCCTGACCGGAACAACCCAAAGCATCGGCGGCAAGTTGCCGGTCTCGGTTAAACTCACGCGAAAGCCCATTGGCGACAATTTTGAGTTCAAGGGCCAGATCAGCATCGGGCAGACGGTCACTGAGGTAAATTCGACGGACAATTCCGATCTCAGCGAGCGCGAATTTCAGGAGAACCAGACCAGCGACGATGGCATCACGCCGGCACCGAAGGATTTTACCGAGGTTTCGCCGGAAGCGATCGGCGTTCGCATCAAGCTGGACAACGCCGCCGATTTTCTCAAAAGCCTCAAGGGGCAGGATGTCGAGATATCCTTGAGCAGCCTCGCCATCACCTGCGATGTGCTGCGCGCCGGCGAACAAACCATTACGCTGAGCGCCGATCCGGATCGCGTCGCCGCGCTGATTGCCAAATTCAAGTCCATGCCGGGCGTGGTCGCGGCCGGATGGACCACCGGCATCATTGAAATGGACCGCACAATGCGATTTTCGGCCGCGCCCTGGCGCGACGGCGATCGCCTCAACAGGGACAAGCTTGCATCGACAATCGCCAGCGTTCTGGCCGGCGCGCTTTCGGCCAAACCGGCAACATCCGCCTGGAACTCCTCGAACGGCAAGCTGAAACTGACCTTCAAGCGACCCAGCGAACTTTATCCTTCACTCAGTCTCACCGACACCATCGAGGTGACGGCGCTGGTCGCTTCCGAAAAGCCGGCCGGATCGGACCGATTGATCCTGTGGGTCGGCAGTCCCGTGATCACGACCACCGATGAAACCTCGGGGCCCGCGCTCATTCTCGCCAACGACGCAAGCGGTGACGAAGAAGGCGCTCAGAAAGACGATAACGGACTCCTCGACGCACTTGTGAGAGGGTTCAAGGCGCAGCGCTGGGATGCCGACAAATCAGCCTGGAAGTAAGTGGGCGCACGGCGCCTTGGTCAGTTGGTGTTGATGTGGAATCGCAGCGTTTTGGTTCCGACAAAAGACACCGCATCGCCTCGCCGCCGCCATGTCGCGGCCTCTCCCAGAGCCGCGACGAGATCGTCATCGGCTTGCGCCCGCGCCGGCGGGCAGCCCGCGTCCAGCAACTGACCGGGAACGAAGATCACGGTGTTGCCCGCGACCGAGAACTGGCCCGTGCCTGTCTTGCACCATAGATCGAGCTTTGCCTCGCCATTGTCGCCAATCTCGAGCGTCGGAACCCGCTTCGATCCGGGCTGGGGCAGCGCATCCAGGGTCATTTCGAATCCAAACGGAAAGCCATCATCCGCATTGGCCGCGCTGGTGAAACAGCCGACCGCTGCGAACACGGCGGCAACCGCGGCTCGTGTTGCAAGACGTCGCGTTAAAAGCATCTCGTTCCTTCAGGCAAACTGAAAACCGCGTCGTTGTAATCGGCCAACGCGCGATTGAACAGATTCATCGCGGCAAGAAAAACCCGCGTCCGGGGGACGCGGGGCAACTTGATCGATTCACCGGAAGGCCGGTTCCTATTTCAAGACCATGCTCGTGAACGGGTGGACGTAGGCCTGCAGCATCACGAGCACGCCGACGAGGCAGGCGAGCGTGATCGAGTGCTTGAACACGAAGCGCAAGATCGAGCCCTCATGCCCGTACCAGTTGGTAGCGGTCGAAGCGACGACGATCGACTGTGCGTCGATCATTTTGCCCATGACACCACCTGAGGAGTTCGCGGCTGCCATCAAGACTGAGGGCAGGCCCAATTGCTGCGAAGTGATCTTCTGCAAGTTACCGAACAGGATGTTCGATGCGGTATCAGATCCGGTCAGCGCAACGCCGAGCCAGCCAAGCAGCGTGCCAAAGAACGGATAGAGGACACCCGTGGCGGCGAAGGCAAGACCGAGCGTCGCGTCCAGCCCGGATAGGCGCGTCAATGTACCAATACCCAGCATCGCTGAAATCGTGATCAGCGAGACTGCGCAGACTTTCAGCGTGCGGCCATATTCGGCAACCATCTTCAACGGTGAAAAGCCCATCAGTAGACCGGAGATAATTGCAGCGATCAGCATTCCGGTGCCCGTGAAGGACAAGTAGGTGAAACCGAACACTGCGCTTTCCGGCGTGGCCTTCGGAGAAACCGGGGGCATCTTGTTGATCATGTGGTGCAATTCCGGGACCTGGTAGTTCCAGACAAAAAGCTTGTTTGCCCACGATTTGAATTCACCGCTGCCCCAGATCAACATCACGATACAGACGATGATCCACGGCAGAAGGGCGCTCCAGAGTTGAGCCTGCGACAAGGGCGTTCTGTCGAACGGCTTCGCCGGCGTCATCGTCGCCAGCGATTCATCGCTACCGCGCAGCGCTGCAGACAGCCAGAGTTGCCTCGGCTGCCAGACCTTGAGGAACAGGATGAGCGCACCCATCGAAATGAGTGACGCGCCAATATCGACGATCCACGGATTAATGTAGTTGGAGATGACAAATTGAGGGACCGCGAACGAGACGCCGGTGACCAGAATGGCGGGCCAAATATCCTTCATGCCCTTCCAACCGGCAAACGCCCAGATCACCCAGAACGGTACGATCAGCGAGAATACCGGCAATTGCCGGCCGACCATCGCGCCGAGAATGTAGGGATCGATGCCGGTGACCGAAGCAAGACCTTGGATCGGCGTACCGAGCGCGCCGTAAGCAACGGGGGCGGTATTGGCAATCAAGGACAGGCCGGAAGCGGCAAGCGGCGAAAAGCCAAGACCGATCAGCACCGCGCCGGTGACGGCAACCGGCGTGCCAAATCCCGATGCGCCTTCAAAAAACGCGCCGAACGAGAAGGCAATCAGAAGCAATTGCAGACGACGGTCTTCCGTGACCCCGCCAATCGCCCGCTGCAACAGTTCAAAACGCCCGGTCGCGACCGTGACGCGGTAGAGATAGATGACGTTCAACACGATCCAGCCGATCGGGAAGAAACCGGCCACGATGCCAAGCACCGAGGCGCGGATCGACATGTTGGCCGGCATCGTGAAGGCGAAGATGGCGATGAGGTTTGCCGCGATCAGCGCAATGATGGCGGCGATATGCGCTTTGACCTTGCCGCTCGCGATCAAGACCAGAAGTGTGACGACCGGGACCGCGGCGGCGAGAGTCGACAGCACGGTGTTGTTGAAGGGATTATAGACTTGATTCCACATTATGGTTCCTCCCACGCGCTCTTCCGACGCTCCCGACCTGCGTGAACAGCCGGCGCGCTGGGGCGAATTGGGAGGGACCTTTGGCAAAGTACGATGTCGAACGCGATTTTGGCGCCTGCCAACTCCGCTCACAAACGCGCAAAATGTGAGGGCCCCCGCCACCCGCCATTGATCGCATCGTAGGGGCGACTCGGAGGCGGCGACAAGCGAACCCACGCGGTGGAATTTACGACTTTAGTCTAGTTCCGCAGATCGGTATTACCTTAGAGTTTTGCGGACCTTGAAACAAGACAAGGGTCGTGTGGCGCCAAATCCCGCTTCTTTCCCAGCCAACACACCATCCGAGCGCCTAGCACGGAAGATCAACCAGTGAACAATATGCGTGCGACGCTTGCGGCCCGTGTGGCGGATCGCGGCTTAATATTTCTGTTCGGAGGACAAGCCGACGGACGGTGTGCTGCTTTCGAGCCTGCGCCGCGCATGAGCGGCGAAGGCTGACCGGTCAGTGCCAGCCGCCTGAGCGCATCAGGCCAACGCAGAGAGGGGCCGCAGTCCCTCAGCACTACGGCCCCGCTCTAGCCGATCAATGGCCGGACTAGTGTCCTTCTTCGCTGCCCAGGTGATCGGAGGTCTGCTCCCATGACGATGCCGCAGGAGCCGCCTCCTCGTGATGGCTCGGCGTCGCCCAGCTATGGCTCGGAGCCTCCGTCTCGTGAGAAGCTGCCGCTTCTGGCTCCTGAGCCATGGCGGGCGCGGCGGCCTTCTTCGCCGCCCGCTTTTTCGGCGCCGCTTTCTTGGCAGCTTTCTTTCCGGCTTTCTTGGCGGATTGCTTCGCGGCCTTCTTTGCCGATTTCTTCACTGCTTTCTTGGCGGATTTTTTCGCCGACTTCTTTGCGGACTTCTTCGCGGATTTTTTTGCCGCCTTCTTGGCGGATTTCTTCGCGGCGAGAAGCTTTTTAGCCTTCTTCGCCTTCTTGCCTTTCTTCTTTTTCGCCTTAGCCATGTCGTCCTCCTGTTGCGCTGAGCCGTGTCTATCGCCTGTTCAGGGTCTCGCTCTGCGCGAGCCTGTCGGGTCCGCTCAATCCCGGCTGCGGGCCGCCCGTCGCCCAATCGAGAAGCTCAATCGTGTGCACCACAGGAACTGACGTACCGCTGGCAATCTGCACCATGCACCCAATATTGCCCGCAGCAATCACGTCCGGCTTGACCATTGCAATATTGGCGACCTTCCGATCGCGCAATTTGTTCGCAATGTCAGGCTGGAGAATGTTGTAGGTCCCAGCCGAACCGCAACACAAATGGCTCTCAGCGACATCTTTCACCACGAATCCATTCTTGGAAAGCAATTCTTTCGGTAGCTGCGTGATTTTCTGCCCATGCTGGAGCGAACATGCGGCGTGATAGGCGACGATGATGTCGTCATGGCGCGCTGCCGGCGACAGATTAAGCTCGCCGATATACTCGCTGATGTCCTTGGCCAGCGCCGAGACCTTGGCTGCGGCAGCGGCAAAATCGCGGTCCTGCCGCAGCAGGAAGCCGTAGTCCTTGATGACAGTCCCGCAGCCCGACGTGGTGACCAGAATGGCATCGAGGCCGCCGCGATCGGCCTCGGCAAGCCAGGCGGTGATGTTGGCGCGGGCAGAGGCCAGCGCCTCGGCGTCCCGTCCCATGTGATGGGTCAGCGCGCCGCAGCATTGCTCGTCCTTGACCAGCACGACCTCGACGCCGTGACGGGTCAGCAGGCGAATGGCGGCCTCATTGATGCGCGGCGCGAGCACCTGTTGCGCACAGCCTTGCAGCAGCGCGACCCGGCCACGCCGTACACCCTGGGCTGGAAAAACGCTGCCGGGCCGCGATCCCGCAGGAGGCAGCCCCTTCGGTGCCAACGCCAGCATCGCCTTGATCCGCCTGAACAAACCTGGGCTCGCCGACGCCGCCCCCGCCGGCAGCAGGCTCGCAAACGGACGCGCGAGCCGTGCAAGGTGCATGCTGGCGCGAAACAGCTTTGGCCTCGGCAGCACCAGCGCAAGCACGGCTCGAAGCAGGCGTTCGAGCGGTGGGCGCTTGTAATCCCGCTCGATCCGCACCCGCGCCTGATCGACGAGATGCATGTAGTTTACCCCCGACGGGCAGGTGGTCATGCAGGCAAGGCAGGAGAGGCAGCGGTCGATGTGCTTGACGAGCTCGGCGGTCGGCGGACGATCTTTTTCCAGCATCTCCTTGATCAAGTAGATGCGGCCGCGCGGGCTATCGAGCTCGTCACCGAGCAGAACATATGTCGGACAGGTCGCCGTGCAGAAGCCGCAATGCACGCACTTGCGCAGGATCGTATTGGCCTCGGCGATATCGGGATCGGCCAGTTGGGCAGGGCTGAATTCGGTCTTCATGCCGCTAGTGCTTCCGGTTCTTCTAAAGTGAATGCCAAATCCACCGCACTATCCCCTTGTCATGCGGCCGCGGTTGAGAATGCCTTTCGGGTCGAAGCTCCGCCGGACGCGCTCGCTTAAAGCGGCGACTCCTGCGCTTGCGGGCTGAAACACATCAACCTGCCGCCTCACCTCCTCGGCTGCGCGCAGCAGCGTGGCGTGGCCGCCGCTGGCTGCAGCGAGCCGGCGCACCAGCGCGGCGTGCGCATCCGGCTTCGGCGCCATCGCGGCCCAGATCAGTCCACCACCCCAATCGTAGAGGACATCGGCGCCGGCTTCGCGGACGAGCCGGTCTCCGAGCACGCTTCCCGCGGCAGGCGGACAGACGATGCGCCAGACCGACCAGCCGCCAAGCGGACCTTTCACCGCGAAGGGCTCCACATCGCGCACGCATTCCCAGATCGCCGTCGAGTGCTCGTCTTCGATCGTCTCTGCGGCTCCAAACCGCGACAGGAGCCTGGCGAGCGAGGCCGCGCGATCGACGGCCGACGCGATGATGCCTTCCAGGCGCACCAGCGTCAGCGCCTCGCCCGGCGATCCGAGGCCGCCCAGCGCACCGGCAGCGTCGCGCAAAGCCGATTTCGGCACATGCGCGGCGCCCGAGACATCGTAAGGAGAACCAAGCGCGGCGGTCATCGCCTTGTTGGCCGCGGCGTCGGCGAGACCGCGCAGCACCAGCGTGCGCTCGCTCTCCGGCTTCGGCATCACCTTCAGGGTCGCCTCGGTCATTACCGCCAGGGTCCCCCAGGAGCCGGCGAGCAGCTTGCAGAGGTCATAGCCGGTGACGTTTTTCACCACGCGACCGCCGGCCTTGAAGCTGTCGCCAAAGCCTGAGACGGCCTGCGCGCCCAGCAGGTGATCGCGGGCGGCGCCGGCCTGGATCCGGCGCGGTCCGGCCAATCCGGCGGCAATCATGCCGCCGATCGTCCCGGTCTCCAGCGTCCCCAACAGCGGTGCCGTGTTCATCGGCTCGAAGGCGAACCGCTGGTTCTTGGAATCGATCAGCGACTTGACGTCGGCAAGCGGGGCACCTGCCTCCACCGTGATGATCAGTTCATTCGGCTCATAGGATTTAACCGAATTCAACGCCGACAGCTCAAGCACGGCGTTGGTTGCCATGACCTGGCCGATCGTGCGCTTGGAGCCGTGGCCGATGATCTCGAGCGGCTGTTCGCTGGCGATTGCCGCGCGCACCGCGCCTTCGACATCCTTGGCGTCACGTGGTTTTAGCGTATCCATGATCTCAGAACCGCGGAATATCAGGAAACGCCAACTTGCCGGCATGCACATGCATGCGGCCGAGTTCGGCGCAGCGATGCAGGGTCGGAAATACCTTGCCGGGATTGAGAAGCCCCTGCGCGTCGAAGGCGCATTTGACCCGCTGCTGCTGATTGAGATCGACGTCGGAAAACATCTCGCCCATCAGATCACGTTTCTCAATGCCGACGCCGTGCTCGCCAGTCAGGACACCACCGAGTTCGACGCAAGCCCGCAGGATGTCGGCGCCAAAAGCTTCGGCGCGCTCCATCTCGCCGGGCTGGTTGGCATCGTAAAGGATGAGCGGATGAAGATTGCCGTCGCCGGCGTGAAACACGTTGGCACAGCGCAGACCGTATTTCTCAGAGAGTTCGCGGATCCTCGCCAGCGCCTTGGGCAGCGCGCCGCGCGGGATGGTACCGTCCATGCAGAGATAATCCGGCGATATCCGCCCGACCGCGGGAAACGCCGCCTTGCGGCCGGCCCAGAACAGGTTGCGTTCGGCCTCAGAGTTGGAGATGAGGCAGACCGTCGAGCCGCAGCCCTGCGCAATCTTCTCCACGCGCTTGATCAACTCATCGACTTCGACGGTCGGCCCATCCAATTCGATGATCAACAGCGCTTCGACGTCTAGCGGGTAGCCGGCGTGGACGAAGGCTTCGGCTGCATGAATTGCGGGCTTATCCATCATCTCCATGCCGCCCGGGATGATGCCATCGCCGATGATCTGCGCCACGCATTCGCCGGCGGCTTCGACTTCGGCAAAGCCGACCATCAGCGCGCGCGCCGTCTCCGGCTTTTGCAGGATCCGGACCGTGATCTCGGTGATGACGCCAAGCAGCCCCTCCGAGCCCGTGATGACGCCCATCAGGTCATAGCCTGCGCTTTCGGCCGCCTTGCCGCCGATGCGAAGGATCTCGCCGGTCATCAGCACGATCTCGCATCCCAGCACGTTGTTGGTGGTCATGCCGTATTTCAGGCAATGCACGCCGCCGGAATTCTCCGCGACGTTGCCACCGATCGAACAGGCGATCTGCGACGACGGATCTGGCGCATAATAAAAGCCGGCATGCGCCACCGCCTGGCTGATGGCGAGATTGGTGACGCCGGGTTCGGTGACGACCACGCGGTTATCGAAATCGATCTCACGAATGCGCTTGAACTTGCCTAAGCCAAGCAGCACCGCATCCGCCAGCGGCAGCGAGCCGCCTGACAGCGACGTGCCGGAGCCGCGCGGCACCACCTTGATGCCCTGCTCGAAGCAATATTTGAGAACCCTTGATACCTGCTCAGTGGTGTCCGGCAGCACCACCACCATCGGCGGCTGGCGATAGGCCATCAGCCCATCCGACTCGTAAGGGAGCATCTCGGCGGGCGTATCGATCACGCCCTCGCCGGGTACGATGTCGCGTAGCGCCGCGACAATGGCAGGGCGGCGGCTGAGCACCGCGTGATCCGGAGCAGGCATCATGATTGTCATTTTGATCTCTCCGTCACAGGGTCCCTGCCGCTCCGGCGACATTGCCGATTTCACGTGAAGAATCAAGCAGCTCCGGCCAACTCGGCCATCAAACCGCAAATCTGAGATTAGGCTTTTTCATAAGACGCAAGTGCTTGAACGGCCTCTGGCGGCTCTTGTCCATTGACCGCAGCCTATGCGAAAAATGGCCGCCCTCCTCGTTCAAATCAACAAAGAGCAGAAGATGAAAAAATTGACCCTGAGCACGCTGACCATCCTCGTGTCGTCGGCCATTGTGCCGGCCGCGATGGCACAAGACGTCGAGGCCGGAAAGGCCTCCTTCAACAAGTGCATGGCCTGTCACTCGATCGGCCCGGGCGCCAAGAACAAGGTCGGACCGGAGCTCAATGGAATTGACGGCCGCAAGGCGGGCACGGCGCCGGACTACAACTATTCCGAGGCCAACAAGAGTTCCGGCATCACCTGGAACGAGGCCAATTTCAAGAAATACATCCACGACCCGAAGGCGATGGTTCCGGGCACCAAGATGTTCTTTGCCGGCATCAAGAACGAGAAGGAAGTCGACAACCTCTGGGCTTACGTCTCCCAGTTCGACAAGGACGGCAACATCAAGGGCAAGTAAGCGCCGGTCAGACATGGGGTTTGCCGAACAATGGCCGGGACTCGTCCCGGCCATTTTTCTTGGAGCATGATCGCGCCGCCCCTGCATGTCCCCGATAAGGCTCAATTTGCGGCGGCCGTCGCGCCACTTGTGCTCAAGCCAGCAAGAGCTTCGATCTCGCGGATCACCACATCCGTCGCGGCGTTCTGCACCATATGTCCGACACCAGGGAGCACGACCAATCTGGCGTTCGGAACCGCGGCGGCCAATGGGCGGGAATGAATGTTGGTCGACACAGTCTTGTCGACGTCACCTGAGATCACCACGGTCGGCGTCAGAATCTCCGGATAGCGCGGCGCCTGCTCGCTCACCGCCTGCTTAAGCCGAGCCAGATCGCGGGCGTTGGCGAGAAACTCGCGCGGCCGCAAGAGCAACGGCGTTGCGCTACGCTCGACAAAATCGTCCGGCATCACCTGCGGCTGGAAGACGCCGCGCGCGCCGCGCTTGGTGAGGAAATAACCGAGCGGAAGGGTGATGGTATAGGCGAGCAGCGGGCCGATCACCGGCTTGCTCACCAGTTCGTTGTACCAACCGACGCCGCCCGACCACGGATAAGCCACCGGCGCCAGCATCACGAGGCCGGCGAGCCGCGGCGGATCGTCGATGGCCATCCGCGCGCCGAGCGCCCCGGCCCACGAATGCACCACCAGGATGACGGGATCCAGATCGAGCTGCCTCAAGGCCTCCCCGATCATCCGCGCCTGCGCGGCCGGCGTTGACATTTCCCAGCTCGAGCCGGAGCTCCAGCCGTGGCCGGGCCGATCGATTAAAATCACGCGGTGGTTGGCAGCGAGCCTGTCACCGAGCGGCCGACGCATCGCTTCGAGGTTCGAGCTTGCACCGTGGATGAGAACGATCGGCGGACCGGCGTCCTTAGGCCCGATATCGAGCACGTTGAGGACAGCGCCAGTGACCTCGATTGCCTCGCCTTGAGCGGGGAAACGACGCTGAAAGATAACGATGCCAGCCTGCGTTGCCAGCGCCAAAATCAGAAACGCGGCGCCAATAAGCACGGGAAACATCTACAGAATCCGGTTCGGTTCTGGCAAGCCAGCCACGCGACGGCCCTCCGCGGATTTCAAAGCCGCGGGTTCTCCACTGCACTCCACAGGCGAGCTGCCGCTCTTCATACAGCCGTCATCGGCCGTTTCCTATAAGCAAGCGCGGCACTTTTGCTTCCGGCCAGCCGCCATTCATTGAGTATCTCGCTATCCCGATCTTTCCACGGAATCCACAGCAACTCATGGCGGACCAGCACCGTTGTCATGCAAAGAATAACTGGAGGCTTTTCGATGATTTCCGGATTACACGAGAACGCGATCGACGAAATCGTGGCCCGGTGCAATGGCGATATTCGCGGTGCACTGAAGGCCCTTTTGCTGGTGAACGAACAGCTCGAGGCCGAGATTGCGGAACTCCATGCCGTCGTGGCGCATGGTGGCCCGGGCGGACCGGGCCGCAACGTTCTGCACTAGGTCTGGAGCCTTCCTCGGATCGAACGTCGCCTAGATATCGCGGCCTTCGACTTTTTCGCTCAGTGTTTTGACCAGCTCCGGCACCTTGTCGAGGTGCGGGTTGACGGCAAGCGCCTTGCGGAAGGCTTCCAGCGCACGCTTGTCGTCGCCAAGATCCTGCATGATCATGCCTAGGCCTGCGAGCGCGCCGAAATGGCGTGGCTCGCGCGCCAATACCTGCTCGATGTCGGCGAGCGAGTGGGCATAGTCGTTGCGAAGGTAATAAAGCGTCGCGCGTCGATTCCAGCCTTCGACATAATCGGGGCGCAGCTTGACCACGGCATTAAGCAGTTCCAACGCTACGTCGGAATTCTGCTCATCCATGGCCGTCTTGGCGCGCGTCATGAGAAGCGCAACCGTATCGCTCCGCGTGTGCAGCCAGATCGCCCAGATCCGCGCTTCGACGTGTTTGGCGCTCGCCTCGTCCGGCGCTGCCTTCAGCGCGCCGAACAGAAAATCGAGCCCGCGCGTCCGGTCGGCCGGGACCTTGGGCAGCTGGGCCGGCGCATCCGGCATTTTCTTTTTCGGACTAGGATCCTGCGCCAGCGAGGCAGCCGGGGTGGCTGCGACGATTGCGGCGAGAAGTATGGCGAGCCGGCGGCGGCGCGCGGCGTGTAATTTGATGGCCATGCGAAAAGTCTAGACGCACCAAAAGGCGCTTGCAAAGCGGCCAGGCGTCAAAGACGTGTGATGGGCAAAAAAACCGGCGCTGGAAAGCCGCCGCGCGCGAGATCAGCCCTGGCGCGCCTTGAAGCGGCGCTGGACCTTGTTGATCACATAGACGCGGCCCTTGCGGCGGACAAGGCGGTTGTTGCGATGGCGACCGCGCAATGATTTCAGCGAGTTACGGACCTTCATGGGACAATCCTGATGCGTTGAAAGGCCGTATTCGGCACGATCATCCGGGTCATCCCAGACCAGCCGGGCGACCCAAAAACGGAAAAACTGGCTTACCCCGCCGGCGGCTTAGCGCCCGGGACGCGGCGGTTTCTAAGGCAAACAGCGGTCAAATGTCAATCCAGAGCCGGTTTGGCCCGGAAACGGGCCGAATGTGGAACCGACAATATCATTTTGGGGTCGTCCGGGGCCCCGCAGGATTGTTATATGATATAATTAAACAGGAAAGATCCGGCCGGGGTGCGGCCGGGTGACGGGAAGGACCCAATGCCCAGCTTGAAACTGCCCAATCTCGACGACGTCGTCGCCATCGACATCCATACCCATGCCGAGGAACCCTGCGGCCTGCACGGCGACGACGGCTATGACGATTTCCAGGCGCAGATGGCGGCCTATTTCAAGTCACCGAACAAGCACCCGCCGACGGTGAGCGAGACCGCTGCCTATTATCGCGCGAAGAAGATCGCCGCGGTGATCTTCCCGGTCGATGCCGAACGCGAGACCGGCTTTCGCCGCTACAGCAACGACGAGATGCTGGAAGTCGCGTCGGAAAATCTCGACGTCCTGATCCCGTTTGCCAGCATCGACCCGCACAAGGGCAAGCTTGGCGTCCGCGAGGCAAGGCGCCTGATCGCCGACTTCGGCATCAAGGGCTTCAAATTCCATCCGACCATGCAAGGCTTCTATCCCAACGATCGCCTGGCCTATCCGCTCTATGAGGCGATCTGCGAGGGCGGCGCGATTGCGCTGTTTCACACCGGCCAGACCGGGGTCGGCAGCGGCATGCCGGGCGGCATGGGCATGCGGCTGAAATATTCAAACCCGATGTACATGGACGATGTCGCGGCGGACTTCCCGGATCTGAAGATCATCCTCGCGCATCCGTCCTTCCCCTGGCAGGAGGAGGCGCTGTCGGTCGCGACACACAAGCCGAATGTCTACATCGACCTCTCCGGCTGGTCGCCGAAATACTTTCCGCCGATTCTCGTGCGCTACATCAATTCGATTTTGCAGGACAAGATGCTGTTCGGCTCCGACTGGCCGGTGATCACGCCGGACCGCTGGCTTGCTGATTTCGCCAAGCTCGACATCCGCGACGACATCAGGCCGAAAGTGCTAAAGGAAAACGCGCGAAAGCTCTTGAACATCTAGCGCGGGGGCAGCATCGTCCCGGCGCTCGCAACAAGAACAAGAAAGGACAGCGCCGTGACGATCAAAGCCGTCGTGTTCGATGCCTATGGCACGCTCTATGACATCCAGTCGGTGGCCGCAGTCACCGAAGAGGCGTTCCCCGGATATGGCGATCTCATCACGCAAATCTGGCGCATCAAGCAGCTCGAATATTCGTGGCTGCGCTCGTTGATGCGACGGTACGAGGATTTTTCCGTTATCACGAAGGAATCGCTGGCCTACTCGATCCGCGTGCTCGGGCTCAAACACGATGGAGCGAGCTTCGCGCGCATCATGGACAAATATCTGCACCTCGATCTTTATCCCGATGCGCTGGCGGCGCTCGCCGCGCTGAAGGGAAAAAAGCTCGCAATCCTCTCCAACGGTTCACGCGACATGCTCAACGCACTCGTGAAGAACACGGGACTGGATCGCGTACTCGATGCAACCATCAGCATCGATCAACAGCGCGTCTTCAAGCCGGCGCCGGAAGCCTACACGCTGATCGAGACCAGATTGGGCGTGCGCCCTGACGAGGTCCTCTTCGTGTCCTCCAATCCGTGGGACGCTTGTGGCGCAAAAAGCTTTGGACTAAGCGTCGCCTGGATCGAGCGAGTGACGCCGGAGGCGATGGCGCTGGCCTGCGTCAAAAGCGACGTCGTTCCTCCGCTCACGATGTTCAAGGCACTGCGAACCCAGATGGACGAACTTGGCGTCACGCCCGATCACCGCATTCACGCCTTGTCCGAATTGCCGAATCTTGCCGGCTGATCCATGAGCCTTGCATCCGTCCGCGCTTTCTTCGCCGAGAACGCCCCTGAAATCACCGTTATCCAATCGCCCAAGAGTTCGGCCACGGTAGCATTGGCCGCGGAAGCCTATGGCGTCGAACCGGCGCGCATCGCCAAAACCTTGAGCTTGCGGGTCGGCGATCAGGTAATCCTGATCGTCGCCAGCGGCACCTCGCGGATGGACAATAAAAAAGTGAAGGCGCGCTTCGGCGGCAAGCCCAAGATGCTTGGCCTCGATGAAGTCTCCGACATCACCGGCCACGAAGTTGGCGGCGTCTGCCCATTCGGGCTCAAGACGCCGCTGCCGGTGTACTGCGACGTTTCGTTGAAAGCATTCGACGAAGTCGTGCCGGCAGCGGGTTCGATCTACAGCGCTGTTCGCATCGCGCCGCTGCGCATGGCCGAACTCGTTGCCGCCGAATGGGTCGACGTGTGCTGAGACCATTAATGGTCTGACAAGGCAGGCGCAGACTATCAGTACTGATATTGATAACTACGTCGCATCGGTGGCGCGACCGGCTGCGGCGGAACGGCGCTATCGCTCGATTCAAATACCGCACGGCAGGGTTCGCTAAGCTGCAGGGTGTTCGCCTGCAAACAGGCCACAATTCTATTCTCGTCAGGTATCGCGGCCCCGCAGAGCCGGAACACATCGGGCGTGCAGGCCATCTGCTGCTGCATGGTTCCGTGATGTTCCTGGGCAACGGCGCTGGTTCCGTCGACCACCGCGAGCGCCAAACCCGCGGCGAAAATTCGGAGAATTTGCTGCTTTCGCATGACCGCCCCTTCCTTTTCGGCTGATAAGTCGTCCGCCGGACAAGCCGGTTCTTGAGACAACCAAATCAATGAGGCTGAGGCGGGTTCATTTCGAACAACAAAATGTGAGCGACCGCGTTTGCGAGCTGAGCGAGGGCACCCGTTCGCGCGAAGAAAAACTTATCAAAGATAAATTGCGAGCCGCGTTTTTTCCTCAACCAAAACCGGAGCTCGAATGCCCGACAGGGGGCATTTTTCGCGCTGAGCTTATTCTACCCGGCCGATGCGTTTGACAGCCGCGACGAGACGCGCGCTATCGGTTTCGACGAATCTCGCGAACTCGGGTGCATCCATGTAAGCGACCGGGCTGCCGGCGGTTTCGAACGTCCTGATCACTTCCGGGCGCTTCACCGCCTCGGCCATTGCCTCGCGCAGCTTCATCATGATCGGTTCCGGCAGCGCCTTCTGCGCAAACAGTCCGGCCCAGATATAGAATTCGACATCCTTGTAACCAAGCTCCCTGAAGGTCGGCAGATCGGGAAAGCTGGCGATGCGTTCCGCGCCCCAGTTGGCGAGCACGCGCATCTTGCCGCTATCGACCAGCTGTTTCAGAGTTCCGGGCGCCGAGGCCAGCGTGTCAACCGTTCCCGACATCAGCGCATTGAGCGCGGGAGCCGCGCCGCGAAATGGAATGTGCTGCAGCTTGATACCGGCAGAGGCTGCGAACATCTCCATGGCAACATGCAGCGTGCCATAGGGACCGGACGAGCCGTAGCGGATTTCACCGGGGCGCTTCTTGGCATCCGCGACGAAATCTTCCAGCGTCTTCCAGGGTGCCGAAGCTTGTATCGCGAGCAAGGTGGGATCCGCCAGCACCCGCGCGACCGGCGCCAACTGGGAGACTTCATAGACGGGCGGCCGATCGAACAGGCGATCGGCCTCAGGCAGCACCGCAAGCGATGACAGCGTCATCAACAACGTGTAACCGTCCGGCTCGGCACGGGCTGCGGCCGCGTTGCCTATGGCGCCGCCCGCCCCGCCTGCGCGATTGTCGACGATCACCGATTTGCCGAGGATTTTTTCCAGCGCCAGCGCCACCGGGCGCGCTGCAAGATCGGCCTGCCCGCCGGCGGGAAACGGCACGATCATGGAAATCGTATGGGTCGGCCATTCCGTGGCTGCCATCGCCGCCGATGGCCGGACGGCGGACAACAGCGGCAGCGCCGCGGTAACCTTCAGCAATTCACGCCGGTTCATCGGCAAATCCCCCAAAGCTATCTTTCTGTTCGACTGTTAGCGGAAACCGGCCGTGATGCGAACCACATCCTGCCGTTTGGTCGAAATCGAGCGGGCTCGACTAGCGCGGGGCGGAGCGCACCGCCTTCCTGCGGCTGGCGCTGCCGAAATGCGCGGCCAGAAAATCTCCCAGGGCCTCGACGCGCGCGGGCCGCGGGCCGCCCGGCGGGGTGACCAGATGCACGGCGCCCTCGGGCTGCGACCAGCCATCCAGAACGGGCTGAACCTTGCCGGAACGAATCGCGTCGCCAGCAATGAAATCCGGCAGATCGGCAATGCCGAGACCCGCGATAACGGCCGGCAACAAGGCTTCGCCGTTGTTGACGCGAAGCGGCCCGGCGGGACGCACGCTGACCTGCTCGCCCTTCGCATTGCTGTAATGCCAGACATCGGCTGTTGAAAGATAAGCGTAGCCGAAACACTTGTGTTGGGCGAGATGCATCGGATGCGTCGGCCGGCCGTGTTGCTTCAGATAGGATGGCGCAGCAACCGTATGACGCGGCACCGCGCACAGCCTTCGCGCAATCAGCGATGAATCCGGCAGTCGCGCAATGCGCAGGGCGGCATCGAAACCTTCGCCGATCAGATCCACCATCGCATCGCTAAGATGCAGGTCGATCGCCACGTCAGGATAGCTCCTGAGAAACTCGGGAAGAATCGGCGCCACCGCTTTCACCCCGAACGTCATCGGCACCGCGAGACGAACGAGTCCGCGCGGCGAGGTCGATTGGGCCAGCGCTTCGTTCTCCGCCGCCTCGCCATCCGCAAGCAGTCGCTGCGCGCGTGCCGAGAGTTTTTGTCCGGCATCGGTCAGCGCCAGCCGCCGCGAAGTGCGGTTGAACAGCCGCGCGCCGAGCCGCTCTTCCAGGCGGCTGACCGCCTTGGAGACGGTGGCCTTGGACAGCCCCAGTTCGCTCGCGGCCGCGGCGAACGAACGCAACTCGACGACCTTCGCGAAAATCGCCAGCGCTTCGAAGTCGGGCAGTCTCGTCATCACTTACCTATAGGTAAAATTTGGAAACGATATGTTTCAATTGTTTCTATTTATGAACGAAAACAGGGTGCTTATCCAGTGCGTCAACACAACTCAAAAGGGAGATCCCATGCTCGAACTTCGCCCCTTCAACCGCTTGGGCGCCGCCGATCACGGCTGGCTCAAGGCCAAGCACCACTTCTCGTTCGGCAGCCACTACGATCCTGAAAATATGGGTTTCGGCGCGCTTCGCGTCTGGAACGACGACGAGATTGCGCCCAACACGGGCTTTCCTGCCCATCCGCATGCCAACATGGAAATCATCACCTACGTGCGGGAAGGCGCGATTACCCATCAGGACAGCCTCGGCAACAAGGGCCGCACCGAGGCCGGCGATGTGCAGGTGATGAGCGCCGGAAGCGGCATTCGCCACTCGGAATATAATCTCGAGGCCAAGCCGACCCGGATCTTCCAGATCTGGATTGAGCCAACCCATGAAGGCGGCGCGCCGACCTGGGGTTCCAAGCCGTTTCCAAAAGCGGACCGCTCCGGCCAGTTCGTCGCAATCGCCAGCGGACAGGGCGTTGACAATGAGGCGCTGCCGATCCGCGCCGATGCACGCGTATTGGCTGCGACGCTGAAGTCGGGCGAGCACGCGCTCTACACGCCGCGAATGACGCGTCATCTTTATCTCGTGCCTGCGGCCGGCAAGATCGACGTCAACGGCGTCACCGTCAATGCACGCGATGGCATCGCCATTCGCGACGAGGCGAAGCTGACCATCACCGCGCTCGAAGATTCCGAGCTCGTGCTGGTCGACGCCGCGTAAGGCCCCAATCCGCCATACGGACACGAACGAGCAATCCATCTGCTTTCGAACCATTGCGAAAATGGATGGGTTGCCGGGACACCGGCTTAGCAACGGCTGTGCGCCACCAGGCGTTCAAGCCTGGCGACAGCGCCATCCATCACTACCCTCACCCCGCAAGGAGACCACCATGACGAAAGTTCTCGTGCTCTATTATTCCGCCTACGGTCACATCGAGAAAATGGCGAACGCGGTTGCCGAAGGCGCCCGCGAGGCAGGCGCCACCGTTGACATCAAGCGCGTCCCTGAACTGGTGCCGGCCGAAGTCGCCAAGGCCTCGCACTACAAGCTCGATCAGGCCGCGCCGGTCGCCAAGGTCGACGACCTCGCCAATTACGATGCGATCATCGTCGGCACCGGAACGCGCTTCGGCCGCATGTCCTCGCAAATGGCGAACTTTCTCGATCAGGCCGGCGGGCTGTGGGCCAAAGGCGCATTGCACGGCAAGGTCGGCGGCGCCTTCTCTTCGACCGCGACCCAGCATGGCGGCCAGGAGACCACGCTGTTTTCGATCATCACCAACCTCCTGCATTTCGGCATGGTCGTCGTCGGCCTGAATTATGGCTTCGGCGGCCAGATGAAGCTCGACGAAATCACCGGCGGCGCGCCCTATGGCGCCACCACGATCGCCGCCGGCGATGGCAGCCGGCAGCCTTCCGAGACCGAACTTGCCGGCGCCCGCTACCAGGGCCGCGTGATTGCAGAGACTGCGAAGAAGCTGCACGGCTGAAGCAAGAGGGGGCGGCATCTCCGGTCGGGAATGCCGCCTCATCCAACAGCGGGGCGTCCGACGCTGCTACTGCACGATGCCGATGGAGCGAACCGGAGCAGCCAATTGGCGCCCTCGCGACTGCGCAAAGCGAGCGACCATCTTCTGTCCCGGCCGCTCGATCAGATAGTAACTGACACTTGCGACAGCGACGAGAAGTGCAAGAAAAAGGATCGTGACGAAGATCGGCAGGACGCGACCGCCCAAGACGATCAACTTGCCGGCATCCCCTCCCAGCGCCGAGCTGACGCCCTCGGTGGTCGTCAATATCCATCCGGTCTTCTTCTCCACGATCGAGACAGCCCGATCAACAAAGTTGAAGATGATGAACGCCTGCCACATGTAGATCGAATAGGAGACCTTGCCGAGCCAGTCGTTGACCCTGTTCGACATCAGGCGCGACACCGGTCCGGCCTCGAACGCAAACACGAAAACCGCGGCAGCGAAAACCAGCGGCGCGAGAAACGAATAGGCGCCGCGTCCTGCCGACGACACGTAGTCCACGATGACGATCAGCATCGCCAATTCCGGGAACCTGGAGTCAAGCGTCGCCTTCGGCGTGATTTGAAAAAGCCGATAGGTCAGATGTCCGACAAGGAAACCGTACAGACACCGCGCAAATCCGAAGTCATAGCTCGCATCCATTCCGTGCGCGGCGAACAGAACGAGGATCGAGACGCTGGCGGCCAGTACGGCCGCGATCAGAACCA
>NZ_DAIDJE010000021.1 GCF_027451485.1 Bradyrhizobium sp.
ATGAGGAAGCTTGCGATGATCGTCTTGGGCGCCGCAAGCGCCCGCTTGAGCAGGGCGTGGTAGTGACCGCGCAGCCAGCTAAAGCCACGCTCGAAGGCCTGCTGGAACCGGGTGAAGGGGTTGCGCGACGGCGGCGCAGCCACCGGATGCCCCCCGTGATGGGGAATGGCGTGAAGCAGGTAGCGCGCCATCGTCGGGACCAGCGTGCGCGACAGGATGAACGAGCCGATCAGGGCGAAGACCACGGCCTCCGCCAGCGGCCGGAACAGATAGCCGGCAACGCCGCCAAGCTGGAACATCGGCGCGAACACGATGTCCAGCACCAGCAGCGTCACGAAGGCGGGGATCACGATCTGCTGCGCGCCATCCAGGATCGCCGGCTCGATTTCCTTGCCCTGCTCCAGATGAAAGAAGATGTTCTCGAGCGTGACCGTGCCTTCGTCGACCAGCATGCCGACTGCGAGCGCAAGGCCGCCGAGGGTCATGACGTTGATGGTCTGCCCCAGCGCGGCCAGCAGGATCATCGAGAACAGGATCGACAGCGGAATCGAGATGATGATGATGATGGTCGAGCGCCAGCTGCCAAGAAACAGGAGAATCATCATGCCGACCAGTGCGGCGGCGAGCACCGCCTCGCGCAGCACCCCGAAGATGGCCGCCTTGACGAACACCGACTGATCGCCCACCGCGTGCACGCGCAATCCGCTGGGCAGGCTTTCCTCCACCCGCGGCAGCAGCGTCTTTATTCCGTCGATGACGTTGAGGGTCGACGCCGATCCGGCCTTGAGGATCGTCATCAGCACCGAGCGGGCGCCGTTAACCCGCACCATGTTGACCTGCGGCGGCGACCCCTGATGGACGTAGGCGACATCGCGCACGAAAATGACGGCGCCGTTAACCTTCTTCACCGGCAGGTCGTTGATCTTCTCCAGATTGACCGGGCTGGCGTTGAGAGACACGTTCCAGTCGAATTTGCCGATCTTCTGGTCGCCGGCCGGAAGGATCAGATTTTGCGCCGAGACGGCATTGACGACGTCTTCCGCCGAGACGCTGTGCGCCTGCATCGCCTGCTGGTCGAGATCGATCTGCACCTGCAGGATCTGGCCGCCGTATGGCGACGGCACGGCGGCGCCCTGGACGGTGGCAAGCTGCGGTCGGATGAAGTTCTGGCCGAGATCGAACAGTTTCATCTCGGGCAGCGTATCGCTCGACAGCGCCAGCTGCAGAATGGGGACGGTCGCCGCGTTGTAGCTCAGCACATAGGGTGGGGTGATGCCGGGGGGCAGCAGCTTCAGCACGGTTTGCGAGGCCGCCGTCACCTGCGCCAGCGCGGTGCGGATATTGACCCCCTTCTGGAAGAAGATCTTGACCACGCCGTAGCCGGAGAGCGACTGCGACTCGATGTGCTCGATGTCACCGACCTGGGCGGTCAGGAAGCGCTCGTAATAGTAGATGACGCGGCCCGACATGTCGTTCGGCAACAGGCCGGTATAGGTCCAGACGACGCTGACAACCGGCACGTTGATGTTCGGGAAGATATCGGTCGGCGTCCGCAGCGAAGCGAGCACGCCGAATATCGCGATCAGAAGCGACAGGACGACAAACGTGTAGGGCCGCCGAAGCGCGGTCAGAACGATCCACACGGCCCTTTCCCCCTAAACCCCTGCCGGAATATCGATGTCAGGCCGCCCCGCAGGCAGCCCCGATCCGGATATCCGGATCCGCGAAGACCTGCCAAGGCCGTTCGATACTCGTGCCGCGGAAGCGACGAAAAGACGCAGATTCGCCCGCGGCAAATGGGTCGACTTACGACCGAAAGACGCGGTCCGGATCGAATTGCGACCCGACGGTACGCTATCAGGGTTCAACGGTCCGGGCGAGAAACTCGCGATCCACCGCAAGTACTGGTTGGATAACTTCATAAGAACCGCTGTATCTTTCCGCACCGGAGATCGAAGCATCAGGTCAATCGGACCGGACTGGGCGGATCGCGCCGGACCCACTGCTTCAGGGCGGAAAATGAGGAGCCTGCTGCATTGCCACAACTAATATAAAATTTATGCTCTGATAAGCATGTTCCGCGACTTTCACGCCCTGGATTTCGGGCAGCCATTCGACGTTTCAACACAGAATTGAACGCCCGAAAGCGCCCGAAAAGTGTGACCGAATTTCCCGGCTTTACAAAACTGTCATCCGCGCCTTTCGGATCGCCGGTCTGCTACCGCTTTCCGAAGATCACGCTATGCCTCGGCACTCACCTTTCATGGGCTCGGAAAGTTATCGGCGGCCGCCAGTGAACTCATGGTTCTACCGCCCTCAGGACTTGCGCGGCCGACCTCGCTTGGCAAAGACCACGCCTCGCTCGTCAGCCGAGCGGCGCAGCGCGCCGGCCAGTTTGAGGGCTTTATTGCGTTCAGGCCCGGGCGCCATTTGACGCGCCAGTTCGAGCGCGTCGGCCGCGGCCTCGTCCCGATCCAGCCGATGACGACCGGACGAGCGTTGAGTTTCCTTGCTCATCGCCCAGAAGCGCTCCCGGCCCGTGCCTTGGGTTTCTGATGATGTTTGAATCACGAGCTGAACAAATCTGGCGCGATTTACCGGCATCGTCAATATCGCGTTCCATCGCACGGAACGCCGCACAGAGCGTTGATTCGGCGATTAATTTTTCATGCCGGTGATCGACGAGGAGACCGCGCGGGGGTCGCGCTGCGGCCAACGGCCGCTCTCGGCGTGCTTGAGAAAATCGCCGACGATCCGGTTGTACTCCTCCGGTTCTTCGATGTTGATCGCGTGGCCCGAATTCGGGATTACC
>NZ_DAIDJE010000022.1 GCF_027451485.1 Bradyrhizobium sp.
AAAATAGTCGTCCGGTTTGCCGAGGCCGTAAGCGACGGCGACCTGAAGGTTCGGCGCGGTGGTGAAGGTCAGAAACTGATGCACCTTGGCGGCAACCCGCAGCAGCGGCGGCGCGGCGCAGACAAAGCCGATCTTCCAGCCGGTAAGCGAAAAAATCTTCCCGGCAGAGCCGACCTTGATCGTGCGATCGCGCATGCCGGGAATGGTGATCAGCGGAATGTGCTGCCGCCCGTCGAAGACGACATGCTCCCAGACCTCGTCGCAGATCGCGACCGCATCGAATTCCTGGCAGTATCGTGCCAGCAATTCGAGGTCCTCGCGCGGGTAGACGACGGCAGCCGGATTGAGCGGATTGTTGAACAGCACCGCCTTGGTCTTGCGGTTGAAGACGCCGCGCAGCGCCTCTTCGCTCAGCCGCCAGTGCGGCGGTTCGAGCCGCACCAGGCGCGGGATGCCGCCGGCCTGCCGGATGATCGGAAGATAGGAATCATAGACGGGCTGGAAGACGACCACCTCGTCACCGGGTTCAACGACTGCCAGAATGGCCGAGGTCAACGCCTCGGTCCCCCCCGAGGTCACCATCACCTCGGTCATGGGATCGAGCTTGAGGCCGTGCCAGTGCTGGTAATGCCTGGCGATCGCCTGCCGCAACTCCGGGATGCCCATCATCGAGGGGTACTGGTTATAGCCGTTCAGGACGGCATCGGCGGCGGCTTTTCGGATATCCTCCGGACCCGGGTCGTCCGGAAAGCCCTGACCGAGATTGATCGCGTTGTTGTCGCGGGCGGCTTGCGACATCGCCTCAAAGACGGTGACCGGCAGATCACCAAATACCTTGTTCATGGAGACCATGGGAACGATCAATCGCCCGGATTCGTCGGCAGACCAGCGCCTTTCCAGGCCAGCATCCCGCCCGCCAGATGCTTGTCGTAAGGCAGTCCCGCGGCCTGGGCCGCCAGCGAGGCGGTGACCGACCGCTTGCCGGAGCGGCAGGCGAAAACCACTTGCTTGCCCCCGGGATCGGGAATGGCGCGGGGGTCGAAGTTCGACAACGGCACCACGACCGCCCCGGGATAGGCGTCGACCGCGACCTCATTGGGCTCACGGACATCGACCAGAAGATAGCGTCCTTCGGACATGCCGCGGCAGACTTCTTCAACCGCCAAATCGTGAACCCGGTGCCCCTGATTCGTCACTCATGTCTCCACTCGAACGCCGCGTCTATTCGCCGCCAACCTCGCGCTTGGCGCGATGAAAATCAAGCGTCTCAGGGCTCAATTGCCCGCCAGAGCCGGCTCATACGGTCACCTGGGTTCCGACCTCGACCACGCGACCGCTGGGAATCTGGAAGTAATCTGTCGCGTCGTTCGCGGTCCGGCTTAGCGCGATGAAAAGATGGTCCTGCCAGCGCGGCATCCCCGAATGCGCCGCCGGCTTAAGCGCGCGGCGCGACAGGAAGAAGGAGGTCGACATGATGTCGAACTGCCAGCCGAGTTTGCGCGCAATCGCAAGTGCCTTCGGCACGTTCGGCGACTCCATGAATCCGAACTTCAGCGCGACCTTGGTGAAGGTGTTGCTGACCTGCTCGAGCCGTACGCGTTCCGATGGATGGACGCGCGGGGTCGCAGCGGTCTCGATGGTGAGAATGACGTTCTTCTCGTGCAGCACCTTGTAGTGCTTCAAACTATGCATCAGCGCCGTCGGCGCGCTGATCGGATCACTGGTCAGAAACACCGCCGTGCCCGGGACGCGCTGCGGCGGCCGCTTCTCCAGCATCGTCACCAGTTCGGCCAGCGGGAACTCGAGCTTGCGCGATTTCTCGAACAGCAGCTTGGTGCCGCGGCGCCAGGTATACATCAGCAGCATCACGATCCCGCCAAGCGCGAGCGGCACCCAGCCGCCCTCCAGCACTTTCAGTAGATTGGCGGCAAGAAACGTCAGATCGAGAAACAGGAACGGCGCGATCAGCGCAGCCGCGGCAATCGGCGACCACCTCCATACCCGCCAGATAACGACGAATCCCATCATGCCCGTGACCACCATGGTGCCGGTCACCGAGATGCCGTAGGCCGAAGCCAGCGCACTGGACGATCGGAACATCAGCACCAGGAGCATCACCGCAATCAAAAGCAGGATGTTGATGCGCGGAATATAGATCTGGCCGAACTGCGATTCCGAGGTATGCCTGATTTCAAATCTCGGCAGCAGACCAAGCTGGATCGCCTGTTGAGTCAACGAATAGGCGCCGGTGATCACCGCCTGGCTGGCGATTACGGTCGCAACAGTCGATAGCGCGACCATCGGGATCAGCGCCCATTCCGGGAACATTCGATAGAACGGGTTTTCGATCGCCTTTGGATCGGCGATGACAAGGGCACCCTGCCCAAGATAATTGAGTGCGAGCGACGGCAACACGATGAAAAGCCAAGCCGTCTGGATCGGACGTTTGCCAAAATGGCCAAGGTCGGCATAGAGCGCCTCGGCGCCGGTAACGGCCAGAAACACTGCGCCAAGCGTCACGAATCCGATGATGCCGTGATGAAGCATGAAGGCGACGGCGTGCACGGGATTGAGCGCCAGCAGGATCTCCGGCCGACGCATGATCGGCATGATCGCTCCGATCGCAATAACGCCGAACCAGATGCACATGATGGGTCCGAAGAAGGCCGCCACCCGGGCGGTGCCGCGCGACTGGGCAGCAAACAGCGCCACCAGGATGAGGACCGTCAGCGGCACCACATAGGGTTCGAGCGCCTCGGTCACGAGCTTGATGCCTTCGATCGCAGACAGCACCGACAGCGCCGGCGTGATCACGGCATCGCCGTAAAACAGCGCACCGCTCGCAATCCCGAGCAGGACGATGATAGAAGCTGCCTTGCTGGTGGCGGAGCCGGTCGCCTTGGTCACAGCGCGCTGTGCCAGCGCCATCAGCGCCAGCGTGCCACCCTCGCCGTGATTGTCGGCACGCAGGAGGATCAGCACGTACTTCAGCGTCACCACAATGATCAACGCCCACAGGATCAGCGAAGTGACCCCCATAACGGCGACACTGGTCACCTCCCCTCCATTGCTGGCCGCCACCACAGCTTCCCGCAAGGCATAGAGAGGGCTGGTGCCGATATCGCCGTAGACGACGCCGATACTGCCGATCAGCAGAGCCTTGAGGCCGGCCGCGGAGTGGGCTTCCCCATGCCCGTTGGCCGCCGTCGCTTCCGAGGCGGGAGCTGTAACATCACTTTTCATTCGGTGGAGAAGCCTCAACGAGGTTCATTGCGCAGTCGCAAAGCGACGCGGCTTATAGCCTTGCGCCTGACGCATAGCCTAGTCCGATTTTAGACCCACGGCATGCAAATATCGCATTTGCTAAATAGATACCGGCTGCTCTAAATCAACGGTATTATGGTAGCTAACTTAAGGTTTCAGGTTGGGCGGCAGCGGCGGATTTTCACGCATCAAGGTGATGGTCACACGGCGGTTTGCCGATAATGAAGGGTCATCGGGAAACAGCGGCTGGGTGTCGGCCTTGCCGGAGACGGCGAAGATGTGGGACGGCGGCAGCCCTTCCCGCTCGAGGATCTGGCGCACTGCGTTCGCCCGATCAGCCGACAAATCGAACGCGTCGTAATCGCTCCGGGTCGGAATATAGCCGGCCGACGTGTGACCGGCGATCGCGACCCGCAACGGCGTCGCCTTCAGCGGCGCGGCGAGTTTCTGGATCAGCCGGCGCGTCCGCTCATAAGGTACCTTTGATCCCTCCGCGAACATCGAGCGGCCGTCCTGATCGACGATCTCGAGATTGAGGCCCTCCTTGGTCTCCTCGAACATGATGTGCTTGGAGATTTCGGTCATCTCCGGCATGTCCTGCAACGCCTGTCGCAGCGAGGCGGAGGCGAGAGCAAATTCGCGATCGACCTTCAACCGGGCGCCGGCGACCTGGTTGCGATCCTGCTGGTCCGGGGTCGGCGTGTTGGAGGATTCTTCCGGCGGGATGTGATCGACGTTCTTCAGCTTGGGCCGTGTCGGCAGGCCGTCAGATTCGATGATGCCGGAATAGCGCACGTCGGTCTGCACGCCGAACGCATCGCGCATCGATCCGGCAACGATCTTCAGCTTGTTGTTGTCCATTGTGGAGAACGCGACGAGCATCACGAAGAAACTCATCATCAGTCCCATGAGGTCGGCGAAGGTCACGAACCAGCCGTGTCCTCCGCCGTGTGCATCGCCGCGCTTCTTCTTGGCCATGATCGATCTTCCGCCGCGAGATCCGCAACGCTATGCGGCGACCTCCTCGGCCTCCGTATGGCGATGCTTTTCCGGCAGGTAGGCCAGCAGCATTTCGCGAACCAGCGTCGGGCTCTTGGAATCGCGGATCATCAGGATCCCGTCGATGATCAGGGTGCGGTTGGTCTCCTCGTCGAGCAGCTTGCCGTGCAGTTTGTCTGCGAGCGGCAGGCAGAACAGGTTGGCCACCAGCGCGCCGTACAGTGTCGCCAGCAGCGCGGTCGCCATGAACGGGCCGAGCTTGGAGGGGTCGGTCATGTTCGCAAACATCTGCACCATGCCGATCAGCGTACCGATCATGCCAAAGGCCGGGGCGCAGTCGCCGATCGCGCGGTAGATCTTGCTGCCCTCGTCGAGATGCATCAGGAAATTGTCGCGGTCGCGCTCGAGATTGTCGCGAATGAATTCCATGTCGTAGCCGTCGGCGATATAGCGGATTCCCTTGGCGAGGAATGGTTCGTCCGTCTCGACCTTTTCGAGACCTACCGGACCCTGCTTGCGGGCGATCTCGGCAATGCGGGCGAGCTCGTCGACAAGGTCATGGGCCGACAGCCGGCTCATCGTAAACGCGAATTTCGCACCCAGCGGCAGGCCGTGCAGCATCACGTTGAGGGGAAAACGGATCATGGTGGCGGCGATCGATCCGCCGAAAATGATGATGGCCGCATGTTCGCTGACGAATAGCTCGAACGAGCCACCAAGCAGCATCATCGTCGCGATGACAATGATGCCGGCCACAAGACCGGCGCCCGTCATAATATCCATGGGAGACTCCAACGCCTGCGCGAACAACCGGCCGTCCTGGCCGGTCGCGCAGCCCCCTCCGAGCCGCGCGCCTCAAACCCTACGGGGCGGCCATTAAAGAGGCGTAAAGGTTAAGCCGTTCGAGAATGCGTCCTGCATCAGATCCTGGCGCCAGGGACAAGAGCCTGCGCATGCTGCGGTACGATGACGGATGGCTCCGCTCGTGTCCTGATTTCAACCTTCGTATGGTGCACTGGCGGAGCCGCCTGGCCGTAACATTTTGCTAACCATGGCGGCGCCCGCGGCCGCCTCGCTCAAAGGTCCGCCAAACCCGTGAGCTCGAAGCTCAGCCTGCGTAACCGCTGGCGAGCGGCTCGATCATAGGCCTGCGGGTTGGCGCGCGCCTGCGTCAGGCCATTGAAGAACAGGCCACTGCCGATGCCATCGTCCGTCACAAGACGCAGGATCGCCTCGCCGCCCTGTTCGATCGTCGACATCGGGGTGATACCTCCCTGGCGCACCATGGTGGTGTTCATATAGGTCGCCGGGTGCAGGGCATTCACAATAATGCCTGAACCGGCCAACTCCTCCGCAAGATCGATCGTGAACATGACCTGCGCGAGCTTGCTCTGGCAGTAGGCCCTCGTGCCGCTATAGCCCTTTGTTATCATCGGATCATCGAGATCGATCGGCTGTTGGCCGATCGAAGAGACATTGATGATTCGCGAGCGCACCGACGCCTTCAACGAGGGTAGCAACATCCGCACGAGCAGGAATCCGGCGAGATAGTTCACGGCAAAGCGCAGTTCGTGGCCGTCCTGGCTGACGCAGCGCTGCGGGCCCGGCTTGGATGTTCCGATCCCCGCATTGCTGATGAGAATATCGAGCTGCGGCTGCGAACCGGCCACAGCCTCCGCAAGTTTCCGGACCTCGGCGAGCAAAGAGAGGTCGGCCGGATAGAATACCGGCTTGCGGTAGCCCAGCCGGTGAATCTCGTCGGCGAGCGCATGAGCGCGCTCGCGGTCGCGCCCGTGAAGCAGGACCTGCGCGCCCGCCTCTGCCAGTTTGCGTGCGACGTAACGGCCGACACCGTCGGTCGATCCGGTAACCAGAACGGTCTTGCCTTCCAATTGCATGCCGCGGGAATTTTCAATGAATCTCGGCCGAGCGCTTCAACGCTTCTTTCAGCTTCTCAAGACTGAAATCGCTGCTGCGGGCAATTTCGAGGATCGGCGTCTCGCGGCGACCGCACAGTTCGGCGGCCTCGGGGATCTTCGCCGCGAGATCAGCCGGGATCACGATCGCGCCGTGCTGGTCGGCATGAATGAGGTCGTCCGAACGCACTGTCATGCCGGCGACGCGAACTTCGCCGCCGAAGCTCTCGGCATGAACCCAGGCATGCGACGGGCCGATGGAGCCGGCCAGCGCCTGGAAGCCAGCCGCCCATTGCGGAATGTCGCGGATCGAACCGTCGGTAACGACGCCGAGGCAGCCGAGCGCCTTGTGCACATTGCTTTGCACCTCGCCCCAGAATGCGCCATAGCCGACGTCGGGACCGTCGATGTCCTGGATCACGGCGATCCGCGGGCCCCAACCGGTGCCCATATATTCGTAATAAGCGATACGCCGCCGCGCCTGCTCGTCGGCCGGAAGCGCGGACTTGAGCACCGAACGGATCGTCACCGTCCGCGCATAACCGACCATCGGCGGCAGGTCCGGAAACGGACAGACCAGGGGCCTGGTCGTGTAACCGATCAGGCGGCGCTCCGGCGCAACGACTTCCATCGCATTGCAGATGGTGGGCGTATCATAGCGCGCCAGGGCCTCAAGCAGGTCGGCGGACAGCGGCGCGGGGGCGGAATTCGTCACGGCGTTCTCCAGCTTTTTCGAAAGCAAAAGGAATTTGCCGAAGGCATATAGCCGACCGCCGCGAGATCGGCAAAAAGCAGCCCGTGGGGACCCGCGAGTTTTCGTCTGGAGCAATGATTTCGGTCAGTTCAGGCGCGCCGGCCGCTCATCATCATTGACGGCCGACAGGTACGCCGACGATGGCTCCGAATGAACGCTTGCAGCCATTGACGTGGTGGAATGCGCCTCCGCCTTGCGCTTATGGTCGCGATAGGACTTCCACCCGACCGGCAGGCTCAGGAGGTAAATTACCGTACCTGCTGATAGAATGTACCAGGGATAGCCGATCAAAAGCGCGATGAAAAAGACCGCCGACACGAACGCCGGCAGCACCATCTCCGGGGGCACGCGCATGCGCACCGTCTTGCCGGAGAAGACCGGCAGGCGCGAGACCATCAGGCAGCCGATCACAAAGGTAAAGACCGCCGTTACCGCGGCCGGCGGCTTGGGCAGGCCGAGGAATGCCAGATAGATCGGCAGCAACACGACGATCGCGCCGGCGGGCGCTGGAACGCCGGTGAAATAGTTGGCCGCATAGGCCGGCCGGTTGGGATCGTCCATCGTCGCGTTGAAGCGCGCCAGCCGCAACCCACCGCTGATCGCGAACACCATTGCGGCAATCCAGCCGCCGTTGTGCAATTCGTGCAGCTGCCAGAAATACAGCATCAAGGCCGGAGCGACGCCGAAGTTGACAAAGTCGGCGAGGCTGTCGAGTTCAGCGCCGAACTTCGATTGGCCCTTGATCATGCGCGCGACGCGGCCGTCGATGCCGTCGAGCACGGCGGCGAATACGATCGCTGCCACCGCCAATTCCATGCGCCCCTCCGTGGACAGACGGATAGCGGTCAGACCGGCGCAGATCGCCAGCAGCGTAATGAAATTGGGAACCAGCATCCGCACCGGGATCGGACGAAACCGGCGGCGGCGCAATTCGAGGTATTTCGGATCTGTGCTCATTGCACCACTATATAACAACCCGTCGCGGCTTCGCCATCGCAGCCGCGGCCTGATCGCCCCAACCGCCAGCCCGCCCGTGTGGTTAACTGCCGCGGTAGGTCCGGCCGGGATCGCTCAGGCGAAAATCGGCCAGAATAGTCTCGCCGGCGATCGCGGTCTGCCCCTCCGACACCAGCGGTACCGTGCCTTCCGGCAAATAGACGTCAAGGCGCGAGCCGAAGCGGATCAATCCGAAACGCTCGCCCGCCCCGATCGCCTGCCCTTCCCGCACGAAGCAGACGATCCGGCGCGCGACGAGCCCGGCGATCTGGGTAACGCCGATGCGGCCGTTTGCCGAGGAGATCACCAGCGAGTTGCGTTCGTTGTCTTCGCTGGCCTTGTCGAGTTCGGCGTTGATGAACTTGCCCGGCCGATAGGCGATACGGTCGATACGACCGGTCACCGGACTGCGGTTCACGTGGCAGTTGAAGACGCTCATGAAGATCGAAACGCGCGGCAGCGGCCTGTCGCCCAGTCCGAGTTCGGCCGGCGGCAGGACGCGCGAGACCATCGAAACGCGTCCATCGGCGGGCGCCACCACGATGCCTTCACGCACCGGCGTCACCCGCATCGGATCGCGGAAGAACAGCGCACACCAGACGGTCAGAACCGTGCCGATCCATCCCAAGGGAGACCACAGCCAGAACAGGACCAGGCTTAACAGCGCAAAGCCGCCGATGAAGGGATAACCTTCGGGATGAATGGGCGGAATTTGTGCGCGGATGGAATTGGCTATCGACATTTCAAAATTCACGAGGGCTCTGCCCTCTCCCTTGCAAGGAAGAAAGCCGCAAAATCACTCCGCGGCAGCCGGTGTCACCAGCCCATCATCGTCCACCGGCGGCGGCGCGCGGTTGGGCGCCTCGTTCTCGTCGGCAATCCGCGCCAGCTTCTCCCGGGCCTCCTGCGCCTCACGCTGCCGGTTCCACATACTGGCATAAAGCCCGCTGCTTGCCAAAAGCTGGACATGGGTGCCCCGCTCCGCGATACGGCCCTGATCGAGGACGATGATCTCGTCGGCCGTGACGATCGTCGAGAGCCGATGGGCGATCACAAGCGAGGTGCGGTTGCGCGACACCCGCTCCAGCGCATCCTGGATTTCGCGCTCGGTATGGCTGTCGAGCGCCGACGTCGCCTCGTCGAGCACCAGGATCGGCGGCGCCTTCAGGACCGTGCGCGCAATCGCAACGCGCTGTTTCTCGCCTCCCGACAATTTGAGGCCGCGCTCGCCGACCTGCGTCTCGTAGCCCTTGGGGGACATCCGGATGAAACCATCGATCTGCGCCAGCCGGGCGGCCTCCTCGACTTCCGCATCGGTCGCATCCCAGCGGCCATAGCGGATGTTGTAGCGGATGGTGTCGTTGAACAGCACGGTATCCTGCGGCACCATTCCGATCGAGGCGCGCAGCGAGGCCTGGGTGACGTCGCGGATATCCTGACCATCGATCGTGATCCGGCCGCTTGAGACGTCATAGAGGCGAAACAGCAGGCGCGAAATGGTCGACTTGCCGGCACCCGACGGCCCGACGATCGCGACCGTCTTGCCGGCCGGCACTTCAAAGGTGAGGCCCTTGAGTATCGGCCGGTCCGGGTCATAGGCAAACTGCACATTTTCGAAACGCACAGTGCCCGATGTGACGAGCAGCGGCGGCGCGCCGGGAACATCCCTGATTTCAGCGGGACGCGACAGCACGTTGAACATCTTCTCGATGTCGATGATCGCCTGCTTGATCTCCCGATAGACCATGCCCATGAAATTGAGCGGCTGGTAGAGCTGGATCATCATGGCATTGACCATCACGAAGTCGCCGACCGTGTTGCGCCCACTGCGCACCCCGAACGCGCACATCACCATGGTTGCGGTCAGTCCCGCGGTGAAGATGATGGCCTGGCCGGCATTGAGCACGGCAAGCGAGGTATAGGCCTCCACGCTCGCCTGCTCGTAGCGCTGCATCGAGCGGTCATAACGCGCCGCCTCGCGTTGCTCTGCGTTGAAATATTTCACTGTCTCGTAGTTGAGGAGCGAGTCGATCGCCTTGGTGTTTGCGTCGGTGTCGGAGTCGTTCATCTTGCGACGGATGCCGATCCGCCACTCGGTCGCGATGTAGGTGTAATACATGTAGACCGCGACCATGGTCAGGGTGGCCACGACATAGCGCCAGTCGAACTTCCACAGCAGCACCGCCATCAACAGCGTCACCTCGACGATGGTCGGCACGAGTTGCAGGATGACCATCCGCACGATGGTTTCAATGCCGTTGCGGCCACGCTCCAGCACGCGGGTCAGTCCGCCGGTCTTGCGCTCCAGATGAAAGCGTAGCGCGAGTTCGTGCATATGAACGAAGGTGAGATAGGCGAGCTTGCGCACCGCATGCATGGCCACGCGGGCGAAAATTCCGTCGCGCCACTGTGTCAAGGCGCCCATCAGCACCCGCAACGCGCCGTAACAGAGCGTCATGATGACCGGCGATGCCACGACCCAAAGCGCCCAGTTCGAGGCCTCGACCGGCGCGCTGTCCGCGCCGGTCAGGGCGTCGGTCGCCCATTTGAACGTGAAAGGTACCGCGAGCGTTGCAAGCTTGGCGGCGAGCAACAGCACCACCGACCAGACCACGCGCATTTTCAGATCGGCGCGGTCGCCCGGCCAGATGTAGGGCCACAGATGCGCAAGCGTCCCGGCGAGGGTCGCCTGTCCGATCGATCTGTCGGGAGATGGCGCCGGGTGGACCGGCACGCTAACGTCAGACTGCGCCATCGAGCCCTGCCCGGCGCGATTTGGCGGCCCGATTCGGCTCGCACATTTTGAGATCAGCTCGCATCCCGCAGTCATATAGAGCGTTTAGGCTCCGCGTACAGCCTGGCGAGACACAAATTGTTCCTATCATTTTCGAGGCTTGCCGGAATTTTGCTCGCGAAACGAATCCGTTAGGGTTTGACTGGTCTACGCTGCGATGCCACATCACTAATATGAGCAAGATCAAAACCGTCTGCGTCTATTGCGGCTCGGGAGCCGGCACCAATCCTCGTTTCATCGAATCCGCCAGGGCGCTCGGCAAGGTGCTGGCCGAGAACGGTGTTCGCCTCGTCTATGGCGGCGGCTCTGTGGGCATGATGGGCGCCGTAGCAACTTCGGTCCTCGATCACGGCGGTACCGTAACGGGCATCATCCCGGGGTTCCTGACGGCGAAGGAAAACGCGCTCAAGCGCGTGCAGGAGATGATCGTCACCCCCGACATGCATGAACGCAAACGGTTGATGTTCGAGCATTCGGATGCCTTTGTGGCGCTCCCCGGCGGCATCGGCACGCTTGAGGAGCTGGTCGAGCAGCTGACCTGGCAGCAGCTCGGCCGTCATGCCAAGCCGGTGCTGCTTGCCAACATCGACGGTTTTTGGGAGCCGCTGCTGGCGCTGATCGCACACATGCGTAGCACGCAATTCATCCGCACCAATTTTTCGGTGGATATCCTCAAGGCCGAGCGGGTCGAAGATATCCTGCCGCGGCTGCAAGAGGCCGCGGCCAGCATGCCCGAAGGCTCGGCCGCGATGGAGGCGGAAATCGCCCGGCGCTTGTAGGGGTTTATCGTAGGGGCTCGGTTTCCTCGAGAGGAAATGTGACGGCTTCGACCCGATTGCCGTCGGGATCACGGATGTACGCCGCATAATAGCGCACACGATCATGCGGCCGCAGGCCCGGTGCACCATCCGAACTGCCGCCGGCACCGAGTGCGGCCTGATGAAACGCGTCGACCTCGCCCTCGGTCCTTGCCCGCAGGCAAACATGACAACCGCTCTCCGGTGCAGCGACCGTCAAACCGAAACGCAGGTTGATCCAGAATTCGGGATA
>NZ_DAIDJE010000023.1 GCF_027451485.1 Bradyrhizobium sp.
ATGGCCAAGCACCTGGAGACTATTTGCCACCCCGAAATACGGAGGAGTATTGGAGCCTTGTGAATCACGGCTTCACAGGAAGAGATATTTCTCGACCGGGTGGCGAATCGCCGTCGATAAATCCGTCAGGCAGCTAGGCGCATCGAAAACTCGATCCATTCGAGCGGCTCCGGATTTGCTCCGGGGCCGTTTGCGTCTCGCGGGGGCGAAAAAAATTCTTGCTGATAAGCGCCAGCCTCGGCGAAGGATTTTGCCCAGCTAAGGCGCAGTAAAGGGCGCGGGCTACGGCTTTGCCTGGCACGCCGCGTTATCGACCTAACCGCGCTCCGAAAGATACCCTGCCACCGGAAGCATTGAGCTGCGAGCGCTGGTGTTTACCAGGGGTAAGGCGCCCGCGTATCGCTAAAGTTCCCAACGAAGAATTGGCATGAACATATTGGTTCCCTTGCGAATGCGGGACCGTGGAGGCTGTTGATATCCGGCTTTGCCGAGTTGCGGGTTCGCAGCGGAATCGCCTAGCGTTTGCTCGGGGTAGGCAAATGAGAGCATCACGATGGCTTCATCTGCCTTGGAGAACGCACTTACCGCGACCTGCATCATCGTCGCCGTTATCGTTGTGTGCTGGGGAATCAAAATCCTGGCAGCGTAACCGAGCAGGCGAACGCGAAGCGGGTGACCGGCTTTCCTCGCCATATGCGTTGGTTTGCCCGGACCTGCTTTCGGATTTCCAGGACGCGGGCTCCACTGCGTGTGCAGCGCGTGCTATTGACCCGCATTCGCCAGCCACCTACACAGCGCCCTTGAGCGAGCGCGTAGCTCAGACGGTAGAGCACGTGACTTTTAATCACGGGGTCCTGGGTTCGATCCCCAGCGCGCTCACCAATGAAATCAATGACTTATCATGCCCTTTTGTGCAGCTGGTTGATTTGTTCAGGTTACGACTGTCCAGGAACAACGCTGGACGGGCGCGGCGCGCCGCGCATCATTGGGCCGTGAAGCTGCTAGCGTGCGTGACTACTCCGCCAGCGCCCGCCCCGCCCTACAGCCGGTTTCCGAACCGGCTGGAGTAGAGACCTATGCAGAGCATGCCGGAGCTGAGCAGTGCCGCTTTGCGAATGAGCAGCGAAGATAAACCCAGCTCATTGTGCGTGAGTGCCGCGAGCGCGGCTGCAACCACTGCGGCGACAATGAGGAATGCAAGGGTTCTGGCCATCATGGCCGAATATAGGCGAACCTTTACTCGTCACAACCGCGTCGGCAGGCGCAGGGGGTGTCCGCATTCTCATAGGTTAGTGCCGCGGCCCAACAGAGCTTCGGAATGAAACCATTTCTCGATAGCCGCAACACATTCCTGAAACAGAACGCGCGCAAGGTTCTTGGCCACATTAAGGACGGGGGATGGTCATGTGGGCATTCGTCGAAGACATCTATCGCGAATACTGCCGGGCGCGCCTGCATGAAATGCGCAAGTACGAGCGGTCTCGCTGAGCCAGGGCCGCCCCGACAGCGAATGCTTGGATGCGAACCAGCTCACATCCTTGCGGCACGAGACCAGCTAAAGTTGATTTCGCGAAGGATTTTGGGGGCACAGTAAGACAGGCGCAGGGACAAGGTTTTCGAGCCCGACGGCGCATTTTTTATCGCCTGAAATGATGAAAACGAGAGGGAGGACACCATGGGATGGTTTGACAGCCTGTTTGGAAGAACCCCGCGACCCGCCGATGGGCTCTTTGCCAGATTGAGACGGAAATCACAGGCGCCCACCGATCCTGATCTTCTGAAGATAGCCAAGGACCGAAAAGGGCATGTTTCACGGAAGGCCGTGCACGCAGAATACAATCGGCTGATACTGGAGAAGTACGCCCACGACAAAGCGTGACTTCCAGCTTCACGTACGCCGCGATCGCCCGCGTCAACCTTCCGGACTTTGCTCAGCACCGAAGCCTTGGGCCGGTGCGGTCGTTAGGGGCGCGCCTCCAACCGAAACGGGGCCAACCGGCTTTGGCAATCGAACCCACTTCTTGCGGGCCATTGCGGAGAGCCGGTTGTGCGCCCGTCCTTTGGGAATCGAGGAGGTTATCTCCGGCGCAATCGCGTTTTGTAGCGTGTCGACTTTCGCCATCAGCGTCGAAAGCTGAGTAGATATCTTTTTGATATCGGACTGTTCGTCGGTCAGGCTCTGCCTTAACCCAAGAAGCGCTGTGGTATCCCGCTGAAGCAACGCAGTGTTTTGTTGCAATGATGAGTTGTTCGCCTGCAGTGCCTCCTGCAGCGAGGCGGCGTGTTGCTGCTGGGTGGATTGAATATCCGTCAGGGCGACGAGCACCGGGTCCGGTTTTGGAGCCGAAGCTTTCTCGTGCGGAAGCAGTTCTGCCAGCCGGTTGATATCTGGCAAAGACAGGCTGACATTCGGCAGCGGGATTTCAAACGATGACGGCAGTGTGTAGATGGCCGCCGTGCCGTTGATGGCCAAGGCCAGCATCGACAGAGCCAGGATCGACTTCCGACTCGCCCGTCCGCTCGGCGCTTGGGCCTCGGGTTGTTCGGTTTGGTTCGGCGCTTCCGATGTGCTGGTTACCTGCATTGACTCAATACCTGAACAAAAGGAGCCGCCGCTGGATCGTCCTCGCGACGTCTCCTTTACGCGTGCCCACCTCTAACTGCGGCAGATTATGCGCTGACGAGATTAATTCCCGGTTAGCGTGTCAGCGCCTGGCGAGCATTGCGTGTACGGTTGCGCTTCGTGCGCGATCCGAGCGCAAGATCGCCCTGGCAACGCATTCCCGACGGCCAAGGAATTATTCAACCGCATAGTCGCATCGCAAGCAGCGAAACGGGATGGCGGCGTCAGCTCACCTCGGAGCGAATTTCGCTTGGGATCGGCTGCGAAGGCGAGCGTACGGAAGGCAGCGCCACCGGCCTCAGGCCGATCAGTTCGGCGGTGCGGATCCCGGCGTCATGCCAGAACTTGAACGAGTTGACCCGTGAACTCTCCAGGATCGCGATCGCCACGGCGGAAAGAAACGGAAGGCTTTCCAGGACCAGCACGCCGGCGAAGATGTAGATTTCGCGGATCTGCTTGGAATTATTCGTGACCACCAGCACGGCTGCGCCAACTAGGAGCAGCACACCGATCACCGCTTCCCAAAACGCCTGAAACTCGATCGACATTCGCGACAGGCCGCCTTTGGAGGTGCGCGCGAACGGCAAATGCTCGGTAATCAGCCCCTGTGCGACGGCGCGCGCCACCGTCCACTGAACGCTCATGGCCGCGATCATTGCGCCCAGCATCTGTCCCCATTTCACCGGCACGCGCAGCCGGTAGAGAATGAGGAAATGCGCCAGCGTCACCACAAAAGCTGCAATGATCGGCAGCGTCAGAATCTTGTCGGGAATGGCGATGTCGGCGAAAGCGACGATCGGCACCCAGATCAGATTGAGGAGCGCGACCACAACGCCCAGCGATTCCGCGCCGAGCCAGTTCAGCCAGCCCAGCAAAAACTCGCGCTTTTGATCGCGCGAGAGACGGCTCGCGCCTGGCAGGAAACGCCGCCAGTGCTTCTTGACGATCTGGAAGCCGCCATAGGCCCAGCGGTGGCGCTGCTTTTTGAACGCCTCATAGGTGTCCGGCAATAGACCATGGCCGTAGCGATAGTTCGTATAGAGCGTCAGCCAGCCATGCTCGACGATGTTCAAGCCGAGATCGGTATCCTCGCAAATGGTGTCGCCAGCCCAGCCGCCCGCCATATCCATCGCGGCACGGCGGATCAGGCACATCGTACCATGCACGATGATCGCGTTCTCCTCGTTGCGTTGAACCATGCCGATGTCGAAGAAGCCGGCATATTCGCCGTTCATGATGTAGTGCATCAGCGAGCGGTCGCCGTCGCGGTGATCCTGAGGCGCCTGTACGAGCCCGACGCGAGGATCGGCAAAGACAGGCACAAGGTCTTTTAGCCAGTCTGGACCGACGACGTAATCCGCATCGATGACCCCGATGATCTCGGCGTCCGCCGCGGTCCGCTCCATGGCGATGCGCAAGGCGCCGGCCTTGAACCCCTGGACCTTCTCGGCATTGATGAACTTGAAGCGCTCGCCGAGCGCCCGGCAATGATCCTGGATCGGCTGCCAGAATGCCGGGTCGGGCGTGTTGTTGATGATCACCACGCATTCGAAATTCGGATAATCAAGCCGGGAAACCGCATCGAGCGTGGCTTTCAGCATCTCCGGAGGCTCGAAATAGGCCGGGATATGGATCGAGACTTTCGGAAAGCTGACGCTGTCGCCAATGGTCGCGGGCACCGTGGGTGCACCTTTGACGAGGAGACGGCGCGGCTTGCGTCCAAAGGCGATAGAGGCAATTTCCTCCACCCGAGCCATCGCGATCAGGATCAGCGGAACCAGCAAAATCAGACCCAGCGTCAGAGCGAGGGATGAGCCGAAGACGAAGTAGTGCCCGTTCCAAAAGGCGAAGACGGTGGCGGCCCAGGCCCCGACACCGTTCGCCGCCGTCGATAATGTCAGTGCCTGGAGGATCGTCGGCCGCGCCAGCCGCAAGATCGGCAGCGACATCAGAATGCCGACGAGCACGGCAATGCCTGCAAGCTTCCAGTAGTCCGGATTGACGATCGGGCCTGTCCAATTGAACTTGGGCTCGCCGGCGTTGTTGAGGACGCCCCAGTAAGGACCGACACCGCCCTCGAAATATTTCCAGGGCCGGTCGATGCCCTCGACGATGTTGAAGTCCACGCCGATCGCTTCGGCGCGGGTGACGAAATTGCGCAGCACCGTTGCCTGTTCGAATAGGCCGGGCACGGCCTTGCCGAGGTTGTACCCCGCGCTCGGCCAGCCGAATTCCGCGATCATGACGCGCTTGCCCGGGAACTGGTTGCGGAGGAATTGGTAGCGGTTGATGGCCTGATCGACCGCTTCGGTCGACGAGAACCGTTCCCAATAAGGCAGCACGTGCGCGGCAATGAAATCGGCCGCGTAGCCGAGATCGGGATGCTCGCTCCAGACGCTGTAGATATCACCGGTCGTCACCGGCACATTGACGGACTTCTTGACCCGCTGGATCAGCCGGATCAGCCGATGGGCGTTATTTTCATCGTTGGCCCATTTCAATGCTTCAGCCCTCTTGTTCTCGGGCTGAGCTTCGGCGTCCTTGATTCGCTGGGCTTCCTCGGCAGCTATGCGTTTGGTCTCTTCGGCAAACGCGTCCCGCTGCGAAGGCGCCACCAGGTTTTCGACGGGAATTTGCTGGTCGGTGAAGATCGTCTCGTTGCCGGCAACGATGCCGATGACGTTGCTGTTATGCCTGGCCAAATCGATGGCGGCCTCGATCTCTCGATTATTGCGGTCGATGTCCTTGGCAATCCAGATGCCGAGCATGACCTTCATGCCGAACTCGGCTGCGATCGGCGGCACCAGTTCGCTGCCTTCCGTCGACGTATAGAGACGGATCGCGCGGGTAACCGTGGAGAGCTTCTTCAGATCATCCCGAACCTTGTCCGCGTCAGCAGCCGGGTCAGCCGCGGCATTATGACCGGGTTCGAAAGGCGTGTAGGAGACGCTCGGCAGGACACTTGTGAAATCAGGAGCCTGCCGCTTGTCCTGAAAAAAAAACCAAAGCGCGGCGTGAGCGGCGGTAACCAACAACAAGACGGCGACGACGGCGCGCATCGCAACTAACCATTCGGGGCTTGCAGTGGGATGAAGCGAACCCGTCCCCAAGGTTCGGCCGACACGGGAGCGATTCCAAAGATAATCCTGCCGCGCGATTTAACAACTGGTATGCGTATGAAGGAATGGCGTTTTGAGGGCGCGCAGCCGGAGGCTAGGCTGTAACCTTCTCAGAACCTGTCCCGTTCCTATTCCCGACGGGCAGATTACTTGGTGGCAGGTGCCGGAGCGGGCGTCGCCGCGGGAGCCGCTGTGGCGCTGCCGGCGGTCGCCGCAGGGGCGGGAGCGGCTGCCGCCTGCGGCTGGGCATTCGGATTGATCCAGCAGGCATGGATGCGGTTGTTCAGGCTGTTGGCCACCTTGTCATCGATCTGGGGCAGGAAGCGGGTCAGGCAGCGGAACGCAGCCTGGACATGGCCTCCCGGACAGCCAAACCGGTCGTACAGGTCGAGATGGCGAAAAGCGGTATCAAGATCGTCCCGGTACATCAGCTGAACGACCCGGCGGCCGAGCCAGACACATTCGGGGTTGCCAGCCGGTCCATTGATGGCATGGGCAGCTTCGGCAAATTCATCGGTTTTGCGCTGGTTTTCCTTGGCCGCTTCGGCAGCAGCAGCTGCTGACTTGCCGGACTGGTCCGCATTTTGCGGCGCGCCGCTCTGAGCGAAAGCGCCGCCTATGCCGAGCATCAGGGCCAGTCCCGGAACAACGAAATGGCGTAACACCGCAAACCGTCCCTGAAGCAACCGCTGACGCATGAATTCCCCGATTTGGTTCACAAGCAGACCCCGTCGGATCGACCGACCCGCCAACGCTTGCCGCCGAATTGGGCCTCCAATGCGGCAGACGTCCGTCGTGGAATCCCATGACGGAGATTTTGGATTTTGTCCAGCAAACCAGCAACTTTATAACTCCGTTATGCAGCCGGCTGCCGGCCGGCGCAGGAGCCGCTGCATCCCGCTCTTGGCAGATCGCCCGCGACCGGTTAATCGACGAACCCTTCGCGGAGGATGGAACAGATTACTTTTCGCACGCCGCTGGCGCTTCTCATACTATCGCTAGGTTCGATTGCCGCGGTGTGGTGGTGGCTTGCCACGCCGATATCGCTGGCGCGCGCTCCGATCGACCCAAACGCCAAACTGATGTGCGTGTCCTACGCTCCCTTCCGCGGTGACCAGAGCCCGCTATCCTCGTCAACCTACATTTCGGCCGAACAGATTTCCGAAGATCTCGCCCAACTCGCCAAGGTATCGGATTGCGTCCGCACCTATTCGATCGGAAATGGCCTCGACCAGGTCCCCGAACTCGCGGCGAGGGTGGGGCTGAAGGTTATCCAGGGAATCTGGCTGAGCAGCAACCGCCAGAAGAACGCGGTTCAGATCGCAACGGGCATCCGGCTAGCCAAGGAATTTCCATCGACCATCACGGCCCTCGTCGTCGGGAACGAGGTCCTGTTGCGCGGAGAGATGACGCAGTCGGACCTCGCTACGACGATCCGTGCCGTCAAGGCGCAGGTCCCGGTCCCTGTGACCTATGCCGACGTTTGGGAGTTCTGGCTGCGCTACCGGGAGATCTACGACGCGGTCGATTTCATCACCATTCACATCCTTCCTTACTGGGAGGATTTTCCAGTCCGCGCGAAGTGGGCTGCGGCCCATGTTCAGGCCATCCGGCATCGCATGGAAGTCGCATTTCCGGGCAAGGAGATCCTGATCGGCGAAACTGGCTGGCCGAGCAGGGGGCGCATGCGCGATGCGGCATTGCCGTCCCGCACCAACCAGGCACGGGTCGTTTCCGAAATCCTCGATCTGGCCAAGCGCGAAAATTTCCGCGTCAATCTGATCGAAGCTTATGACCAGCCGTGGAAGCGCCAGCTTGAGGGCACCGTCGGCGGCTATTGGGGACTGTTTGATTCCGTCCATCGTGCGTTGAAATATCCGCCAGGGATTGCGATCAGCAATTATCCGTACTGGAAGCTGCAAATGGCCGGCGGCATGGCACTGGCTGTCCTGACCTTTGCGGTCGGTTGGTTGGCCTTGCGCCGCAAGCCCTGGAAACCCGGGCTTGCAGCCTGGATCGCGGTCGCTATTTCCGCCACCTCGGCCGGTGCGCTGCTCGGCATCGCCGTCGACAAGATGTATTATGAAAGCTACGGCATCGGCGGCTGGTTGTTCTGGGGCTCTCTGCTGGCCGCCGGACTTGTGTCGCCCTTGTTTGGCACCCACGTGCTGATGTCAGGGCGTGGTTTGCCGACTTTTCTCGAACTGCTCGGTCCTGCCGATTATCGTGGCCGGTCGTGGATGGCCTCGATTCTGGGCCTGGCTCTGGCCATCACCACCGTCATTGGCGCCGATACTGCAATCGGCTTGACGTTCGATCCGCGCTACAAGGATTTTCCCTATGCGGCGCTGACCATGGCGGTCGTGCCATTCGCCTTGCTGTCACTGCTCAATCGCCCGAAAGAGGGCCGGCGCCCGATCGCGGAGGCGACGTTTGCCGCCTTGCTGGTGATCACGGCGGTCTATACCTTCTTTAACGAAGGTTCGAACAATTGGCAGTCGGTGTGGACCTGCGTGATTTACGTCCTGCTCGCCGCTACGCTGTGGCGGGCGCGGGCCGTGCAAATCCCAAAATAAGCAGTCCGATCGCGAGCCCCGACAGAACGACATTGTACAGCACGATGCCGAGACCGGCGGCGACCAAGCCAAGCGTCAGCAGGACGATGGATGGCCGGATGACGTGCAGGGCTGCGATGATGAGCGCGCTAATCCCGAAAACCGAATTGCGAAACAGGGTCGTCGCAAGTGCTCTCGATTTGCAGAGCAGTGTTTGCAGGCCGGCATCGCAAGCGAGCGACGTAGAGGATAGCTCAATCCCCATATAGCGCACGTAGATCGCGTAACCCACGGTGAGGAAACCCACAATCAGCAGCCACTGCACCTGATAGGGGGTGAGGCGGAACGGGGCTTTGTTCACGAAAGTGTCCTTCGGCAAGTTGGCGCGGATTTGACCCTTTTGGCTCAGATGCGCAAGGGTAAATTAAGCGGCGCCACCACAGCCTTCCTGAACACGTTCGAGAACGTCTTTCAACTATCTGAAAGGATGGGAATTTCTATCGTTTGGGCGAGAATCCGGCCGCGAGGCCTAGTGCCTGCCGAAAATCAGCGACAGCGTGGAAGGCTTTTCCTCCGGGGGCGGGGGGACATCTTCCTTGGCCTGTCGTTTGGGAGCGTAATGCCTGTGGCCATAAGATTTCGGCTTAGCCTCGGCCTCCGGTTTGGCTTGGGACGCGGGCTTGGTCTCGGAAGAGGCTTCGGTGTTCGGCTTCTGCTCGTCGGCGCCCATGGTTAGTCGCTGACCTTCGAACACCGTGGTGGTGCAGCCCCGATCACTAACGGTCAGCGAAGCGCAGATTTTTGCAGCTGCCGCCGCGTCGTTGATTGGTCCGGCCACCAGCCGCAATTGCATGCCCAGACCGTTGTTGTTTTCCTTGATGACGATGATAGGGCGCAGCGCGGTCAGCGCCGCATTGGCGCGCGACTTCAGAAGTCCACGCCATAGCGCGCGCAAACCTGGAACCGAATTGGCGCCCCCGACATCCACACCGAATTCGGTGCGGCGCGCCGCGATTTCGGTCGTCGGGTCCGGTTCGTCTTTCTCGTGTGCCTTTTCCTCGGTGGGTTTGGGCGCGACCGCGGCGATTTCTGCCGGCGCCGACGTGCCCGTCTTCGGCGCCACAGCAGGCTTAGCAGGCTCCATCAGTTTTCCTGCCACCGGATCCGGAGGAGACATCATCGGTTTTGGCGGCATCAGAGAACCGGACGGCGACATTGACGCGCTCTGCAGTGCGCTCGCCGATCCCACGGCCGGGCCCGATTCCGGTGGAAGGGATGTTGAGGCGCGCTTGTCCTGCTTCTCTGCGACGGGCTTGTCCGGGGCCGCTGGCGCGGTTGCGGCGACCGGTGTGACTATCGGGGCCGGCGCCGAGACCTTGGCCGCAGCTGGAGGCGGCTCAATGCGTGCGGTCGACGCGGTTATCGCCGGGGGCGCCGTGGCGGTCGGTGCCGGTGCCGGGGCTGAAGCTGGCGCGGGCGGCAGAGTGGAAGAGTTGCCAGCCGGAGCTGCACTCGCGCTGGTCTGGCCCGCCTTGGTCGGGCTCGAACTCGCCAGCGGCAGCGCCAACGCGGGGGCTTGCCGCGCGATCGCCCCGGTGACGGAATCGAGCCCCTGCTCAAGCACGGCAACGCGCGCGTAAAGCCGGTCGCGATCGCCGTTGAGCGTTTCGACGGCGGAAGCCAATCGGCGAGTCTCGTTCTGGCTCTCCTTGGCGGTGAGCTGGAGTTGCTGGGCCTGCTTCAACAGATCGGCGGACGCGGTCTGTTCGCGCCGCAGGCCCATCGAGGATTGATTGCTAACGAGCGCCACAACGACGGCGCCGACTGTGACAACCGCCCAGGTTCCCAGCCGCCACAGCATGCGACGGTCGAATCCGTCCTCCTCCGCGAGGAGGCCGGATAGCGCGCCGCCGGTCTCTTTAATATTCAGCCCGCCGCGCTTCCTGTCGGAATCCTTCGCCATAGGATGTCTTCGGCCCCCCAGGCCCAACCGAATCAATCGTCAAACATTAACAGGAAATCGGCCGCAATCTTCGCGGGGGCGCCATGACTCGGGCCGAATCCGGTTTCCTTTGGAGACCAAAAGGCTCTATGAGGGCGGCGGCGGTAAAGGCCGCTTAAGGTGTGGATCCTAGGGAATTTCGATGAGCGGCAGGACTGTCCTGACCATTGTGCTTGCAGCCGGCGAGGGAACGCGGATGCGCTCGTCCACGCCCAAAGTGCTGCACCCTGTTGCCGGACAGTCGCTGCTTGCTCATGTGCTGTCGGGCGCCCCCGAGGGGCCCGATACCGCCCTTGCGGTCGTTATTGGGCCGGATCAGCGGGTCGTGGCGGACGAGGCGACGCGGCATCGCGCGGACGCCGAGACATTCGTTCAGCGGGATCGCAAGGGCACGGCGCATGCGGTGCTGGCGGCGCGCGCGGCGCTGGCGCGCGGCGCAGACCATCTGATCATTGCGTTCGGCGACACGCCGCTGATTTCGGCAAAGACATTCGAGCGGCTGCGAGCAGCCTTGAACGAGGGCGCAACCCTCGCCGTGCTCGGCTTTCGCGCCGCCGATCCTTCCGGCTATGGGCGTCTGCTCGTCGAGAGCGGGCGCCTGGTGGCGATCCGCGAGGAGGCCGATGCGACCCCCGCCGAACGCGAAGTCCGGCTATGCAATGCGGGTGTGATGGCCTTTGACGGACGTAAGGCTCTTTCGATTCTCGAAAGGATCGGCAATGCCAACAGCAAAGGCGAGTACTATCTGACGGACGCGGTGACAATCGTTCGGGATCTGGGATTGGAGGCTCTCGTGATCGAAACCAGCGAGGATGAAGTGCGCGGCATCAACACCAAGGCCCAACTCGCCGAAGCCGAAAGCGTGATGCAGGCGCGTTTGCGCAACGCCGCCATGGAAGCAGGCGTGACCCTCGTCGCGCCGGAGACGATTTTCCTCGCCGCCGACACATCGTTCGGCAAGGACGTGACCATCGAGCCGTTCGTCGTGATCGGACCCGGCGTTTCGATTGCTGACGGCGCCGTGATCCACTCGTTTTCCCATGTCGTGCAGACTTCGATCGGCAAGAATGCCTCCGTCGGTCCCTATGCGAGATTGCGTCCGGGGACATCGGTCGGCGAAGGTGCGAGGATCGGCAACTTCGTCGAGACCAAGGCGGCGACGCTCGAGGCCGGCGTCAAGGTCAACCACTTGAGCTATGTCGGCGACGCCCATGTCGGCGCTAGTTCCAATATCGGCGCGGGCACCATCACCTGCAACTATGACGGCTTCAGCAAGCACAGAACCGAAATTGGCGCGGGCGCTTTCATCGGCACAAATTCGTCCTTGGTGGCGCCGGTCAAGATCGGCAAGGGCGCCTATATCGGCTCGGGCTCGGTGATCACCCGCGACGTGCCGGACGATGCGATGGCGGTTGAACGCAGCCAGCAGACCAACCGCGAAGGCGGAGCCACGCGCTATCGCGAGCTCAAGACTCGCGACAAGCGGCCAAAAGGCGGTTAAAGCAGCTCGTTAAGCCTTCCACTTAATGTTGCCTCCAGCTAACGCTGTCTCAATCCGCAATAATTATTGAATATCTCGGCGCGGCCGAGTTTCGTTAAGAAAAGCCGGTTTTTCGATCGGGGGATAACAACCGCATGTGCGGAATCATTGGCATTCTCGGGCATGGGCCGGTCGCCGAGCAATTGGTGGATTCGCTCAGGCGTCTCGAATATCGTGGCTATGATTCAGCCGGGGTCGCGACGCTGGAGGGCGATCACCTCGAGCGCCGCCGCGCCGAAGGCAAGCTCAAGAACCTCGATGCGCGCTTGCGGGAGGCGCC
>NZ_DAIDJE010000024.1 GCF_027451485.1 Bradyrhizobium sp.
CGGATCGGGACTTGGCACGACAGCCGCTTCCGCGACCAACTCGTGTTCGAGCAGCACGCTTTCCAGCTCGAACGGACTGATGCGATAATCGGACGACTTGAATACGTCGTCGGAGCGGCCGACGAAGGTGAAATAACCGTCATCATCGACAAACACGACATCGCCGCTGCGATAGACGTCGCCGTCCGTCCCGGAGAGCGTTCCGTCCTCGCCCTGATAGCCCTGCATCAGTCCCGCCGGCCGGTCGGCGCCAAGCCGCAGCGTGATTTCGCCCTCTTTGGCCGCATGCCCGTCGGCGTCGGTAACTTCGACACGATAGCCCGGCATCGGCCGGCCCATCGATCCCACCTTCACTACCTGGCCCGGCGAATTGCCGGCGAGCGCCGTGGTCTCGGTCTGGCCGTACCCGTCGCGGATCGTCAGCCCCCAAGCCGCCCGCACCTGGTCGATCACTTCAGGGTTAAGCGGTTCGCCGGCGCCGCAGACTTCGCGCAGCGACACCTGGTAGTCGGCGAGCTTTTCCTGAATGAACAGCCGCCATACCGTCGGCGGCGCGCATAACGTCGTGACGCCGCATTGCGCGATAGTTGCCAGCAGGCCCTTGGCATCGAAACGCGGCTGATTGACCACGAATACGGTCGCGCCGGCATTCCAGGGCGCAAAGAAGCAGCTCCAGGCATGCTTGGCCCAGCCCGGCGAGGAAATGTTGAGATGAACATCGCCTGGCTGAAGGCCCAGCCAGTACATGGTCGAAAGACCGCCGACCGGATAGCTGCGCTGGCTGTGCCGTACCAGCTTCGGCTTCGCCGTGGTGCCTGAGGTGAAATAGAGCAGCATCGGATCGCCGGGCCCGGTCGGACCGTCGGGCGCAAACTCCTCGGAAAAACCGGCAGACCTCTCGAACGGCAGCCAGCCCTCCTGCGGCGCGGCGGCATTGACGACAATGCGCACCAGCTTCTCGGCTCCGAGACCTCTGAATTTGTCGACCTGGTCCTGCGTCGCGACAACGGCGCGTGCGCGTCCCCGGTCGAGCCGGTCACGCAACTCGTCGGGGGTGAGCAAGGTGGTCGCCGGAATCACGATGACGCCGAGCTTGATCGCCGCCAGCATGGTTTCCCAGAGGGGCACGACGTTGCCGAGCAACAGCAGCAGATGGTCGCCGCGCTTCAATCCCTGCGCCCGCAGAAAATTCGCAACCTGATTGGAGCGCCGCGACAGCGCTGCGAAGGACAGCCTGGCCTCGCGGCTGCCGGCATCGACAATCCAGAGTGCCGGCCGATCGCGGCTTTGCGGGTCACGCGCCAGTTCGGCATCGAACCAGTCCAGCGCCCAGTTGAACGGGACGGCATCAGGCCATCGGAAGTCGGCGACAGCCTTGTCGTAGTCAGTTCGGTGCTTCAGAAGGAATGCGCGCGCTTCCTGAAAGGTGGTCATGGCGCGCGCCCTACTGGTCGGCCAATTTTCTGACGTGCTGGATAATCCCCGAGAAATCGACGCCACCGTTTCCGGCCGCGTCGAACGCCTTGTAGATCTCCTGCGCATGCTTGCCGAGCGGCGTCGCCGCGCCCGCGGCTTTCGCGGCGTCCTGTGCCAATGTCAGGTCTTTCACCATCAGCGCCGCGGCAAAACCGGGCTTGTACTCGTTGTTTGCGGGCGAGGCCGGGACCGGTCCCGGCACCGGGCAGTACGACGTCAGCGACCAGCATTGCCCGGACGAGGTCGAGGCAACATCGAACAACGCCTGATGCGAAAGCCCGAGTTTCTCGGCAAGCGCAAAGGCCTCGCTCACGGCGATCATGGAAATGCCGAGAATCATGTTGTTGCAGATCTTGGCCGACTGCCCGGCCCCCGCGCCGCCGCAATGGACGACCTTCTTGCCCATGTTCTCCAGCACCGGCTTGGCCGATGCAAACGCCTTTCCCGCTCCCCCACACATGAAGGTCAACGTCGCCGCCCTGGCGCCGCCGGTGCCGCCCGAGACCGGCGCGTCGATCGAGCCGATCCCGTGTTTAGCGGCCAGCGAATGCGCCGCCTTGGCGCTTTCGACGTCAATGGTCGAACAATCGATGATGAGCGCGCCCCTGGTCATGGCCGGCACGACCTCGTGCCAGACCGAAAGCACATGCTTGCCGGCCGGAAGCATCGTGATGACGACCTCGGCTCCCTTCACCGCCGCCACAGAACTTTCGGCAACGGCAGCGCCATCCGCGCGGGCCTGATCGCGCGAGGCTGCGACGAGATCGAAGGCAATTACCTTGTGGCCAGCCTTGACAAGGTTGGCCGCCATCGGACCGCCCATATTGCCGAGACCGATGAATGCAATGCTGGCCATTTAAAGCTCCTCCCGCTTCGGTTCTTTCTTTTCTAGAAAACCAGTTCGTCGGCGCCGATCTCTCTGAAATACGGCGCCAGCATTTCGGGCGTCACATCCTCGATGCGAGGCGGCGACCATCGCGGATTGCGATCCTTGTCGATCACGGCGGCGCGCACGCCTTCGCGAAAATCATCGCTGCGGAAGACTTCCAGCGCGGCGCGATATTCGCGCACCAGACATTCCTCCAGTGAGGCCGTGCGCCGCCCCAGCCGTAACAATTTCAGCGTCACGACCATGCCGCGCGGCGACTTCTCGTTCAATAGCTTCAGCGTCGATTGCGCGAAATCCGAGCCGTCGCGCCTCAACTCGCCGAAGATATCCTCCATCCGGTCGCCCGCAAACCAGCGGTCAATATCCGCTTTTCTGGCGCTGATCGGCCCCGAAGTCTCGCCGGTGGCGAAGCCGGCGATGATCCTGTCGACCTCGCTCGAGCTGATGTCCGGCCGGACCGCCGTTAAAGCCTCACGCAACGCCGGCAGTCTGGCCGAAGGCACGACCGCGTCGGCAAAACGGGCGAACACCGCGTCCGGCCCGTTCATGGCCTGGCCGGAAAGGCCAAAGAACGTGCCGATCTCGCCAGGCGAGCGTGGCAGCAGCCACGTGCCGCCAACATCCGGGAAGAAGCCAAGCCCGACCTCAGGCATCGCGAGCTTCGTCTTCTCGGTGACCACCCGATGGCGCGCATGCCCGGATAATCCGACGCCGCCGCCCATCACCAAGCCATCCATGAACGCGACGTAGGGTTTGGGGAATTTGGCAATCCGCGCGTTCATGAGGTATTCCTGACGCCAGAACACCTTACCGAGATCGCCGCCGGCTTTCGAACTCTCGTAAAGCCCGCGAATATCGCCGCCGGCGCAGAGGCCGCGTTCGCCCGCGCCTTCCAGAATCACCACCGCGACAGCCGGGTCGGCCTCGAAGCGATCGAGCGCGGCATCGATGCCTTGTGACATCTCGTACGTCATCGCGTTGATCGCTTTCGGGCGATTCAACCGGATAATTCCCGCCGCGCCTTCGCGGCAGACGATCAGATCGCCCTCGGCATCCGCAGCTGCCGCCAACGCTGTCATCGCGCGCCCTCGATCATCTTGCGCGCCACGATCAGCCGCATGATCTCGTTGGTACCTTCCAGAATCTGATGCACGCGCAAGTCGCGCACGATCTTTTCGATGCCGTATTCGCTGAGATAGCCGTAGCCGCCATGCAGTTGCAGCGCCTGGTTGGCGACCTCGAAGCCGACGTCGGTACCAAAGCGCTTCGCCATGGCGCAGAGCATCGTGGCATCGACATCCTTGCGGTCGAGCGCCGCAGCGGCGCGCCACACGAAAGTTCGTGCCGCTTCAAGTTCTGTCGCCATGTCCGCAATGCGGAACTGCAAGGCCTGAAATTCGTCGAGGCGCTTTCCGAACGCCTTGCGGTCCTTCATGTAGGCGAGCGCGCGGTCGAGCGCGTTCTGCGCCCCGCCAAGCGAGCAGGCCGCGATGTTGATGCGGCCGCCGTCAAGGCCGGCCATGGCGATCTTGAAGCCGATGCCTTCCTCACCAAGACGATTGGCAACCGGGACGCGTGCATTCTCGAAAACCACCGCGCGTGTCGGCTGTGCGTTCCAACCCATCTTGCGTTCATTGGCGCCGAGCGAGAGCCCCGGCGTATCGCCTTCGACCACGAGCGTGGAGATGCCGCCCGGACCGCCGTCGCCCGTTCGCACCATCACGACGTAGAGGTCGCCGCCGCCGGCTCCGGAAATGAACTGCTTCTGGCCATTGAGGATGTAGTGGTCGCCATCGCGCACCGCGCGCGTGCGCAACGCGGCGGCGTCCGATCCGGAGCCCGGCTCGGTCAGGCAATAGCTCGCCAGGTATTCCATGGTGCAGAGCTTCGGCAACCAGCGCCGGCGCTGGGCCTCGTTGCCGAAAGCATCGATCATCCACGAAGCCATGTTATGGATCGAGATGAACGCCGAAACCGTGGGGCAGCCTTCTGCCAGCGCTTCGAAGATCAGCGCCGCGTCGAAGCGCGTCAGCGCCGAGCCGCCGACGTCATCGCGGATGTAGACGCCGCCGATGCCGAGCTTGGCGGCTTCCCGCATCACTTCGACGGGGAAGTGCTTCTCCTCATCCCAGCGGATCGCGTGCGGCGCAATTTTTTCCGCAGCGAATTCCCGCGCCATGTCTCGAACCGCAATCTGGTCCTCGGTGAGTGCGAATTGCATGGGTTGGTTGCGTTCCTCTCGCCCGGCCCGAGCCGTCATTGCGAGCGAAGCGAAGCAATCCAGGGAGCTTCAGTGGCTGTAGCCTGGATTGCTTCGGACCTTCCGCTTCTCGCGATGGCGAACTTTAGTGATCAGTTCATCGTCGGCATCGCGAAGTCAGCCCCGTCCTTGATGCCGGATGGCCAGCGCGCGGTCACCGTCTTTGTCTTGGTGTAGAAGCGGATCGAGTCCGGCCCGTATTGATTGAGATCGCCGAAACCGGAACGCTTCCAGCCGCCGAAAGTATAGTAGGCGACCGGTACCGGGATCGGCACGTTGACGCCGACCATTCCAACATTGACCCGATTGGCAAAATCCCGCGCAGCGTCGCCGTCGCGGGTGAAAATCGCAACGCCGTTGCCGTACTCGTGCTCTGAAGGAAGCGCGAGAGCTTCCGCATAATCCTTGGCCCGTACCACCGACAAAACGGGGCCAAAGATCTCTTCCTTGTAGATCCGCATGTCCTTGGTGACGTTGTCGAACAAACAACCGCCCATGTAGAAGCCGTTCTCATAGCCCTGCATTTTGAAATTGCGGCCATCGACGGCGAGCGTTGCGCCTTCCTTGATGCCGATTTCGACGTAGTTCTTGACGCGCTGCAGGGCCTCGCGGGTCACCAGCGGCCCGAAATCCGCCGTCGCATCGAGCGAGGGCCCGATCTTCAGGTTCTCGACCCGTGGAATGAGCTTTTCCATCAGCCGATCGGCCGTGGTCTTGCCGACCGGCACGGCAACCGAGACCGCCATGCAACGCTCGCCCGCGGCGCCGTAGCCGGAACCGACGAGCGCATCGACGGTCTGATCCATGTCCGCATCGGGCATGATAATGAGATGGTTCTTGGCGCCGCCGAAGCATTGCACGCGTTTGCCGTTCGCAGCCGCGCGCTCGTAGATATATTGCGCGATCGAGGACGAGCCCACAAAGCCGACAGCGGAGATGTCGCGATCATCGAGGATGGCGTCCACCGCCTCCTTGTCGCCGTTGACGACGTTGAGGATGCCCGGCGGCAGACCGGCCTCCAGCATCAACTCGGCAAGCCTCATCGGCACGCCGGGATCGCGCTCGGAGGGCTTGAGGATGAAGGCGTTGCCGCAGGCAATCGCCGGTGCGAACTTCCACATCGGGATCATCGCCGGGAAATTGAACGGCGTAATGCCGGCGACCACACCGAGCGGCTGGCGCATCGAATAGATGTCGATGCCGGGCCCCGCTCCTTCCGTGAATTCGCCCTTCATCAATTGAGGAATCCCGAGCGCGAATTCCACGACCTCGACGCCGCGCAGAATGTCACCCTTGGCGTCGGGGAGGGTTTTGCCGTGTTCACGCGCCAGCAATTCGGCCAGCGCGTCATTGTCACGGGCCACCAGCTCGAGGAATTTCATCAGGACGCGAACCCGCCGCTGCGGATTGGTCGCGGCCCATTCGGGCTGAGCCGCCTTGGCGTTTTCGACCGCGGCGCGCAATTCGGTTTTGGAGGCCAATGCGACCTGCGCCTGGACCTCACCGGTCATCGGCTGAAAGACGTCCGCGAACCGGCCCGATGTGCCCTTGACCTCGCGGCCGCCGATGAAATGCCCGATCATACGCATGCGTTCCTCCCGGAATCCTGAAGTGATTGGCCCGCTTGCAGCACCCGTTTCCGGGCTCGGCGGCGATGCGGGCCGCCGCGCCAATTTCCTGAACATGTTGCAGGCTTTGGCCGGTTTGGAAAGGTTTTTTCCGCGCGGGAGGGATGCGCCAAATTGGCCGCCGGGCGCCTCGCACGACCTTAGACCAACGTCGAATAACGCTTAGGCCGAAGCGGCGGTCCGTTTGCCTGGTCGCCTCGGCGACGCAGGCTTTGCATGTCCCAGGATCGCTTCCCGGCCGGACTTGAGGATCTCGTCGGAAAATTCACCGCTCCCGGCGACGCGGGCCATCACCAGCGAGCCCATCATCGTCGCCAAGGTGGCCATCGCCCGCTTCCGCGCCGCTTTGGGCGGCAGCCCATGAAATTGCCTGGCCAGTATCCCGATCAATCGCTCCATACGCCCCGCGAACGCCTTGCGCGTCTTCGCGCTTTCGCGCGCAATCTCCGCCGCGAGCGCCGGCACCGCACAGCCCTGTCCGGGATTGTCGCGGTGTTCCGCCGACAGATAGCTGTTCACAATCGCCGGGAGACGCTTCTCCGCCGGGATTGCCTCCGACTGCTTTTTCCAATGCTCGGTCGAGCGGTCCATCGCATGCGTGACGGCCTCAATCATCAAGGCGTCCCGCGAATCGAAGTGAGCGTAGAAACCGCCGTGGGTCAGCCCGGCTTCCTTCATGAGATCGGCGACCCCGATTCCATGCGCTCCTTTTTCGCGGAGCTTGACCGAGGCGCGCTTTACGATCCTGGCATGGGTCTGAAGCTTGTGTTCCTTGGAGTAGCGCATCGACGTCTCATGACATGTTCAAGGTCATATAATAGGCGATGGCCTTTTAGCACCCGCCCCTCGATACCGCACCTTATTTCGTCCGGCATTGGTTTCCGCGTCCATTGCTTTTGATGCTGTGCACCCAAGTCATCAGACGCAATGCCGTTCCAATCTTGACAGACAGCGCCTTTTGCCAAGGAACTGTGGAATCGGGAGAGTTTCTTCCCGCACAAGCGAGGCCCGTCATGCAGATGCTCAATTCCCACTGCGGCGTCGACCGCGATGCCCGCGGACTCGTGCGGCTGACAATTTGCAACGCAGGTCCGCTCAACATACTGGGCTCGGCCGTCATCCGGTCCGTCCGCGAAGGTCTCGAGACACTGGCCGCCGACCGCCAGATCCGGGTGATGGTTCTTTCCGGCCAAAGCCCTAAAAGCATGATCGGGGGGGCCGACATCAAGGAAATGGCCGGTCTCGACCAAAGCTCCGCCGAAAAGTTCATCACCGGCTTGCGCGATCTCTGCGAAGCGGTGCGAAACTTTCCTGCGCCCGTCATTGCCCGGATGGCGGGATGGTGCCTCGGCGGCGGGCTCGAGGTTGCGGCCGCCTGCGATTTCCGCGTCGCGGCACCTGACGCCAGATTCGGCATGCCCGAAGTCCGCGTCGGGATTCCCAGCGTCATTCACGCCGCATTGCTGCCACGCCTGATCGGCTGGGGCCGCGCGCGCTGGCTGCTTATGACCGCCGAAAACATCGATGCCGCCACGGCACTCGCCTGGGGGCTGATCGATGTCGTGGCCGACCAAGGCGGCCTCGACGCCGCGGTCGACAAGGTGGTCGAAGCGCTGCTGAAATGCGGACCTCAAGCGCTGCGCGCGCAAAAGGACCTGCTCCGGCGATGGGAAGAATTGCCGCTGACCGAGTCCGTCGATTTGAGCATCGGCGTTTTCGGCCGCTCATTTATGACCGAAGAGCCAAAACGGCTGATGCAGGAGTTCATCAACCGGAAGCGTTGACGGCACGCTCATCGATCGGATTCCAGCCGAAAGCATCCGATCAAGACATTTTGTCATCAAATCCATGCGCAGTTGTCAACGAAGCGCGCCGTTGCATGTTTTGCAATGCAGTATAATATGACAAGCGTAATCTATCAGCTTGATGGAGATCATCATGGCCGCTCCCTCGGATCCCGTCGTCATCGTCTCCGCCGCGCGCACCCCGCTCGGGCGCTTTATGGGCGAGCTCGCACCGTTTTCCGCCCACCAGCTCGGCGCTCACGTCATTCAGGCCGCGCTCGATCGCGCCAAGCTCGAGCCGGAGCGTATCGACGAAGTTTTCATGGGCTGCGTGTTGCCGGCGGGACAGGGCCAGGCGCCGGCAAGGCAAGCCGCGCGCGGCGCCGGGCTGCCTGACGCGACGGGCGCGACCACCATCAACAAGGTCTGCGGCTCCGGCATGAAGGCGACCATGCTGGCCCACGACATCATTCAGGCCGGCTCTGCCGAAATCGTGGTGTCCGGCGGCATGGAGAGCATGTCCAATGCGCCATATCTGCTGGCGAAGGCGCGTGGCGGGTACCGCGTCGGCCACGACCGTATCATCGATCATATGCTGCTCGATGGCCTCGAGGATGCTTACGAGGCCGGCCGCTCGATGGGGGACTTCGGCGAAGCGACCGCGGAAGCCTACCAGTTCACGCGCGCCGCGCAGGATGAATACGCCATGGAGACCCTGACGCGCGCGCGCAAGGCGGTGCAAGACGGTGCTTTCTCGGCTGAAATCGTGCCGCTGACGGTGAAGGAGAAGGCCGGGCCACGCACGGTCGGCCATGACGAGATCCCGATGAAGGTCGATCCGGCCAAGATCCCCGGATTGAGGCCGGCGTTCCGCGCCAACGGCACAATCACACCGGCTGCCTCCTCGGCCAATGCCGATGGCGCCGCCGCTCTCGTGATAGCCAAGCGGGCGCTGGCCGACCGCGAGGGCCTGCCTGCGCTGGCCGAGGTCAAGGCTCATGCCACGCACAGCCAGGAACCCCAATGGTTCACCACCGCGCCGATCCCTGCGATCCGCAAGGTGCTCGACAAGGCCGGCTGGAGCGTCGGCGACGTCGACCTGTTCGAGATCAACGAGGCGTTTGCAGTGGTCGCCATGGCGGCGCAGCGGGATCTCGGAATCGCTCGCGATAAACTCAACGTCAATGGCGGCGCCTGCGCGCTGGGTCATCCGATTGGGGCGACCGGCGCCCGGCTCATCGTCACGCTGTTACACGCGCTTGAGGCGCGCGACCTCAAACGCGGTGTCGCCGCGCTCTGCATTGGCGGCGGCGAAGCAACCGCGATTGCGGTCGAGCGGATCACCTCCTGACCGGCAATGTCCGAAAGTGAGGGAACTATGACATTTACGTCATGCGGCGCTCGCGGCAATATGCGCGCGTGATGAACCGAATTCTGCCCGGAGACGACCTTGATTTCGAACTGGCTCTCATCGGCGCTTGCCCGCCGTAACGTTCACTACGGCTGGGTGATGGTTGGCGTCACCTTTCTCACCGCGCTGGTCACCGCCGGCGCGGTCGGCGCGCCCGGCGTCTTCATCGTCCCGTTGCAGAAGGAGTTCGGCTGGAGCACCGCTGAAATTTCATCCGCGCTCTCAATTCGCTTCATCCTGTTCGGCCTGATGGCGCCGTTCGCGGCGGCGCTGATGAACCGCTACGGCCTGCGTAACATCACGCTTTCCGCGCTGCTGGTCGTGGTGTCCGCGCTGGTGGCGTCGCTCGCCATGACCAAGGTCTGGCATCTCCTGCTGTTGTGGGGCGTCGTGATCGGGATCGGCACCGGTATGACCGCGCTGGTTCTCGGCGCGACCATCGCCGCGCGCTGGTTCAGTGCGCGGCGCGGCCTTGTGGTCGGAATCATGACCGCGAGCACCGCGACCGGACAATTGGTGTTCCTGCCGCTGCTTGCCAGCATCACCGAGAGGATGGGCTGGCGCGTCGCGTTGTCATTCGTCTGCGTCATGCTGGGAGTTGCCGCATTTGCGGTGCTGATGCTGATGCGTGATCGGCCGAGCGATGTCGGCTTACGCCCGTTTGGCGATAAGGGCACCGAGCCGCTGCCGGCGCCTCCAACCAGTCATGCGCCGATCATGGCGGCCGCGCTCGGCACCTTGCGCGACGTATCGCAAACGCGGACGTTCTGGATCCTGTTTGCGACCTTCTTCATCTGCGGCGCCTCGACCAACGGCCTCGTCCAGGTCCATCTCATCCCGATGTGCCTCGATTACGGCATTCCGCAGGTGCAGGCGGCGAGTCTGCTCGCCGCCATGGGAATTTTCGACTTCTTCGGCACCATCTGCTCCGGCTGGCTGTCGGACCGCTATGACAATCGCTGGCTTCTGTTCTGGTATTACGGCTTGCGCGGTCTTTCGCTCCTGATGCTGCCGTTCACGGACTTCTCGTTTTACGGCCTGTCGCTGTTTGCGATGTTCTACGGCCTCGACTGGATCGCCACCGTGCCGCCGACGGTG
>NZ_DAIDJE010000025.1 GCF_027451485.1 Bradyrhizobium sp.
GACGGCGGCGAGGCCAACGCGCCGCTGGGGCGGGCAGTCATCGGCGGGCTGATGTTCTCGACCGTCGCGACGTTGATGTTCGTTCCGGTGGTTTTTAGTATGCTTCACAAAAAGCAGGACGCCAAAGTCGCCGTCCAATCGGAGAAAGAAAATGCCCACTGAGAAACGCCCGACGGTATCTCGCCGGAAGCTGGGCATTTTCGGCGTCGTCGCCGTGGCCGGTGCGCTGACGCTCGTGGTCAGCGGCATCCGCGCCCGCGAAGACTCGAGCGTCAAGCTAAAGGAATGGACGGACGAGCAGGCTGTACCGGCGGTTGCTGTGATCTATCCAGATGCCGGCCCGTTGACTGCTACCATCGATCTGCCGGGCAGGCTGGAAGCCTACTACCGCGCCCCGATTTTCGCCCGCGTCAACGGATACCTGAAGAGTTGGAGCAAGGATATTGGCGCACGGGTCAAAGCTGGCGAAGTGATCGCCGAAATCGATGCGCCGGACCTTGATCAGCAACTACTCCAGGCGCGCGCCGACCTGGCCAATCAGCAGGCGAGCGCGAAGCTTTCCGAAGTCACGCTGGCCCGCCGCAAGACGCTGATCGCGTCAAATTTCGTGTCCATGCAGGAGATCGACGAGCGCACGGCCGATCTCGCCAACAAGAACGCCGCAGTCAATGCCAGCCAGGCGAATGTCGAACGGCTCGAGGCCTTGGCCGGATACAAGAAGATTACCGCGCCCTTCGATGGCATCGTGACCGCGCGCAACACCGACGTCGGCGCTCTGATCAACGCTGGCGGCGGCAGCAGCCCGCCGATGTTCATCATCTCCGACATCAAGAAGCTGCGCGTCTACGTCAATGTCCCGCAGACCTATGTGCCGTCGGTTAAGATCGGCGCCAAGGGGATGATCTCGGTACCGGAATATCCGACCCGGACTTTTGAGGCGACGGTGGAAGCCTCGGCTCAAGCGGTGGACGTCACCTCAGGCACGACGCAGATGCAACTCGGGCTTGATAATTCAGCCGGCGAATTGATGCCTGGCGGGTTTGCCAATGTCAGACTGGTCCTGCAGCGCGAGAGCGTGCCGCTGCACATTCCTTCCAGCGCGCTGGTTTTCGACCAGAAGGGTTTGCGGGTGGCGACGGTGACGCCGGACAATAAGATTTTGTTCAAGCCAGTGAAGATTGCCCGCGATCTTGGGCGCGATATCGAGCTAGCCGGCGGCATTTCGCTGGATGATCGTGTCATCAGCACGCCACCCGACGGCATGGCCGATGGCGACGCTGTGCGTGTCGTCAGCACCAAGGGCCGGCCGTCCTCGGTTTCGACCAAGCATGGTGAGAAGGGTTAGAGCAGCTAATATCTGCAGCCACCGTTGCCGGGCTTGACCGGCAACCCTTCTCTTCCGCGAGGGCCTCTTCGAGGAGTGATACGCAGCAAAAGCAGCTAAAGGAACGGCGTTTCCGCTCGCTTTTTGCTTCTCCGCGAAGGCTTATTCGACCCGCCACTCGAGGATCCCATCATCGGCGCGGATAACCGCGCCGGGGGAGCCGACGGGACTGCGCTCCATGTTCAACAGATGTGCCAACGTTCTTCGGTCGGTGGCAGGCACCCTTGCCAGCGCGCGCGCATTGTCCGACGTTCGCAGCATGACCACACCCTGTTCGACCGCGTTGTCGCGACTGTAAATCGCGGTGAAGCTTTCGACAGTTGCTGGACCGCTGGCCTCTGTCACGAACGCCGGCACCGGGCCACGGCGACGGTCGGCCTCGTTCTGGACGCTCGTCTCCTGGGCGAGCGGCTCCGGCGGCGCATGCCGCGACAGCACCAACGCATGATGCTTGGTGACAAAGCCGCCTTGCCCATAGAGCAGGCCGAGCGAAGCGCCCGAACGCAACCTCCGGACCATCGCGCAGGCCGCATGCGTCATATAGGTGTTCAGCGGCGCGCCGAAGAATGTAAGGCCGCCCGCGACAGTGGGCTTGACGTCAGGGCCAAGCGCCAGGGTTCGCCGCGCCATCTTTGGGACGCAGGGAAAGCAGCTATAGAGTTCCAGGGCGTCGAAAGCCTCGGCTTTCCCACCGACCAGATCCATCGTGGTCCTCAGCACCGCATTCTGCGCGTGACTTTCCGTGAACTGATCGCGTTCGAGATAATCGCGCGGCTCTTCTGCCGATGCGCCGCCGAGGATGTGGATCAGCTTGTGGTCCGGGATGCCGGCGGCGTGCGCCTTGGCGAGGCTCGTCATCACGAGTGCGCCGCCCATGTTGACGGTCGGATTGGCCACCATGAGCTTGGTATAGGGCCACGCGATCAGCCGGTTGTCGGCCGACGGCGTCGTGATTTCCTCAGGCGTGAAGTGGCGCTTCAGCCAGGCGTTCGGATTTTCGCTTGCCACTTGCGAGTAGCGCGACCATAGCGCGCCGGACTCGGCCATCGCCTCGCGCGGCGTCTGGCTCCAATGCGCCGAGGTGGCAGCCTCGTAGAACGGATAGACGGTGACGGGACGGAATACGCCGAGCTTCACGGCGGCAGGCTTCTGAAACGCGGCGCCGCGCTTCGGTTCTTCGACATCATGCGCGAACGGCGTCCAGGGCAAGCTGATGCCGGCGCGTTCGGCGCGCGTCGCCGTGCTTTGCGCCTCTGCGCCGCAGACGGCGGCTACGCTGCATTCGCCGCGCGCGATTCGCTTTGCCGCCTCGTGCAGGTAGCGGATCGGGCTCTCGCCACCGACGGGCCCATAATAGGCGTGCTTCGGCCGGATCCCGAGGCGGGACGAGAGCAGCTTCTCCGGATCGCGATAGCGCCAGCTCAGGAAATTGACGACGTCGAGCGAATCGATCGCGTCGAGCAGCTTGGTGCAGCTGTCGGCTTCGGCGCGCTTGAGTGCTTCGACCAGCAAGGCGAGCGGTTCGAGGCCGTCGATGATTTCTTTCGGCCGATCGGTGATTTCACCTATGCCGACAATGACGGGGACGCGGTCGGGGGAGAGAGGGGTGTGGGAGTTCATCTTCTGCTTCGTGTAGGAGAGGGCTCTATTGGTGCAAGGACGGATCGGATTGCTTCGTCGCGAGCCTGTCAGCGGGCGTAATTCGCGTGATCCATTGGCTCATCCAACAGCGGAAGCTCGATGCCCAGCACCGCGCGGGCCGGCGCTTTCATCGTTGTTTTGCTCCCGGCTGATTTCATTGTCCCGGACGATAAATCACGTCGTGCGGACATGAAAGCTTTCCGCGCCATAGAATATCCTGCTCGGAGCATCGGATTTGTTTTGGGCCTTGCGCTTTGGCGCAGCCCGGAGAATGCTGCACCAACGAATAGGATTGCCAAGGGAGCGCCTTGATGTCTGCCGCGCCATCAGTTGCGGAAAGCGGCCGCGAACTGACCTTAGACGTCGTCGTGGTCGGGGCCGGTTTTGCCGGAATGTACATGCTCCACCGGCTGCGGGGGCTCGGGTTTTCCGTTCGTGTCTATGAGCAGGGCTCAGATGTCGGCGGCACGTGGTACTGGAACCGCTATCCCGGCGCGCGCTGCGATGTCGAAAGCATGCAGTATTCCTATTCCTTTTCCGAGGAATTGCAGCAGGAGTGGAACTGGAGCGAGCGCTACGCGCCACAGCCGGAAATCCTTAAATACGCCCGGCACGTCGCCGATCGCTTCGGCCTGCGATCCGACATCGTGTTCAACACCCGCGTCGAATGTGCCGCATTCGATGAGGATCGCAAGAGCTGGGGCGTTATGACGTCTGACGGGAAGCTCGTGCGGGCCCAATTTGTCGTACTGGCGACCGGCTGTCTGTCCAATGCCAGGATGCCGGACATCAAAGGTCTCGCCGGATTCGCGGGAAGGGTCTTTCACACCGGCCATTGGCCGCATGAAGGCGTCGATTTTACCGGCCAGCGCGTCGGCGTGATCGGCACAGGCTCTTCGGCGATCCAGTCTGTCCCGGTGATTGCCCGGCAGGCGAGCCATTTGTTCGTCTTCCAGCGCACTCCCAATTTTTCAATTCCTGCACGCAACGCGCCGCTGACGGCGGAAGAACGCGAGGCCTTCCGCAAAAACTATGCGGAGATCCGGCGCTTTGCCCGCGAGGACGCACGCAACGGCATCTATGCCGAGCTGCCCGAGCGCGGCGCGTTGGAAGACGGCGAGAACGCGCGGCGGGCCAGATACGAGCAGCGCTGGGCGAGCGGCGGGCTGACCTTCATGCTGGCCTACAATAATCTCATTCTGGACAAGGCCGCCAACGATACGGCTGCCGATTTCGTTCGCGAAAAGATCGCCGAGATCGTCAGCGATCCCATGACCGCAAGACGCCTGCAGCCGGACAATCACCCGATTGGCACAAAGCGCATCTGCGTCGATACTGATTACTACGCAACCTTCAACCGTCCCAACGTGACGCTGGTCGATATCCACGGCCGCGGCATCGACGAGATCCTGCCGCACGCCGTGCGCGCGGGGAGTGAAAATTATGGGATCGACGCACTGGTGCTGGCAACCGGGTTCGATGCGATGACCGGTTCGGTGGCAAAAATTGATATCCGCGGCCGCGGCGGCAAAACGCTGAATCAAAAATGGGCGGAAGGACCGAAAACCTATCTCGGCCTCATGAGCGAGGGCTTTCCTAATCTCTTCCTCATCACGGGGCCTGGCAGTCCGTCAGTGCTTTCCAACATGATCGTTTCGATCGAGCAGCACGTCGACTGGATCTCCGACTGCCTCTCCTTTATGCGCCGCAGCGCACTCGCCTCGATCGAAGCCAGTCCGGATGCGGAAGAGCGGTGGGTTGCTCATGTCAACGAGGTGGCGGAGATGACGCTCTATCCACAGGCCAATTCCTGGTACATGGGCGCCAATATCCCGGGCAAGCCGCGCATTTTCATGCCTTATATCGGCGGGGTCGGCGTCTACCGGCGCATCTGCAACGACGTTGCGGCAAAGGGCTATGAAGGATTTACGATGAGGGCACGACAAGCGGCGCAGGCTGTCGCGATGTCTTGAGGTGACGTTATGGCCGGGCATAGCCGTCCGCTTGCCGATGGCTGCCTTGCCGACGATGACCACAGACGTGGATGGGCGGCACGAAGCCGGGGCATTATGAGCCCGCAAGACCGGGTGGACCCCCGGGGCCAAGCAAGAGGGAGAAACCCATGCAGTTCGCTCATTCAACGCTCGATTTCAACGGGCCAGTCGCAATCCTGCGGCTCGATCATCAGGAGGTGATGAACGCAGTCTCGCTCGACATGCTGGGGGGACTGGTGGAGGCCCTTGATGCGGTTGAAGACAAGCGCGACGTGGTCCGTTGCCTGGTATTGACGGGAGCCGGGCGCGCCTTCTGTACGGGCGCCAATCTTCAGGGCCGCAACGTTCAGAAGCCGGGCAAGAGCGCCGCGGGCGCCGCGCTCGAAACCGCGTTTCATCCTTTCCTGCGCCGGCTGCGCAACCTGCATTGTCCGCTCGTAACGTCGGTCAACGGGCCGGCCGCCGGGGCGGGCATGAGCTTCGCGCTGATGGGTGACATGATCCTGTGCGCGCGCTCGGCCTATTTCCTGCAAGCCTTTCGCCGCATCGGCCTGGTGCCGGATTGCGGATCGACCTGGCTCCTGCCGCGGCTGATCGGCAAGGCCCGCGCAGTCGAATTGTCGCTGATGGGCGAGCGGCTGCCGGCCGAGAAGGCGCTGGAGTGGGGACTCGTCAATCGGGTTTATGACGATTCCGCACTCTGGGACGAGACCCTGAAGCTCGCCCGCGATATAGCCGATGGCCCGACGATCGCGCTGTCGCTGATCCGCCAACTCTACTGGGCGAGCGAGCAGAACTCGTTCGAAGATCAGCTCAACCTCGAATTCGAGTCACAGCGCCGCGCCGGGGCGACCGAGGATTTCAAGGAGGGCGTCACCGCGTTCCTCGAAAAGCGACCGGCGAAATTCAATGGAAGGTAAAACGATTTCGCAGGTCGTCCGCTCTTTCAGTTCACCTGGCGCCCCCGGCCTGCCCAATAGGGATCGCGCAGATGACGGCGCAGGATCTTGCCGGAGGCGTTGCGGGGCAAGGCATCAATGAAATCCACCGTCTTCGGTGTCTTGAACGCTGCGATGTGCGCCCGTGTAAAGTTGATGATATCGGAGGCGCTCGTCTGCTTGCCGGGCTTCAACACGACGATCGCTTTGACCGACTCGCCCCAGGTGTCGTCCGGCACGCCGATCACGGCGGCTTCCGCGACGTCGGGGTGGTCGCAGACCGCGCTCTCGACCTCCGCCGGATAGATATTCTCGCCGCCCGAGATGATCATGTCCTTGATGCGGTCCTGAATGTAGAGATAGCCGTCCTTGTCCATGTAGCCGGCGTCTCCAGTGCGCAGCCAGCCGTCGGGCCCGATGGTTTTGGCGGTGGCTTCCGGCAGATTCCAGTATCCCAGCATGTTGGAGCCGGATCTTGTCGCGATTTCGCCGACCTCGCCGGACGGCAATTGCTTGCCGTTGACGTCAAGGATCGCAAGCTCGACACCGGGCAGTGCCTTGCCCGCCGACCGCATTCGGTCGAGTCCCTCGACGTGATCCTCAGGCGGCAAGGCGACAATGGTGCCGGTCGTTTCCGTCATGCCATAGAGCTGCACGAAGCCGCACCCGAACACTTCAATGCACTCTCTCAACAACGCCGCCGGTATGGGCGAAGCGCCATAGAGGATGTGTTTCAGGCGCGAAAAATCGACACTGCGCGCCCGCGGCTGCCGCACCACGAACTGCATTGCAGCCGGAACCATGAAGATCTTGGTGATTTTGTCCTGCTCGATGAAGTCGAGCACCTTGGTGGGATCGAACTCCCGAGCAACCACGCCCTTGGCGCCATGATAAAGGCCGAGCAACCCCCAGCCAGAGCCACCGATATGAAAGACGGGCATCGCCACCAGAGAGACATCGTCTTCGGTCCAGCGGTTCCAGTCGGCGACTGCGCCGTCGCCGTTCCCGAGCAGATTAAGAAGATTGGCATGCGACAGCATGGCGCCTTTCGGCTTGCCGGTGGTGCCTGACGTGTAAAGCTGGATCGCGACGTCCTGCCGGCTGATGGCGACTTCTGGATCGTCCGGGCTCTGCGCGTCGCGCCAGGCCGAGTAGTTTTGCCATTCAGCCGCATTGCCTTCGGTTGCGATGACCACGCGCAGGTCCGGCACTTGCGCCCGGATGCTTGGAATCTGCGCCATGCATTCGGGACCGACGAAGAGAACGGGTGCCTTGCTATCCGCAACGATGAAGGCGACCTCGGGTGCAGCCAGCCGCCAGTTGACCGGCGTCATCACCACGTTGGCCTTCATGGCGCCGAGCAAGAGCTCGAAATAGATGTCGCTGTTCTTGCCCAGGTAAGCGATCCGCTCGTGCGGCCGAACGCCGAGTGCAATCAAGGCGTTGGCGACGCGATTGGTCAGGACATCAAATTCGGCGAAGCTCGTCCGGCGGCCCTCGAATTCGAGGGCGATCGCGCTACCGCGCGACCTCGACAGCGCGCGCACCACGTCGGCAAGATGCGCCGGCTGCTCCGAAACGGCCATGTTCTCCTCCCGATGTATTTTGTTTTGAGGAGGAGTTTGGCGGCATCCGATAGCAAAGACAAGTGCGCTGCACGCCCCGCTTTCGGCCGGCGCGAAGGCGTTTATTGCCTTGCAGCGCGGTCCTTTTCATTCTGCGCCTTGATCTGGTCGCGCGCCTTTTCCCAGTCGCCGTCGGTCCAGTCACGCAGCTGATAGAAATTGCCGCCCATCGCAAGCGCCTGGCCGCCGTCCATCGCGATTGTCTCGCCGTTGATCCAGTCGCAGCCGCCGGAGATCAAGAACACCGCCAGGTTCTGCAGTTCTTCCATCGTCCCGACCCGGCCCATCGGATTCATCGCCTTGGTACGCGCGCCGGCCTCGTCGCCCGGCTTGATCCGCTTGCTCATGCCTTCGGTTGGAATCTCGCCCGGCGCGATCGTGTTGAGGCGGATGCCATAGCGCCCCCATTCGGCGGCCAATGACATGGTCATGGCATGAACGGCCGATTTGCTCATCGCGGACGGCACCACGTAGGGGCTGCCGTTGCGGACCCAGGTCACGGTAATCGATACCACATTGCCGGGTAGCTTGTTGGCAATCCAGCGCCGCCCGACGGCGTGAGTGACGTAAAACGTGCCGTGCATGACGATATTGGCGACGGCATCGAAGCCGCGCGGCGAGAGGTCCTCGGTGCGCGAGATGAAATTGCCTGCGGCATTGTTGACGAGATCGGTCAGCGGCCCGTCTTTGAAGATCGCCTCGATCATCTCGTCAACGGCCTGCGCATTGCGGATGTCGATGCCGTGGCTGGTGACGCGGCCGCCATGGATATCCATCAATTCGGTTGCGGTCTCGTCGCACACGCTCTTGCGGCGCCCGCAGATGTGGATTTCGGCGCCGAGTTCGAGAAAGCGCGTAGCCATGGCTTTACCTAGGCCGGTGCCGCCGCCCGTGACAAGAATTCGCCGGCCTGCAAGCAGCTTTTCAGTGAACATGAGTGGTCCTCGTTCTTGCCCGTGAGGAGCAAGCGACTAAAACCGGGTGACGCTTTCGTGTAAAGCAGTTCGTTAGATGTAGGAGGGAATGAACATGGACGATCGCGTGCAGGTGACGATAACGGAAGGCGTTGCGGACGTCCGCCTGGTTCGCCCGGATAAGATGAATGCGCTGGATGCCGCGATGTTCGAGGCGCTTGTCGCAACCGCAACAAGGCTCGCCAGCGAGAAGCGCCTCCGCGCGGTAGTATTGTCCGGCGAAGGCCGCGCATTCTGCGCCGGCCTCGATATGGGCCGTTTCGCCGCGATGAAAGAGAAGGGCGGCAACGGCATTGCCGGTGGCGAAGCGCGCGATCTCACCAGGCGCACGCACGGTATCGCCAATTTCCCGCAAATGGCGGTTTGGGGCTGGCGGCAGCTCCCGGTGCCCGTGATCGCCGCGATTCATGGGGTCGCATTCGGCGGCGGTTTTCAACTCGCGCTCGGGGCCGACATGCGATTTGTGAGCCTTGATGCGCGCATGTCGATCATGGAGATCAAATGGGGCCTGGTGCCGGATATGGCGGGAACGCCGATCCTCGCAAGTCTCGTGCGCGACGACATTCTGCGCGAGCTGACGTACACGGGCCGGATTTTTTCCGCGCAGGAGGCCTTAACTTATGGCCTGGCGACCAGAATATGCGACGATCCTCGCGCAGCCGCATTGGAGTTTGCGCGCGAGATCGCTGCCAAGAGCCCCGATGCAATCCGGGCTGCCAAGCGGATGCTCAACAAGCTGTCGGTCGATCCGGCGCCCGCGCTTCTGGCAGAATCCGTCGAACAGCAGAAGCTGCTCGGCAGTCCCAACCAGCTCGAGGCCGTGCGCGCCAATATCGACAAGCGTGCCCCGCATTTTGTCGATTCCTGAGGCTCACCGGGCTCTCGACGCACAATCAGCGGCAACTTTTGCAAAGGCAGCCCGCTCGTTTCTTGACCTTGCGCTGCGGTGCAAAAATTGCGACTCAAGGATTGCCGGCCACTCTGGAGCATTTTCGCGATGTCATCCCAGACCATGCTTTCTGAACCGGGGCTGGAATCCGTTTACGGCGAGGAAGCCGCCGCGCTCGAAGAGGACGTCCGGTTGCGGAATGATATTCGTCTGCTCGGGCGCATCCTGGGCGACACCGTCCGCGATCAGGAGGGCGCTGACGTTTTCGACTTGGTCGAACGTATCAGGCAGACCTCGATCCGGTTTCACCGCGGCGACGACAAGGCGGCGCGGCGGGAACTCGAACTCATCCTCGACAGCATGTCGATCAGCCAGACGCTGCTTATCGTGCGCGCCTTCAGCTATTTCTCGCATCTTGCCAACATTGCCGAAGATCAGAACAACATCCGCCGGATGCGCGCGAGTTCCAAGGCTGGCGAGGCGCCGCGGCCGGAAACGCTGGCGCGGACCTTGCTGCATGCCCGGGCCGCCGGCTTCAGCGCGGCGAGCCTGCGCGAGTTCTTTGCCTCGGCGCTCGTCAGTCCGGTGCTGACGGCGCATCCCACCGAAGTCCGCCGGAAGAGCACCATCGATCGCGAAATGGAGATTGCCGCCGTGCTGGACCGGCGGGAGCGGGTGCAGTTGACGCCGGAGGAACTGGTCGCCAGCGACGAGCAGTTGCGCCGCGCGGTATTGACGTTATGGCAAACCAACCTGTTACGCCGGACCCGGCTGACCGTGCTCGACGAAGTCGCCAACGGCCTGTCGTTTTACGATTACACTTTCCTGAACGAAGTGCCGCGGCTGCATTCCCGGCTCGAAGACCGTCTCAACGAGGGCGGTGGCACGCAAGGCGAACTTGCATCTTTCCTCAAGATGGGAAGCTGGATCGGCGGCGACCGTGACGGCAATCCTTACGTGACGGCCGATGTGATGCGCGGCACGCTGAAGATGCAATCGAGCCGTGTGCTTCGCTTCTACCTCGATGAGTTGCATGTGCTTGGTTCCGAACTGTCGCTGGCCGCGCATCTCGCTGACATTTCAAAGGACCTGCGGGCGCTGGCCGAGCGTTCGCCCGACAGGTCGCCGCATCGAAGCGGCGAGCCTTACCGCCTTGCGGTCTCCGGCATCTTTGCGAGGCTCACCGCGACGGCGGCGCGACTCGAGGTCGAGACGACCCGCGCGGCGGTCGGCGAAGCCGCGGCTTACGCCAACGCCGCCGAATTCAAGGCCGACCTCGATATTCTCGATCGCTCGCTGACGATGAACAATTCGCGCGTGATCGCGCGCGGCCGGCTGCGGCACTTGCGGCGTGCCGTTGACTGCTTCGGCTTTCATCTCGCCAGCCTCGACATACGGCAGAACTCGGCCGTTCACGAACGAACGATCGCCGAATTGATCGATGCGGCGATGCCCGGGAAGTCTTATCTCGCCATGAGCGAAGAGGCGCGAATCGCTCTCCTGACCGGCGAACTGCGCAATGCCCGGCCGCTGACCTCGGCATTCGTCAAATACAGCGAAGAGACGATGGGCGAACTCGCGGTGTTCCGAGCGGCCGCCGAAGTTCATGCCAAATATGGCGCGCAAGCAATCCCCCAATGCATCATCTCGATGTGCAAGGGAGTTTCCGACCTCCTGGAAGTCGCAGTGCTGCTGAAGGAAGTCGGCCTGGTCGGCCCTTCCGGCCGCAGCGCGATCAATATCGTGCCGTTGTTCGAGACCATCGAGGACTTGCAAAACTCGGCCCGGATCATGGATCGCATCCTCTCGATGCACGACTACCGGAAGCTGGTGGACAGCCGTGGCTCGGTGCAGGAAGTGATGCTCGGTTATTCCGACAGCAACAAGGACGGCGGCTTCGTCACCTCGGGCTGGGAACTTTACAAGGCCGAGATCGGTCTCGTCGACGTGTTCGATCGGCACCATGTGCGGCTCCGCCTGTTCCATGGCCGCGGCGGATCGGTCGGGCGGGGTGGAGGGCCGAGCTATGATGCGATCATCGCGCAGCCGGGCGGCGCTGTGAATGGTCAGATCCGGATCACCGAGCAGGGAGAAATCATCTTCAGCAAATACGCCAACGCCGAGGTCGGGCTCGATAATCTCGAAATCCTGGCCGCGGCGACGCTGGAGGCGAGCCTGTTGCATCCGAGGCAAAGCGCGCCGCGCGCTGAGTATCTGGAAGCCATGGAACGGTTGTCGGCCCATGCCTTCAAAGCCTATCGCGGACTGGTCTACGAGACCGAGGGTTTTGCCGATTATTTCTGGGCGTCCACCGTCATCACCGAGATCGCGACCCTGAACATCGGCAGCCGGCCGGCGTCCCGCAAGAAGACCCGGGCCATCGAGGATCTTCGTGCCATCCCCTGGGTGTTCAGCTGGGCGCAGTGTCGGCTGATGCTTCCGGGATGGTATGGGTTTGGCAGCGCGGTAGAGGCCTGGGTGAAGGAAAATCCCGATACCGGCATGGCCTTCCTGAAAGAGCTTTACCGCGAGTGGCCGTTCTTCCGTATGCTGTTGTCCAACATGGACATGGTGCTGGCCAAAAGCTCGATCGCGATCGCCTCACGCTATGCGGAACTGGTGCCCGACGTTGTGCTTCGCGAAAAGATTTTCGAGCGCATCCGGCGCGAATGGAAAAGTTCGATCGACGCATTGCTGGAGATCATGGGGCAGACCCGGCTGCTCGAAAGCAACCCGCTGCTCGAACGCTCCATCCGCCACCGCTTTCCCTATGTCGATCCGTTGAACCACGTTCAGGTCGAACTCTTGAAGGAACACCGCGCGCAGAACATCGACGAGCAGGTGCTGCGCGGGATTCAGATCACCATCAACGGAATTTCCGCCGGCCTGCGCAACAGCGGCTAGATAGTCCTCAGCAATTATGCGCGCCCTGGGTTTCGACGTAGACCGCATAAAGCGACTGGCTAGCGGTCATGAAAAGACGGTTTCGCTTCTTGCCGCCAAAGCAGAGATTGGCGCAGCATTCCGGCAAGCAGATTTGACCGATTCGTTGGCCGTCGTCGGGCGCGAAGACCTGCACGCCGTCATAGCCTTCGCCGACCCAGCCGGCGCCGACCCAGATATTGCCTTCGGTATCCACCCGCAGGCCGTCCGGGAAGCCCGACCGGTCGCCCATCGCCATATCGATCAATGGGCGCGGATTTGAGAGCTTGTCGCCGTCGAGATCGTACTGCCAGACGACGTTCCTTGCTTGCGGGTAATGGGTGATCCCGCTGTCGCAGATATAGACCTTGCTGTAATCGGGACTAAAGGCGATGCCGTTCGGCTTGAACGGCTCGTCGGCGACTTTCCTGATCTCGCCGGTCCGCGCATCGACCCGGTAGACCGATTCCTTCTGATAGGGTTGGACCGAGCCGTTGGGGGAGCGCTGTCCTTCGTAGAGCACGATCGCGCCATAGCCGGGATCGGTGAACCAGATCGATCCATCATTGGGATGGACGACGACATCGTTGGGTCCATTCAGCGGCTTGCCATTAGCCTGGTCGGCCAGCACCGTGGCGGTGCCGTTGTGCTCGAAACGAACCACGCGGGTTCGTTCGCAGGTGATCTGCCGTCCCTGAAAATCGAATGTGTTGCCATTGGCTTCGTTGGTGGGCTTCCGGAAATCCTCGGAGATGTATCCAGCGCCATCTTCAAGATAGCGGAGCTGCCGGTTATTCGGAATATCGCTCCAGACGAGATACTGGCCCTGCGCATTCCAGGCCGGTCCCTCGGCCCAGAGGCAGCCGGTATAGAGCCGCTTGATGGCAGTGTTGCCAACCTTCGCCCTGAAGCGCTTGGGATCGATGACGATGATGTCCGGATCGGGATAGCGCTGGGGCGGGGCGTCGGGACCGAAGTCACGTGCGGGCCTGTGAGTGCCGCGACGAATTACCCCGTGGGTCCCCTCGTCCTGATGAGGGAGCCGCAACCCGTTTGTCATATTTCCTCCGGACGGTTCTTGACGCGGTCGCTACATAGCGTTCGGGACGCGGTGCGGCGTCCCGAACGTCCGGAGGCTATCGCCAAGAGCGCTCCTCAGCAAATTTGGGCGCTTGGCGTTTCCGCAAGGAGCGCACACCACGCGAGAGACGCGCGGCCGCTCTTGGTGGATGAAGCACCAATCACGGCTTCATGGCGCCTTTTGCGCTGGTGTACAGCGCATAGAGCGATGTCGAGCCGCAGATGTAGAGCCTGTTTCGCTGCTGGCCGCCGAAGGTCAAATTGGCCACGGTCTCCGGTATATGAATCTTGCCGATCAGGTGACCTTCGGGATTGTAGCAGCGAACGCCATCCTCCTTGGGGTCCCCCCAACCCATGGAGCACCAGACATTCCCATCGGTGTCGCAGCGCATCCCGTCGGTGAAGCCAGGCGCGAAGTCTTTGGCGAAGACCTTGCTGTTCGACAATTTGCCGGCCTCGATATCGACGTCGAACACACGGATCCATGCCGGATTGCCCTCACCCTCGGTGAGGCCGGTGTCGATCACATAGAGCTTCTTCTCGTCGGGCGAGAACGCAATACCATTGGGCATCACGAAATCGTCGGCAACGACCCTGATGTCGCCGGATTTTGGATCGACCCGGAAGACGTTTCGCTTGGCCTGTTCGAACGGCTCCTTGAGCCCCTCATAGTCGCCCTTGATGCCGTAGCCCGGATCCGTGAACCAGATCGTTCCGTTGGAAGCGACCGCGATGTCGTTCGGCGCGTTGAGCTTCTTGCCCTGGTACTTGTCGGCGATAACGGTGATCGAGCCGTCAAGCTCGGTCCGCGTGACGCGTCGACCGCTGTGTTCGCAAGTGAGAAGGCGCCCCTCCCGATCGATGGTGTTGCCGTTGGAGTTCATTGACGGCTGTCGGTAAACGCTCAAGTGACCATCATCTTCGCTGTAGCGCATGATGCGATTGTTGGGAATGTCGCTGAACAGCAGGTAGCGGCCGGCAGGAAAGTAGACCGGCCCCTCGGCCCAGCGGAAGCCGGTCGCCACGCGTTCGACCGCGCCGGTCCCGGCGCTGCCCTTGAAACTCTTGTCCAGCGATTCGATGTGCGCATCGGGGTAGCGCGTGCCGGGCAGTGGCCCCAAAGGCAAAGGTTGGGTGTCCCGGAGCCGAACTCCCGTTTCGCCCAACGGCCGCTCGGTCTCTGCAGAGGCCGTAGTCACGGTTACGGCCGTTGCGGCGAGAGCCGCGGCTCCCTTCATCAGCTTGCGCCGATCTAAGCCACGAAGGGCGTCATCAACTGAACGTTCTCCACGCAGGGTATTCGTCATGGTCGCCTCCCTTGATTTTTTGTTGGGAGGAGACCATCCGCCGACATTTCGGCATAAAGCGGGCGGTTCCTTGTAAAACAACCGAGGATGGGAAAAGGGCGAAGCTGAATCAGTTTCCAACTCGCGGGGATGCCTTATGTTCCCGTCAGATCGCGTCCCAGCTAAAAATGTCTGCCGACCGGTCGAGTTTATAGAATGAGGATTTCAGCGCCGGCATGCCGTGTTCGGCGAGGCTTTCCACTGTCCAGCCTTCGCCGCGATGAACTGAGCGGAGCGGGCGCGACTGGCTCATGAGGAAAATCTCGTTCATGCGTACGGCAAAGATCTGGCCGGTGACATCCCTGGCGCCGTCGCCGAGCAGGTAGGCGACGATCGGTGCGATCTTTTCGGGACCCATCTGCTGGATCTTCGCCACGCGGGCCTTCTCCGCCTCGGTTTCGGTGGGAATCGTGCCGATCAAGCGGCTCCAGGCGAATGGCGATACGCAATTCGAGCGCACGTTGAAGCGGTTCATATCGAGCGCGATCGACTTGGAGAGACCGACGATGCCGAGTTTCGCAGCGGCATAGTTTGCCTGGCCGAAATTACCGACGAGGCCCGACGTCGAGGTGAAGTGGACGAACGATCCGCTCTCCTGCTCCCGAAACAGCCGCGCTGCAGCATGGGAGACATAGAAGGAGCCCATCAGATGCACCTTGATGACGGACTCGAACGCATCGATGCTCATGCGGTGGAAGATGGCATCACGCAGGATACCGGCGTTGTTGACGACGCCATCGAGCTTGCCGAAATGATCGACCGCGGCCTTGACGATGCGGCTCGCCGGAACGGCTTCTGCGACGGTTTCGAAATTGGCGACTGCCGTGCCGCCGCGTTTTTTGATTTCCTCGACGACTTCTTCGGCCGGCGCCGCGCTCGAGCCGGAACCATCTGCTGCGCCGCCGGGGTCATTCACGACGACCTTGGCGCCTTCCGACGCGCACAGCAGGGCGATTTCCCGGCCGATGCCTCGTCCCGCGCCGGTGACAATGATGGATTTGCCCTCGAGTGATTTTGTCATGCTGCCCTTCCGTGCTGTTCTCAGGAATTCCACGCGTCATGCGCGGGCTTGTGACCTGCGCAGCCGCCTATTTTTCAGGAGATGGATTGCCGGGGCGAGCCCGGCAATGACAAAAAGGAATCATCTCTCGTTGGTGAAAATGATGGTGCCCGATGCGGCGAACATGCCGCCGACGCCGTGGCAGACCGAGATCTTGGCTCCCTGAACCTGTGCCGGGGCGATGCCGCGCATCTGCCGCACGCTCTCCTGCAGCGCATACATGCCGTACATGCCGGAGTGCATATAGCTGAGGCCGCCGCCATTGGTGTTGAGCGGCAGCTTGCCGCCGGGCCGGGTGTGACCGTCGGCGATAAATTTTCCGGTCTCTTCGTGGGGCATGAAGCCGAGATCGCCGAGCCCGTAGAGTGGCAAATGCGCAAATGCGTCGTAGATCATGAGATGATCGACGTCCTTGTGGGTGATGCCGGCTTCCTTGAAGGCGAGGGGACCTGCCACCTTGAAAGCACGAGAGCTGTCGAAAGTCTGCATCTGGCTGACCATCGGCGTCTCCACGCTTTCGCCGGTGCCGAGAATATAGACCGGCTTTTGCGGGAAATCCTTTGCTCGCTCCGCTGAGGTCAGGATCAATGCGCCTCCGCCATCGGTGACCAGGCAGCATTGCAGGATGCGGAGCGGATAGGCGATCATCCGCGAATTCAGGACGTCCTCGACCGTGATAGGCGCTTTCATGGTAGCGCGTGGATTTTTGGCCGCCCATTCACGCTGCACCACGGCGACCATCGCGAGCTGCTCGTGGGTGATGCCGTGGGTCTTCATGTAACGCAGCACCGGGATCGGGAAGAGGCTCGCCGGGGTCGAAACGCCGTAGGGGAGTTCGAACTGGCCGTTCAGGCTGTCCGCGCCGATCATGCGCGGCGTGCGTCCGACGTTGGACTTGCCGCTTTCGGCATGCGTGATCAGGACGGTCTTGCAGAGACCGGCCTCGATCGCGGCAGCCGCATGGCGCACGTGCAGCATAAACGAACAGCCGCCCACCGACGTGCCGTCGACCCAGGTCGGCGTGATTCCGAGGTAATGGGCGATCTGCTGTGGGGTTTCGACGGCAGTTGCAAAGCCGTCAATGTTGGAGAGTTTGAGACCGGCGTCCGCGATCGCATTCAGCGCTGCATCGGCATGGAGCTGGATTTGCGACATGTGCGGGATCACGCCGAGCTCGGTCGTCTCCGCGGCGCCGACGACCGCAACCTGGTTCCTGCGCATCTTGCTTAATCCTTCGCTGGCCGAAACAAGGGCAGGGTCGTCACCTCGTCGAGCTTTTCAAAGGTAACCTCCAGTTTCATGTCGAGATCGAGCGCCTCCGGCGTTTGCGGGCAGTCGACGATGTTGGTCATCATGCGCGGACCTTCCTCCAGCTCCACCACCGCGATCGCATAAGGCGGGGTGAACCCGGGGACCGGCCGATGATGAATAACGTAGCTGTAAAGCGTGGCCTTGCCGCTCGCCTTGAAGATGCTGACCTTGCGCGAGCCGCAGGCGGGACAGAACGGGCGGGGCGGGAAGTACGCCTTGGCGCAGGCGTCGCAGCGTTGGAGCCGGAGCTCTCCGGCTCGCGCGCCGTCCCAGAAATGCTGCGTCTCGGGTGTCGCCTTCGGTCGCGCGCGGGCCGGCTCGGCCATATCGTTCTCCCCTTGAAAGGCCGCCTTGGCCCCGGCTGTTTTGATCGTTGATGCGACAATGAACCGCGCGCCGTCAACGGTCCAGTCAGCAGGCCCATGGGCTTCCTTTTTCTAATATTTTTTGCCTAGCCCGGGGTGCTTGTATACTAACAAGCGGCCGGGCTATGGTTCGGTGGAACCATGAGAAGAGCTGGGAGGAAGTGATGTTGAGGGTGGTGGTTGCGGCGCTTGCCGGGTTGACGTTGACGGCCCAGGCCTATGCCGCGGATGTGCCGACGGAAATCAAGATCGGCACCCTTTACGCGTCTTCCGGGCGGTTCGCCTCGATTTCAATGCCGGTCTATTCCAGCCTCAAGCTTTGGGCGGACCTGAAAAACGCCGATGGCGGGGTCTATGTAAAGGCTTTCGACAAGAAGCTGCCCGTGAAGGTCGTCGCCTATGACGACCAGAGCAATACGGCGACCGCGGCGACGCTTTATAATCAGCTCATCACCCAGGATAAGGTCGACCTGTTGGTGGCCGATTCCGGCTCGGTGCTGACTGCGCCTGCCGTGACGATTGCGCGCGATCACAAGATGTTCCTGTTCGACCAGACCGGCACGGGCGCCAGTTTTTTCTCCAAGGACAACCCCTACATCGCGCTGATGGCCGACCCGGTCTCGACAATCTGGCCCAAACCGGCGGCAGATTTCGTCATCCATGACGGTCCCGCGCTTGGAATCAAGAAGATCGCAATCCTCTATTCGACCAACGAATTCACGGGCACCCAGGCCAACGCCTTCCGCAAGTTCATCAAGGACTCCGGGGTGCCGGTCGAGATCGTCTACGACCAGGGCGTGCCGACCGAGACGACCAATTACACGGTCATCATCAACAACATCAACAATACGCATCCCGATGCGGTGTTTACCTTCGGCTACGCGCCGAACGACATTGCTTTCCTGCGCAACGTCGCGGATGTCGGCGTCAAGTTCAAGATGCTGTTCGTGATCTATGCGGGCCTCGAGAAGGAGCTTCTTGAGAAGAATGTCGGCGATAAGGGACTCGAGCACGTATTTACCTATGTGCCGCCCTCGGACATGGAATATCCGGTCAATTTCGGCATGAATCTCCCGACCTACAAGGCTGCCTGGGACAAGAAGTATTCCGATGGCAAACTTGAATTCGGCCTCAACGCCGTAGCCGGATACACCACCGGGCTCGTCATCGAGAAAGCGCTGTCGGTCGCGACCAGCCTCGACCAGATGGAGCTGCGCCGCGCCGTGTTCAGCCTGTCCGGAAACCTGAAGACCCTGTGCGGGCCCTTCGCGCTGGACGAAACCGGTGGTCAGATCGGCGAATTGACTCCACTTGGCCAGCTCGAACCCGACGGCCACGGCCACCTCAAGTTCGTGTCGATCTATCCGCACGAAACAGCGACCGGCAAGCCCGTCTATCCGCGTCCATGAGGCGGCATCTGCTGAGCTGCCGGGGGGAGTGACGCCTCGATGCTAGTTTATGCGCTGGTCGCGGGCGTCCTTTTTGGATTGTATTTCAGCCTGGTCGGAATCGGTCTCAACCTGGTGTTCGGCGTCATGCGCATCGTCAATCTGGCGCATGGCGACTTCCTGATGCTCGGCGCGTTCGTGGCGATTGGCGTCGTGACGCTGATCGGGATCGACCCCCTGTTCGCCGCGCCGCTCGCCTTCGTAATCTTCCTGATCGTGGGGCTCCTGCTGTACTGGATCCTGGTGCCGCGGCTACAGGGCTCGGCCAATCCGGAGATGCTGTCGATCATCCTGTTCTTCGGCCTGTCGCAGGTGCTCGAAGCCGTGACCACGATCTTTCTTGGCACCAGCGAGCGCTCGATTCCAAGCCGCGCGCTCGGCACGGTGTTCTCCACGGTCAAGGTCAAACTATTCGGTGGGTCGCCCGACAGTGGCGGCGGACCGATCGAGATTCTGGGGCAGGGATTCCCGGCGTCCTGGGTGATCGCCGCAATTACCAGCCTGGTCGCGATCGGGCTCGTCTATGTCTACCTCTATCAGACTCGGCTGGGGACGCTGACGCGCGCCGTGATGTCACGGCGCGACGAGGCGTTTGCGACCGGAATCGACGTCGACCGCGTCTCGGCAGCCGCGTTTGGCATCGGCCTCGGCCTGGCAGCCGTTGCCGGCATCTTTGCGCCTTTCATGTTCGGCTCGGTGACGCCGGCCTTTGGCGCCGATGCTACCGTCACCTCGTTTGCCATTGTGGTGCTGGGGTCGCTCGGCAACCCGCTTGGGACGGCGCTCGGCGGGGTCATCTACGGCATCTGCTACATGGTGGTGCAGACCTACTTGAGTTCATGGGCCGACTTGTTGCCCTATGTGCTCCTGATCTTCATTCTTCTGCTTCGCCCGAGCGGTTTGCTCGGAAGGCGGGTGCGCGTTGCCTAGCGCTCTCAAACATACGCTGTTCATTGCGCTGCCGGTGCTCGTGATCTTTGCGGCGCTGCCGGGCGTCTATCAAAATCATTTGCTGCTGTTCAACTTCGTCATCTTCCTGATCCTCGCGCAGGGCGTGAACATCATCTATGGCTTCACCGGTTATCTGCCCTTTGGTTATGTCGGTTTCTTCGGTGCCGGTGCCTACGGCTTTGCGGTGCTGGTGATGCATCTCCACGCCCCCGCGATCCCTGCCGTTTTGGCGGCCGGACTGGTCGGCGTCGTGCTTGGATTGTTGCTGACGCCCTTGTTGCGTCTCTCGGGTGCCTATTTTGCGATCGCCAATCTGGCGGCGTCATTGGCGGTGCTGCACTTGATTGCCAATCCGGCGCTTGAGCAGATTACGCGCGGTCCTTACGGCGTCTCGCTCTCGGCGACGTTCAACCCGACTTATGCCTATGCGGCAGCGCTGGTCGTGCTGGCGCTGACGCTCGGCTCGGTCGTGTTCCTGAAGAACTCGCGTTCCGGCCTTGCATTGCAGGCGGTGCGGGAAGATGCGGTTAGCGCATCGATGGCCGGCGTCAACGTCGTACGCATGCGCGTCATTGCTTGGCTTGCTTCCGCGCTCGTCGCGGGCCTCGCCGGCGGCGTCTATGCGTGGTACGTCTCGGTTTTCTACCCCGATAACGTGTTCAGCGGCGAATTCAGCATCTTTGCCATCGTATTCGCACTGTTTGGCGGTGTCGCCTCCATCACCGGGCCGATCGTCGGTGTCGTCATCCTCTACGGCATCTACAACCTGATCGGCTTCACCACGCCGCAATATTTCCAGCTGATCTACGGCCTGCTGATCATCGGCCTCGTGCTGTTCCTGCCGGCGGGGCTCGTGTCGCTGGCGACCCGGAGGGGCTGGCATGTCCCCTGAGCGCGCGCCCATCTTGAGCGTCTCCAAGCTCGTCAAACGCTTCGGCGGCTTTTACGCGCTGGACGGTCTGAGCTTTCATGTCTCGTCAGGCGAGATCCTGGGACTCGTCGGCCCCAATGGCTCGGGCAAGACGACGGCCATCAATGTGATCTCCGGTCTTTATGCGCCCGATGGTGGCGAAGTCGTGCTAGAGGGCGCGTCGATCGGCGGCGTTGCCTCGCACAAGCTCGTTCACCGGGGTATCAACCGTACATTCCAGGTACCAAAACCCTTCCTGTCGCTGACCGTCCGTCAGAATGTCGAGGTGGCCCTGGCCTATGGCGGAGCCGCGTCCGCGCCCGCAATGGCGGATTTGCTGGAGGAGTACCGCCTGGCGGAAGTAGCCAACCGCCCGGCGGCCGATCTCAACAACGCCCAGCAGAAGATGCTCGACCTCGTGCGCGCGCTCACCACCCGCCCGCGGCTGTTGCTGCTCGACGAGCTCGCCGCCGGCCTCAACCCGGCTGAACTCGACTGGATCGCCGGGCGGATCAAGGCGCTCGCTCAAAGCGGGATGGCGATCATTGTCGTCGAACACCTCATGGGCTTTATCGAACACATTACCGACCGCGTTATCGTTCTGAATGCCGGCAAGGAGATTTTTGAGGGCAAGCTTGCGGTCGCCGTCAAGGTTCCGCAGGTGATCGAGGTGTTTCTTGGAGGCGAGCATGCCGCCTGAGGCCACATCGCTGTTGACGGCCGAAGCGGTCAACGCCGGTTATGGCACCATGCAGGTGCTGTGGGGGGTCGACCTTGACGTCCGCGCCGGTGAGACCGTGCTGCTGCTCGGCACCAACGGAGCCGGCAAGACCACCTTTCTTAAATCGCTGGTGGGGCTGATCGAGGCGCGGCATGGCAGCATCCGGTTGGGCGAGGCCGATGTGACGCGGATGCGCTCCAGCGAGCGGATGCGGCTCGGCATGACCTACATGTCGGAACTGGCGGTTTTTCCCGATCTGTCGATCGAGGAAAATATCCGCATTGGCGCCCAGGCGCTGGGTCACCCCAATCCGAAACTTAACGATCTTTATGAGATCTTTCCGGTGCTCCGCGAAAAGCGCCGCGCGCCCGCCTCGAGCCTCTCCGGCGGCCAGCGAAAAATGCTCGGTATTGCCAAGGCGTTGGCGGCCGAACCTCGCCTTCTGGTGATGGATGAGCCCTCGGCGGGACTATCGCCATTGTTCGTCAAGGAGGTCATTCGCATCCTGAGTGACCTGCGTGGAAGGGGCTTGGCTTTGCTGATCGCCGAGCAGAATATCGCCTTTCTTGAGGTGGCCAGCCGCGTATTCGTGCTCGAGGGCGGCCGAATCCGCTTTTCCGGAACGGTCGCGGAAATGACCGACAATGATGCGCTGCGGCAGGCGTATTTCGGACTGAAGTAATGCGAACCATCCGCATCGGGTCGGGCGCGGGCTACTCGGGCGATCGCATCGAGCCCGCGGTGGAACTCGCTGAAAAGGGCGACATTGAGTACCTGGTGTTTGAATGCCTTGGCGAGCGGACCGTGGCGCTGGCCCAGCAGGCGCGCTTGAAGAATCCGGAAAGCGGCTTTGACCCGCTGATCGAGGAGCGGATGCGCGCCGTTCTGCCGCTGTGTGCCGCGAAGGGAATCAAGATCGTCACCAATATGGGCGCGGCCAACCCACTCGCTGCAGCGCGCAAGACTGCCGAAATTGCCAGGTTGATAGGCCTTTCGGGGTTGAAGGTCGCCGCTGTCATTGGTGACGACGTTCTGGAGGCCTGCAAGCAGCGCGATCTGCCAATCATGGAGTTCGATGGCACCATCGGCCAACTCGGCAATCGCCTGATCTCCGCCAACGCCTATCTTGGCGCAGCCCCGATGGCGGAGGCCTTGGCTGACGGTGCCGATATTGTCATCACCGGTCGCGCCTCGGATCCGGCGCTGTTCCTGGCGCCGCTGATCCATGCCTTCGGTTGGCCGCTCGATGACTGGACCCGCCTTGGCAAGGGCATCATAGCCGGACACTTGCTGGAATGCGCCGGCCAGGTGACCGGCGGCTATTTTGCCGATCCGCCGTACAAAGACATCGCCGGGCTGGCGCGCCTTGGCTTTCCGATCGGTGAAGTCGGCGAGGATGGCAGCCTCGTCATGACCAAGGTGGAAGGCTCCGGCGGCGCCGTGACGGCGCGGACCTGCAAAGAGCAACTGCTCTACGAGGTGCATGATCCCAGTCGTTACATTCAACCGGACGTGATTGCCGATTTCTCGCAAGTTGAAATCGAGGAAGTGGGTAAGGATCGCGTGCGGATCAACGGCGGTCGCGGCAGCGAACGTCCGCCGACGCTCAAAGTATCGGTCGGCTACGTCGACGGCTTTATCGGCGAGGGCCAGATTTCCTACGCCGGTCCCGGCGCCCTGGCGCGCGGCCGACTTGCGCTCGACATTGTTCGCGAGCGGCTGAAGCTTACCGGCGTCGCGGCAAGTGAACTGCGGTTCGACCTGATCGGCGTCGATTCCCTGCATGGACCACAGCTCGCGGCGCATGCCAATGAGCCCTATGAGGCGCGCGTGCGCGTCACCGGCCGTACCGAAAATCTGCGCGAGGCTGTCCGGATCGGCAACGAGGTCGAAACGCTCTATACGAATGGTCCGGCGGGTGGGGGCGGGGCCTACAAGTCCGCCCGGGATGTCGTCGCGGTCGCTTCCGTGTTGCTGCCGCGCGAGTTGGCACGGCCGCGCGTTCAATTCGTCGGAGGCTGACCGTCATGAAGCTGCGCGAGATCGCTCATTCCCGCACCGGCGACAAGGGAAATATCTCCAATATCTCAGTCATCGCCTATGACCCGAAGCATTATCCCGTCCTTTTGGCTCAGGTAACGCCTGCGCGCGTCAAGGCGCATTTCGCGGGCGTTGTCGAAGGCGAAGTGGTCCGCTATGAGCTGCCCAGGATCTGTGCGCTCAATTTCGTGATGGACCGTGCGCTGGGAGGCGGGGTCACGCGATCTCTGGCGCTGGACGCGCACGGCAAATCGCTCAGCTCTGCCTTGCTCGACCTGGAGATCGAAGACATGCCCCGTACAATCTAGTGAGGCGACACCAACCATGAGCAATGCCCCCACGCTTGTTTCCCTGGCAGCCGATCTCGAAAGTGGCCGCACCAATGCGCGCAAACTCGTGGACGAATGCCTGGACAAGATCGCCGACAAAGCGGGCGAGGGAGCTCGCGCATTCGTTCACGTGGATGTCGAGGCTGCGATCGAGGCGGCGAAAGCCATGGATCGGCTCCGTGAGGTCAGGGCGGCGCCGTCCCCCTTTGCTGGCATTCCGATCTCGATCAAGGACCTGTTCGATATCAAGGGCCAGGTCACCCGCGCCGGCTCGCGTGCCCTTGACGATTCCCCGCCGGCCGAGGCGGACGCGCCGGTCGTATCGCGGCTGCGGCGGGCAGGGTTCATCCTGATCGGCCGCACCAACATGACCGAGTTTGCCTATTCAGGCATCGGCATCAATCCGCATTACGGCACGCCGAAGAGCGTCTGGCAGCGGCGCGTCGGGTACGTCCCCGGCGGATCGTCATCCGGAGCGGCGGTGTCGGTCGCCGACGGCATGGCGTATGGTGCGCTCGGCTCGGACACCGGCGGATCGTGCCGGATTCCGGCGGCGTATAACGGCATCGTCGGCTTCAAGCCGACGCAGCAGCGCATCCCGCGCGATGGCGGCGTGCCGCTATCCTTCACGCTCGACAGTTTTGGGCCGCTGGCGCGCACCGTTGGGTGCTGTGCCGTTCTGGATTCCATCCTTGCGAACGAGCCGGTTCGGCCGCTGGATCCGCGTCCCGTCAAGGGAATGCGGCTGGCGGTACCGACGACGGTCGCACTTGACGACCTTGACGGTGACGTATCGCGAACGTTCGAACGCACGCTCGAAACCCTCTCGCGCAAAGGTGCGGCGATCGAGCGTATCGAAGTGCCGGAGTATCTCGACGTGGCCGTCATGAATGCCAAGGGCGGATTTGCTGCCGCGGAAAGCTACGCCTGGCACCGTTATCTGATCGAGAGCCACGGCGACGTCTATGACCCGCGCGTGTCCTCGCGCATTTTGCGCGGGCAATCACTCACAGCCGCGGAATATATCGAACTTCTTGAAGCGAGGAAGTCGTTCATCGCGCGTGCAACCGTCCGGCTCGCGCCGTACGATGCCGTGGTGATGCCGACCTCCGCAATCGCGCCGCCACGGATATCGGATCTCAGCGACGATGCCGCGTTCACGAAAGCCAACCTGCTTTCCTTGCGAAATTGCACCCTCACCAACATGATGGACGGCTGCGCGATTTCATTGCCTTGCCATCGCGCCGGCGAGGCGCCGGTTGGTTTCATGCTGAGCGCAGTGGGCGGTTCGGACCGCCGTATTTTCGAACTGGCCGCGGGTGTGGAGGCCGCCCTCGATGTTTGATCTGACCTTCACCGTCGAAACCAAAGGCGGCACGACCCCGCTGACGCTCGCAATCGATCAGGCCGTTATCGCGGGCTGGACCGGCCGCGACCCGGTCGCGCGGGACAAGCACATCGCCGAGCTGGAATCGATCGGCATCGCGCGCCCGGCGACGACGCCGATTTACTACCGCTGCTCGGCACGGCGGCTGACCCAACAAGACCGCATCGAGGTCTGCGGCGAGAGTTCCAGCGGCGAGGTCGAATTCGTGCTGATCGGCTGGGAGGGACGTACGTTTGTGGGCCTCGGCTCGGACCATACCGACCGCAAGGTCGAGAGCTACAGCGTGACGGTTTCCAAACAGATGTGCGACAAGCCGATGGCCTCCACGCTGTGGGAACTCGATGAGGTCATTGATCATTGGGATCGGCTGATTCTGCGTTCGTATGCCTGGATTGGCGGCAGGCGTGAGCTGTACCAGGAAGGGACGCTGGACGCGATGCTGCCGGTCTCCGAACTGCTTGCGCGCGGTTTCGCGGACGGAAGGCTGCCTGACGGCTGCGCGATGTTCGGCGGAACGTTTGCGGCCAAAGGCGGCATCCGGCCGGCCAGCCGCTTTGAATACGAGCTTGAGGATCCCGTGCTTAAACGCACGATCCGCCATGCGTATGATGTGATCGAACTACCGGTCCTGGGTTAGCCGGAAACCGGGTGGCGAGAGGCTTCCCGACCTGCGACGGTGGCAGGCATGACGATAGCCGCACAGGATAGACGATCGCCGGTCGAAACCGATATCGCCGCACGCGTGGCGGGGATCGATTGGGGAGGGGCCGCGCGTGATCTCGATGCGCAGGGTTGCGCCGTGCTCAAGGGTTTGCTCGCGGCGGACGAGTGCCGCGCACTGGCTGCGCTCTACCCGCAAGAGACGATCTTTCGCAGCCGTATCGTAATGGGCCGCCACGGCTTCGGCCGCGGCGAATACAAATACTTTTCCTATCCGCTTCCGCGGCCGATCGCCGAGTTGCGTCCGCTGCTTTATGCAGGTCTTCAGCCGATCGCCGACCGTTGGAACGAAGCGATGGGGATCGATATCCGCTATCCGGAAAACCACGAGGCGTTTCTGGTCCGATGCCATCAGGCGGGTCAGCTTCGGCCGACGCCGCTGTTGCTCCAATATGAACAGGGCGACTACAATTGCCTGCATCAGGATATCTACGGGGAGCATGTCTTTCCGTTGCAGGTCGCGATCCTGCTGTCGGAACCCACGCGCGACTTCGAAGGGGGCGAGTTCGTGCTGACCGAGCAGCGCCCGCGTATGCAGTCGCGGGCCGAAGTGGTGCCGCTTCGCCAAGGTGACGGCGTGGCCTTTGCCGTGCATGTCCGCCCAGTGCAGGGGACGCGCGGCGTCTATCGTGTCAATATGCGCCATGGCGTGAGCCGGCTTCGTTCCGGTCGCCGTCACACGGTGGGCCTCATCTTCCACGACGCCAGGTAAGGTTTCACGTTGACGACGGATTTATTTGCCCGTTTTCCGCAAGCGCGCGCCTCGCGGGAGGAAATGGCCGAAGGCGCCGTGCTGCTGCGCGGATTCGCCAGAGACTTCGAGACGGAGCTGATTGCCGCTTTGCGCACTGTTGTGGCGCAAGCGCCATTCCGCCGGATGTTCACGCCGGGTGGTCATCAGATGTCGGTTGCGATGACCAATTGCGGCAGCTCCGGCTGGGTCACCGATCGCACCGGTTATCGCTATGCTTCCGCCGATCCCGTAACCGGCAAGCCGTGGCCTGCGATGCCGCCGGTGCTTTGCGAAGTGGCGGTGCGCGCGGCCGATCGCGCCGGCTTTCCCGGATTTGCGCCCGATGTCTGTTTGATCAACCGCTACGTGCCCGGTGCGAAGATGTCGCTGCACCAGGACAAGGATGAACTCGATTTTGGCGCGCCGATCGTCTCCGTCTCGCTTGGGCTATCCGCGATTTTCATGTTCGGCGGCCTGAAGCGAAGCGACAAGCCGCGGCGGTTTCGCCTGGAGCACGGCGACGTCGCGGTGTGGGGCGGGCCGTCGCGGCTGTTCTTTCATGGTGTGGCGCCGCTCGCCGAAGGCGATCACCCGGTGATGGGTCCGCAGCGTCTTAATCTGACGTTTCGCAAGATAGGATGATGTCAAGGGCTTGTCCGTCACCGCGGATCGAGTGGAGACGGCCCTCTTCAAGAATATAGGAAATGAAGCGCATGGCAGGCGCCGCTTCGGGCAGCCCGCTCGGTGCAATGATCTTCAGTTCTTTTGCAAGTTCGATACCGTTTAGCGGCAGGACGACAAGCTGTCCCGCCAGAACCTCATCGATCACCGCTGCCTCGATCACCAGCGAGATGCCTCGACCGGCGCGGACGGCGCGTTTGACGGCCTCCGTGCTTCCGAGCCCTCTTACGGCGGTCAGCCGGTCGGCAAGCGGCCCAAGCTGTTGTCTCAGGACCGTGTTCGTGCCGGTGCCCGGCTCGCCGCCCAACAAGGTCTGACCCGTAAGCTCGCTTGCGTCGATCATGCTGCGGCTTGCCCAGGGATGGTCGGGCGCTACAATGACGACGAGCGGCTCCCTGCGCCAGCTACGATGGCAAAAGCCCGGACGGTCGCTCCACCATTCCATCAAAGCGACGTCAGCGCGGCCGTTCGTCAGGCGCTCTGCAACATCGGGGTTGGGTCCGATCCAGAGATCGACCGCAAGCCGGTCGCTGGCCTGGAAGGCCACGAGCATCGACTGCAACAAATAGGTGCCGATGTTGCTGGATGCCGCGATGTGCAGGGCCGGCCGTGCAATGACGGCTCGGCTGCGCGCGGCCGTGTCCAGCATGGCGCGGGCCAGCGGGGCAAAGGCAGCTCCTTGAGAGGTCGGTTCGACGAGACCGTGCCGCCGCACCAGCAGTGGCGCAGCAAGATCTTCCTCCAGCTGCTTGATATGTTCGACCACCGTCGACGGCGACAGCTTCAGGTCGCGCGCCGCCGCACGAAAGCCTCGTTCGCCGAGAACGGAGAGAAATGTTCTAGCGTGCAGCAGATTGAGCATGAGCCATTCGCTTGCCAGGATCGTTGACTGCGCCAAATGGAACGCGTCCGGCAAGAACATCGAGAATGCTCCGCGCCGCCGACAGTTCGATTTCGCGCCTCACGTCGGTGACGGCCGATCCGATATGAGGCGTGAATACCGTGGGTGCCGACAAATCCAACAAACGCCGGTCGATGCCGGATGGCCGGTTCTCCAGCGCCCAATCCTCGCATTCGAACGCGTCGGCGGCATAGCCAGCAAGTTGTCCCCGGCTGATGGCGTCCGCCACCGCGCTTTCGTCCACAAGCGATCCGCGCGCCGGATTCACCAGCCTCGCACCCCGCTTCATGGCAGCGAGGGTTTCGGCGTTGACGATGTGCATGGTGCTGGCGATCAAGGGCAGCGCCAGCACGACGTAATCCGAGCTCGCGATCACGTTTTCAAAACTCGTCATGGTGACATACGGCCAGGCTTCTGCCGTCGTCGCGGACACCGACTGGTCACATGCAAGCAGCCGGCATTGAAATCCGGCGAGCCGTTCGGCAATCGCACGTCCGACGAGGCCGAAGCCGACGATGCCGACTGTAGCTCCCGCAAGGCCCGCGCCGTAAAGCTGAGCGCGCCAGCCGTGAAAGCCGTTCGCCCTGATATTCCGATCGCCGGTGACGATGTTTCGCCCGAGAGAGAGCATCAGCCCGATCGCCAGTTCGGCGGTCGGCACTGTCAACAGATCGGGCACGATCGTCACCCACACTCCTGCACCGGTCGCGGCGTGGAGATCGATGTTATCGAAGCCCTTGAGCGCGGCTCCAATGACGCGAAGATCGGGACAGGCCGCCAGAAAATCTGCATCGATCCTGTCGGTCATGAATGCAAGCAGCCCGACGGCATCCCGGCAGCGTCGCCGCACTTCGTGATAATCCCACGGCTCGACCGATGGATTAACCTCGACAGTCGCGTACGCCTCGAGCAGCGCTTGTGTCTCCGGGAAAACGGGATTGGTGGCGAGGATCTTCGGTTTCACGGGCATGGCAACGTCATCGGCTTATTTGAGGTGATTTCGGAGGACAGCTCCGATCCCATCGACCATGGTCACGCAAATCAGGATGCAGATCAGAATGGCGGATACCTGCGCGTATTCGAGAACGCGGAGCGCGGCGATCAACTCGAAGCCGATGCCGCCAGCCCCGACCGCGCCGAGCACGGTGGAAGCGCGGAAATTATACTCCCAGCGATAGATCGTGGTGTCGGCGAGTTGCGGCAAGACTTGTGGCAATATCGCATGGAATACGACCTGGAGCGGCGAAGCCCCGGTGGCCCGCGCGGCTTCGATCGGCTTCGGATCGACATGCTCGATGCTCTCGGCGAAGAATTTTCCGACCATTCCGACGGAGTGCAATCCGACCGCAAGCACGCCGGGCAGAGCGCCGAATCCCACCATCGCAACGAAGATGATTCCCATGATCAGCTCGGGGATCGACCTCAGCAAGTTCAATGACGCCCGCGATGCGCGGTACACGATTTGATTGGGCGTGGTGTTGCGCGCTGCAAACAAAGCCAGCGGCAGCGAAATCGTGACCGCGAGGGCCGTTCCCGCCACCGACATGGCGAGCGTATCCGCCAGCGGTCTGATCCAGGCATGAAAACGCCTGAAATCGGGTGGGAACATTTCGCTGGAAAGCTGCTTGATCGCCGGCCACGCCTCCGAGAACCGCTTTGGATCGAGCAGACCGGTCAGCGCCATGGCGATGACGATCAGAACGACAATCATCAGCATCACGGCGCTGCGTCTGAACCGTAGGGTTCCCTCGCGGGCGAGGATTGCTTCGTATGCGGCTGGGGGAGTGGCAATACTCATCCCTTGAGCTTTGCCAGATCGAGATCGAGCAACTTCGCTGTCTCGCGCAAAATGTCGTAGGCATGATCGTCCGTCGCCACAAAGCCTTCCGCGCGGAACGTCTTCAGTATTTCCTTGTCGTGAAGGTTGAGGAAGGCCTTTCTGATCGAGGCCTTGAGCTCGGGTGCCAGATATCCCTGCATGGTGAGGGGATAGTTCGGAATCGGATCGCTCTCCGCCAACACGACGATCTTGCTGCCGTCAATCGAGCCCTTGGCAACGAGCGATCTGAAAATCTCCTGGCTGAGGCCGCCCGCCTGAACCTGGCCGGATTGGACGGCACGCGCGACCGCATCATGCGCGCCCAGAAGCACGTACTTGTAATCGGTATCGCCGACGAGACCGTTACGGGCAAGGAGCGCGCGCGGTATCAGATGACTGGAGGTCGAGGCGAAGTCGCCGAATCCGACCATCTTTCCCTTGATATCGGCCAGTGTCTTCACGGGGCCATCTGCTCGCGCGATAATGACGCTCTTATAGGTAGGTGAGCCTTTCGAAACGCCGACGGCGAATGCCTCGATGCCCGGAGCCTTTGACTTCGCCAGCACATAAGAGAGGGGACCAAAATACGCGACCTCGATCCGGCCAAAGCGCATCGCCTCGATCATCGAGGAGTAGTCGGTGGTGACGACGAGTTCGACGCCTTTTCCGAGCGTCTGTTCGAGATAGGCTTTCAGCGGTGCCGCGTTCTGGATGATCGTGGAGGCGTTTTCGTCCGGAAGGAGCGCCACGCGCAACTTGGCTGGACTGGATGGCTGCTGGGCGTCGGCCTTGCCGAGCACCATACCCAGGCTTCCGATCGTGCAGGCAAACAGAAAAGTTCTGCGTTCCATGACATTTCCAATCTTGTTGCTTTGGCGGCGTTACGCTGCGGCCATCCGGGAGGATGCGGTGAGGTAAATCTGGTCGAGGGCTGTCTGCCCGAGATGCAATGCTGGTCCCTCGAATACGACGCGACCGCCCGCTAGTCCGATCACGCGATCGGCGAACCGCCGGGCGAGTTCGACCTGGTGCAGGCTGACGATTGCCGTGATGCCATCTTCTCGGCAAATGCGATGAAGATCTGCGAGCACCTTCTCGCCCGTCGCCGGATCGAGGCTTGCAATGGGCTCGTCAGCCAGAACGATCTGTGGCCGCTGCGCCATGGCCCGGGCGATTCCGATACGTTGTTGCTGTCCACCGGAGAGCTGATCCGCGCGATCAAGGGCTCGGTCGATCAATCCGACCCGATCGAGCGCCTGCAGCGCAAGCAGGCGGTCTGCGCGCGGCAACGGAAACAGCGTTCTCGGAAACTCGTGTGCGCTGATGCGGCCGAGCAGAACATTCTGCAGGGCAGTCAGCCGACCAATCAGGTGATGCTGCTGAAAGATCATGCCTGTTCGCTTCCGGTGTTCGCGGAGCGTGCGGCTATCCCTGAAGATTGAGCCCAGACCATCGACGATAATGTCGCCCTGCGTCGGGCTCACCAGCCCATTCATGCATCGCAGCAGGGTCGACTTGCCGGCGCCGGATGGTCCGAGCAGCACGAGAAATTGGCCCTTCGGTACGAAGATGGTCGTCGGCAAGACGGCCCGCATGCCGCTCGGATAGGTCATCGCAACATCGCGCAATTGCAGCATCGTTGGATTTTCCATAGCCGCACCCTGCCGCCGCGACAGGCGGAGGTGATCGACATTTGCAAACAGATGGCCGTTTTGTTCGGTAAATTCGATTACCAGCCGCAAGCGACAATCGCATGACGGCCATCGAGAGCCGCCGATAAACGCTTGCTCGTGGGCAATGGGCGCTACGGCTTGGCCGGATGAATGAACGCCCAGGGACTGACTTCGGAATCCCGCGGCACTTCGATGTCGATCAAATAAGGACCGCCACTCGCCAGCGCCTTCTCCAACTCGTTGCGGAAATGATCGGGCGAGGTGACCCGCGCGGCGCCGACACCAAAGGACTCGGCAAGTTTGACGAAATCCGGGTTGACAAGGTCGGAAGCCACGACGCGGCCCTCGAAGTGCTGGCGCTGGTCGCGCCGGACATTGCCGTAGGAGTTGTTGTTGAACACCAGCACGACTACGCCAATCTTGAATTGCACGGCGGTTGAGAGTTCCTGCATGCCGAACATGAAACCGCCGTCCCCGGTAATCGCCACGACCGGCCGGTCGGGATGGGCGACCTTGGCGCCGAGCGCGGTGGGAAAGCCTGAACCGAGCGTGCCCTGATAACCCGAAGTGATGAACGTCCGCGGCTCATAGACCGGAAAGCCGTACCAGGAGGCAAACCCGACCTGCGACAGCTCGTCGGTGACGATCGCGTTCGGCGGCAGAACCTCGCGCAAAATGTTCAGGTACGCCATCTGCGGCTGGATCTTCTGAATGTCCTTCAGCGTCGCCGCCGAGGCATCGCGGATCGCAGTCCGCCGCCCGGCCGTTTTGGTGTAACCGAGTTTCCGAACTGCGGCTAATAGCTCAGACGTGCCAGCCTTGGCGTCGGCTACAACAGCGGCATCCGGCGCGTATCGCCGCATTTCCGAAGCATCGATATCGATCCGGATGGATTTCAAGCCTTGCGGGAGGAATGGCCAGCGTGTCATCGTCGGCAATTCCAGCCGCGTGCCGATGCCGATCATGAGATCGGTTTGCGGCCACAAGCGATAGGCTGCCGCCATGGTCAGCCCGAGCTCGTGAGCATTGGAGACGATGCCGCGGCCGCTGCGAAAAGCGACCACCGGCGCCTCGATCAGTTCGGCGAGTTCAAGGATTTCGTCGCCGGCTTCGATCGCGCCTGAGCCGACAAAGATCATCGGCGTCTTGCTTGCCGCGATCAGGTTTGCCGCCGACTTGATCCGGTCGGGATCGGCCTCGGGCGATGGAAAGCGTTCGAATACCTCGGCCGCACCGACCTCGACCCTCTGGGTAAAAACGTCCCAAGGCATTTCCAGAGAGGCTGGGCCGCGCCGCCCGGACAGCATCTCCTGGAATGCGCGCGCCACCAGGGCAGGGGCATTGGCCGGATATTCGATACGCTCGGCCCACTTCACAAAAGTGCGGAGGGTTGCAAGCTGGTCCGGCATTTCGTGCAGATGGCCGCGACCCTTGCCGAGAAAGGCGGATGGCACCTGTCCGGTCAGACAGAGCACCGGTTCATTGGCGCCAAAGGCCGTCAATAGCGCGGCGCCTGCATTGAGCACGCCGGGGCCGGGCACCACGCTGAAGACGCCCGGCTTGCCGCTGGCGCGCGCGTAGCCAAAGGCCATGTAGCCGCATGCCTGCTCGTGCCGAGCGCCGATCACCCTGAGCTGCGCCTGATGGAACGCATCGAACAGGCCGTAGATCTGTGCGCCGGGCAGGCCAAACACGGTGGTGATGCCGTGCGCGACCAGACCGCTGACAATGGCTTCGCCGCCGGTACTTAAGGGCATTGAACGATCCGATCAGTAGAAACTTGCCGTGGAACCAGCAGCGGCGAAAGTGGCGGTGTTGGAATGAATCTCGTCAAGTCCCAGGTAAATCCTCTAGCTCTTGCCGGGTGTCATGCCCTTGGCCTTGACCACGACGGTGGCCGTCGGCGATGTGATGAAGTCGACGAACGCTTTGGCCGCGTCCTTTTGCTTGGAATCGACCGCAAGCGCCGCCGGGAAGACCAGCTCCTGTTGGTATTTGGCGGGGAGCGGACCGACGATGTCGACACCCGGCGCGATCAAAACGTTATTGACGAAGATCGCCAGCTCCGCTTCGCCGTTGGCGACCGCCGGGACGATGCCGGTCGGCTGGTCCTGTGCGACGGTCTTGGCCCTCATCGCATCTTCGATGCCAAGCCTTTCGAACAGCCTCAGGATGTAGGAGCCGGCGGCGCTGGCCGGCAGGAATGTGATGGATTTGGCCGCCAGCAGCGTCTCCTTGAAAGCCTCCGGGGTGCTGATATCGGGCTTTCGCGCGCCGGCCTTGACAGCGACACCGAAGCCGACACGCGCAAATTCGACCGGCGGCGCGAAATGCGTCTTGGCGACCGGGTCATAGAAAACGTCGATTGGAACGACACCGACGTCGAATGGCTCGCCGGCCGTCACCGCCTTGATCAGGTTTGGGGTCGTATCGAAATGGATGGCGAGCTTGTGGCCGGAGGCCTGTTCGAATTTCGGGCCGAGCTCCGTCAAGATACTTCTCAGCGATCCGCCCGCCAGAACTCGCAGTTCGTCGGCTTGTGCGCCGGATGTCGGCGACAAAACCGGCGCCAGGCCGAGTACCGAGGCGGCTGCCACAATCAGCGACATTTTCATGAGGTCTCCGTCTACTGGCATCCCGGTGTCATTACCTTTTGGATGGTTCGTTTACGAATGTCAGAGCCAAAGGGACACGAGCAAATCAAAAAATCTAGTGTGGCCGTTCAGAAGTCCGCAATGGCGGCGGGCTCGTCGATCCCCCGCGCTAATCGGCCACGGTGACGTCGGCGACAAATTGCGGCTCGCGCACGGCCTGTTCGGAGAAGGGCGATCCCTGCTCGAACCACGAGCGCGGGGCGGGCGCACCCCACAGCGTCTGCCGGCGCGGATCGTTCAGCGACCAGCGCATCGGTTCATGGTCGTGATCGCCGGTGAAGTAATCGCTGGTGTAGAGTTCAAGGCGATGGCCATCAGGATCGCGGATGTAAAGGAAGAACGCGTTCGAGATACCATGTCGGCCGGGACCGCGCTCGATATTCTTGAGGTATCCGGTCGAGGCCAGCACGTCGCAGAGGTGCAGAATGTTCATCGCCGTCGGCACCCAATAGGCAAAATGGTGCAGACGAGGACCGCTGCCGTTGGTGATAGCGAAATCGTGAACGTTGCCCTTGCGATGCAACCACGCCGCCGCGATCCGCCCCTGGGGTCCGTCTTCCTCGGCATACTCGGTCAAACGGAAGCCAAGGCGGGCATAGAAGTCGACCGTATCCTGCACCTCGGCGGCGAAAACATTGAAGTGATCGAGCCGCTGCGGATGGCAGCCCTTGTAGAGATCGTAGCGGCGGAGCAGGTGCGGGCGCTTGTCCATCGCCGCGTAGAGTTCGATCCGAAAACCGAAGGGATCGGTAAAGTGCAGCGTACGACCCTGAAACGGCTGCTCCGAAAAGGCATGAGCGATGCCGTTCTGCGCAAAGAATGCAGTGGCCTTATCGAGATCCTCTTCATTGCCGACCTTGAAGCCCAATCGGCGGCAGCCAGCCTTGGGCGCCTTTCGCAGCACCAGCGAGTGATGCTGATGTTCCTCGCTGCCGCGCAGAAAGACTGCGGTGTTGCCGCGCTCCTCGACATGCAGACCCACGGCATTTTCGTAGAATGCGGAACTCGCGCCCAAGTCCACCACGTCGAGCACGACATGGCTGCTTCTGATGATGTTGAATGGCGGATCGAACACGTGTTGCGGGATCGGCATCGCAAGTCCTTCGGCCTAACGTTCCAGCCCGTTATCCATGTGCAGCCTCCGCTTTCAAGGCTTCGTGGATGTTGTTACGCTTCCAGCTGGTTTCCTTGTCATTGATCTGCATGTCAAACGACAGCGCGAATTTGCGTTTAGCGAAAACCGGATCGAGGTACGCCGACAAGGCGCGAAAAATGCGTTCGCCGGCTTCTTTGCGCGTTTTGAGGTCGCGCCCCTCGCCGAGCCGCAGCAGCATGTCGAGGAAACCAAAATCAGGATTGCCGTCGCCGATTGCATAATGCCCGCACCGCACCGCGCGGACACGGATGCCGCCGAGCGGGAAAATCCCGGTCTCTACCGCGGCCTTGCGAACGATTTCGACCAGCTCTGACATGTCGATATGGCTGTCGAGATTGGCTGAATACTCGATCGTGAAATGGGGCATGGCGGGGTTACTCCATGGAGGTCCGCTCGGTCGGGCGGCGGCAGTTCCACAGAAGAGGGACCATCATCGGTGTGGCGGCCGCTCAGAACAACGCAAAATCCCGATGTCGAAAGATGATTAACATGTTAAGTTAAGCCCGGCAAATCGCATTGATTTTGTGCGGCGCACACGATCCTGGATCAACGGACGCGGCAATGACGTCTAAGAGATCGACCGGCACTGCTGGTCTGCACGTGGTTGACCGCCGGATTCCGATGCGCGACTTCTCGAAATCGCTGCCGATGTCGCTGTTGCGCGCGCGGGAAGCGGTGATGAAGCAGTTTCGCCCGTCGCTGCGTGTTCATGGATTGACCGAGCAGCAGTGGCGGATTCTGCGGGCACTGGCTGCGGTCGATGCGATTGAGGTGACGGAATTGGCCCGCGTCGCCTTCCTGCTAGGCCCGAGCCTGTCGCGGATCCTGCGCGACCTGGAAGGCCGCCAGTTGATCGAGCGCCGAACGCGGAAGGCCGACCTGCGCCGCGGCGTCGTTTCAATTTCCCAGAAAGGTTTGAAGCTGATCGAGGTCGTGGCTCCGACCTCGGAAGCCATCTACGCCGCCATTACACAGCGCTACGGCACCCAAAGGCTGGCTAAGCTCCAGGACATGCTGGTCGCGTTGGAAGATGGTCTGGGGACGCTCGAACTGGCTGATGCCGCACCTTCAGAAGGTAAATGATAAGCGTTTTCGAGCGAAGTGGAAACCGGTTCGCATGAAGAAAGCGCGCAAAACGAGAAGCTGGAGCTCAATTTGGTTTCAGTCAAAACCGGATATGCTCCAGCCGCAAATCTCACGACCGCTGCCGAGCAATTTCGGCATACCCTTGTTACCGCCATGGTCTTGCTCACCGCGCAAAACGCGCGCATGGGATTATCGCTGGTCCGCCGCGGCGGTGGCATAAGCACCACGAAAACACGAGCGCCAAACCGAAAGAGCCACGACTGCCATGGTCACGATCCAGGTTCCAAATCTCATCAATTTTGTTGCGGACATTTTCGCTCACGCGGAGTCCTCTCCGGAAGAGGCGCGGCGCATTGCGACTTATCTGACGACCGCCAACCTCACCGGGCATGACAGCCACGGGGTGATCCGCGTCCCGGTCTATTTGCGCTGGAAGAAGATGGGCTCGGTCGTTCCAAACCAGAGCGCCGAGGTCGTGGTCGATACGCCGTCACTGGCCGTGGTGGACGGAAAGTTCGGCTATGGACAGACCGTGGCGCCGGTTGCAGTGAAGATCGGTATCGAAAAATGCAAGAAGGCGGGGCTAGCCGCGATTGCCTTGCGCAATGCCGGACATATCGGCCGGGTCGGCGATTGGGCCGAGATGGCAGCAGCCGAAGGCCTCGTCTCGGTGCATTTCGTCAATGCGGCGGGCTCGCTTCTGGTTGCGCCGTTCGGCGGCGTCGAGAAGCGGCTGTCAACCGCGCCTTATTGCGTCGGCGTTCCGCGCCAGGGCCAGGACCCGATCGTGCTGGATTTCGCCACGTCCATCGTCGCCGAAGGCAAGTGCCTGGTCGCAAGCCGCGGTGGCAAAAAGCTTCCCAAGGGCGCGTTGATCGATGGCGATGGTACCTTGAGCGAGGATCCGCACGTGCTCTACGGCCCCTACACGGCGGATGGCCCGCGCGATCACACGAGGGGCACCGGTGCAATTCGCGCTTTCGGCGAGCATAAGGGCTCGGGGCTTGCGTTCATGTGCGAGCTGCTCGGCGGTGCTTTGACCGGCACGGGCGCTACCGCGCCGAACCGGCGCTTTGCCAACGGCATGCTCGCCTTCTACATCGACCCCAGCGTCGTCGACCCCGCGCATTTCTTCGATGGCGAAATTTCCCGTTACGTCGATTTCATCCGCGGGACCAAGCCGATTGCAGGCGGCGACCCGGTCATGATTCCGGGTGACGTCGAGCGCAAGACCCGAGCCGAGCGCACGCAGAACGGCATTCCGCTGCCGGATGACACCTGGGCTGCAATCGTCAACGCCGCCCGCGAGGTCGGCGTCGGCGAGGCGAGCATTCAAATGGCAACCCAGAGCTCCGATTCCGGAGTTCGCAAATGATTGCAGCGACCCATGATGTGAACTCCGAAATCGAACGAGCTCTCCGATATATCGATCCTGGTACGGCTTTGAAATTGAAGTCCTACGACGAATTTGCCGGGACGCCGTCAGGAACTTCAAATTCGCCGTACCAGTAATGCGTGAATTTGCCGAGCCGGCGGCTTTGTTCAACGCTACAAGCGGACACCGAATTGGCGCGTAACCGGGACGCTCAGCCTCAGCGTTTCCGTTCGCGATGCCGAAACAGAATTGCAACTCAGGGGAAGAACAATGGCAAACAAGGTCAAGGAAATCTGGGCGTCGGGCAAGGTGGTTTTGAACGCCTGGCTTGCGATTCCCTCCGGCTTTTCGGCCGAGGTGATCGCGCAATGCGGTTTCGACAGCGTCACCGTCGATATGCAGCATGGCGTGCAGGACTATCAGTCGATGGTCCAGTGTTTTCAGGCCATGCACGGCCATCCGGTGACGCCGATGGTGCGGGTGCCGTGGAATGAGCCTGGCATCATTGGCAAGGTTCTCGATGGCGGCGCCTATGGCGTGATCTGCCCGATGATCAATACGCCGGACGAGGCCAGAAGCCTCGTTGCCTACAGCAAATATCCGCCTCTTGGCACGCGTTCGAACGGCCCGATCCGCGCGGGCCTCTACGGGACGGCCGGCAGCTATCAGAAGACCGCCAATCAGGACACCGTGGTGCTCCCGATGATGGAGACGAAGACAGCGATCGAGAACATGGAGGCAATCCTCGACGTTGAAGGCATCGACGGCGTTTATATCGGGCCCTCCGACCTCGGCTTCTCCTATGGACTGGTGCCCAAGCTCGATCGCGAGGAGCCGGAAATTCTGAAGATCTACGAGAAGATCGTGAAGGAATGCGGCAAGCGCGGCCTCCACCCGGGCATCCATTGCTCGGGCGCCGATGGCGCGCTGAGGGCGATCAATATGGGCTTCCGCCTCGTAACGCTGTTCAACGAGGTCGGCCTGATGGCGACCTATGCGCGGATGCAGACCGCGCAGACCAGGAAGGAGTCGGGAGGCAAAGCCTGAAGGCCAGTCACGAACAAGGACTAGCGAACAGATCCTTGCTGTTCGCTATCCGTCGCTCCGTATTCGCACCTTCGTTCGCCGTTGCAGAGGAGATTAATCATGGCCCCGTCACCCGTCATTCGTCTGCACCCTGATGATGGCGTCTTGATCGCCCGGTCGAGCCTGCCGCCCGGCCTTGGGGTGGCGGACGGCGTCACTACGGTCGAACGCATTCCGGCCGGTCATAAAGTCGCGGTCAAGCCGATCGCGGTCGGCGAGCCCGTTCGCCGCTATGGACAGATCATCGGCTTTGCCACTGCACCGATTTCGCCGGGCCAGCATGTGCATACGCAGAATTGCGGGATGGGCGACTTCGCCAAGGATTACGCATTCGGCGTCGATGTGAAACCCGTGCCGAATTTCGATCTGCCGGCGACGTTCGAGGGCATCCGCCGTCCCGACGGACGGGTCGCGACCCGCAATTATATCGGCATCCTCACATCGGTGAATTGCAGTGCGCATGTCGCCGGTCTGGTCGCGGATGTGTTTCGGAAGAACCCGTTCACCGGGGATGATCCGCTGGCCGACTTTCCCAATGTCGACGGCGTGGTCGCGCTCACCCACAAGACCGGTTGCGGCATGACCCAGGACGAGCCGCTCGCGCTTCTCCGCCGGACGCTCGGCGGCTATGCGCGGCATGCGAATTTCGCCGCGGTCGTCGTGCTGGGTCTTGGCTGCGAGGTCAACCAGATCGGCGGGATGATGCAGGAGCAGAAGCTCGCCGGCCGGTTGCGTGAACTGGAAATTCAACAGATCGGCGGCACGCGCAAGACGGTCGAGGCCGGCGTGGCGTTCGTGCGTGAGGCGCTCGCCGACGCCAACAGGGTCAAGCGCGAGGCGGTCCCGGCGAGCGAATTGACGGTTGCCCTGCAATGCGGCGGCTCTGACGGCTACTCCGGTGTGTCGGCCAATCCGGCGCTCGGGGCAGCAAGCGATCTTCTCGTTAGCCACGGCGGCACGGTCATTCTGTCGGAGACGCCGGAGACCTATGGCGCCGAGCATCTCTTGACCCGGCGCGCGGTCAGCCGCGAGGTCGGCGAAAAGCTCGTGAAGCTGATGCGCTGGTGGGAAGAATACACCGCGCGCGAAGGCGCCGAGATGAACGCCAATCCGAGCCCCGGCAACAAAGCCGGCGGCCTGACGACCATCCTGGAAAAATCGCTCGGCGCGATGGCGAAGGCGGGCAGCACCAATTTGGTCGACGTACTGAACTATGCGGAAGCCGTCACCAAGAAGGGCTTTGTCTTCATGGATACGCCCGGCTACGACCCGGTCGCGGCGACGGGACAGGTGGCAGGCGGCGCCAATCTCGTGTGCTTCACCACCGGCCGCGGCAGCGTTTTCGGCTGCAAGCCGGCGCCGTCGATCAAGCTTGCGACCAACACCCCCATGTACAAGCGCATGGAAGACGACATGGACGTCAATTGCGGCACCATCCTCGACGGCGAGGAGACGGTACAGCAATGCGGCGAGCGCATTTTCGACCTGATGCTCAAGACTGCCTCCGGCCGGCCGACCAAGAGCGAGAGTTTCGATTTTGGCGGCGCCGAATTCGCACCTTGGGTGCTCGGCGCGACGATGTAGGAAAGCGAATGGTGGTGCGGGCCACGGCCGGCGCGAGCCTGCCGCATTCGTTATCCTCGCCTTATCGACGGGCCTTGCGTGGCGCGCCGTCCGATAAGATGAGCGAGGACTGGCTTGCCTTGGTTAGTGGCCGGCTATCGTCCGCGCGGAATTGCCGCTCGCGGCCCGCAGATCCTGGAAGAACTTTTCGACTTCGCGCGACAGCCGTTCGGCGGTTGACGCCAGGTCGGTCGAGGCAGAGAGCACCGACGAGGCGCCCTTGTTGGTGTTCGCGATCGCATCGTTGAGCGATCCAATGTTGGCGACGAGCGTCGAATTGCCATCCGCCGCGAGCTGGGCGTTCTGCGAGATTTCGCGGGTGGCAGCGTCTTGTTGTCCGACCGCCCCGGCAATATTGCTCGTGACGTCGTTGATCTCTCGTACGGCAGTGCCGATCTCGCGCACCGCTTCGACCGCATTGCGCGTCGAAGCCTGGATCATGCTGATGTTCTGGCCGATTTCCGACGTGGCCTTGGCGGTCTGGCCGGCCAGCGCCTTGACCTCATGGGCTACGACGGCAAAGCCGCGCCCAGCCTCGCCGGCGCGGGCGGCTTCGATGGTGGCGTTCAGCGCCAGAAGATTGGTCTGCTCGGCGATCGCCTGAATGAGGTTGAGCACGCCATCAATGCGCTGGGTCGCAGCGGCCAGGCTCTCAATTTCGGCAACCGATTTTTCGGTGCGCTGGCCGGCCTGTTCAACGACCTCGGCGGACTGCCGCACCTGGCGGCCGATCTCCTCGATCGAAGCCGACAACTGCTCGGCGGCGCTCGCAACGGCAAAGACATTGCTGGACGCTTGTTCGGTCGCTCGTGCGGCGGCAGTCGCCCGCCCGCTGGCGTCGGATGCAACGCTGGAGATCGACTGCGCCGTATCGCGCATCGCCGAGGCATTGTCGTTCACAGCGCCCAGCACGCTGCCGATGGCGTCGCGGAACGATTCAACCGAAGTTTCAATTTGGCGCGTGCGCTCATCACGCGCCTTGGAATCCAGGATCACCTGCGAATTGAGATTGCGGTTGCGATCCATGGCTTGCTGGAAAATACCGATCGCCCGGGCCAATGCGCCGATTTCGTCCTGCCGTTCCGTGTGCGGGACCTCAATGCCCTCGGCACCCTCGGCAACCTGCTTGATGGTGGTGGTAATTACCGAAAGCGGCCGCGCCACCATCCGGGCGATGATGAAGATGCCGACAGCGACCAGAACCAGCTCCAGCCCGCCAAGACAAGTCAGGAGGAAAGCCAGCTGACGATTGACCTCGGTCTGCTCGGCAATCGTCTTGCTGCGTTCGGCATAGACCTTCGAGAGCGCTTCCAGATCCTTGTTCAGTGCCTTGCGCACGTTTCGATTGGCTTCGTTGTCGCCCCATTCCCGGCCGGCCTCGTGACTGACTTCGATGGCGCGGCGGACGAGTTCGTTGCGGAATTCGACAAAAGTATCGATGCGCTTCTTGAAGGCGGCGAATTGCTCGCGGTCGTCTTCCTGGACGATGGATTGCCACTTGTTGACGACCTCAAGCAGCTGGCTACTGAACTTGTGCAGGCCGTCGCCGTATTTTTTCACGACCGGCAGGTCTGTCGACATGTAAATGCCGCGGGATTCCATCACCACCGCATAGACCAGCGAGTTGACGCGCTCGACATTGAGCGCGGCCTGGCTCGCGGTTTCAATGGCCTCGGTCAGCGCGGCGCCGCGCCGGGTATTGTAGACGGAGAGCACCGTGATCGCAGCGGTCAGAACCGCGAACAGGGCAAAAACCGAATAAAGCTTGAAAGCGAGCGAAACGCTCGATGCTTTGGAGCCCGACGGCGCAATAGACGTCATGATATTGGGCTCCCCCGCCCCGCAGAGGCCAGTCACCAAGTGCTGGCGTGATCGAAACTATGTGAAATTTTCCTCTAGAAATTGTAAATCTCATGCTGTTTTAGGCACCATGACACCGTTTCAACCTGAGTTTGGCATTTTGCATGCCAATTCCGAGGACTAAAAAATCCTTGACACTCCAATGAGTTAAATTGCCGGTTGGCAGCAACAGGTTAGGCAATTGGCAGCGCCGAGCGCTCCGGTCATAGTCGCGAGGTGCATCGCAACATGTTAGCCTAGTAGAAGGATTTTGCTGGCATCGCTGACGGTCCGGAGCGAGCATGACCTATCGGCACGTCATCGGCGGCACGGCCTACGTCTTCGCTGATCTTCGCGATCTCCTGGCTAAAGCGAGCCCACCCCGCTCCGGCGATCGCCTTGCAGGGCTCGCCGCCGAAAGCGCCGAACAGATGGTCGCTGCCCGGATCGCGCTGGCGGATGTTCCGCTCAAGCAATTCCTCAATGAGGCGGTCATTCCATACGAGGTCTGCGAGGTGACCCGGCTGATCGTCGACAGTCACGATGCGCAGGCCTTTGCTCCCATCGCCACGCTGACGGTTGGATCGTTTCGTGACTGGCTGCTCTCGGGAAATGCCGGCCCGGATGCGCTCAAGGCCATTGCGCGGGGGATTACGCCGGAAATGGCGGCGGCCGTTTCGAAACTGATGCGCAATCAGGATTTGATTCTGGCCGCCAAGAAATGCGAGGTCGTGACCGCCTTTCGCGATACGATCGGCTTGAGCGGGCGGATGAGCGTTCGGCTGCAGCCCAACCACCCCTTCGATGACGCAAAGGGAATCACCGCGTCTGTAATGGACGGCATCCTGCTGGGGGCGGGCGATGCCTGCATCGGCATCAACCCGGCAAGCGATGATCCCGCCGTCATCGGCAGGCTGTTGCATCTGCTCGACGAGATCATCGGCCGGCTGCAAATGCCTACCCAGGCTTGCGTGCTGTCCCATATCACGACGACGCTTCGGCTGATCGCCAAGCGGGTACCGGTCGATCTCATCTTTCAGTCGATCGCAGGCACGGAAGCGGCCAATCGAAGCTTTGGCGTCGACCTCGCATTGCTGCGCGAAGCTCACGATGCCGGCCGCTCGCTTGGTCGCGGCACAGTCGGCAACAACGTGATGTATTTCGAAACAGGGCAGGGATCGGCGCTGTCCGCCAATGCCCATCATGGCCTCGATCAGCAGACGTGTGAGGCACGCGCTTATGCCGTCGCGCGTGCGTTCGACCCGCTGCTGGTTAACAGTGTCGTAGGGTTTATCGGCCCGGAATACCTCTACGATGGCAAGCAGATCATCCGCGCCGGTCTGGAGGACCACTTTTGCGGCAAGCTGCTCGGAGTGCCGCTCGGCGTGGATGTTTGCTACACCAATCATGCCGAAGCCGATCAGGACGACATGGACAACCTGCTGACCCTGCTGGCGGCTGCCGGCGTTAATTTCATCATGGGAGTGCCGGGCGCCGACGATGTGATGTTGAATTATCAATCGACGTCGTTCCACGATGCTCTCTATGTCCGGGATCTGTTCAAGCTGAAGCGTGCACCGGAATTCGACGACTGGCTGTTCCGCACGGGGCTTGTGGATATGAATCATCGGCTGGTCGGTAACAGTGATTTGTTGCCCGAATTTGCCCGCCGGATGATTGCCTGAGAACTGTCGCAAGCCTATCTGCGACGTTTGCAACTCTCTCCTCGATGCTGGGTTAGACTGCAGCCACAATCCTGAAAAATTGGTGGTTCAGCCTGCGGGTTGCGTGATTAACTTAGGTGAAAGTAACGGCGCAGAGGGGAGCGATGAGAGCTGCAAATGTCGACACGGTGCGCCGTATCTTGTGTGTCTTTCCGCGTTACACGCCATCCTTTGGCTCGTTTGAACACGCCTACCCGTTGACCGATGGTGTGCGGGCCTTCATGCCGCCCCAGGGACTGCTGCTGATAGCAGCCTATCTGCCTGAGAACTGGCAGGTCCGGTTCATCGACGAAAACATGCGTCGCGCGACCGACGAGGACTTCGCGTGGGCGGAAGCCGTTTTTGTCAGCGGTATGCATATTCAGCGGCGCCAGATGAACGACATTTGTCAGCGCGCGCATGCGTTCGATCTGCCGACCGCGATCGGCGGACCGTCGGTCAGCGCCTGTCCCGATTACTACCCCTCATTCGACTATCTGCATGTCGGGGAACTGGGTGATGCAACCGATGAGCTGATCGCCCGTCTTGCGCGCGATTGCTCGCGCCCCGCACAACAGGTCGTGCTCAAGACCGCCGACCGTCTCGACATGGCCAGTTTTCCGCTCCCCGCGTATGAGCTTGCCGATCTCAAGCACTATTTTCTTGGCAGCATTCAGTTTTCGAGCGGATGTCCGTATCAGTGCGAGTTTTGCGATATCCCCGGGCTCTATGGCCGCAACCCGCGCCTGAAAACGCCTGAGCAGATCACGGCCGAACTCGACAAGCTCCTTGAATGCGGCATCCGTGGGTCGGTCTATTTCGTCGACGACAATTTCATCGGCAACCGCAAGGCGACGCTTGAGCTGCTGCCGCACCTGATCGAATGGCAGAAGAAGACCGGGTTCGTCCTGCGCTTTTCCTGTGAAGCGACATTGAACATCGCCAAGCGGCCGGAAATCCTGGCTGGAATGCGCGAGGCTTATTTCTGCACGATTTTCTGCGGCATCGAGACGCCGGATCCGGCGGCGCTGAAAGCGATGCACAAGGATCACAACATGATGGTCCCCATCATGGAGGGCATCCGAACCATCAACAGCTACGGCATGGAAGTCGTCTCGGGAATCATTCTCGGGCTTGATACCGATAAGCCGGAGACCGAAGACCACCTGATGCAGTTCATCGAGGCGTCGCAAATCCCGCTCCTCACCATCAACCTGCTCCAGGCACTGCCGAAGACTCCGCTCTGGGATCGCCTGGCCAGGGAAAATCGTTTGATCGACGATGAGGGACGGGAGTCCAACGTCGATTTCCGCATGCCGTATGACGAAGTCGTCGGCACCTGGCGCAGGTGCATGGGCGCAGCCTATGAACCCGCCAAGCTGCTGCAGCGCTATGAATTTCAAATCCGCCAAACCTATAGCAAACGGATCAAGCCGCCGGCGGACAAACGATCGACATGGCCTAACATCAGGCTTGGTCTCATCATGCTGCGAAACATCTTCTGGAGAGTTGGCGTTCTCGGCGACTACAAGCTTGAATTCTGGAAGTTCGCCTTGCGGCGTCTCGCCCGCGGCGAGATCGAGCATCTGATCGAGGCGCTGACAGTCGGTCACCACCTCATCATGTTCGCGCGCGCAGCTTCCGGCGGTCAGCAGAATGCGTCGAACTATTCGATGCGGTTGCGCGAGGCTTCCGTCCCTGCGGAGTAGGGTCTCATGAAGGCCGAGGCACCGCAATTGCCGTCCCTTGGGAGCTTGCGCCACCTGACGCCTGCGCGCGTGGCGCTTGGCCTCGCCGGCGCGAGCTTGCCGACCAAGGCGCTGCTTGAATTTGCCCTCGACCATGCCAGGGCACGGGACGCGGTCCATGCGGCCTTTAACGCCGATGGCCTCATTGAGGGGCTCGCCGGTCTCGGTCTGAATCCTATACGTGTTTCGAGCCGGGCGCCCGGACGCAAGGACTATCTCGCTCGCCCGGACCTCGGACGCAGGCTGGATGACGATTCCAAAGCCAGGCTCACAAGCCATCCCGGTCGGCCCGGTGGGCTCGTGATCGTCATCGGCGACGGCCTTTCGCCGGGCGCAGTCAATACGCACGCGATGGCCCTCTTGCGCAAGCTGCTCCCCCAAGTAGCGGTGGATGGTATCGGCGTCGCCCGCGCCGTCGTTGCAACAGGCGCACGCGTGGCGTTGGGTGATGAGATCGGCGAGATGCTTGGTTCGCGCATGACCGTCATGCTGATCGGGGAGCGGCCGGGTCTTTCGGCGGCGGACAGCCTCGGGGTCTATCTGACTTTTGCCCCGGGCGTCGGGACGACGGATGAAAGGCGCAACTGCGTTTCCAACATTCACGGCGCAGGGCTCGGCTACGATGAAGCGGCTGCAAAGATCGCCTGGTTGATTCGCGAAGGCCTGGCTCGGGGCCTCACGGGTATCTCGCTGAAGGACGAGAGCGGTGTTCAGACGGGCTTCGCCTTCCCCGATTCACGCGAAGGTGAAAATTTCGTGGAGGAGTAGGTGGTGGCCGCGCTGGCCGCGGGGGCGCTCCTTGCCGGGAACCTTCGAGAACTGCTAAACCGAGCCTGAGAAATCGCCGCATGTTTTCAACAACCATTGCGGCGCTCCATCCCTTATCAGGAGCTTGTTAGTCACCCGGCTTGCGGCTATTTGAGCGGAGGTGAGAACTGGACAGGGCATGCTCGAAAAGAACAGCGACAGCGAAGTTCACGTCGAGCAAATCGAACAGTGGCCGACGTCCAGCATCGCCTTCGGGCTGGAGCGGATAGGGCTCATTGCGGTCAAAGCCCCGATCGTATCCTGCATCATTCTGTTCGCGCTCGTCGTCGGCGCGATTTTCGGAATCCAGCGTATCAAGATCGACGATTCCCTGAGCCAGCTCTTCCGGTCGGATTCGAGGGAATACCGGCAATATGAATCGGAAATCAAACGCTTCCCGGCGACCGAATTCGACGTGCTTGTCGTCGTCGAAGGCAAGAACCTGCTCGCGCGTGAAAATCTGGAAAAACTGCGCGACTTCGTCACCGATCTGCAACTGGTCGAGGGCACGCGCGGTCTGATCTCGCTGTTCTCTGCTCGCCAGGCGCCGGCGCCGGGCAAATTCCCGGCTGCATTGTTTCCCGCCCAGCTGCCGGAAGGCGCCGCCTATGACAGGTTCATCGAGACGGTCAAGTCGAACGAACTCATCCGCGGCAAACTGCTGTCCGAAGACGGCACGCTGGCGCTGATCGTGCTGTCGCTCGAGCCCGATGTTGTCCAAAGCAACAAGCTTGGCCCGACGGTCGGCGACATCCGGAAGCTCATGGCGGACGATCTCGGCGATACGGGCCTCAAAGTCGAGTTATCCGGCGTTCCGGTGATGCAGCTGGAAATCCGCAATGCGGTCGAGCGAGACGGTCTCACTTACAACATTCTTGGCATTCTGGCCGGCTGCGTCATCGCCATCATCTTCTTCCGCAAGATATCGTTCATGGTGGTGGCCGCGTTTCCGCCGATCATCGCGATCCTGCTTGCGCTGGGCGGTCTCGGGTGGGCCGGTTTCAGCCTCAACATGTTTCTCAACGTGATGACGCCGCTCATCATGGTGATCAGCTTTTCCGATTCAATGCAGCTGACCTTTGCCGCTCGCGATCGCCTGATTGCGGGGCAGGACAAGTTCACGGCGTTCCGCAACGCCGTGCTGGTCGTTGGACCCGCCTGCGTGTTGACGCATGCCACCGCCGGCATTTCGTTCATTGCCCTGCAATTCTCGAATTCGGACCTGATCCGCAAGTTCGGCGAGGCCGGACTTGCAGCGACGATCATCGCACTTGTCGCGGTGTTGTCGCTGGTGCCGGTGTTCGGCGTACTTTTTGTGCGGAACGAAAGAATATTCGCCGTCAAATTCCGGAGTGCCGACCTCGGCGTGCAGATGCTGCGGAATTTCTGTTACTGGATTGCGGTGCGGATGGTCAGTCGCCCCGGCCTGTTCAGCCTGATCGCCGTATTGTTCGTCGGCGGCCTGGCGACCATCTACGCCAATCTGGAGCCGCGCTATCGATTGGCCGATCAGGTGCCGGACAAGCAGCAGGCTGTCGCCGCAAGCGGGCTTCTCGACAAGAAATTGACCGGCGCCAATGCGATCGACGTGCTGATCGAATTGCCGAAGGGCGCCTCGCTCTATGCTCCCGAGACGCTGCAAACGATCGCCGAGGTTCATTCTGCTGTCGAGAAACAGGCCGGTGTCGGCAATGTCTGGTCGCTGGAAACGCTGCGGCGCTGGCTCGCGGAGAAGACCGGCAAGTCCGACGTCGCTACCTTGAAGCAATATGTCGATGTCATTCCGAAATATCTGGTGCAGCGCTTTATCGACGCCAATCAGGACGCGGTGGTGGTGTCGGGCAGGGTGCCAGATCTTGATTCCAGCCGGATCCTTCCCGTAGTCGAGAAGCTCGATCATAGCCTGGACGCCGTGCGCAAGGCGCACCCGGGCTACGAGATAGCCGTCACCGGCCTCTCGGCGATCGCCGCACGCAATTCGGCCAACATGATCGAAAAGCTCAACCACGGTCTGACCATTGAATTCGCGCTCGTCGCCATCTTCATCGGGCTCGCTTTCCGTTCGGTGGTTGTGATGTTCGCCTGCATCCTGCCGGGAATTTTCCCGGTGGTGTTGTCCGGCACGTTGCTCTGGCTGCTGGGCGAGGGGCTGCAATTTGCCAGCGTAGTCGCACTCACGGTGTCGTTTGGACTGGGGCTTTCCGCCACCATTCACTTCCTCAACCGCCTGAGGCAGGAATCGAAGCCCGGCGTCACGCCTGATGTCGCGGTGGAGCGCGCGACCGTGCTGATGGGGCCCGCATTGATCCTGACCACCGTGGTGCTGGCCTGTGGTCTTGTCGTCACCGTATTTTCAGCTTTGCCGTCGCTACGCCTGTTCGGTTGGCTCAGCGCCTTTTCTATGGTGGCGGCGCTGGTCGCCGACCTCTTCATCCTGCGGCCCACGGCGATGTTCCTGATCACGCTGTCGCAACGGATCCGCGGAATCACGCATTCCGACGGACCGGCGCAGCAACCGGGCGGGAACGGCTGAGAACGTCTTAGCTCTTCACCATCGTGATCGATACGCCCCGGATGTCTCCCTTGGAGTTGATCTGCACGGTCTGCCTGTTGCCGTTGGCCCGCAATGTCAGACTCGCGCTGAAGCCGGGCGCCTCGACCATCACGTCGATCCTGCCGCCGCCAGCGGTTCCCTGCAGGCTGCCGAAAATGTTGCGGCTCGTCTCGCTCCACTGGCCGGAAATGCGACCGCTCTGGCTTGTAACGTCGCTTGCGAGCTCGAACTTGTAGCTGTCGCTGGCGCAGCGGAGGGTTTGCTTCAGCGCGAGGCCGGTATTGTCGACCTTGTAGTCTGCGCGACAGCGCAGGCGTTCGGTCGAGCCGTCCGACAGCGCAATCGTACCGCTGCCGGACCAGGCTCCATCAAAGCCCGCAAACGGACGCGCCTGTGCGTGTCCTGCCGATGTCGACAGAATCAATATGGCGGCGGCGGCGCTTGCCTTGGCGGCCTGCGCGAACAGGCCTGAACCCAAGCGTCTCATGCTGAACCCCCTTGATCGTGACGTTCCTGGACACGACAGACTGCCGTGCATGTGGTTTGGTGCTTCGGCTCGGGATTTGGTTCAAAAATCCGGCCGAACCCGCCGTGACCTCTTGGAAAATCCTGCATGGCTGAGACAAATTGCGGCAATCGCGTTTTTTGCTCGCGAAGCGCACGGGACTTCAGTTATTGTAAACATCTCGCCGCGCGACGATTGTCCAGCGCCAGATTTGCAGGAATGTCCTGTCATACCAGTCTGTTACACACTCCTTGGAATCGACGTTCGAGGGTCGCAATTTAGGAGGATGGTCGTCGCAAATTTGGCCGTATTTGCCAGCGCTTCTGGTTGCCGGCAGCCTTCGCAATCTTCGATGGTCTGCACCCCGCTGATGCCTCGTGCTATTCGGGCTGGAAATCTCTGCCGTAAGGATAAAGGAACACAATGCGTAAATCTCTCTTGGTAGCCGCTCTCCTGTCGCTGTCGGTTTCCGGCGGGGCGATTGCCGACCAACACAGCGGAACGCCGGAGGAGCAGAAGGCCTGCGCTCACGACGTCCAGAAATACTGTCGCTCGATGATGGATCAGCCTGATTTGATTGTCCTGTCCTGTCTCCAGCAGAATCGCCCCAAGCTCACCAAGGCTTGCGACCGGGTTCTGGTCGACCACGGCCAGTAGAGGCCTGAAAAGCTGCGTTCGAAAGCAGGCCGCCCCCGGACGGGGGCGGCTTTGGCTTGCCTGGCCTCCATTGGATGGCATTGGTTTTGGGGACTTATTCCCCTATATGGGGCTTGAGTTCCACGCATGCCGGGATCTCCCGCGCAGCAAACCCCCGAATCAGCGTAGCCAGCTTCAACATGACCAACGCGAGCGAATGGCGATCCGGCAAAGGCCATCGCGACGAGAATTTTCCGGTCGCGTCATGGATCATTCATCCGCGACATCGGGCGCTGATTCTCGCCTTCTATAATTTCGTCAGAACCGCCGACGACATTGCCGATCACGCGACCTTGAGCGGCGACGAAAAGCTCGCGCTTCTCGACCTTCTGGAAGCCGAACTGCTCGGCAAGGGTGAGAGCCAGGCTGAGGCGGTCAATCTGCGCCGGGCGCTGGCGGAGCGGGAAATGCCCCCGCGCCATGCGCTCGACCTCTTGACCGCCTTCCGCATGGACGTGACCAAGCTTCGTTACGAGACGTGGGACGAAGTGATCCATTATTGCCGGTACTCGGCGATGCCGGTCGGACGGTTCGTGCTCGACGTGCATGGCGAAAGCGCATCCACATGGACAGCATCGGATGCAATCTGCGCTGGCTTGCAGATCAACAACCATCTTCAGGACTGCGGTAAGGACTTCAGAACTCTCAACCGCGTCTACCTGCCGCGCGATGCGCTCGCCGCTGCGGGCGCTTCTGTCGAACAGTTGGGTGAACCGCGCGCCGCGCCGTCGCTGCTGCAATGTCTGCAATCGCTGGCTGCGCGTAATGAAGCCCTGCTCGACCAAGGCAGAACGCTTCCCGAACAGGTCAGGGACTTCCGGCTGGGACTGGAAATTTCCGTCATCCAGTCTTTTGCAGACAGGATCGTTCGGCTTCTCAAGGTGCGGGACCCCTTATCCGAGCGGGTGCACCTCAATCCGGTCGAACTGCTCGCGTTCAGCCTCGGCGGTATGGCGGGGGAATCCATCCGCCGCCTCACCGGACGTCGCCCCGTTTCAAAATCGGCGGCCGGCGCATGACGGGACAGGCAGCCGCAGCCAATCCGAATTACGGGACGACGGCGTCAGGTAGTTCATTCTACGCCGCGATGCGCCTTCTTCCGCAGGAGCAGCGGGAGGCGATGTTCCAGATCTACAGTTTTTGCCGCCAAGTCGACGACATCGCCGATTCCGACGGTCCGCGCGAACGACGGCTGGCGGCGCTGCAACAGTGGCGTGAAGATATCGACGCCCTCTATCAGGGCCGTCCGCCGGCGCGGCTGCGCGATTACGTCCCCTCGGTGCAGCGGTTTGGACTGGAACGCGACGATTTTCTCGCCATCGTCGACGGCATGGAAATGGATGTCCCGCAGGACATCAGGGCGCCGGACATGGCGACGCTTGACCTTTATTGCGATCGCGTCGCAAGCGCCGTCGGGCGGCTCTCGGTGCGGGTGTTCGGCATGCCGAGAGAGGACGGCATCCAGCTCGCGCATCATTTGGGCCGCGCCTTGCAACTCACCAACATCTTGCGCGACATCGACGAAGATGCCGCGCTCGGAAGGCTTTATCTGCCCAAGGAAGGCCTGGCGCAGGCGGGGATCACCTCGACCGATCCGCGTACCGTTGCGGCCGATCCGGCACTGCCGAAGGTCTGCGCCCCGCTGGTGGACCAGGCAAGGGACCATTTTGCCAAATCCGAGGCCATCATGGCCCGCAATTCCCGCCACGCGGTACGTGCGCCACGGATCATGTCGAAGTACTACGGCGCGATTCTGCAATTGCTTGTTGCGCGCGGGTTCGCTAACCCCCGCGCGCCGGTCCGTCTGACCAAGATCGCCAAGCTTTCGATTCTGCTCCGCTACGGCTTTTTCTGACGCCCACGCTTTTCGATTCATCCGTCACATGCAAAAAGTTGCCCACATCATAGGCGCCGGAATTTCCGGTTTGTCGGCCGCCGTCAGGCTCGCCAATGCGAATTACAAGGTCAACCTTTACGAGGCCACGCAACAGGCGGGCGGGCGTTGCCGTTCCTATTTCGACGCGGCAACCAATCTGACGATCGATAACGGCAATCATCTTCTGCTCTCGGGCAATCGCCACGCCTTGGCTTATGCCAGATCGATCGGTTCCGAGGCCGGCCTTGTGGGCCCGAAGCGCGCCCAGTTTCCTTTCGTCGATCTGAAGACCGGAAAGCGCTGGCAGCTCGATCTGGGCGACAGCCGCCTGCCGCTGTGGGTCTTTGATGACGCGCGGCGCGTGCCGGGTACAAGCTTGCGAGACTATCTGGCCCTCGCGCCGTTGATCTGGTCGTCGCCTCAGAGACTCGTCGGCGATGCCATCCCATGCGAGGGCGTGCTGTACCAGCGACTGGTGCAGCCGCTGCTTCTGGCGGCCCTCAACATCGATCCGCCGGAGGGATCGGCGGGCCTTGCCGGGGCGATCGTGCGGGAGACGCTCCTCGCCGGTGGTCAGGCCTGCCGGCCGTTGATCGCGCGCGAGGGGTTGAGCGCGGTCCTGGTCGACCCGGCGATCCAGCTGTTGCAGGACAAGGGGACTGCGATCCAGTACGGGCGAGAGCTTCGCAGCTTCGACAATGCCGCGGGTCGCATCAGCAAGCTAAGCTTTGGCGACGAGACGATATCCCTTGCGCCTTCGGATGCTGTCGTGCTGGCCGTGCCGCCCCGCGCCGCAGCTTCGCTGCTGCCCGGCCTGAAAACGCCCACCAAATTCCACGCGATTGTGAACGCCCATTTCCGCTATGAGCCGCCGCAGGGCCAGCCGCCTATTTTGGGGGTGATCGGAGGGCTCGTGGAATGGCTTTTCGCGTTCCCGCAGCGCCTGTCGATCACGATCAGCGGTGCCGACCGGCTGGTCGACAAGCCGCGTGAGGAGCTCGCGCAGGCGATTTGGCAGGATATCTGCCGAGCCTGCGGGATTACGGCTGAAATGCCGGCCTGGCAGATTGTGCGCGAGCGCCGTGCCACATTTGCGGCGACACCGGAACAGAATGCGTTGCGGCCGGGCGCCGTGACAGCCTTCAAAAACCTGTTTCTTGCCGGCGATTGGACTGATACGGGGTTGCCGGCAACCATCGAAGGTTCGGTGCGGTCGGGCGACCGCGCGGCCGATCTTGTCCTCTCTGAGGGCTAGTAGTCCGGTTCCTAACATTTGCATCCCTCCTAAGCGGGCGGGCAAAGCAGGAGATTTCGAATCTGATGCAGGCTGCAACGAACAAGCTTGAGGCGGCAAACGACATTGAGACGAGCATCCGTTCGGCGACACAGGCGCTGCTGGGGCACCGGCAGTCGGACGGCCATTGGGTGTTCGAACTTGAGGCGGATTGCACGATCCCTGCCGAATATGTGCTGCTCGCTCATTATCTCGGCGAGTCGCCCGATACGGCGCTCGAGGCCAAGATTGCCAGATACCTGAGACGCATCCAGGGCGACCATGGCGGCTGGCCGCTGGTCCATGCCGGCGACTTCGACATGAGCGCGAGCGTCAAGGCCTACTTCGCTCTGAAGATGGTTGGCGATCCGATCGACGCGCCGCACATGGTGCGCGCGCGAGAGGCGATCCATGCGCGTGGAGGTGCGGCCAAGAGCAACGTTTTCACGCGTTTCATGTTCGCGTTGTTCGGCATTACGACGTGGCGTGCGGTGCCGGTCCTGCCGGTTGAAATCACCCTGTTGCCGCTGTGGTTCCCGTTTCATCTCAACAAGATTTCCTATTGGGCCCGAACCACGCTGGTGCCGCTTCTGGTGCTTGGTGCGCTGAAGCCGCGGGCTAAAAATCCCAAGGGCGTAGGCATCGACGAGTTGTTCCTGGAGGACCCGCGCTCTATCGGGATGGTGTCGAAGGCGCCGCACCAGAGCTGGGGCTGGTATCTTTTGTTCAGCGCACTGGACAAAATGCTGCGGTTCATCGAACCGCTGTTTCCGAAAAAGCTGCGCGCCCGCGCGATCGATGCGGCGGTCGCCTTTATCGAGGAGCGGCTCAACGGCGAAGACGGCGTCGGTGCGATTTTCCCGCCGATGGCCAACGCCGTCATGATGTATGACGCTCTCGGCAAGGACGCGAACTATCCGCCGCGCGTCACGCAGCGGAACGGCCTCGCCAAGCTCCTGGTGGTCGGCGAGGAGGAAGCGTACTGCCAGCCCTGCGTCTCGCCCGTGTGGGACACCGCGCTTACCTGCCACGCCTTGCTCGAAGCCGGAAGCGAGGATGCGCTGGCACCGGCCAAGCAGGGGCTCGATTGGCTGCTGCCCAAACAGGTTCTCGACGTAAAAGGCGACTGGGCCGTCCGCGCTCCGCAGACCAGGCCGGGCGGCTGGGCCTTTCAGTACAACAATGCCCACTATCCGGATCTCGACGACACCGCCGTCGTCGTGATGGCCATGGACCGAGCGCGACGGGGCATGCCGAACCCGGCCTATGACGCGGCGATTGCCCGCGGCCGCGAGTGGATCGAGGGGATGCAGAGCAAGAACGGCGGCTGGGGCGCTTTCGACGTCAACAATCTCGAATATTACCTCAACAACATCCCGTTCTCCGATCACGGCGCCTTGCTGGACCCCCCGACCGAGGACGTCACGGCCCGCTGCATTTCCATGCTGGCCCAGCTCGGCGAAAACGCCGAGACGAGCTCCGCGGTGGCAGCAGGGGTGGCCTACCTGCGGAGCACCCAGCTCGCGGAAGGATCATGGTATGGCCGCTGGGGCCTGAACTACATTTACGGTACCTGGTCGGTGCTCTGCGCCCTCAACGCTGCCGGGGTTGATCATCAAGACCCCATGGTGCAGAAGGCCGTGCGGTGGCTGGTATCGGTGCAGAACGCCGATGGCGGCTGGGGAGAGCATGCGACCAGCTACCGACTCGACTATAAGGAGTTCAAGAAGGGGTTTGACGGCTGCCCATCAACGGCCTCGCAAACGGCATGGGCTTTGCTTGGCCTCATGGCGGCGGGCGAGGTCGAAAATCCGGCCGTTGCCCGTGGGGTGGCGTACCTCATGACCACACAGACCCAAAAGGGCTTGTGGGATGAGCAACGCTATACGGCGACGGGCTTTCCTCGGGTATTTTATCTGCGTTATCATGGTTATTCGAAATTCTTTCCGCTCTGGGCATTGGCGCGGTATCGGAATTTGCGAAAGACCAACAGCAGGGTGGTAGGGGTCGGAATGTGAGATTGGGGGCAGGGGTTGGCGCGTCCGTGGGCAAGGTGGACCCGCGGCCGGTGCTTATCGTGACTGGACTTGTGCAGGAGGCCCGGATCGCATCCGGCCCTGGAATGACCGTTATCTGTAGCAGTAGCGATCCGCAGCAATTGCGCTCGCTTCTGACGGTATTCGATCCCACCACGATCCGCGGCGTGATCAGCTTCGGCGTGGCCGGCGGCCTAGATCCTACCTTGAAATCCGGCGACATCGTGGTGGCGACGGAAGTGCTGGCTGGCGACACCCGCTGGCTGGCCGACCTGGCGCTGAAAGACCATCTGATCGCCGGCTTCGGTCTCGGGCGCCGCCGAGTCGTCAGGGGGCGTCTGGCAGGGACTGAGGAACTGGTTGCCGAGCGTCATCTCAAGGAGGCGTTGCACCTTGAGACAGGGGCTGCTGCAGTCGACATGGAAAGCCACATTGCCGCGGAATATGCGACCAATGCTGGGTTGCCATTCGCCGCCCTGCGCGTCGTCAGCGATCCGGCGCATCGGGCTCTGCCGCCGCTCGCCATGGGCGCCATCAAGCCGAACGGAGATATCGACCTGCGCAAGGTGCTGCGCAGCGTCGCGCGAAACCCGCGGACGCTGCGTGACCTGGTCACGACCGGGATCGATTTCAACCGCGCGCTGCGCTCCTTACGCGGCTGTCGAGGCTTTCTGCTGGGCAGCGAGGGCCTCGTCACGGCGGATCTCTGACAGCTTCTTCTGGACCTGTTCCGAGAAGATGTACTGCGCCGGGCGCTGCTTGCTGAGATCGATTTCGGGCGCCATCGGCCCCGTGGTACGGACGCCGCCAAGCGCTACCTTGAGCGCCTTCAACGGGTTCTTGAACGCGTCGTTCGCCGCGGTCGGCTCATAGCCGCAGTGCGCCATGCAGTTGGCGCACTTCTCATACTTGCCGGTGCCGTAGCTGTCCCAATCCGTCGTGTCCATCAACTCCTTGAAGGTCTTGGCATAGCCTTCACCAAGCAGGTAGCAGGGCTTCTGCCAACCGAAGATGTTGCGGGCGGGCATGCCCCACGGGGTGCACTCGTAGCTCTGGTTGCCGGCCAGGAAGTCGAGGAACAGGCCGGAGTGCATGAAATTCCACTTCTTGCCCTTGCCGCGCGCAAACACGTCGCGGAACAGGTTCTTGGTCTTCGTCCGGTTGAGGAAGTGCTCCTGGTCCGGCGCGCGCTCATAGGCGTAGCCCGGCGACATCGACACGCCGACGCCGAGTTCGGTCGTTAAGTCGAGGAACTTCGCGATGTCCTCGGCCGAATGTCCGTCGAAAATCGTTGCGTTGACGTTGACCGCAAACCCCTTGGCCTTCGCGGCCTTGATCGCCGAGACGGCGCGATCGAACACGCCTTCCTGGGACACCGCCTTGTCGTGATGATCCTTCAGGCCATCGAGATGGACCGAGAAGAACAGATAGGGCGACGGCTCGAACAGGTGGAGCTTCTTCTCGAGCAGCAGCGCGTTGGTGCAGAGGGAGACGAATTTCTTGCGTGCCACCAGGCCGCGGACGATTTCGCCGATATCCTTGTGGATCAGCGGTTCGCCGCCGGGGATCGCCACCATCGGGGCCCCGCATTCATCGGCTGCATCCCAGCACTCCTGCGGCGTCATCCGCCGATTGAGAATGGCATCGGGATAGTCGATCTTGCCGCAACCGACGCAAGCAAGATTGCAGCGAAACAGCGGCTCCAGCATCAGCACCAGTGGAAACCGTTTCCGGCCCATCAGTTTCTGCTTCATCAGATAGCCACCGATGCGAATTTCCTTGAAGAACGGTATAGCCATTACGTGTCTTTCTGCATCCAGGATGAGGAATAAATCAGCCCGCAGCCAATTCGGCGGGAAGCCGAAATTCGATATTTTCTTCGCGGCCCGGCAGCACCGAAAGCTTGACTGGTCCGATGCGTCGCAAGGCCTCAATCACGTCATCAACAAGCACCTCTGGCGCCGAAGCGCCGGCGGTGATGCCAACCGCCCTGGCCGCCTTCAGCCATTCCGGATTGAGCTCACTGCCATCGGCAATCAGGTAACTCGGAACGCCGACTTCCGTGCCGATTTCACGCAAGCGGTTTGAATTGGAACTATTGGTGGCCCCGACCACCAGGATAACATCCACGAGTTTACTGAGGTCCCTTACCGCAGATTGGCGGTTCTGTGTCGCATAGCAGATATCCCGGGTGTCAGGGCCTTGAATATCTGTAAATCGCTCGCGGAGGGCCGCGATGATGTCCTTGGTGTCGTCCACGCTGAGCGTGGTCTGGGTGATATAGGCGACGGGAGCGTCGGTGGGCAGGGTCAGGGCCGCGACGTCCTCGACATTCTGGACCAGCAGAACGGGCCCTGGAACCTGCCCCATGGTTCCCTCGACCTCGGGATGGCCGGCGTGGCCGATCAGGATGAGGGAGCGCCCCTTGGACATGTAGCGCTTGCCCTGGTTGTGAACCTTGGTCACCAGTGGACATGTCGCGTTCAGCACGGGCAGGCCGCGTGAGGCGGCCTCTTCTTCGACGCTCCGCGCCACGCCATGGGCGCTAAAGACCGTGACGGCGTTGGCCGGCACCTCGGAAAGGTCCTCGACGAAGATCGCGCCTTTGTTTTTCAGGCTCTCCACGACGTATTTGTTATGGACGATCTCATGCCGGACATAGACCGGCGGCCCGTACTTTTCGAGCGCACGCTCGACGATTTCGATAGCGCGCACGACACCCGCGCAAAACCCGCGAGGTTGCGCTAGAAAGACTTCCATTGGATGGCCGTTACGCAAAGTAAGCTACCTTCATTTTGGCGCGGCGCCCGGTCAGGACGTCGGCCAATATTTGTGGTCCCCGCGCTGCAATATCTACACCAAGGCTTTGAACCTGTGGGTGCAGGGCTTTGTGTCAAAAAAAGACCGGATAGGAAAGGCGACTCGAACCGGTACGCGTCGCGGCAGACAATATGCCGTTCTCAGCGTTAATTTAGGTATCGTGATACAGCTTGCGCTCGCGGCGGCTGCATTCTCCTCACAGCTGCGTCATCAGCGCCGGATATAAGCCGGCTCGGCGACCAGCGGCCCAGATTCGGCGCTTTTTGGCGTTCTTTCGGCCCCCGACCGAAGCAAAAACCTCAAAAACAACATTAGATTGGCCCGGTGAACTCCGCTAGATAGCGGGCGTTGCCGGGCGGGCCGCCACGACCCAGAAAGAGACGAAGTGCTTACCAAGATAGTTGTTTCAATTGTTACGACCTGCACGCGATTTGCTGTCACGACCGTCCTGATAGCCCTCGCCCTTGCGGTTGGCGCCGGCGTCTATGCCGCCAAACATTTTGAAATCAATACCGACATCAACACCCTGATTTCTTCCAACCTGGACTGGCGCAAACGCGACATTCAGTTCGAAAATGCCTTCGACCGCGAGCGAATGATCCTGGCCGTGGTGGAGGCGCCAACGCCGGAAGCGATGACCGCGGCGACGTCGGCGCTCTATCACAAGCTCGCCGGAGACAAGCAGCATTTTGAGGCGGTGGAATCGCTCGGTTCGGGCGAGTTTTTTGAAAAGAACGCGTTCCTGTTCCTGCCCAAGGAGGAGGTCGCCCAGCTCACCGGGCAGTTTGAACAGGCGGCTCCGCTGATCGAGATCATGGCTGGAGATCCGTCGCTGCGCGGGCTGACCGGCGCGCTGGAAACCGTGCTGGCGGGTGTCAGGCGCGGCCAGATCAAGCTCGACAGCACCGAACGTCCTCTCAATCAGATCTCCCAGACGATCGAGGATGTGCTGAAAAACGGCAACGCGGCCTTTTCCTGGCGCCAGCTTGTCAGCGACAAGCCCCTGACCGACGCCGACCGCCGCGGCTTCATCGAGTTCAAGCCGATCCTGGATTTCAATGCGCTCGAACCTGGCAAGGCGGCGACCGACGCGATTCGGCACGCTGCGGCCGATCTCAACCTCGAGGGCCAATATGGTGCGCGGGTCAGGCTGACTGGACCGGTGCCGATTGCCAATGAGGAATTCGGGACCGTAGCCGACGGCGCGGTCGTGAACGGCGTAGGCACTGTCGTGGTCGTGCTGTTCATCCTCTGGCTGGCCCTGCATTCGGCAAAGATCATCTCGGCGGTGTTCGCCAATCTGGCCATCGGCCTTGTGATCACCACCGCGATCGGCCTCAAGATGGTCGGCTCGCTCAACCTGCTCTCGATTGCGTTTGCGGTGCTGTTTATTGGATTGGGGGTGGATTTTGGCATCCAGTTCAGTGTTCGCTACCGTTCGGAGCGATTCAAGAGCAACGATCTGAAGACCGCGCTGGCCAAGGCGGCCGAATATTCCGCCGTGCCTCTCTCGCTCGCGGCCATGGCCACGGCAGCGGGGTTCATGTCGTTTCTGCCGACCGACTATAAAGGCGTGTCCGAGCTTGGCGAGATCGCTGGCGTCGGCATGCTCGTCGCGTTCTTCTCGAGCATCACGGTATTGCCGGCGCTGCTCAGTCTTTTGAACCCACCCGGTGAGGACGAGCCGGTCGGCTATGCCTTCCTCGCACCGCTCGATCGCTTTCTCGAAGATCATCGGGTGATCATTGTCGCGGGCACCCTGCTGGTTGCGGCTGCCGGTCTGCCGCTGCTTTACTTCCTTCACTTCGACTTCAACCCGATGCATTTGCGCAATCCCAATGCGGAATCGATCGCGACGTTTCTCGACTTGAGAAAAGATCCGAACACCGGCGCTAATGCCATCAACGTGATGACCCACTCGGAAGCCGACGCGAAAAAAATCGAAGAGAAGCTGTCCAGGTTGCCCGAAGTGCTGCGGGTGATGTCGCTCGACAGTTTCGTGCCGCAAGACCAGCCGGAAAAGCTGAAGCTGATCGCGCAGGGTGCGAAAATCCTCAACCCGGCGCTTAATCCCGACTCCATCGACGAACCGCCGTCCGATACCGAAAACGTCTCCGATTTGAAGGGATCGGCGGCAAGCCTGCGCAAGACGGCAGGCGATGCGAAAGGGCCGGGCGCGGTAGCCTCGCGGCGGCTGGCCGACGATCTGGACAAGCTTGCCGATTCGAATGAGGCGACGCGCGAAAAAGTGCAGGCCATTTTCGTGACCCCGCTGAAGGTCGTGCTCGATCAGCTCAGAAAGGCGCTGCGCGCCGGGCCCGTCACGCTGAACAGCCTGCCGCCCGATCTCGTGCAGGCCTGGAAGACCAAGGACGGACTGATGCGCGTCGAGGCCGAGCCGCGCGGCGATCCCAACGATAATGACACCCTGCGCAGGTTTGCCGCCGCCGTGCTCGCCGCCGAGCCGACGGCAATCGGCGGACCGGTCTCGATTCTCAAATCCGGCGACACCATCGTCAAAGCCTTCATTCACGCAGGCTTCTGGGCCTTGGTCGCGATCAGCCTGTTGCTGTGGATCACGCTGCGGCGAATCACCGACGTGCTGATGACGTTGGTGCCGCTGCTGGTGGCCGGCGCGGTGACGCTCGAGATCTGCGTCCTGATCGACCTGCCGCTCAACTTCGCCAATATCGTCGCGCTGCCCTTGCTGCTCGGCGTCGGCGTCGCCTTCAAGATCTACTATGTGACGGCGTGGCGGGCAGGGAGGACGAATCTGCTGCAATCGAGCCTGACGCGTGCCATCTTCTTCAGCGCCATGACGACGGCCACCGCGTTCGGCAGCCTGTGGCTGTCGAGCCACCCGGGAACGGCAAGCATGGGCAAGCTGTTGGCGCTGTCGCTCGTCACGACGCTTGCAGCCGTGCTGCTGTTTCAGCCCGCGCTAATGGGCAAACCGCGCAATGTCGGGAATTAGGCAGATGTCGCCCACCGGGTCGGCGCTCGCCGCCGGCCTCTGTCCTCTGACCGACGAATCGGTAGCGCCCGTAGTTTTGGGGGCTACCGCGGTCTTTGAAGCCTTTGCTACACTACCGGCATTGCTCGGCGGAATCGGTCCGGCGATACGGGTCCATGTCTCGCCGCCGCACAGGAAGCCCAGCACGCAGCCCTGAATTTCCAGCTTGTCGGAGCCGATGGGCTTGATGGTCGAACTATAGGTTTTTCCGTCGTTGGCATTGTAGACCTCGCCCTCCCACTGATCAGCTCCGGGCTTCTTCTTCATATCGATCAGAATCGGGATGCCCAGGGTCGGTCTGCTCCTCTTGGAGGCATCGGGGTTGTGCACGTCGAGGCCGCCAGGCTCCTTCTCCCAGATGACCGCTCCCCACACACTGCCATTGCACTCCGCCACGCGGATGTGGGCGACGCCGTCCGCCACGCGCCAGTCTCCCGTCGGATCGGCCGCCAGTGCGGAGACCGTTGTCATCGCGGTTAACGCTCCCAAAAAAATAGTCGTGCGCATAATCTCTCGTTGGCGGTGCAGCATGGTGTAGCCTATGCTTAAAGCAATCATCGTGGATGGCAAAACGCCGCATAGGACGTTTTGATGGCAAAACGACGCACAGGACGTTTTCAGTTGACGGAATGGGCCCCAATCGAAGTATTTAGCTGATGACATATCCCAATCTAGACGTTTCTGAGATTTTTGTGGAACGGCAGGGGCAACGCAGCTCCATGCACGCCCGCCACTTGAACGAACAGCTCGTTCGGGTTCTCAAGACGATCGGCTACGATGTCGGTTTCCAGAAGGGTGAAGGCCAATACCTGTACGATCGCGAAGGCGCCCGTTACCTCGATCTATTGAGCGGTTTTGGCGTTTTTGCGATTGGCCGGAATCATCCAGTCTTGCGGCAGGCGCTCAAAAGCGTCCTCGACGCCGACCTGCCCAACCTCGTGCAGCTCGACGTCTCGACGCTTGCCGGCGTGCTGGCCGAGCGGTTGCTCAAATATGTGCCATATCTGGACAAGGTGTTTTTCGCCAATTCGGGTGCGGAGTGCGTCGAGGCGGCGATCAAGTTCGCCCGTGGCGCCACCGGCCGGCCCGGCATCGTCTACTGCTCCCACGGCTATCATGGTCTGACTTATGGTGCGTTGTCGCTGACCGATGATCCGAATTTTCGGGGTGGGTTCCAGCCGCTGCTGCCGGGCTGTACGTCCGTCCCGTTCAACGATCTCGCAGCGCTCGAGCAGGCCCTGTCGTCGCGCGAAGTGGCGGCTTTCATCGTCGAGCCGATCCAGGGCAAGGGCGTCAACATGCCCACCGACGAGTTCTTGCCCGGCGCGGCTGCGCTGTGCCGCAAGTACGGCACGCTGATGGTTGCCGACGAGATCCAGACCGGAATGGGCAGGACCGGCCGTTTCCTTGCGATCGAGCACTGGAACGTCGAACCGGACATGGTTCTTTTGTCGAAGGCGCTGTCGGGAGGTCATGTTCCGGTTGGCGCGGTTCTCACGCGCAAGCATATCTTCGACAAGATATTCAATCAGATGGATCGTGCGGTCGTGCACGGTTCGACGTTTGCGAAGAACGATCTGGCGATGGCCGCCGGTATCGCCACGCTCGAAGTCATCAAGTCGGAAAAGCTGGTCGAGGCTGCCGCCAAGCGCGGCGCGGAGCTCAGGCTCGCACTCAACCGGATGGTCCCCGGATATGAACTGCTGAAGGACGTGCGCGGCAAGGGATTGATGATTGGGCTTGAGTTCGGTGCGCCGAAATCGCTCCGCCTGAAAGCTTCCTGGAACGTGCTGGAGACCGCCAAGGAAGGCTTGTTCTGTCAGCTGATCACCGTGCCGCTGTTCAAGGACCACAAGATCCTGACTCAGGTGTCAGGGCATGGCAGCCACACCATCAAGCTGTTGCCGCCGCTCACCGTCACCGAAGAAGATTGCGCCTGGATCGAGCGGGCATTCGATTCGGTGATTGCCTCGAGCCACAAGGTTCCCGGCGCAATCTGGTCGCTCGGCAAGACGCTGGTCGACAACGCGGTTCGCAAGTCCGCCTAAATCGGATTCGCGAATCGCGCGGGATCAGCGCGAATCCGCCAGGATCATCGTCGCTGCTTTTTCGGCAATCATCGCCGTCGGCGTATTGGTATTGCCTGACGTGATCGTCGGCATCACGGACGCATCCGCGACCCGCAGCCCCGCCAGCCCGCGAAAGCGCAGGCGCTCGTCGACCACCGCGAGCGGATCGCTTTCGGTTCCCATCTTTGCCGTTCCGACCGGGTGAAAAATCGTGGTGCCGATATCGCCGGCTGCCTTGGCCAGCGACGACTCGTCGTCGCCGACCAAGGGACCCGGCAAAAACTCCTCCGGACGATAGGCCGCAAGCGCCGGCTGCTTCATCAGTCGCCGCGTCGTGCGGATGGCGTCGGCGGCAACCTGTCGATCCTCGTCGGTCGACAGATAATTTGGCGCGATCGAAGGCGCCTGATCGGGAATGGCCGATCTGATCCGCACCGTGCCGCGCGACGTTGGCTGCAGGTTGCAGGCACTGACGGTGATCGCGGCAAATCGGTGCAGGGGGTCGCCGAACTTGTCGAGCGAGAGCGGCTGGACGTGGAACTGGATGTTGGCGCGGTCACGGCGGGGATCGGAGCGGGTAAAAATCCCGAGTTGGGAGGGCGCCATGGTCAGCGGGCCGCGCCGCCGGAAGGCGTAGTCGAGTCCCATCAAGCCGCGCCGCACATAGGAGTAATAGGTCTCGTTCAGGGTGCGCACGCCGGAGACCTTGTAGATCGCACGCTGCTGGAGATGGTCTTGCAGGTTGCGACCGACGCCGGGCCGGTCGAGGACGCTCGTGATACCAAGCGGGGCCAGCCATTCCGCCGGCCCGATGCCGGAGCGATGCAGCACCTGGGTCGAGCCGATCGAACCGGCGCAGAGAATGATCTCGCCTTTGCTGCGGGCTTCGAAGAGCTGTCCGTCTCTGGAAAACAGCACACCCACGGCACAGTTGTTCTCGACGATGAGCCGATCAACCAGCACGTTCTTCTCCAGCCGCAGGTTGGCGCGCTTCAAGGCCGGCTTGAGAAAGCCGCGGGCCGACGACCAGCGGCGTCCGCGCTTCTGGTTGACATGGAAATAGCCGACGCCTTCATTGTCGCCGGTGTTGAAATCCGGGATTTTCCTGATGCCCATTTGCTGCGCGGCTTCGGCCACCGCGTCGAGAACGGCCCATGAGAGCCGCGGCGCTTCGATACGCCAGCCGCCGCCGACGCCGTGATGCTCGCTCTCGCCGAGAAAATGATCCTCCAGGCGCCGAAAGGCCGGCAGAACGTCGTCATAACCCCAGCCGGCGAGACCAAGCTGGCGCCAGTGATCGTAGTCGGCCGCCTGTCCGCGCATCGAGATCATGGCATTGATCGCCGACGAGCCGCCGATCACCTTCCCGCGGGGATAGGCCAGCGAGCGGCCGTTGAGACCTGGCTCGGCCTCGGTCCGGAACATCCAGTCGGATCGCGGATTGCCGATGGCGAAGAGATAACCGACCGGGATGTGAAACCAGATCCAGTTGTCGCTCCCGCCGGCTTCCAGGATCAGCACGCGGTTGCGCGGATCGGCCGACAGGCGATTGGCGACGATGCACCCGGCGGTGCCGGCGCCGACGATGATGTAGTCGAAGTCTCCCTCGAGCCGCGTGGCCATCCTGGTATTCCGTGCTGACTGGTGAGATACGAGAAAGTCCGGCGACAGGGTTTTTGTCAATCGTCCGGAGGTCTTGGGGGCCCCGCCCCCGGAGGCTCCGATTCCGAAGTTCGCAAGGGCTTCGAGCGACCTCTGGCGTGAACCTCGGAATCATAAGGAGCCCAGGAACTTCAAATCCGCCGCGCTTGTGTGCTAGATAAGGCGTTGATCAAGCATTCAAAACCGAGTTTCCCCATGCCCATTGTCAACCGCGCGGCCGATCTGCAACCCGAAATTCAGGCCTGGCGCCGCGACATCCATGAACATCCTGAACTGGGATATCAGGAGAGCCGGACGTCGGCCTTGGTGGCCGAGCGGCTTCGTCAGTTCGGCTGCGATGAAGTCGTAACCGGGCTCGGCGGGACCGGCGTCGTCGGCCTGATCAAGGGACGCAAGCCAGGCGGCAAGGGGGACGTCAGGACGATCGGGCTCCGCGCCGACATGGATGCGCTTCCGATCGAGGAGGCGACCGGATTGCCCTACGCTTCGAAGACTGCCGGCAAGATGCACGCCTGCGGCCATGACGGGCATACCGCGATGCTTCTGGGCGCCGCGCGCTATCTGGCCGAGACGAGGAATTTCGCCGGCGACGCTGTCGTGATCTTCCAGCCGGCGGAAGAGGGCGGCTTCGGCGCGGCGGCCATGATCAAGGACGGCCTGTTCGACCGCTTCGCCATCGATCAGGTTTACGGCATGCATAATGGTCCGGGAATCCCGGTCGGGTCCTTCGCGATCCGGCCTGGTCCGATCATGGCATCGACCGATGCCGTCAACATCCATATCGAGGGACGCGGCGGACACGCGGCGCGCCCGCATTTATCGATCGATTCCGTCATGGTCGGCGCCCAACTCATTACCGCGTTGCAGTCCATCGTGTCGCGCAGCGTCGATCCGCTCGAAGCCGCTGTGGTCTCGATGTGCGAATTTCATGCCGGCAACGCCCGCAACGTGATTCCGCAGACCGCCGAGATCAGGGGCACCGTTCGCACGCTGACGCCGGAAGTTCGCGCGCTGGTGGGAAAACGCGTCCGCGAAGTGGTGGAAGGCGTCGCGCAGATCACGGGCGCCAAGATAGACCTCGAGTACGAGCCCGGATATCCGGTCGTGGTCAATCACACGGCGCAGACGGATTTTGCGATCGGTGTGGCGAAGGAGATTGCAGGAAGCGGCAACGTGCAGGAGATGCCGCCGATGATGGGCGGAGAGGACTTCGCCTTCATGCTGGAGAAGCGGCCGGGCGCGTTTATCTTCTGCGGCAACGGCGACAGCGCCGGGCTGCATCATCCCGCCTATAACTTCAACGACGAAGCGATCGTCTATGGCACGTCGTATTGGATCAAGCTGGTCGAGACCGCGCTGGCGGCGTGACAGACCAGGACCGTCAAAGAAAAGAGGCCCGCGTTTGACGCGGGCCTCTTCTTTTTTGCTTGGTAGTCTTTGGATCAGAAGATCCGGGAGAAGATGAAGTAGAGCGTGCCCGAGAGCAGGATCGCGGCGGGCAGCGTCAGCATCCAGGCCATTACCATGTTGCGGATGGTTGCAACCTGCAGCCCGGACCCGTTGGCGGCCATGGCGCCGGCGACGCCGGATGACAGCACGTGCGTGGTGGAGACCGGCAGACCGAAGTTGTCGGCCGCGAAGATGGTAGCAGCGGCAACCAGTTCGGCAGAGGCGCCTTGCGCGTAAGTCAGGTGGGTCTTGCCGATCTTCTCGCCGACCGTCACCACGATCCGTTTCCAGCCTATCATGGTGCCCAGGCCGAGAGCCAGCGCGACCGCGATTTTCACCCAATTCGGAATGAACTTGGTGGCGGCGTCCAGTTCGCCCTTGTAGGCCTTCAGGGTGGCGACCTCTTGCGTGCTCAGCTCGTTCGCCTTGTCCTTCATCAGGAAGCGGATCGCTTCCGACGTCAGGTACATGTCGTTGCGGGTGTTGCCGACGAGCTGCGAGGGCACTTTGTTCAGCGCACCGTACTTCTGAACCTGATCAGCGATGTCCTTCACCAGAACCGAGAGCGAAGGATAGGTGCCTTCGGCGATCTGGTGCTCCGAAACGTACTGCGTCACGGCTGGACGCGGATCGCCGATAATGCTGTAACCGGCGCCCTTGGCGGCGATCACATTGGAGGCCGCGGACGAGGCCTTCTCGAAAATCGCGAGCTCCGAATCCGGCAGGGCACGGTTGAGCGCGTAGGCGGTGGGCACCGTGCCGATCAGGATCAGCATGATCAGGCCCATGCCCTTCTGGCCGTCGTTGGAGCCGTGGGCAAAGCTCACGCCTGTGCAGGTCAGGATCAGGAGGCCGCGGATCCACAGCGGCGGCACCTTGTTGCCTTCGGGAGCGGCGTAAAGCGCGGGACTGCGAACGAACACCCGCAGAAGCATCAGCAGAACCGCGGCGCAGATGAAGCCGACGACCGGCGAAACCAGGAGCGCATAGCCGATTTCGACGGCCTTGCTCCAGTCGACGCCCGAGGTGCCGTCACGGCCGCGCATGAGCGCATTGGTAATGCCGACGCCGATGATCGAACCGACTAGCGTGTGTGAGCTGGAGGCGGGAAGGCCGAAATACCAGGTACTGAGATTCCAGATGATCGCGGCGATCAACAGCGCAAAGACCATCGCGAAACCGGCGCTGCTTCCGACCTGAAGAATGAGCTCGACCGGCAGGAGCGAGACGATGCCGAACGCGACCGCGCCGGACGATACCAACACGCCGAGGAAATTGAAGAATCCGGACCACATCACGGCGAATTCGGCCGGAAGCGAGTGGGTGTAGATCACGGTCGCGACTGCGTTGGCGGTATCGTGAAAGCCGTTGACGAATTCGAAGCCCAGCGCGATCAGCAGCGCCACCATCAAAAGCAGGTAGGGCAGATAATTCGTTATTTTGGCGCCGGTGGCATCAACGTCGGAATAAATGCTGTAGGAGACAAACAGCAGTCCGGCAGCCAGGATGCCGAAGAAAATGATCATCGTCAGCGGGTTGAAGCCCTTGTCGAGATTGGGTCTTGCCGCAGGCTCGACCGGGCCGCCCTCGATGCCTTCACTAAGTGCAATATCGGTCATGACGACGAGCTCCGATTCGGAAGTTCGCGAGATATCGCAGCAACCTCTGATGCGAACTTCGGAATCAAAGGAGCTCTAGCAACTCGTTGATTCTAGTGCGGCTTTGAATTTGAAGGTCCTGCAACGAACGTGCAGCGACTGACAGGAACTTCAAATTCGCCGCACTAGTACGGTGAGCGCTCATCAATGACCGATGGATTTGAAGGCTGGATGACAGCTGCAAGCTTATTCAGGCTTGCTGCAAAGAATGCCGCCGATCTTGCTGAGATCGCTGACAGGAAATCGCAAGCGAGTGGTCCGGTTATTCATTGCCGCGCAGCAGATAGGAACAACGGCAGCTTTCCCTTCCCCCGGAGCCGGCATCGCGCCGGTTGATCACGCCGCGCGGGCTGACTTCCGTAAGAAAGCCGCAGCCATCTTCAGGTCGTCGACAAAGCGCTCGTACTCCCGCGCTTTGGCGTCCGCGTCCGGCAGGCGAAGCAAGTAGGACGGATGCACCGTCACCAGCGCCTTGGTTTTGTCGTCAAGATCGATGAGGTGGCCGCGGTTCTTGTTGATCGGCGTGATCCTGCCGAGCACGCCCTGCGCTGCCGTGGCGCCCATCGCGACCACTAGGACCGGTTTGATCGCGGCCTTTTCGCGTTCATACCACGGCCGGCAGGCCTTGATCTCCGCCGTCGACGGCTTCTGGTGCAGGCGGATTTTTCCGCGTGGGACGAATTTGAAATGCTTGACCGCGTTGGTGACGTAGACCTGCTTGCGTTCGATGCCGGCTTCGATCAACGCGCGATCGAGCATCTGTCCTGCCGGGCCGACGAACGGCTTTCCGGCGAGGTCTTCCTTGTCGCCGGGCTGCTCCCCGACCAGCATGATCGGCGCGTGAGACGGACCTTCGCCAAACACGGTCTGCGTCGCGTCCTTCCATAGCGGGCAGGCGCGGCAACCGGCGGCTTCCTCGCGCAAGGTCTCAAGGTTGTCGGCTGCAGTGGCAGTCTTGCGTCTCATCGGCTCTTCCAGCCGCCGTTGCGCCTTGTGCGGCTCGGTTGCGGCGTTGGCGATCATGGCATCGGCGCTATGGGCCGCGCCAGCGATCAGGGGTTTAATCATCGAGGCCTCCGGCAGGTTCCTCCAGTACTTCTTGGGCATTTCGGTCTGCATCGCCTTCACCTTCAGCCGGGCAGGATTGAAGATCGTGGCGTAGTAGCGCCGCCAGGTCTCTTCCAGCCGATCGGAGCTTGGCGCTTCGGCCTTGCCGACGCCCGGCGTGAATGAAACTGCAAAGCCGTCCCAATGAGCGCAGAGATCAGGCGTCAGGATCGACCATGGCATGTCGGCAAAGCGGCGCGCAAAGAACGGAGCCGCCAGCCCGACGATGTGATGTTCCGGTTCGAACCAGGCGACATAGCGGGCCTCACGTTCGCGCCCGATCTCGCGGAAGCGGACGAAGGCGTGCATCTTGTGCTCGTCGCGCCGGACCGCCTTTGCCATCGCCGTGATGCTGATCACGTCCGGATCGGTCGCAACATCCAGCAGATCGTGGTCGCCTCGCAACCGCCACAGCAGGCGATAAAGCAGCGCAAACCGTTCGCGGTCGCGGTGCAGGATGGCGATCCGGGCAAGCTCGATGAACCTCGCCGGAACGTTGAATGTCCCGGCCGGCAAGCGCGAGGGTGATGCCGCATCAGCGGGAGCGAATAATTCTTCGTCGCCTTTGACGCTCCACGTCACGTCTTCCGGCCTGACGCCGTCGAGCACGAGCGTGCGGGCGGCCTGCCGCCAGCCGTCGAAGTCGGTTTCGTGCGCGAGGATTACGTAATTCATCTAGAAATCGAACCTGAGCTGGGCCGCCTTCGGCTTGAAGCGCTGGGCGAGGTTTGCGGCATCAAGCAAAGCAGGCGAGGGGCGATGGTCGCTGAGAATGATGAAGGGCAGCGCCTTCTGCTTTGGAATATGAAGCCTGCCGAGATCGGCACTGCGGATCGACGCCAGGCGGCGCGTCTCGATGATGCGGTCGACGGCTTTGCGGCCGAAGCCGGGCACGCGCAATAGTTCTTCGCGGCTGGCGCGGGCGACGTCGAGCGGGAAACGGTCGCGATGCCGCAGCGCCCAGGCGAGCTTCGGGTCGATGTCGAGCGGAAGCCAGCCGCTTCCTTCGACGATCTCGCCGGCCTCGAAACCGTAGAAACGCATCAGCCAGTCGGCCTGGTAAAGCCTGTGCTCGCGCATCAGGGGAGGGGGTGCCAGCGGAAGCGCGCGGCTTGCATCCGGGATTGGGCTGAAGGCGGAGTAATAGACGCGCTTGAGGCGATAGGCGCCATAGAGATTGGCGCTGGTGGCGAGGATGGTCTGGTCGTCTGCCGCGTCGGCGCCGATGATCATCTGCGTGCTCTGGCCGGCCGGTGCAAAGCGCGACGGCCTGGTTTTCGCCTTCTCGTCGGGCTTTGCTTCCTCGAGCTTCAAGCGAAGCCGGCCCATGGTGCGGCGGATCGCGCGCACGTCCTTTTCCGGTGCGAGCCTTGCGAGGCTTCTCTCTTCGGGGACCTCGATATTGATGCTGAGGCGGTCGGCATATTTGCCGGCTTCGGTGATCAGCGCGTCGTCGGCTTCGGGAATGGTCTTGAGATGAATGTAGCCGCGGAAATGATGTTCTTCGCGCAGGCTGCGCGCCACGCGGACCACCTGCTCCATGGTGTAGTCGGCGCTGCGGATGATGCCGGAGGAGAGAAACAGTCCCTCGATGTAATTGCGGCGGTAGAAATCGAGCGTGAGCTTCACCACCTCCTCGATGGTGAAGCGGGCGCGCGGCACGTTGCTGGAAGAGCGATTGACGCAATAAAGGCAATCGTAGTTGCAGGCGTTGGTGAGCAGCACCTTCAACAGGGAGATGCAGCGGCCGTCCGGCGCGTAGGAATGGCAGATGCCCATGCCCGGCGCGGTCGAGCCGAGGCCCTTGCCGTCGCTGGAGTCCCGCATCTCGGTGCCGGAGGAGGCGCAGGACGCGTCGTATTTGGCGGCATCGGCCAGGATTTCCAGCTTACGTTGCACGTCCATGATTGAATCCCTTTGAATCCGTTGATGAATCATCGAAGTGCCAATTCGAATTGACTCTTCGATCCCTGTTAGCTTTAAATTAGAACATATCATGAACAAATGAGCCAGCTTCTGGTTCTTCTTAAAAATCGGAAGCGGCCACATCAGTCTCGGAAGGACGCGGCGCATCATGGTGATGAGCGCAGCAGGAACTCTTGCGGCCTTGCGCGGCAGCATCGAACGCATCGAGACGCAGGGTGCGGCGTGTTGTCAGCGCAAGGTGCCGCTCGGCCATGCCGAGGCCGATGCACACCTGCAAGGCGGGCTTGCTTTGGCCGCCGTGCATGAGGTGTTTGCGGGAGCGGGACGGCAGACCGCGGCGGCGACCGGTTTTATCGCGGGCCTGGCAAGGCGCGTGGCCGCGCGGCGCCCGCTGGTGTGGATCCGGCAGGATTTTACGGAAGTCGAAGCAGGCGCCGTTTCGATGGACGGATTGTCCGAGCTCGGTCTCGATCCGCGCCTGCTGGTCACCGTTCGCGCTGCCGACGTCGATCAAGCGTTGCGGACGACGGCCGACGCGCTGGCCTGCGATGCAGTGGGCGCGGTCGTGCTCGAGGTTTGGGGCGAGGTGAAGCAGCTCGATCTCGTGGCCAGCCGCAGGCTGACATTGGCCGCCCAAGCCTCGGGCGCGACCGGCCTTGTGCTGCGGATGGCAGCAGAGCCGAGGGCCTCGACCGCCGAGAGCAGGTGGATCGTGCGTGCGGCGCATTCACCGCCGGCCTCGCACCCATCGAGTGCATGGGGCTCGCCTTTGTTTGAGGCGCAGCTTGTCCGCAACCGTCATGGCCCGACCGGCCGCTGGATCATGGAATGGAAATGTGATGAGTGCCTTTTCGGAAAACCGGCGGCGTATCCTCAGCCTGTGGCTGCCGCGCCTGCCTACCGACCGCATCAGGCGCAAAGCGTTTTCAAGCGAAAACCTGCCCCGGACGCGATCCGGGGCGGGTATCGGCTCGCGTAAGGAAGGTGCGTCACAACAACAATCAAAAGCGCTTTCGTACGAAGCGGTTATCGGGACGCGTGAAGGCGGCGCGTCAACTCAGGTTACCCCGCCTGACCACGCCTGCATCGTTGTTGCCAGGGAAAACAACATGCTGCGGATTTCCGCCCTCAACGATGCCGCCGCCCGTTGCGGCCTCGCGATCGGCTTGCCGCTTGCGAACGCCCGCGCCATCTGCCCCGACGTTCAGGTCCATGATGCCGATGAGGCGGCCGATGCCGAGGCGCTGAACGCCATCGCCGATTGGTGCGACCGCTTCACCCCCTTGGTGGCGCTCGATGCCCCGCACGGCCTGTTTCTCGACATTACCGGCTGTGCGCACCTGTTTGGCGGCGAGGCGGCGATGCTGAACCGGGTGTGCGGTGTCCTGACCTCGCAGGGATTTACAATCAGCGGCGCCATCGCCGGAACGGCCGTCTGTGCCCGGACGCTCACCCGTCATGTCCATGGCCGGATCGTTCGCGACGACGAGGAGGCCGAGGCGGTGAGACCGCTGCCGATATCGGCATTGGGTGCGGATATGGCCGTGGTGACGGGGCTGCGCCGTGCCGGGTTGAAAACCATCGGCGATGTAGCGGAGCGCGAACGGCACGAAATCACCGCCAGGTTTGGTGCTCGTTTTACGGCGCTGCTGGAACAGGCGCTGGGACTTGGCGATATGCCGATCAGCCCACGCAAGCCGCTGCCCGAATACATCGTGGAAAAACGTTTTGCCGAGCCGGTCGCCACCGAAGCGGTGATCTCGGCAACCTTGTCGGGATTGGCCGGGACGCTGGTTGTGGCGATGGGCAAGCAAGGCAAGGGCGCGCGGCGGCTGGAAGCTCGTTTTTTCCGCACCGACGGCGCGGTTCGCACCATCACCGTCGATACCGGGCAGCCCGTCACGCGGGGCGAGGTGATCGACCGGCTGTTTCGCGAGCGGCTGGAGGCCTTAAACGATCCGCTCGATCCCGGTTTCGGCTTCGATCTCATTCGCCTGGACGCCAGCCGCACCGAAATCGTCGTGCAGGAGCAGCGCGATCTCGATAGCCATGTGCATGACCAGGACGAACTCTCGGCCCTGATCGACCGCATCGCCGCGCGCATTGGCGGCAAGCGGGTGGTCGTTCACCTGCCGCAGGATACTCATATCCCTGAGCGCGCGGTGTGGGCGGCGCCGGCTCAGCATCATCTGACGGCCGCGACCGAGGCCGCCTGGCCGGCGCGGGTCGCGGGCGAGCCGCCGCTGCGGCCCTTGCGGCTGTTCGAACGGCCGGAGCAGATCAAGGTGATTGCCGAGGTGCCGGACGGTCCGCCGGCGCGGTTTGTCTGGCGCCGCGCCACTCATGCCGTGGTGCGCGTCGAGGGCCCCGAACGCGTCGCCATGGAGTGGTGGCGTTCGCAGGGCGCGATGCTGACGCGCGATTATTTCCGCGTCGAGGACGAAGAGGGCTTGCGGTTCTGGCTCTATCGCGACGGCCTGTTTGACGAGGTCGAACAGAAAGAAGGCAAGGCCCAGCCGCCCAACTGGTTCATGCATGGGTTGTTCGCATGAATTACGCGGAAATCGGCATCACCACGAACTTCTCGTTCCTGCGCGGCGGCTCGCACCCGCAGGCCTATGTCCATCAGGCCGGAATTCTCCGTCTTCCCATCATCGGCATCGCCGACCACAACACGCTCGCCGGCGTGGTGCGGGCTTACAGTGAACTCGATAATCCGGAAATCAAGCACCGACCGAGGCTTCTGATCGGAGCGCGGATCGTTTTCATCGACGGCACGCCGGACATTTTGGTCTATCCGCGCGATCGTGCTGCCTACGGCAGGCTATGCCAACTGCTCACCCGTGGCAAAATGGGAAAGGATACGCCCAAGGGTGAATGCCATCTGAAGCTTGATGATCTCCTGGAGTTTGCGCAAGGCCAGCTGCTCGTGCTGGCGCCGCCGCATCGTTTCGACGAGACGAAAGCCCATGATCTTCTGAAGCGGCTGCAGTCAAGCCAGGCCGATGGCGTGTGGCTCGCGGCAAGCCTGCTCTATCGCGGCGACGACCGGCGGCGGCTGGCCCGGCTCCGGCTCGTCGCTGACCGTGCCGATGCGCCGTTACTCGCGACCAATGAAGTCCTCTACCACGATGCCTCGCGCCGCCGCTTGCAGGATGTCCTCACCTGTATCCGCGAAAAGACGACCATCGAGGCGGCGGGCAAGCGCCTCGAGGCCAATGCCGAACGGCATCTCAAGGGACCAGCGGAAATGGCACGGCTGTTTCGCGACGCGCCGCAGGCGATTGCCGAGACCATGCGGTTTGCCGAGCGCATCAGCTTTTCGCTCGATCAGCTCAAATACCAGTATCCCGACGAGCCGGTGCCGCCCGGCAAGACCGCCCAGCAGCATCTGGAAGACCTGACATGGGCGGGCGTGCAAAAATATTTTGGCGGCAAGATCAACGATGCGTTGCGCGTCACTTTACGCAAAGAGCTCGCTCTGATCGCCGAATTGAAATACGCGCCTTACTTCCTCACTGTGCACGACATCGTTCGTTATGCACGCAGCCAGAAAATTCTCTGTCAGGGGCGGGGATCGGCGGCGAATTCCGCCGTGTGTTACGTGCTCGGCATCACCTCCGTCGATCCGACCAAGGTCGATCTCTTGTTCGAACGCTTCATTTCCAAGGAGCGGCTGGAACCGCCGGACATCGACGTCGATTTCGAACATTCGCGGCGCGAAGAGGTGATGCAATATGTCTATCGGCGCTATGGCCGGCACCGCGCGGCCATCATCGCGACCGTGATTCATTACCGGCCGCGCAGCGCCATCCGCGACGTCGGCAAGGTGCTGGGCCTGACCGAGGATGTGACCGCGGCGCTCGCCGATACTGTGTGGGGAAGCTGGGGTGATGGCCTCAACGAGATGCAGGTCAAGCAGGCCGGCTTCGATCCGCAAAACCCGATGGTGGAGCTGGCGGTCGAACTCGCCACCGAACTGATCGAGTTTCCGCGGCACCTGTCGCAACATGTCGGGGGTTACGTTCTGACACAGGATCGGCTCGACACCTATGTGCCGATCGGCAATGCCGCCATGGAGGACCGTACCTTCATCGAATGGGACAAGGACGATGTCGACGCGCTGAACATGATGAAGGTCGACGTGCTGGCGCTGGGCATGCTGACCTGCATCCGTAAATGCTTCGACCTGATCGCGCTTCACAAGGGCGAGCGTTGGAAGCTGGAGACGATTCCCGCCGAAGAGAAGGCGGTCTACGACATGCTGTGCCGGGGCGAATCGCTCGGTGTCTTCCAGGTCGAGAGCCGCGCGCAGATGAACATGCTGCCGCGGTTGAAGCCGCGGGAGTTTTACGATCTCGTGATCGAAGTTGCCATTGTGCGGCCGGGACCGATCCAGGGCGATATGGTGCATCCTTACCTGCGCCGGCGGAACGGCATTGAGAAGGAAAACTATCCGGCACCTTCGTCGGAGTATGGTCCTCCGGATGAACTCTACAAGGTCCTGCACAAGACCCTCGGCGTGCCCTTGTTTCAGGAGCAGGCGATGCGGATCGCGATCGAGGCGGCGGGATTTACATCCGAAGAAGCCAATGGATTGCGCCGCGCGATGGCGACGTTCCGCAATGTCGGCACCATCGGGAATTTCGAAGAGAAACTGATCGGCAATATGATCCGGCGCGGCTACGATCCGCAATTCGCGAAGAACTGTTTTGAGCAGATCAAGGGCTTTGGTTCCTACGGCTTTCCGGAGAGCCATGCGGCAAGCTTCGCGCAGCTCGTTTATGTCTCGTCCTGGCTGAAGTGCTTTCATCCCGACGCGTTCTGCTGCGGGCTTCTGAATTCGCAGCCGATGGGCTTTTATGCCCCCGCACAGATCGTCGGCGATGCCCGCAAGAACGGCGTCGAGGTACGCGACATCGATGTGTCCCACAGCTTTGCCCAGAACACGCTGGAGGAGGGGGACGGAAAATATTGCGCTGTACGGCTCGGCTTCCGTCAGATCGATGGCTTCAGGTGGAACGATCCGGACGAAGTGCGGCTGAAGCGGATGCAGGGATCGTTCGCAAATGAGGCAACCCTGTCATTCCAGGGCGAGTGGATTCCATCAGTATTGTCATTCCGGGATGCGCCGTCAGGCGCAGGCCCGGAATCCATTCCTCTGCGCGAATGCGGCTCGATGGATTCCGAGCTCTCGCTTCGCGAGCCCCGGAATGACAGTGCGGAAGGAGACGATTGGGCCGACCGCATCGTCGCCGCGCGAAATCGCCGCCCCTTTACCTCGCTTGAGGACTTTGCCCGCGATACCGGCTTGCCCAAGCGCGCGCTGACCCTGCTGGCGGATGCCGATGCGTTTCGTTCCATCGGGCTTGACCGCCGCGCGGCGCTGTGGGCTGTGCGGCGGCTGCCGGACGACGTGCCGCTGCCGCTGTTCGAGAGTGCTGTCGCCCGCGAGCAGCCGGATGAGCAGGCAAAACCTTTGCCGTCGATGCCGCTGTCGGAGCACGTGGTCGCGGACTATCAGACGATCAGGCTGTCGCTGAAGGGACACCCGATGGAGTTTTTGCGCGCCAGGCTCGAGCGCGAGGGCGTGATCGCCTGCTCATCGGTTTCCGATGCCAGAGACAAGCAATATGTCCGCTGCGCGGGCGTGGTGCTGGTGCGGCAGCGTCCGGGCAGTTCCAAGGGCGTCGTCTTCATGACGCTGGAGGATGAAACCGGCATCGCAAATGTCGTGGTATGGCCCAAGGTGATGGAGCGCTTTCGTAAAGAAGTGATGGGATCGCGATTGATTCTGGTGGAGGGCACTATCCAGAGCAGCCCTGAAAAGGTCGTGCATCTGGTCGCCGAAAAAATGTTCGACCGCTCCCGCGATCTGCTCGATCTGTCAGAAGACATACCGCGCCAGAAGCATGCGCTGCCCGCGGCAGCCGCCTTGATCGAACCGCTCAACGACGACCGCCGCGACCACCCGGATAATCCGGCGCAAAAGATCCGTCATCCCCGCAATGTCCGTATCCTGCCGCCGTCGCGGGATTTCCATTGA
>NZ_DAIDJE010000026.1 GCF_027451485.1 Bradyrhizobium sp.
GTGACGCCACAACCTTCGCTTGCGCGGCATTTCCTTTTGGATAGGCTCTCTGAAAATCAAATCAGACCCGAACTCAAACGATCGGGTGGACAGACAGGGAGGGCTGCCATGCATCGCAGATGGACGCTGGCGATTATCGGGCTGATCTTGATTTTGGCCGGCGGGTTGCTCGCGCATTTGACGCAGACCGCGGGCGGCATTCAAATCCGTGACGTGCGATTCAAGGGCGCCAAGGGCAACACCATGAGCGCCCTTCTTTACGTTCCGCCGAACGCAACGCCGCAGCACCCCGCTCCCGGCATTCTCGCCGTCCACGGCTACATCAATTCGCGGGAGACCCAGGACGGCTTTGCCATCGAGTTCGCCCGCCGCGGTTACGTGGTGCTGGCGATCGACCAGACCGGTCACGGCTATAGCGACCCGCCGGCCTTCGCCAACGGGTTTGGCGGCCCCGACGGTCTTGCCCATCTGCGCAGTCTTGAATTCGTCGACAAGGACAATATCGGGCTCGAAGGCCATTCGATGGGCGGCTGGACGGTGCTCGCGGCTGCCAGCGCCATGCCGAACGATTACAAGTCGATGGTGCTGGAGGGATCGTCGACCGGAAAGCCGTTCGCGGCCGAAGGTACTGCGAGCTGGCCGCGCAATGTCGCGCTGGTGTTCGCCCAATATGAAGAGTTCTCCGAGTTGATGTGGGGCGTCGAGCGCGCGCGCGACGTCACGCAGAGCAAGAAGCTGTGGGCGCTGTTCGGCACGCAAGGTCCCATCGAGCCCGGCAAGATCTATGGCGACCTCGCCCAAGGCACGGCGCGCGTCTTGTACACGCCTGCGATGACCCATCCCGCCGAGCATATTTCGAGACAAGCCATCGGCTATAGCCTCGACTGGTTTGCAAGGACGCTGAAAGGCGGAACGCCCCGTCCCGCCGAGGACCAGATCTGGTTCCGGAAAGAGCTCGGCACGCTGGTTGCTCTGGTCGGCTTCGCTGCCCTTCTGCTCGGGGTGTTTGACGGGCTCACCGAAGCCCCGGTTTTCTCACGCTTGCGGCTGCCGCAGGCAGCCGATGGCCTGGCGCTGAAGCAGACGACCACCACAGGCGGCCGGTGGCTCGCCGCCCTGCTGCTGTCGGCCTTCATCCCGGCGCTGACCTATTATCCGGCGTTTGCGCTCGGTGGGACCTTTGTTCCTGCCTCCCGCTTCCTGCCCCAGGCCATTACGAACCAGGTCCTGGTCTGGGCTGTCATCAACGGCCTGATCGCGCTGGCCCTGATGCCGTTCGCACCGAAACGCGCCCACCGGGCCGGCATCATCGGTCCCTCGATCGTGATCGCGCTGGTAACGGTCGCGGTCGGCTACGCCGCGCTCTGGCTGTCCGACCTCATCTTCAAGATCGACTTCCGTTTCTGGATCGTCGCCCTGAAACTGATGAGCGCGAAGCAATTCCTGATCTTCCTGATCTACCTGCCGCCATTGACAGCCTTTTTCGTGATCGCGCTGCACGTCCTGCACCGCAATTTCTCCAGCATCGGCGCCCCGCGGGGCGGGCTCTATCTGACCAATATCCTCGCCATGACGCTCGGCTTCATCGTGCTGGTCGGCGCGCAATACCTGACGCTATGGCTGTCGGGAAAGCTGTTCAACCCGATCCCCGACCCCGGCTTCGTGCCGCTTTCGACGATCGTGGCGATCCAGTTCGTGCCGCTGCTTGCGATCGTCGCCGTCATCGCAACTTTCACCTGGCGGCGCACCGGCTCGAGCCTGCCGGGCGCCCTGATCTGCGGCCTGTTCGTCACCTGGTATGTGGTGGCCGGCACGGCCACCCAGGCGGCATTTTGATGATCTGACGGCACCTGCCGGTCATTCCAGGGCGCGCGTTGGCGCGAACCGGAATCCGTTCTTCCAAAAGCGCTGCCGGGGGATGGATTTCCGGGCTCGCTCGTTTCGCTCGCGCCCCGGAATGACGCGGGTGAGCGGCTTTCGCACCTCGCCGGGCGGTGCTATAGCGCGGGGGCAAATCAGTCAGCTCTCACGCGTTATTCCAAAAAGGCCTTAGAACCCCATGGCAAAAATCAAGGTGACCAACCCCGTCGTCGAACTCGATGGCGACGAGATGACCCGGATCATCTGGCAGTACATCAAGGACAAGCTGATCCATCCTTTCCTCGATATCGATCTGATGTATTTCGACCTCGGAATGGAATACCGCGACAAGACCAACGACAAGGTCACCGTCGATGCCGCCAATGCCATCAAGAAGGTCGGCGTCGGCGTCAAGTGCGCCACCATCACCCCGGACGAGGCGCGGGTGAAGGAATTCGGCCTCAAGGAAATGTGGAAGTCGCCGAACGGCACCATCCGCAACATCCTGGGCGGCTGCATCTTCCGCGAGCCGATCATCTGCAAGAACGTGCCGCGCCTGGTGCCGGGCTGGACCAAGCCGATCATCATCGGCCGCCACGCCTATGGCGACCAGTACCGCGCCACCGACATCAAATTCCCCGGCAAGGGCACGCTGTCGCTGAAGTTCGTCGGCGAAGACGGCACGGTAATCGAGAGGGAAGTCTTCAAGGCGCCGGGCCCGGGCGTTGCGATGGAGATGTACAATCTCGACGATTCCATCATCGACTTTGCGCGCGCCTCCTTCAACTACGGCCTGATGCGGAACTATCCGGTCTATCTCTCGACCAAGAACACCATCCTCAAGGTCTATGACGGCCGCTTCAAGGATATCTTCCAGGACATCTTCGACCGCGAATTCAAGAAGGAATTCGACGCCAAGGGCCTCACCTACGAGCACCGCCTGATCGACGACATGGTGGCCTCGGCGCTGAAATGGTCCGGCGGCTATGTCTGGGCGTGCAAGAACTACGACGGCGACGTGCAGTCCGACACGGTGGCGCAGGGCTACGGCTCGCTCGGCCTGATGACCTCGGTGCTGCTCACTCCCGACGGCAAGACGGTGGAAGCCGAAGCCGCCCACGGCACGGTGACGCGCCACTACCGCGAGCACCAGAAGGGCAAGGAGACCTCGACCAACTCGATCGCCTCGATCTTCGCCTGGACGAGGGGTCTCGCGCACCGCGCCAAGCTCGACAACAACGCGCAACTCGCGAAATTCGCGACCACGCTCGAGAAGGTCTGCGTCGATACGGTCGAGGCCGGTTTCATGACCAAGGACCTCGCGCTCCTGGTCGGCGCCGACCAGCGCTGGCTCTCGACCACCGGCTTCCTCGACAAGGTCGCCGACAATCTCACCAAGGCGATGGCCGCCTGACACACCACGTCACTGCGACAGGCAGCGAAGCAATCCGTTATTGCCGTCATTCCGGGGGTGCCTCTTCGGAGGCCCCGGAATGACGCAAAGCCATTGAGGCACGATCGGAGTATGAAATGTCGATTCCTGCTCGCGCCATCCTCGCTCTCGTCCTCCTCACCGGTCTGAATGTGAGCGCCGGGGCCGAGACAAAACTGCCCGACGCCATCGCGGCGCCGGGAGAGACCGTGGTCCTCAGCGCGCATGCGGAAGGCGCGCAGGTTTACGAATGCAAGGCGGGCGGCGACGGCAAGCTCGCCTGGACCTTCCGCGAACCGATCGCGAGCCTGTTGGTCGACGGCAAGACGGTCGGCCGGCATTATGCCGGGCCAACCTGGGAAAACGTCGACGGCAGCGCAGTGGTCGGCAAGGTCACGGGCAACGCGCCGGGCGCGACGGCTGACGACATTGCCTGGCTGAAGCTGCAGGTGACGGCCTCGCACGGCAAGGGTGTGCTGACCGGCGTCACCACCGTGCAGCGGATCAACACCAAGGGCGGCAAGCTCGTGGGCGCCTGCGACAAGGCCGGCAGCTTCAAATCGGCGCCCTACTCGGCGGACTACGTATTCCTGCGCAAGGCGTGAGGCCTTGACACTTTGACGCGTTTTCTTCACGCGAACCGGTTTCCACTTCGCTCGAAAACGCCAAGCGCGCCATTTTGATGCATCGGCATCGCTGGACCGCAAAATTAACAGTCGAATCAGGCGCGGCTTCCCTGTAAGCCGCGCCTTGTCATTTGAACATGCCCGCGCCGAACAGCGGGTCCCGGCCTGCCAGGAGGAAGCCATGCCTGCCTATCGTTCCCGCACCACCACCCACGGCCGCAACATGGCCGGCGCCCGGGGCCTGTGGCGCGCCACGGGCATGAAGAACGAGGATTTTGGCAAGCCGATCATCGCGATCGCCAATTCGTTCACCCAGTTCGTCCCGGGTCATGTGCACCTGAAGGACCTCGGGCAACTGGTGGCGCGCGAGATCGAGAAGGCCGGCGGCGTAGCCAAGGAGTTCAATACCATCGCGGTCGACGACGGCATCGCCATGGGCCATGACGGCATGCTCTACAGCCTGCCCTCGCGCGAACTGATCGCCGACAGCGTCGAATACATGGTCAATGCCCATTGCGCCGACGCGCTGGTCTGCATCTCCAACTGCGACAAGATCACGCCCGGCATGCTGATGGCCGCGCTGCGGCTCAACATCCCGACCGTGTTCGTCTCCGGCGGGCCGATGGAATCCGGCAAGGTCACCATCAAGGGCAAGGCCCGCGCGGTCGACCTGATCGATGCCATGGTCGCGGCCGCCGACGACAAGGTCTCAGACACCGAGGTCGAGGTGATCGAACGCTCGGCCTGCCCGACCTGCGGCTCCTGCTCCGGCATGTTCACCGCCAACTCCATGAACTGCCTCACCGAGGCGCTCGGCCTGTCGCTGCCCGGCAACGGCTCCGTGCTGGCGACCCACGCTGACCGCAAGGGCCTGTTCGTCGAGGCCGGCCACCTGATCGTCGATCTGGCGCGGCGGTACTACGAGCAGGACGACGACAAGGTCCTCCCCCGCAACATCGCAAACTTCAAGGCGTTCGAAAACGCCATGAGCCTCGATATCGCCATGGGCGGTTCGACCAACACGGTGCTGCATCTGCTCGCCGCCGCCCACGAAGGCGAAGTGCCCTTCACCATGAAGGACATCGACCGCCTGTCGCGGAAGGTCCCCGTGCTCTGCAAGGTCGCGCCATCGGTGGCTGACGTGCACCTTGAAGACGTGCACCGCGCCGGCGGCGTGCTTGCCATCATGGGCGAACTGGAGCGCGCCGGTCTCATTCATTCCGATCTGCCCAGCGTGCATTCGACATCGCTTGCGGCAGCGCTGGAACGCTGGGACATCGCCCGCACCAAGAGCGAGAGCGTCCGCAAGTTCTACATGGCTGCGCCCGGCAACGTGCCGACACAGGAAGCCTTCAGCCAGGATCGCCGCTTCGATGAGCTTGACCTCGACCGTACGAACGGCTGCATCCGCAGCGCCGAACATGCCTATTCCAAAGACGGTGGTCTGGCCGTGCTCTATGGCAATCTCGCGCTCGACGGCTGCATCGTGAAGACCGCCGGCGTCGACGCCAGCATTTTGAAGTTTTCCGGTCCCGCGCGCGTTCTTGAAAGCCAGGACGCCGCGGTGGAGGCGATCCTCACCAACAAGATCAAGGAAGGCGACGTCGTCGTTATCATCTACGAAGGCCCGCGCGGCGGCCCGGGCATGCAGGAGATGCTCTATCCGACGAGCTATCTGAAATCCAAGGGCCTCGGCAAGGCCTGCGCGCTCGTCACCGACGGTCGGTTCTCGGGCGGCTCGTCGGGTCTGTCGATCGGCCACGTCTCGCCGGAAGCAGCCGAAGGCGGCCTGATCGGCCTCGTGCAGGATGGCGACACCATCGAGATCGACATCCCGGCCCGCTCGATCAATCTTGCGGTCGGCGAAGCCGAGCTGAAGCGGCGCCGAGAGGCGATGCAAGCCAAGGGCAAGAACGCCTGGAAGCCGGCCAAACGCGCCCGCAAGGTTTCGACCGCGCTCAAAGCCTATGCCGCGCTCACCACCAGCGCCGCCCGCGGCGCCGTTCGCGTCGTAAAGGATTAGCCTGAAACTGCAGCCTGCCTGTCACTGCGCCCTCTCCGCCTGGAGAGGGTAATGTCCATCCTGCGTGTCACGGCCGCGGTGCGGCGTAAAACGCTGCGCTGATCGTCCGTTAAAAAAAGGCGCATGAGTGCGCATGGCCCGTTGCGCCGCATCCGGGAAACGCAAGGCGCTCACGCCCCCGCCATCGCCTTTTCGATCGCGGCGAGCGCAGCGTTGGCTTTGGCGCCATCGGGGCCACCGGCCTGGGCCATGTCGGGCCGGCCGCCGCCGCCCTTGCCGCCCAGCGCTTCCGACGCCACACGCACCAGATCGACCGCGTTGTAGCGCGCGGTGAGATCGGACGTGACGCCGACGACGACGCCGGCCTTGCCGTCGCCAGTGACGCCGACGATCGCGACCACGCCGGACCCGAGCTGCTTCTTGCCGTCATCGGCGAGGCTCTTGAGATCCTTCATCTCGATGCCTTCGACAGCCCGCGCCATCAGCTTGACGTTGCCGACGTCGCGGACGCCTGCCGCACCCGACCCATTCGCCGCGGACGCGCCGCCCATCGCAAGCTTCTTGCGCACGTCAGACAGATCGCGTTCAAGCTTCTTGCGCTCTTCCATCAGCGCCGATATCCGCGACGGCATGTCTTCCGGCGTGCTGCGCAGTTCGGAGGCCGCGTGCCTTGCGAGCTGCATCATCTCGTTGGCATGCTTGCGCGCGTAGTTGCCGGTCAACGCCTCGATGCGGCGCACGCCGGAAGACACTGCGCTTTCCGATGTCACCGAAATCAGTCCGATATCGCCGGTGCGCCTGACATGCGTGCCGCCGCACAGTTCGACCGACCAGCCGAGTGCGTTCTGGCCGTGCTCGCGCGCACTCTTGCCCATCGAGACCACGCGGACCTCGTCGCCGTATTTTTCGCCGAACAGGGCGCGCGCGCCCGCCTCGCGCGCCTCGTCGACGCCCATCAGGCGCGTGGTGACCTCGTCGTTCTCCAGCACCACATTGTTGGCGATGTCCTCGACGCGGGCTAGTTCCTCCCGCGTGATCGGCTTCTGGTGCACGAAATCGAAGCGGAGCCGGTCCGGCGCGACCAGGGAGCCGCGCTGGGCGATGTGATCGCCCAGCACCTGGCGCAGCGCCTCATGAAGAATATGCGTCGCCGAATGATGCGCGCGGATCGACGAACGCCGGCCGTGATCGACCTCGAGCAGGAGCGCCGTGCCGGCCTTGAGCGTTCCCTGCTCGACCGTGCCGAGATGGACGAAGAGATCGCCGGCCTTCTTCTGCGTGTCGGTGACGCGGAAGCGCACGCCCTCGCCGGTCATCACGCCGATGTCGCCGACCTGACCGCCGGACTCGCCATAGAACGGCGTCTGGTTGAGCACGATCGCGCCGCTCTCGCCGGTCTTGAGCTGGTCGACCGCCGCGCCGTCCTTCACCAGCGCGCCGACCACGCCCTCCGCGGTCTCGGTCTCGTAGCCGAGGAACTCGGTTGCACCGAGTTTCTCGCGCAGCGGAAACCAGATCGCTTCGCTCGCCGTATCCCCGCTTCCCACCCAGGAGGCGCGCGCCTTCTGGCGCTGGCGCTCCATCGCATCGTCGAACGACGCCTGATCGACGCTGATGCCGCGCGATTTCAGCGCGTCCTGCGTCAGGTCGAGCGGGAAACCATAGGTGTCGTAGAGCGTGAACGCGGTGTCGCCGTCGAACATGTCGCCTTTCTTGAGGCCCGCGCTCTTCTCGTCGAGAATCGCAAGACCGCGGTCCAGCGTCTTGCGGAAGCGCGTCTCTTCCAGCCGCAGCGTTTCCTCGATCAGCGTCTCGGCACGCACCAGTTCCGGATAGGCCTGACCCATTTCGCGCACCAGCGCCCAGACCAGACGGTGCATCAGCGGCTCGCGCGCGCCGAGCAGCTGCGCATGGCGCATCGCGCGGCGCATGATCCGGCGCAGCACATAGCCGCGGCCTTCGTTCGAGGGCAGCACGCCGTCGGAAATCAGGAACGACGAGGCGCGCAGGTGATCGGCGATCACCCGGTAGGAGGCGATATTGTCCTTCTTCGGACCGTGTCCGAGCGCTGACGCCGTGGCCTCGACCAGATGTCGGAACGTATCCGTCTCGAACACGCTTTCGACGCCTTGCAGGATCGAGGCCATGCGCTCGAGTCCCATGCCGGTGTCGATCGAGGGATGCGGCAGGTCGACGCGCTGCTCCGCAGTCACCTGCTCGAACTGCATGAAGACGAGGTTCCAGAATTCCAGGAAGCGGTCGCCATCCTCTTCCGGGCTGCCGGGAGGGCCGCCCCAGATGTGCTCGCCGCGATCGATGAAGATCTCCGAGCACGGCCCGCAGGGTCCGGTATCGCCCATCGCCCAGAAATTGTCCGACGTCGGAATGCGGATGATGCGGTCGTCGCTGAAGCCCGCGATCTTCTTCCAGAACACGGCGGCATCGTCGTCGGTGTGATAGACGGTGACGAGCAGCTTGTCCTTCTTCAGCCCGAACTCCCTGGTGATCAGCTTCCAGGCGAGCTCGATCGCGCGCTCCTTGAAGTAATCGCCGAACGAGAAGTTGCCGAGCATCTCGAAGAACGTGAGGTGGCGCGCGGTATAGCCGACATTGTCGAGATCGTTGTGCTTGCCGCCGGCACGCACGCACTTTTGCGAGGTGGTGGCGCGCCGATAGGAGCGCTTCTCGACGCCGGTGAAGACGTTCTTGAACTGCACCATGCCGGCATTGGTGAACATCAAGGTCGGATCGTTGCGCGGCACGAGCGGCGACGACGACACGATTTCGTGGCCGTTATCGGCGAAAAATTTGAGGAAAGTCGACCTGATTTCGTTAACGCCGCTCATCAAACGTCCAATCGCCAAACTGCTTAAAAGGCGCGTCTCGCCGAGACGCTTTTAGACAAGGGGGAAAGCGCTGTCCAGAAACTTGCAACACCTTCAGAGGGTTGCAGCAACTGCCTGCTATTGTCGCGGCGCCGCTGACGATTTGACGTTGATAGCGCGGCAGTCGTGAGCCTGACAGGCTTGGCGCGGCCCGCTTTTTCGCATATCTATCTGCCATCGTCGCGTCGGGAGAGACCGGCTTACGCGGCCGGCGCCGAAGGAGCAACCGCCCCGGAAACTCTCAGGCAAAAGGACCCTCGTGACGTCGATACATCTGGAAAGAGGCACTTGACGGGTTCGTCCCGGATGTGCCCGCCGACGGGATAATACTCTCAGGCACAGCGACAGATGGGGCTTTTCGGATCGGGAGGGAATCATCCCTCGTTCGATCCGCGAGGGCTCCAAATATGCCGGCTGTCGAAGTTTCTCCTTCCCCGCCTCCCCTGAAACAAACGCCGCTGCACGCCTTGCACCTTGCCCGCGGCGGCAAGATGGTGCCGTTTGCCGGCCATGACATGCCGGTGCAGTACGGAACCGGCGTCCTCAGGGAACATCTGCATACCCGCAGCTCTGCCGGTCTGTTCGACGTTTCGCATATGGGCCAGATCCGCCTGCTGCCGAAATCCGGCCGCATCGAGGATGCGGCGCGCGCGCTGGAAGCGCTGGTGCCGCAGGACATTCTGGCGCTCGCGCCGGGTCGGCAGCGCTATGCGCAGTTCACCAACGAAGCCGGCGGCATCCTCGACGACCTGATGGTCGCGAATTTCGGCGACCACCTGTTCCTTGTCGTCAACGCCGCCTGCAAGGCTGACGACGAGACGCTGCTGACGGAGCATCTCTCGGATGTCTGCACCGTCGAACCGCTGCGCGATCGGGCGCTGCTCGCCCTGCAGGGACCAAAGGCCTGCTCGGTGCTCGCGAAGTACGACGCCACGATCTCCGCCATGAAGTTCATGGATGCCGGCCCGCGCCGGCTCGCCGGGCTCGACTGTTTTGTCGCCCGCTCCGGCTATACCGGGGAAGACGGCTTTGAGATTTCGGTCCCCGCCGAAGCGGCCGAAGGCTTTGCAAGCGAATTACTTGCTGATGCGGCCGTGATGCCGATCGGCCTCGGCGCGCGCGACAGCCTGCGGCTGGAGGCCGGGCTTTGTCTTTACGGCCACGACCTCGATGGCGCGACGACGCCGGTCGAAGCCGCGCTGGAATGGTCGATCCAAAAGAGCCGCCGCAAGGGCGGCGCGCGGCCCGGCGGCTTTCCGGGCGCGGATGAAATCCTGAAGCAGCTCGATCATGGCGCGCCGCGCCGCCGCCTTGGCCTGAAACCCGAGGGCCGTGCACCCGTGCGCGAAGGTGCGCGGCTCTTTGCCGATGCGACCTCCTCGGAGGCGATCGGCAGGGTTACCTCCGGCGGCTTTGCGCCGAGCCTCAGTGCGCCGGTCGCGATGGGGTATCTGCCCGCATCGCACGCAGCACCCGACACCGTCGTCTTCGCGGAAGTGCGCGGCCAGCGCCTCAGCCTGCGCGTGGCGCCGATGCCATTCGTTCCCAACACCTATAAACGCTGAAGGATCCTGCATGATGACGCTCTACACCGCCGACCACGAATGGCTCCGCATCGACGGCGACGTGGCCACCATCGGCGTGACGGACTATGCGCAATCGCAGCTCGGCGACGTCGTGTTCGTCGAGCTGCCAAAGGTCGGCCGCACCTTGAAAAAGGCGGAAGCGGCGGCCGTCGTCGAATCGGTCAAGGCGGCCTCCGACGTTTACGCGCCGATCTCCGGCGAGGTGCTGGAAATCAACAATGATCTCGCGGGAGAACCCGCGCTGGTCAACTCCGATGCCGCCGGCAAGGCCTGGTTCTTCAAGGTGAAGATAGCAGACAAAAGCGAACTCAACGGCCTGATGGATGAGGCCGCCTATCAGAAACACATTGCCTGATCGCGAGGGGAAGCCGATGACCGCGCCTGTCAAAACGCTCAGCGAGCCCGCCACGACGTTCGTGCGCCGCCATATCGGCCCGGCCCCGCACGAGGTCGCCGCGATGCTGAAAACCGTAGGCAGCCCCAGCCTCTCGGCGCTGATGGCGGAGACGCTGCCTGCCTCGATCCGCCAGCAAGCGCCGCTCGATCTCGGCCGCGCTCTGAGCGAGACCGAGGCGCTCGCCCACATGCGGGAGCTCGCTGGAAAAAATCAGGTGTTCACCTCCCTGATCGGCCAGGGTTATTCCGGCACGATTTTGCCCACGGTGATCCAGCGCAACATCCTGGAGAACCCGGCCTGGTACACGGCCTACACGCCTTACCAGCCGGAGATCAGCCAAGGGCGGCTGGAAGCGCTGTTCATCTTCCAGACCATGATCTGCGAGCTCACCGGGCTCGACATCGCCAACGCCTCGCTGCTCGACGAGGCGACCGCAGCGGCGGAAGCGATGGCGCTCGCCGAGCGCGTCTCCTCAAGCAAGACGAAGTCGTTCTTCGTCGATGCCGACGTGCATCCGCAGACGCTTGCCGTGCTGCGCACCCGCGCCGCGCCCTTGGGGTGGACTCTGATCGTCGGCGATCCGCTTAGCGAGCTTGAGAACGCCGACGTGTTCGGCGGCCTGCTGCAATATCCGGGCTCGTCTGGCGCCGTGCGCGACCTCAAGCCCGCGATCTCAGCGCTTCACGCCAAGGGCGCGCTCGCGGTTGTCGCCGCCGATCTTCTGGGCCTGGCGCTGCTTGCGTCGCCCGGCGAACTCGGCGCCGACATCGCGATCGGCTCGGCACAGCGCTTTGGAGTGCCGATGGGCTATGGCGGCCCGCACGCGGCCTATATGGCGGTGCGCGAGGCGTTGAAGCGCGCGCTGCCCGGCCGGCTTGTCGGATTGTCGGTGGATTCCCGCGGACAGCCGGCCTATCGGCTGGCGCTGCAAACCCGCGAACAGCACATCCGCCGCGAGAAGGCGACCTCCAACATCTGCACCGCGCAGGTGCTGCTCGCGATCATCGCTGCGATGTATGCGGTCTATCATGGCCCCGAGGGACTGACCCACATCGCCCGGCGCGTGCATCGCCGCACGGCCGTGCTGGCGGAGGGACTGCGGAAGCTGGGCTTTGCGCCGCGGTCGCAAGCGTTCTTTGACACGGTATCGGTCGAGGTCGGCGACAAGCAGAAAGCAATCGTCGCGCGGGCACAGGCCGAAAGGATCAATTTGCGGATCGGCGATGGCGTGCTCGGCATCGCACTCGACGAGACCACGGGTGAGGAGACGGTCGAGGCGGTCTGGCGCGCTTTCGGCGGCGAATTCAGCTACGCCGAGGTCGAGAAGACCGCCAGCGACGCCCTGCCGGCCGGGCTGGCGCGGGCCAGCGCGTTCCTCACCCATCCGGTGTTTCACGCCCATCGCTCGGAGACGGAGCTCTTGCGCTACATGCGCAAGCTCGCCGACCGCGACCTCGCGCTCGATCGCGCAATGATTCCGCTCGGCTCCTGCACCATGAAACTCAATGCGACGACCGAGATGATGCCGCTGACCTGGGCGGAATTCGGCTCGCTGCATCCGTTCGCGCCGCGCGAGCAGGCGCAAGGCTACCACGCGCTGTTTGCGCGGCTTGAAAAGTGGCTGTCCGACATCACCGGCTATGACGCGATCTCGCTGCAACCGAATTCCGGCGCGCAGGGCGAATATGCCGGACTGCTTGCGATCCGCGGCTATCATGCGAGCCGCGGCGAGAGCCATCGCAATGTCTGCCTGATCCCCTCCTCCGCCCACGGCACCAATCCCGCATCGGCGCACATGGCCGGCATGGAGGTCGTCGTTGTGGCGTGCGATGCGCGCGGCGACGTCGACGTCAACGACCTCCGTGCCAAGGCCGAGCAGCACGGCAAGAACCTCGCCGCCGTGATGATCACCTACCCCTCCACGCATGGCGTATTCGAGGAGCATATCCGCGAGATCTGCGACATCGTCCACGGTCATGGCGGCCAGGTCTATCTCGACGGTGCCAATTTGAACGCGCAGGTCGGCCTTGCCAGGCCCGGCGAATACGGCGCCGATGTCAGCCACCTCAATCTGCACAAGACCTTCTGCATCCCGCATGGCGGCGGCGGCCCGGGAATGGGACCGATCGGCGTCAGGGCGCATCTGGCGCCGTTTCTGCCGGGCCATCCGGAGAACGGCCATCCCGCAAATGGCGGCAGCGCCGTGGGTCCGGTGTCGGCTGCGCCTTACGGCTCGCCATCGATCCTCACCATCTCCTATATCTACATCCTGATGATGGGCGGCAAGGGCCTGACGCGGGCGACGGAGGTTGCGATCCTGAATGCCAACTACATCGCCGCACGGCTGGAAGCGCATTTCCCGGTGCTCTACCGCAACGCCAAGGGGCGCGTCGCCCACGAGTGCATCATCGATCCCAGGCTCCTGAAGAATTCAACCGGCGTCACCGTCGACGACATTGCCAAGCGGCTGATCGATTACGGCTTTCACGCGCCGACCATGAGTTTCCCGGTACCGGGCACGCTGATGATCGAGCCGACGGAATCAGAATCCAAGGCGGAGATCGATCGCTTTTGCGACGCCATGATCGCGATCCGGCGGGAAATCGCCGAGATCGAGAGCGGCCGCTTCAAGGTCGAGGCCTCGCCGCTGCGCCACGCCCCGCACACCGTGCACGACATCGCCGACGACGCGTGGGCTCGTGCCTATGGCCGCGCCGAGGGCTGCTTCCCGGCCGGCACCTCGCGCACGGACAAATACTGGAGCCCGGTCGGGCGGGTCGACAACGTCTATGGCGACCGCCACCTCGTCTGCTCCTGTCCGCCGGTTGCCGACTACGCGCAAGCCGCTGAGTGAGTGTGTGGCGCGAAAGGTGCAGCTCCGGTGTCCCGGACGCGTTGCGGCATGCTCCCGGCGATGCGAAGCATCGTCGGGTGTGCCGCACGCAGATCCGGGACCTACATTCGACTGGCTATGACTATGGGTCCCGGACCGGCGGCGCACCACTTCGTGATGCACCCCATCCGGGACGCGAGACCTTACTCCTCCGCCGGCTCTTCGCCGTCAGCGTCGCGCTCGGGGGTGCCGGCCAGGATCTGCTCGGAAATCAGTCCTGAGTTCTGGCGGATCGCGGCTTCGATCTTGGTGGTGATGTCGGGGTTGGATTTCAAAAACGCCTTGGCGTTTTCACGGCCCTGACCGAGCCGCTGGCTGTCATACGAGAACCAGGCACCGGACTTCTCCACGATGCCGGCCTTGACGCCGAGGTCGAGGATTTCGCCCATCTTGGAGACGCCTTCGCCATACATGATGTCGAATTCGACCTGCTTGAACGGCGGCGCCAGTTTGTTCTTCACCACCTTGACGCGGGTGGTGTTGCCGACCACCTCGTCGCGCTCCTTGATGGCGCCGATGCGGCGAATGTCGAGGAGGACGGAGGCGTAGAACTTCAGCGCGTTGCCGCCGGTAGTGGTTTCCGGCGAGCCGTACATCACGCCGATCTTCATGCGGATCTGGTTGATGAAGATCACCATGGTGTTGGACTTGTTGATCGAGGCGGTGAGCTTGCGCAGCGCCTGGCTCATCAGGCGCGCCTGAAGGCCCGGCAGCGCGTCGCCCATCTCGCCCTCGAGTTCGGCCTTCGGCACCAGCGCCGCGACCGAGTCGATCACCAGCACGTCGACCGCGCCGGAGCGCACCAGCGTGTCGGCAATTTCCAGCGCCTGCTCGCCAGTATCGGGCTGCGAAATCAGGAGCTCGTCGATATTGACCCCGAGCTTGCGCGCGTAGACCGGATCGAGCGCATGTTCGGCATCGATGAAGGCGCAGATGCCGCCCTTCTTCTGCCCCTCCGCCACCGTGTGCAGCGCCAGCGTGGTTTTCCCCGAGGATTCGGGGCCGTAAATCTCGACGATCCGCCCTTTCGGCAGACCACCGACGCCGAGCGCAATGTCGAGCCCGAGCGAGCCCGACGACACCGTCTCGACGTCCATCGAGCGGTCGTTCTTGCCCAGCTTCATCACCGAACCCTTGCCGAACTGGCGCTCGATCTGGGACAGCGCGGCGGACAGGGCCTTACTCTTATCCATGGACGATCCTTCGACGATACGCAGGGCGGTAGCGGACATTTCGGTGCTCCTTATGGCGAGGATTCGCGGGCGGTACAAATGGGCGGGG
>NZ_DAIDJE010000027.1 GCF_027451485.1 Bradyrhizobium sp.
TGGATCAATTCTGTGACTTCCGCGCCAATCATGTGGGCGCCAAGCAACTGACCGGTCTTCTTGTCGAAGACCACCTTGACGAGGCCCTGATCTTCGCCAAGCGCAATCGCCTTGCCGTTGCCGACGAATGGGAAGCGGCCGACGCGAACCTCGCGCCCGCCCTCTTTTGCCCTTGCTTCAGTGAGGCCGACCGAGGCCACTTGCGGATTGCAGTAGGTGCATCCTGGGATCAGATTCTTGTCCATCGGATGCGGATGCAGGCCCTTGATCGCCTCCACGCAAATGACGCCTTCATGCTCGGCCTTGTGCGCGAGCATCGGCGGCCCGGCGACATCGCCGATGGCGTAGATGCCGGGAACGTTGGTTTTGCCGTAACCGTCGATGACCACACAGCCGCGGTCGGTCTTGACGCCCAGTTTCTCCAGCCCAAGGTTTTCGACGTTGCCCACGACGCCCACGGCCGAAATCACCCGATCGAATTCGACCGCCTGCGGCTTCTTTCCATCGTCGATGGTCGCGACCACGCTGTCGCTTTTCTTCTCCAGCTTTGTCACCTTGGTGCTGGTGAGAATCTTGATGCCCTGCTTCTCGAATCGCTTGCGTGCAAGGCCGGCGATCTCCGCATCTTCCACGGGGAGAATTTGCGGCAACACCTCAACCACGGTGACGTCCGCCCCCATAGTATGGAAGAACGAAGCGAATTCGATGCCGATCGCGCCGGAGCCGACAACCAGCAGCGATTTCGGCATTTTATCCGGCACCATGGCTTCGAAATAGGTCCAGACCAGTTTCTTGTCCGGCTCCAGCCCCGGCAGCACGCGCGGCCGTGCGCCGGTCGCGATGACGATGTGCTTGGCCTGATAGGCTCCCTCGCCCAGCGCGCCCTTCGGCGCTTCAACCGCGGACTTCTTCACCGTGACCTTGCCGGGCTCGTTGATCGACGCCTCGCCCCAGATGACCGTCACCTTGTTCTTCTTCATCAGGAAGCCGACGCCGTCGTTCAAGCGCTTGGAGACGCCGCGCGAGCGCTGCACGACCGCCTTTGGATCGTAGGCGACATTTTCGGCGGTGAGGCCGTAATCCTTGGCGTGCTGCATGTAGTGGTAGATTTCAGCCGAACGCAGCAGGGCCTTGGTCGGGATGCAGCCCCAGTTCAGGCAGATGCCGCCGAGATAGGATTTCTCGATGATCGCGGTCTTGAAGCCGAGCTGCGCGGCGCGAATGGCGGTTACATAGCCGCCGGGACCCGAGCCGATGATGATGACGTCAAAGGATGTATCGGCCATACGTCAAACCATCATCATCACAGGGTTTTCGATCAGTGTCTTGAAAGCGCCGATCAGCTCGGCACCGAGAGCGCCGTCGATTGCACGATGATCGCACGACAACGTCACGCTCATCATCTGGGCGATCTCGATCTTGCCGCTGCGCACCACAGGACGCTCCTCGCTGGTGCCGACTGCCAGAATGGTCGCGTGCGGCGGATTGATCACGGCGGTGAAATGATTGATGCCGTACATGCCGAGATTGGAGACGGCCGTCGTGCCACCCTGGTATTCTTCCGGCTTGAGCTTTCGCGCCCGCGCGCGGGCGGCAAAATCCTTCATCTCGTTCGAGATCGCCGATAGCGTTTTGGTTTCGGCCTTACGGATAATTGGCGTGATCAGCCCGCCTGGCATGGCGACCGCAACGCCGATATCCGAATGCTTGTGCTTGACCATCCCGCCTTCGGTCCAGCTCACATTGCAGTCCGGGATTTTTTGCAACGCGACGGCCATCGCCTTGATGACGAAGTCGTTGACCGAAAGCTTGTAGAGCGGCCTTTTTTCCTTGTCCTTCGGCGCCGCCGCATTGATCTCCTCGCGCGCGGCAAGCAGCCGGCCGATCTCGCAGTCGATCGTGAGATAGAAGGTCGGAATGGTCTGCACCGCCGCGGTGAGCCGCTGCGCTATCGTGCGCCGCATGCCGTCATGCGGCACGATTTCGTAGCTGCCCGGCTCGAACAGCGCGAGGATCTGCTTGTCCGACATGGACGGTGCGAGCGCAGGCGTTGCGCCTGGGGCAGCCGCAGGTGCCTGCAGCCCTCCGCCGGTTTTGGCTTCCGCCACGTCGCGCGCAATGACGCGGCCATGGGGACCGGTGCCGGCAATCCGGGCAATGTCGATGCCGGCTTCCTTGGCCAAGCGCCGCGCCAAAGGAGACGAGAACGTGCGGCCATGGCCATTTATCTGGGGCGCGGGCGAAGCCGCCTGAGGCGCCAGCGCGGCGGATTGCAGAACTGGCGTAGCCGAAGGAGTTGGCGCGGCAGCAGGCGCAGACGATACGGGCTTTGTCGGCGCAGCTTCCGCCTTCGCGGGCGCCGGCGCGGCCTTTGCACCCGCCGATGCGCCGGCGGCCTTCACATCCTCCCCGTCGCCCGCGAGCACAGCAATGACATCGTTGACGGCAACATCCTGCGTGCCTTCAGGAACCAGTATCTTTGCGATCGTGCCCTCATCGACCGCCTCGACTTCCATGGTCGCCTTGTCGGTCTCGATCTCCGCGATTACATCGCCGGATTTGACCTTGTCGCCTTCCTTCTTGAGCCACTTGGCGAGATTGCCCTTCTCCATCGTCGGCGACAATGCGGGCATCAGGATGTTGATTGGCATGTGCTTGAGCCCCGCTCTGTCAGCGATAACAAACTGCTTTGGCCGCCGCGACCACTTCGGCCACCGAAGGCAGTGCGAGCTTTTCAAGATTGGCCGCGTATGGCATCGGCACATCCTTGCCCGATACGCGCGCAACCGGCGCATCGAGATAATCGAAGGCGTGTTCCATGATTCGCGCCGCGACCTCGGCGCCGACGCCGCTCTGCTGCCAACCTTCCTCGACGGTGACGGCGCGTCCGGTCTTCTTGACAGAAGCGATGATCGTGTCGGTATCCATTGGACGGATGGTGCGGAGGTCGACGATTTCAGCCTCGATGCCTTCCTTCGCCAGTTCGTCGGCGGCCTTGAGCGCATAGCTCATGCCCATGGACCACGAGATGATCGTCACGTGGCTTCCGGTTCGCGCCACGCGCGCCTTGCCGATCGGAATCACGTAGTCGTCTAGCTTCGGCACTTCGCCGCTATGGCCGTAGAGCACCTCATTCTCGAGGAAGATCACCGGATTGGGATCGCGGATCGCGGCCTTCAACAGCCCCTTGTAATCGGCGGCCGAGAACGGCGCGATTACCTTGAGCCCCGGGATCTGCGAATACCAGGCAGCGTAATCCTGGCTGTGCTGGGCGGCGACGCGGGCAGCCGCGCCGTTCGGGCCGCGGAATACGATCGAGCAACCCATCTGGCCGCCCGACATGTAGAGCGTCTTTGCCGCCGAATTGATGATCTGATCGATCGCTTGCATGGCAAAATTGAAGGTCATGAACTCCACGATCGGTTTCAGTCCGCTCATGGCTGCGCCGACACCGATCCCGGCAAAGCCATGCTCGGTGATCGGCGTATCGATGACGCGACGGGCGCTGAACTCCTGCAGCAGTCCCTGACTGACCTTGTAGGCGCCCTGGTATTCGGCAACTTCCTCGCCCATCAGAAACACATCCGCGTCGCGGCGCATTTCTTCCGCCATCGCGTCGCGCAAGGCCTCGCGGATGGTCATGGTGACCATTTCGGTGCCGGGCGGAACTTCCGGATCGGGTGCGACGACAGCAGCGGGCGCTGTGGGTGCGGCATCATCTTTCGGCGCCGGGGTCGGTTTTGCTTCTGCTGCAGGGGAGGCAGACTCAGCCGCCTTCTGCTGCTTGGCGGGAGCCGTCGCCTTGGCGAGGTCGGCCGCGCTTTCGCCGTCAGCCAGAATGGTGGCAATCGGCGTATTGACCGCGACGTCGGCGGTGCCTTCCGGAATCAGGATCTTGCCGAGGGTGCCTTCGTCGGTCGCCTCGACCTCCATCGTCGCCTTGTCGGTCTCGATCTCGGCGATCACATCGCCGGATTTGATCGTCTCGCCCTCCTTCTTCAGCCACTTGGCGAGGTTGCCTTTCTCCATCGTCGGCGAAAGCGCAGGCATGAGTACTTGAATGGGCATATCAACTCCACGGAATCGGTTTTAGAGCGCGCTCATCCAGCGCTACAAACGCTTATCGATAGACGTCGGTGTAAAGCTCGGACACGTCAGGCTCGGGATCGTGCTGCGCGAAATCCGCAGCTTCGTTGACGATCTGGCGAACCTCGGCGTCGACCTTCTTCAACTCGTCTTCGTTCATCTTCGCCGCGAGCAACCGATTCCGGACCTGTTCGATCGGATCCTGATCGTGACGCACCTTTTCCACCTCCTCACGCGTCCGGTACTTTGCCGGATCCGACATCGAGTGGCCGCGGTAGCGGTAGGTCTGCATTTCCAGGATGTAAGGCCCCTTCCCGGCGCGGCACCAGGCGACCGCCTTGTCGGCAGCGGCCTTCACCGCGCGAACGTCCATGCCGTCGACCTGCTCGCCGGGGATGTTGAAGGAGATGCCACGCTTGGAAAAATCGGTCTGAGCCGAAGAACGGGTCACCGAAGTGCCCATGGCATAGCGGTTGTTCTCGATCACGTAGATCACGGGGAGTTTCCAGAGCTCCGCCATGTTGAAGCTCTCATAGACCTGCCCCTGGTTGGAGGCACCGTCGCCGAAATAAGTCAGGCTGACGAAATCATTGCCGCGATAATGATTAGCGAACGCAAGTCCGGTACCGAGCGAGACCTGGGCTCCGACGATGCCATGGCCGCCGTAGAAATTCTCGGCCTTACTGAACATGTGCATCGAGCCGCCCTTCCCCTTGGAGTAGCCGCCGCGGCGTCCGGTCAATTCCGCCATCACGCCCTTGGCGGCCATTCCGCAGGCAAGCATATGCCCGTGGTCGCGGTATCCCGTTATGACCTGATCGCCCTTTTTCAGGGCCATCTGCATGCCGACGACAACCGCTTCCTGGCCGATGTAGAGGTGACAAAAGCCGCCGATCGCGCCCATGCCGTAGAGCTGACCGGCCTTCTCTTCGAACCGGCGGATCAGCAACATGTCCCGCAGTGCTTTTAGCTCTTGTTCCCGCGTAAAGGGCGGTGGCGCCCCCTGCTCCTGAACGGCTTCATTGGCGGCGCTTTTTTTAGGAGGGACCATGGCGTTTCCGAGTGAAGGGAGGCGAATTTGCTTTCTCTAGCTCAACTCAAACCGCCTTAAAAGGATTTGCGTGAGCTCGAAATGGCTCCTCATACCGCAGTGCAATGCGGCACGACATTTTCGAAATCTATTTCAGACAAATTTGTAATTTGACGATCAATTCGAATGAATGATCCGAACGAGGTCGTGCGGGTTGGCATAGTCAAGCTGGTAGCGCGCGCGTTCGTCGAGCATATCCGGATCGAGCCGGTCGGAACGCAACAGCGAGACGCGCTGCTCACCTTGGCTCCGCTCTTTTTTCAGACGTGCGAGCTCAGCTGTCAGCGTGATGATTTCCTGATCGAGTTCCTGCCGCGCATTGAGCCCATACCTTCCGGTATAGGCGTTGACCCAGAAATAGCCGATCATTCCTGCCGCCATGGTGTAGAGGGCAAGACCGGTCAGAAACGATTTGAGGCGCCTGCGCGATACCATCGGTTCGCAACATGCGACGGACCGGTTAAGGGAGTGCTAACCACGCCCTTAACGCCGCCCATCCAATAAGGCGTTCATCTGACCTATTTGTTCTGCTTGTCGACGAAGGCGGCAAAGGCGTCCAGGTATTGCTGGAGCACCTTTTGCAGGGACTCCTTGGTAAGATTGCCCTTCTCGTCGAAGGCATCCCCAATCCCGTTCAGATAAGTTTCCGGCTGGCCCATGATCGGACCGGAAATGCCCGGCAAGATGTTCTGCAAATGCTTGGCCGCGGAGACGCCGCCGAGAGGTCCGGGCGAATTGGAGACAATGCCGACCGGCTTGCCAAGAAACGAACTCTTGCCATAGGGCCGAGACGCGACGTCGATGGCATTCTTCAGCACGCCGGGAATGGAGCGGTTATATTCTGGCGTCACGAAGATCACGCCAGCCGACCTCTGAATCCGCTCCCGGAAAGCCAGCCAATCGGCGGGCGGGTTCGCCTCCAGATCCTGGTTGAAGAAGGAAATGCCGTGCGGCGTCACGACCTCGAGCTTCAGCGCAGGCGGCGCCAGCTTGGCCAGAGCATTGGCGATTTTGAGGGTGAAGCTCTCTTTGCGGAGGCTACCGACGAGAGCGAGAATGTGGTGGGGGATCGACATGGTGTTTCCTTTGGAAGCGCGGGTCTGGTTTCGGTGCAAACCTAGCGGCGTTTGAGAAAGATGCAAGTGCATGAACCGGCCGATCACGCCGTTCTGAAACATCTCCCCAACAAAAGATCAGGCCGCCCGAGAGAGGCGGCCTGATCGGAAAGCGCCAAGTAATCCGGGCTTACAGCACCGGATTGAACGCGATCGGAATGAGGCGATAGCCGTTACCGTCCTTCTCGACATGTCCGACGGCCGGGAACGGGTAGTGGAAGCCGACCACCGTCGCCTTCTCGGCCACGGCCATGTCATAGAACTTGTGCCGGGTCTTTTGGGCAAGGTCGGGATCAGCATCGTAGGCAACATGCCAATCCGGATTGCGCAGGAAGAACTCGGGGATATTCGTCACGTCCGCCGATATGAGTATCTTCGAGTTGCCCGAAGCCAGGGCGAACGAGGTGTGTCCCGGTGTATGACCGGGTGTACCGATCGACGTCAGACCCGGCAGAACCTCCTTGTCCCAGTCGTACTTCGTCACGTTCTTTTCGATGCCGGCGTAGATCTTCTTCACGTTGGCAAAGTAGTTCTTCATCATCGGATTGGATTGAGCCTTGGCGGCGTTTTCCTCGCTCATCCAGAAGTCCCAGTCTTTCGCCGGCACCATGATCTCGGCGTTCGGGAACGCCATCGAATTGTCCGCGGCGCGGATGCCGTTGGTGTGGTCAGGATGCAAGTGAGACATGAGGACCACGTCGATGCTCTTGGGATCGATGCCGGCCGCAGCAAGATTTTGCAACACCCGGCCGACCTGACCCTTCGTCGCATTGAAGGCCGAGATGCCATTGCCGCAGTCGAGCAGGACGAGCTTGCTGCCGGTATTGATCAGTTGCGGGTTGAAGGGCACCGTCACCATGCCCTTCGGCATGTATGCAGCTTCAGCGGCTGCGATCGCCTGATCCTTGCTGACATTGGTGACCCAGTTGTCCGGCAGCGGGAACGAGCGCGCCCCATCGTTGATTGACGTGCATTCGATGCTGCCGACCTTGTAGCGATAGAAGCCCGGCGCCTGCGCGGTGGCGGCAGGTGCCGTCGCGTGAGCCTCTTTTGAGGCAAGCGGAAGGATGGACGCGGCGCCAATGGCAGCGGCACCGGCCAGCAGGTCGCGGCGACTCAGATCATTCATGGCATTCCCCCTTTTAGGTCTTGCTTGGTGATTTTCGGTTGTCATGGCGGGCGCGAATGTTCTCCCGCCGCGCCACAAAGGCAAGTCAATTTGCCGTACGCGAGGCGACCTTAGGCCAACTCCTTGGCCCAAGGGTTAAAGCCCAAGCCAGCAATCACTGCGATATCGGCTGCGGGGAGTCAGTATCCAACGTATCTCAGTGCCGCGAACGCGAACGCCTACTCTCGTTTTGCAGAATGTGGAGATAAGCCATTGATATTACGAAAAATCACCGAGAGAAAAACTCCGTTAGGCCTTGTTGGGATTGATCAGGTACTTCTCGCCGGTTGCGCGTCTGCCGTAAACCGCAAGGTGGGAGAGTTGGAGCGCCTCCTGCAATGAGACCACTTGCGTATAGTGACTCGCGAATGTGGTCTTCAACTCGGAAACGACACGCTGGCGAAGTTTTGCCATCTCGGTCGGCCCGACCTTCATCAAGAACGGAAACAATAGCCAGCCGCCGACGCTCCAGGTCATTCCGAACGACCGATACAATTCGGTTGGGCCGGGATCGAGCATGCCGTAGATATAGACCTGCTTGTGCACGTTGGAGCCGTAGCGGCTATAAACCTTCGCGCTCCTGTTGATCGCAGCTTCCATGCAGGCGAGAATTTGTCCGGCAAGCTTGCCTCCGCCGATCGCATCAAACGCAATTGTCGCACCGGTTTCGGCAAGTGCCTCGGTCAAATCTTCCAGGAATGTCGGCGATGTGGAATCGACGATGTGCTTGGCGCCGATCTTGTGCAGGATCTCGGCCTGCTCCGGCTTTCTAACGATGTTGACCAGCGCGACGCCGTCCTTGAGGCAGATCTTGTTCAGCATCTGCCCAAGATTCGAGGCGGCAGCGGTGTGCACCAGCGCCTTATGCCCCTCTCGCCGCATCGTCTCGACCATACCGAGAGCGGTGAGCGGATTGACGAACCACGAAGCGCCTTCCGCCGGCGCGGTACCTTCCGGGAGCACCGCACAGTCGCTGACCTTGATCGTCCTGTATTGCGTGTACATCGCCCCGCCGATCATCGCGACGTTCTTGCCCATCAGCGCCTTTGCGGCATCCGAAGATCCGGCCCGGATGACCACGCCCGCGCCCTCATTGCCGACCGGCATGGACTGATCGAGCCTCCCCGTCATCGCCCGCATCGCCGCATCAGGGACGCGCGCCGTGATGATCGGCGCGTCCTTGCTGCCGGCGGCTTTTACGGTGCTCATATCGGCCGCGCCGACCAGAAGACCAAGGTCGGACGGATTGATCGGGGTCGCTTCGACCCGGACGACGACCTCATCCGCCGAAGGCTCCGGCGTCGGGACGTCAACCAGTGATATTTCCAGTTCGCCGCTCTTCTTGATCTGCGAACGCAGTTGCAGTCCGCTTCTGCCCTCGGCGCTCATGACATCTCCCATCAGGTCTGTTGCGCCGATGATCTCCGGCTGGCTGCGAAACGCAAGCCTGAAGCAGCCTCGCGACGCCGCAGCTTCAGGCCAGCGCTTTCAGCGCCGCGCGCCCGGCATATTTCGCCTGTGTGCCCAATTCCTGTTCGATGCGCAGCAACTGGTTGTACTTGGCGGTACGGTCCGAACGCGCCAGCGAGCCGGTCTTGATCTGCCCGCAGTTGGTGGCCACGGCGAGATCGGCAATTGTGGAATCCTCGGTTTCGCCCGAACGGTGCGACATCACGGCGGTATAGCCGGCCTTGTACGCCATTTCGACCGCCGAAAGCGTTTCCGTCAGCGTCCCGATCTGGTTGACCTTGACAAGGATGGAGTTGGCGCGGCCGTTCTTGATGCCGTCAGCCAGCCGCTTCACGTTGGTGACGAACAAGTCGTCGCCGACGAGCTGGCATTTGCCGCCTATCAGATCGGTCAATTCTTTCCAGCCCTCCATGTCGTCTTCCGACATGCCGTCCTCGATCGAGACGATCGGATAGCGGGACGCGAGATCTGCGAGATACCTCGCCTGCTCGGAACGCGAGCGGGTCTTTTTCTCGCCGCCGTAGACGTAAGAACCCTCCTTGAAGAATTCAGTCGCCGCGCAGTCGAGCGCCAGCATGACGTCATGGCCAGCCTTGTAACCGGCCTTGCCGATCGCGCCCATGACGAACTCGAGCGCCGCGTCCGCCGAGGGCAAGTTCGGCGCGAAACCGCCTTCGTCGCCGACGTTGGTGTTATGACCAGCCTTCTTCAACTCCGACCGTAAGGTATGGAAGATCTCCGAACCACAGCGCAACGCATCGGCAAAGGTCGAAGCCCCGACCGGCATGATCATGAATTCCTGAAAATCGATCGGGTTGTCGGCATGAACGCCGCCGTTGATGATGTTCATCATCGGCACCGGCAAGGTCCGCGCCGAAGTACCGCCGACATAGCGATAAAGCGGCATGTCGAGCGATGCAGCCGCCGCTTTGGCGCAGGCGAGCGAAACGCCGAGAATGGCATTGGCCCCCAACCGGCTCTTGTTCGCCGTGCCGTCGAGATCGATCATGATCTGATCGATCTGCACCTGCTGCTCGACCGCCATATCGCTCAGGGCATCGCAGATCTCGCCGTTCACGGCGGCGACCGCCTTTTGCACGCCCTTGCCGAGATAGCGCGCCTTGTCGCCGTCGCGCAGTTCGACCGCTTCATGCGCCCCCGTCGAAGCGCCGGATGGCACGGCTGCCCGGCCGAAAGAGCCGTCGTCCAGAACGACGTCAACTTCAACCGTGGGGTTGCCGCGGCTATCGAGAATTTCGCGGCCGATGATGTCGACGATAGCTGTCATGAAAAGCCTCTTGAGAAACGAGCGGTTGGAGGGGTTGGGCAGCTTCTACAGCAAGCCGATCGGACGGAAAAGGTTGCGTTAGCGGTGACGGGAAAAAGCGAACGGGCTAAAAGGTGAGCAACGGAGACCGATTATGTCCAGGAAGCCACGAAAGGCGCCAAAATCCCTCATTCCGCGGTCCGACTTGCAGCTCGGCCGTGCCGTCGAATGGCCCTCCAGGCCCGAGGCTGCAAGACTCGACCGCGTACCCAATCCGCAAAAGGACACGAATTATGTCGTGCGGTTTACCGCCCCGGAATTCACGTCATTATGCCCGGTCACCGGTCAGCCCGATTTCGCGCACCTGGTCATTGATTACGTTCCCGGCCAGTGGCTCTTGGAATCGAAATCGCTGAAGCTTTATGTCGCGAGCTTTCGCAATCACGGCGCTTTCCACGAGGATTGCACGGTCATGATCGGCAAGCGGATTGCCACAGAGATCAAGCCGAAATGGCTCAGGATCGGCGGCTATTGGTATCCACGCGGCGGCATCCCAATCGATGTATTCTGGCAAACCGGCACACTGCCGAGGGGAATGTGGATACCCGACCAGGGAGTGGCACCCTACCGAGGCCGCGGCTAAATTCACACGTAAAATCGATTGATTTAACGATTATAATCTGTTGGATTGAACGATCAAACGTCCCGATAGTCGTTGGGCAAATGAAGGAGCCCGACGCTATGACCCACCGCGTTTCATCGCTCACGTCCAATGTCGACCTCGTCAGTTCGAATCTCAGACGGGCGCTGGCCATCGTTCCGGGCCTTCTGTTGGCCTCCATGGTCGCGGCATCGACCTATTGGTTGCGCGAGTTGCCGGGAATGACCGCGTTCAGCCCGCTGATCCTGGCGATCCTGATTGGCACTGCCGTTCACAACATCGTCGGAACTCCTGCCGTCGCCAAAGCCGGCGTCGCCTTCAGCATGCGACGGCTTCTGCGCATCGGCATCATCCTGCTCGGGTTTCAACTGACCGTCAGCCAGATCATCGAAGTTGGGCAGCGCGGCTTTCTCATTATCGCCACAACGCTTCTGACTACTTTCGTGTTCACGGTTTCGATGGGAAGGTTGCTGGGCGTCGACCGAAAGCTGGCGCAACTGATTGCGGCAGGTACCTCGATTTGCGGTGCTTCCGCCGTTATCGCCACCAACACGGTGACAAATGGAGACGACGAGGATGTCGCCTATGCGGTGGCCTGCGTGACGATCTTCGGATCGGTCGCGATGTTCGGTTATCCGCTTCTTCCCGCACTGTTGCACCTGGATCCGCATGCCTTCGGATTATGGACCGGTGCTTCCATCCACGAGATCGCGCAAGTGGTCGCCGCTGCTTTCCAGTACGGGAAGACCGCAGGAGAATTCGGCACGATCGCAAAACTGTCGCGTGTCGTCCTGCTGGCCCCCGTCGTGATCGCGCTGGGCTGGCTCGCATCTCGCAATGCGACTGTGCGAGCGTCTGGCTCCACCGTTTCCCAGCGGCCGCCGATGCCGTGGTTTGTGCTGGGCTTCGTCGCGGTCGTCGGACTGAACAGCCTGATCACGATTCCGGCTGCGGAACGGACACAGATAGTGGCCGTCACAACGTTCCTGCTGTCCGTCGCCCTTGCGGCCATGGGGCTGGAAACCGACCTCCGCAAGCTCATGGCCAGGGGCATCCGCCCGGCGCTGCTGGGCGCACTGGCGTTCCTGTTCATTGCGAGCTTTAGTCTCATGCTGATCAAACTGTTTGGATGAGGACGAATGACCCTGGAACAGCTGCGCATTTTCGTAGCCGTCGCCGAAAAACAGCACGTCACGCGCGCCGCAAACGAATTAAATCTCACCCAGTCGGCTACGAGCGCTGCGATCGCGGCGCTCGAGGCGCGTTACGGCATCAAGCTGTTCGATCGCGTCGGTCGTGGCATCGCGCTGACCCAGACCGGAAAAGACTTTCTTGTTGAAGCCCGAGCGGTTCTGACCCGCGCCAGGGACGCCACGCAGGTTCTCAATGACCTCGCCGGTCTGAAGCGCGGTTCGCTTTCCATTGCGGCAAGTCAGACAGTCGGAAATTATTGGCTGCCGAGCCGCATACAGGCCTTTCACGGCGCCTATCCCGGCATCGACTTGCGCTTGACGATCGCCAACACTGAACAAGTGGCACAGGCCGTGCTGCGCGGCGATGCCGATCTGGGTTTCGTTGAGGGCGAAATCGACGCGGACCTCGTGACCAGGAGGATTGACGGCGACAGGCTCATCCTGGCCGTCGGAGCCCGGCATCCGTGGGCCAGCCGAACCAAAGTCTCGGCGAAGGACTTGCCGACGACGACGTGGGTGCTGCGGGAAAGAGGCTCTGGCACGAGGTCGATGTTCGAAGCCGGGTTACGCCAGCACGGCGTTAAATTGACAGATCTTCGGATTGCGCTCGAACTGCCCTCCAACGAAGCGGTACGCTCTGCGGTCGAGGCTGGCGAGGCCGCAACCGCCATCTCGGATCTGGTAGGAGCGCCGTCCATTGCAGCCAGGACGCTCCACCGCGTCAAGTTCGACCTGCCGCGCCGATCGTTCTACATCCTCCGCCATAGGGAGCGGCACGTCAGCCGCGCCGAAGACGCCCTGCTTAGGTCCCTCGGCTAGATTGGCGTTTCGGCCGCTTTGTTCAGCGAGCCGTTTCCCAGGTGGCTCAAAGACGCTAGGCAGCCATGCTGGCATCCGCTGGCGGCCTCTGCCGCAACAGCCGCGCGCAAGCAAAGCCGAGTGCGGTGATGATGACCGCGCTGGTCAATAGCGTGGCCATCTTGCCGGCGCTCTGAATACCGAAGCCATAGGCGATCGGGCCGACCGTCTGGCCCATGAAAAAGAAGAACGAATGCAGCGCGAGTGCCGTGGCGCGGGCCTCGACCGAGAGTTCGCTTGCGAAAACCTGCAAGCAGCCGTGGATCATGTAGAAGCCCCAGCCCATCAACAACAGGCATGCGACCTGCACCTTCCATCCCGGACCAAAGCCGATGGCCGCCAGTTGAAGGCCTACCAGGGCCGCGCCCACGATCATCATGCCATTGACGCCGAGCCGCGGCAGGAAACGCGAGACAGTCAGGGTGTAAAACAGTCCGCCCACGGCAAATCCGGCGATCACGATACCCGCGATTGACAGCCTTGTCTCACCGAGATCGAACAGAAACGACGCGATATACGGAAACAGACCGAGCACGCAGCACCCTTCAATGAACACGGCGGCGTAGCAGAGCGCATTGGGATTGGCGAAGATGGTGCGATAGCCGTGTCGGAGCGTCCTGAGGTTGGTTTTCGGAACATGGACGATCGCCTTGCCGCGAAAGCCGGCGGTAACAGCGACCGAAGCTGCGACCACCAAAAGGCCGAGGATCGCGAGCACACCGCGCCAGCCGAGAAAGTCGCCAATCACCCCGGAAAACGATGCCCCTAGGAGGTTGCCCGTCATCGAGCCCGCTAGCGTGCGCCCGATCGCGACCTGACGCTTTTCGGCTCCGACGAGATCGCTGGTGAGGCTGAGCGCAACCGGAAACACGCCGCCGGAGCCGACCCCGGCGAGAATGCGGGTGGCAAACAGAAGCGGAAATGATGTCGCCATCGAGCCAAGCATGTTGGCGAGTCCAAGGATCGCGAGGCACGCAATCATCAGGCGGACTTTGCCGAACAGGTCGGCGGCTGCACCCAACACCGGCTGAACCACGGCGAAAGTGAACGCAAATACGGCGGCAAAACTCGCAGCCGTCGTAATACTGATGCCAAATTCCTCTGCAATATGCGGCAGCACGGGATCGAGCGCGCGGGCGGAAAGGCTGGCCGCAAAGGTTGCGATCGCAATGATGTTGATCGCTGGCGGCATGCGATCCAGCCGCGGCACCGTCTGCGGCATCAGCGCGTCACATTCTCAGGCATTGTTTTCAAGCATTGTTTTTTGAGTGCTCTTGGCGAGCTTGTCGAAAGCCATGAGATTTCGCAGGAGGCCTTCGAACTCGCGCAACGGCACCATATTGGGTCCGTCGGAGGGTGCGTGGTCCGGATCGGGATGGGTTTCGATGAACACGCCGGCAACACCGACAGCCACCGCCGCCCGCGCCAGTACCGGCACAAACTCTCGCTCCCCACCCGAAGCCGTCCCCTTCCCGCCAGGCTGTTGCACCGAATGGGTCGCATCGAAGATCACGGGCGCGCCGGTGGTGCGGGCCAGGATCGGCAGCGCGCGCATGTCCGACACCAGCGTGTTGTAGCCGAACGAAGCGCCACGCTCGGTGACCAGGACCTTGGGATTTCCGGCACCCGTGATCTTGGCCACGACATTGGTCATGTCCCACGGCGCGAGGAACTGTCCTTTCTTGACGTTGACGACCTTGCCGGTGGCCGCAGCTGCCAGCAGCAGATCGGTCTGACGGCACAGGAACGCCGGAATCTGCAAGACATCGACGGCTTGGGCGACTTCCGCGCATTGGGCGGATTCATGCACGTCGGTCAGCACGGGCAAGCCGAGCGCGGCCCGTATTTCAGCAAAGATCGGCAACGCTTGCGCCAGCCCAATTCCCCGCGCGGCGGAGGCGCTGGTTCGATTGGCCTTGTCGAAGGAGGTTTTGTAGACAAGGCCGATCTTCAAACGGTCCGCGATTTCCTTCAGCGCCGACGCCACCTCAAGTCCATGGGCGCGGCTCTCGAGCTGGCACGGACCGGCGATGATCGAAATCGGCAGGCGATTGCCGAATTTGACCGGCCCAACATCAACGATCTCTGCGGCGGAAACGGCGTTCAATGGTCTGGGTCCTGTTCGGGCGCGACCATGCCGGGCGCGGAGATTGGGATCAACTCTCTTTTGCAGCTTCGAATATCAGGGTTGCGCCAAAGGCCTCTTTCGGCGGCAGAACCAACTTTTCGCCATGACGCCTGACGGCCAGCCCGTTCTGCCGATGCAGAGCCTCGGTCCGGCTCGGGTCGGCGACGGCAAAGCGCAGGGCGTTCAGCATGATCCCCGCGCCGCCCGCCTCGACCGGGAAGCCCAGGAGATCGCGAGCCGCCGACGGATTGAGAATATCGATAACGCCATTCTCCGTCCGCGCGGCCACGCCACCCTCGGTCCTGACAGGTTTCACCCCCGAATAGGCCTCGAGAAACCCCCGATGACTTGCCGGATCGTTGGCAATCATCACCACGCCGGCAATGCGTTGCGCCGCGTTGGGATGGTTCTGAAACGACGGATTCCAGAAATTCTCCGGAAAATGATGCTGACATGCGGCGAAGCCCAGATCTGGCGAATGCGGCTCGGCCGCAAAGGCGAGCGAGAACGCCAGCTTCACCGTGCGACCGTCCGCCCGTTTTCCTTCGCGGGCGAAATCGAACACTTCGAATGCGCCGATACCAGCTGCCTCGAATGCGCGCGCATCGGTCGCCGCGTCGCGGCTATTGAGCAACAGCATCGAAAATCCTTCGCGGCGGGCGAGGAAATCTCGGCTGAAGGCGCCGAACGAGAAGAGACGCGGCCGGTGCGGCAGGATCTTTTCGGGTTCGGCGACTTCGAGAATTTCGATGTAGCAGTTCGTCAGCTGGACGATGCGGTTATGCGTGCCCCACGGATGTCGATTGCGCGCGCCCACCGCGAACCCGGCGCGGACATAAAAATCCGCCGCCGCGTCCAAGTCGCGCGCCGCATGCACAACATGATCAAGGCCGTGGGGCATGGCCGGATCTGGCAACCACGGATATTACTTCACCGATGAGAACGAGGTCGGTACCAGCAATTGGTTGACGATGTTGGCGACGATCTGCCCGTCGGCCTCGGTCTTCGCGCGCGCCTCGATCCACTCCGGATCGCTCTGAAACGCCGCCCATTTCTTGTCGCGGTCGGCCAGCGATTCCCAGGCGAGCAGATAAGTCAGTTCCTGATTGGACTCACCGACCAGCGTGGTGAAAAAGCCGGCTTGGCGGATGCCATGCTTTTCCCACAGCTTCAGTGTGATGGTTTCAAAGCGCTTGAGCAGCGCCGGCAAGCGGCCGGGCACGCAGCGGTAGACGCGGGTTTCATAGATCATTGAGCACTCCCTTTGACTTTCTTCTTGGCGGGCGAGCGTCTTTTCGCAACAATCCGCAGGCCCGTCAAAGGCCTGCGGCGGTCAAATCTGCGCTAAGATGAGCCGATTACACCAGCCGGGACTGGGCCATGGCAGCCTCGATAAAGGAGGCAAAGAGCGGGTGCGGTTCGAACGGGCGAGATTTCAGTTCGGGGTGGAATTGCACGCCGATGAACCAGGGATGGTCCTGGTATTCGACAATCTCGGGAAGGATGCCGTCGGGCGACATTCCCGAGAAACGCAGGCCATGCTGCTCGAGCCGGTCCTTGTAGGCAGTATTGACTTCATAGCGGTGACGATGGCGTTCCGAAATTTCGGTGGCGCCGCCATAGACCGCCCATACCCGGCTGCCGCGCCGCAGGCTGGCCGGATAGGCGCCGAGCCGCATCGTACCGCCGAGATCGCCATGCTTCGATCGGCGCTCCAGCTCGTTGCCGCGCAGCCATTCGGTCATCAAACCGACAACCGGCTCCGGCGTCGGCCCGAACTCGGTGGAATTGGCGTCCGCGATGCCGACGAGGTTGCGGGCGGCCTCAATGACCGCCATCTGCATGCCGAAACAAATGCCGAAATAGGGCACGTTCCGTTCGCGCGCAAACTGCGCCGCCTTGATCTTGCCCTCGGCGCCGCGCTGACCGAATCCGCCCGGCACGAGGATACCGTTGACGTGCTCAAGAAATGGCGCCGGATCCTCGTTTTCAAAGACCTCGCTCTCGATCCAGTCGAGGTTGACCTTCACCTTGTTCGCAATGCCGCCATGCGACAACGCTTCGATCAGGGATTTATAGGCGTCCTTCATGCCGGTGTATTTGCCGACGACGGCAATCGTCACCTGGCCTTCCGGATTTCTGATCCGCTCATTAATGATGTGCCAGCTCTGCAAGGCCGGCGGAATTTTCGAGGTGATGCCAAATGCCGCCAGCACCTCGTCATCGAGACCGGCGGCGTGATAGGCTTCCGGCACGGCATAGATGTTATCGACGTCGCGCGCCTCGATCACCGCGCTCTCGCGCACATTGCAGAACAGGCCGAGCTTGCGGCGCTCCTCTTTCGGGATCGGTCGATCGGTACGGCATAGCAGGATATCCGGCTGGATGCCGATCGAGCGGAGTTCCTTCACCGAATGCTGGGTGGGCTTCGTCTTGAGCTCGCCGGCGCTCGGAATGAACGGCAACAGCGTCAGATGAATATAGATCGCGTGATCGCGGGGCAGATCGTTCTTGACCTGGCGGATAGCCTCGAAGAACGGCAGCCCCTCGATGTCACCGACCGTCCCGCCGATCTCGCACAGCACGAAGTCGAAATCGTCGTTGCTGTCGAGGATGAAATCCTTGATCGCGTTGGTGACGTGCGGGATCACCTGGATGGTGGCGCCGAGATAATCGCCGCGCCGCTCCTTGGTGATGATGTCCTGGTAAATTCGCCCCGTGGTGATGCTGTCGGCCTTGGTGGCGGGGCGCCCGGTGAAACGCTCATAATGACCGAGATCGAGATCGGTCTCCGCGCCGTCGTCGGTCACGAACACTTCGCCATGTTGATAGGGCGACATCGTGCCGGGATCGAGATTGAGATAGGGATCGAGTTTGCGCAGCCGGACCTTGTAGCCACGCGCCTGCAACAACGCTCCGAGAGCCGCCGATGCCAGACCTTTTCCGAGCGAGGAAACCACGCCGCCGGTGATAAAGATGTACCGCGCCATGGGACTCAACCTTTAAGCCCACTGCTCCGATTCGCCAAAACGAAAAGGCTCTTCGCCGCGAAATTTTCGCAGGCTGTGGGTGACGCTAAAATCAACGATATATCAGAAGCTTGATATGGACTGCTGATACGAGATGGTAGAGGGCCAAGCTGCATAGCCCTCCCGCTTGATGTCCAACCGCGTCTTACTGCGAGTGCGGCGCTTCCGGGCCGGACGGCGCCGGCTGGTTTTGCTGCTGCTGCTGATCGGATTTCTTGAGCGAATCCAGAATGCCTCCGCTCGATGGCGTCGCTGGAGTTCCCGGCTGCGACTGCGAGGTCGGCACAATCGAGCTTGGCTTGCGATCGTAGCTGGCGAGCCATGACAAAAGCAGGCTGGTCGCAAAGAAGCCGACTGCAAGCACCGCAGTCGTGCGAGTCAGGAGGTTGGCCGTGCCTCGGCTCGACATGAAGCCGGCGCCGCCACCCATGCCCAAGCCTCCGCCTTCGGATTTTTGCAGCAGGACGGTCGCAATCAGCGTCGCGACGATCATCAAATGGATTACGATAATGACAGTCTGCATTTCGACCTTTCATCCCAACCGAAGGTGCCGGCGACCGGTTTCGGTTTTGCGGGGATAGATTTGGGCCGCGTGTTACACGATTGCATGGGGCATTGTCACCCCCGGCCGGATCCCGCGCCGGATCGAATTCGCCGCTTGCGGTGCCGGGACTTTCAGATCGGCGGTACCAGACTTCCAGCTAGGGACAACCGGCTGCAATCGCAAGGAAGTCGGAGGCCTTGAGGCTCGCCCCGCCGACCAGTGCGCCGTTCACGTTGGCTATCCCCATTAACTCCCGCGCATTGGACGGTTTGACCGAGCCCCCGTAGAGAATACGCATCCGGGCGCCCTCCCCGCTAAACCTGGCAATCAGAGTCTCCCTTATAAACTGATGAATCTGCTCGACATCCTTGGCCGTCGGGGTCAAGCCGGTGCCGATCGCCCAAACCGGCTCATAGGCCACCACCAGATTGTCCGCACGAGCCCCCTCGGGCAGCGAGCCCTGAAGCTGGCCCCGGCAAATCTGAAGTGTCTGCCCGGCATCGCGCTGGCTCTGGGTCTCCCCAACGCAGACGATGGCTGAAAGCCCCGCACGCCACGCGGCTTCGGCCTTCTGCCGTACCAAGGCGTCGCTTTCGCCATGGTCGGCACGGCGCTCCGAGTGACCGACAATGACGGCGCTTGCGCCCGCATCGGCCAGCATTTCGGCGGATATATCGCCGGTGTGGGCACCCGAGGCCTTGGGATGACAATCCTGACCGCCAAGCCCTATCCCTTGAAAGCCGGCCAGTTTCGCCGCAAAACCGGCAACCAGCGTGGCCGGCGGACAAACCAGGAGATCTGCCTTGCCAGTCACCTGCGCAGTACCCGCAATAATGGCGTCAAACTCGGCCATCGAGGAACGCAGACCGTTCATTTTCCAGTTGCCGGCGACCAGCGGCCGAATGGTGGGGCTCATATCCAAAAAGTTCCTTTAGGGGAGCAAAGTCAGACCATTCGCTAGCAGAGCCTATCGAAATCGGCCAGATCGGCCCAAGCCAACCGGTGTGCAGCCGTTAACTCTCTCAATTGCGGCAATGCCCTGGTTGCGAGGGAATAGCTGCCACTTTATGATGCGTTATCAATCCGGTGACGCCCTTTTGCGGCATTTGAAAACGAATTCCGTGGGCTGCCGCCGGTTCCCTCCTGCCAACAAGTTGGACCCCTATGCTTCGAGGAATGCGCAAAGCCTCATCAAACTGGCTCGGCAAAATTATCATGGGCACCGTCATGGGGGTCCTGATCGTCAGTTTCGGCATTTGGGGCATCGCCGACATTTTCAGGGGGTTTGGACAATCGACGCTGGCCAAGGTCGGCCACACGGAGATATCGACCGAGCAATTCCGCCGGATATTCACCGATCGCCTCCAGCAACTCGGCCGGCAATTTCACCGTCCGATATCGAACGAACAGGCTCGCGCGCTGGGTATTGACCGGCAAGTGCTACAGCAGACCATTGCCGAGACGACGCTGGACGAGGAAGCCAGGCGGCTCGGGCTTGGACAGTCCAACGAGGAAACGCTGAAGACAATTCTTGACGACCCGGCCTTCAAAGGCGCCAACGGCGCGTTTGATCCGGTGCGCTTCGAGGGATTGATCCGCCAGCTCGGCTACAGCGAACAGGGTTTCCTAGCCGAGCAGCGTCGGATACTGCTGCGGCGTCAGATCGCCGGAAGCGTCGCCGCCGGCTATCAGCCTCCGAATGTGCAGTTGGAGGCCTTGGCGCATTTCCAGAACGAGCAGCGTTCGATTGAATACCTGAAGCTGAGCGCCGCGCAGGCCGGAACGATTGATCCGCCGTCGCCAGAGGCTCTTGCTTCTTATTTCGAGGAACGTAAAACCCTGTTCCGCGCGCCTGAATATCGCAAGGTTTCCTACGTTGCCGTCACTCCGGCGGAAATCGGTAAATGGGAAGACGTCTCCGACGCAGACGCCAAAAAGGTCTTTGAGGAACGCCGCGAGACGCTCGGCACGCCCGAGCGGCGCGAGGTCGAACAGATCGTCTTTCCCAACAAGGACGACGCCACGGCCGCACGCAACCGCATCGCCTCGGGCACGTCCTTCGAAGACATCGCCAAGGAACGCGGTCTCAGCCAGTCGGACATCGATCTGGGCTTCATTACAAAGTCGCAGATGGGAGATCCCGCAATCGCCGATGCCGCCTTCTCCCTGCAATCGGGCGAGGTCAGCCAGCCCGCGCAGGGCAAGTTCGGCTTCGCGCTCGTCAAGGTCGGCAAGATCGAGCCGGGGGTAGCACCGACCTATGAGGCCTACGCCTCGCAGATCAAGCAGGATATTGCGAGCGAGCGGGCGCGCGCCAAGATCGGCGAATTGCGAGACAAGATGGAAGACGAGCGTGGCGGCGGTGCGAGCGTCGCCGAGGCCGCGAAAAAGCTCGGTCTGAAAGCAGTGACCATCGACGCGGTAGACCGCTCGGGCCGCATGCCCAACGGTCAGCTGGCGGATATTCCGCACGGGCTCGACCTGGTTTCGCAAGCCTTCAACAGCGACGTCGGTGTCGATAACGACCCCATTTCCTATGACGGTGGCTACGTCTGGTACGATGTTCTCGGGATTACCCCGTCGCGGGAGCGAAGCCTGGACGAGGTCAAAGATCAGGTTGAAGCGCGATGGCGAGCCGATCAGATCTCGAGCAGGCTGCGCGACAAGGCCAATGAAATGGTCAAGAAGCTTGATTCCGGCGGCAAGCTCGCCGAGGAGGCGACCCAGATGGGATTGAAGGTCGAAACCGCGGCATCATTCAAGCGCGACGCATCCCTGCCCGGCCTTAACGCGGGCGTCGTCGCCGCCGCGTTTCGTACCGCCAAGGACTCCGCCGGGCAGACGCCAGACCCGGCTGAGAACGGCTGGATCGTGTTCCGTGTCACTGATGTCACGGTGCCGCCGGTTGACCTCGCCTCCGATGAAATGAAGAAGCTAAAAGACAATCTTCAGCGCGCAGAGGTCGATGAACTGCTTGCGCAGTACGTGACCAAGCTGGAATCCGAGATCGGCACCAGCATCAACGAATCCGCCTTCGCACAGGCAACCGGAGCAAGCAGCGGCAACTGATCCTCCACACTCGAAGGTCCTGTTGTTGCGATTTCCTGAAAGCATCCGATGGACGATCTCAAATCTATCATCGCCAAGGTGGCCACCGGAGCCACGCTGTCGCGCGAGGAGGCGGCGTCCGCCTTCGATCGCATGATGTCCGGTGAGGCGACCCCTTCGCAGCTGGGCGGGCTGTTGATGGCGCTTCGCGTCCGCGGAGAAACCATCGACGAGATCACCGGCGCGGTGTCGGCGATGCGCGCCAAGATGCTGAAGGTCAAGGCTCCGGCCGACGCAGTCGACGTTGTTGGGACAGGCGGCGACGGCTCAGGCTCCGTCAACGTGTCGACCTGCGCTGCCTTTATCGTTGCGGGTGCCGGCGTGCCCGTCGCCAAGCACGGCAATCGCGCGCTATCATCGCGTTCGGGCGCGGCCGATGTGCTCGCCGCACTGGGCGTGAAGATCGACCTTTCTCCGCAACAGGTGAGCCGCTGCGTGAGCGAAGCAGGCATCGGCTTCATGTTCGCGCCGGCACATCATCCGGCGATGAAGAACGTGAACCCGACCCGCGTCGAGCTGGCGACCCGCACGATCTTCAATCTGCTCGGCCCACTCTCCAACCCTGCCGGTGTCACCCGGCAGATGGTCGGCGTGTTCTCCAGGCAGTGGGTGCAGCCGCTCGCTCAGGTTCTGAAAAACCTCGGCTCGGAATCAGTTTGGGTGGTGCACGGCTCGGACGGCCTCGACGAGATCACCCTCACGGGCCCGACCTTCGTTGCCGCGCTCGAAAAAGGCGAAATTCGTTCATTTGAGGTCTCTCCGGAAGACGTTGGTCTCAAGCGTGTCGCGGGCGAAGCGCTGAAGGGAGGCGATGCCAGCGCCAACGCCTTTGCGCTACGCAACGTACTGGCCGGTTTGCCGAGCCCCTATCGCGATGTTGCCTTGCTGAACGCCGCGGCGGCTTTGGTGGTCTCCGGCCGGGCGAGGGATCTGAAAGAAGGCATGGCGCTCGGCCTCCGATCGCTCGACGAGGGGGCGGCAGCAGAACGGCTGAAGCGCCTCATCGCCGTCTCCAACAGCTAAGTGGATACCGCAATGTCCGATATTCTGAATCGGATCGAGAGCTACAAGCGCGAGGAAATCGCCGCCGCGAAGCGCGCGCAACCGCTGGCGAGCCTGGAGGCGCGCGCCAGGGCTGCATCACCGCCCCGCGGCTTTGTCGCCGCCATTCGTGCGCGGCTCGCTCGCGGCGACTATGCCCTGATCGCCGAAATCAAGAAGGCATCGCCGTCCAAGGGACTTATCCGGGCCGACTTCAACCCGCCGCAGCTGGCGCAGGCCTACGAAGCCGGAGGCGCCGCATGTCTCTCGGTCCTGACGGATGCCCCCTCCTTTCAGGGACATCTCGACTTCCTGGTCGCTGCGCGAGCGGCGACGAAACTCCCGGTGCTGCGCAAGGATTTCATGTACGACACCTACCAGGTGGCGGAAGCCCGCGCCTGTGGTGCGGACTGCATCCTGATCATCATGGCGGCGCTGGAAGACAGCGCCGCGCAGGAGATCGAAGCCGCCGCGCTGGCCCAAGGCATGGATGTCCTGATCGAGATCCATGACCGCAGCGAGCTTGACCGCGCACTCAAACTCAAGTCGCCGATGATCGGGGTCAACAACCGTAACCTGCGTACCTTCGAAACGAAGCTTGAAACCAGCGAGTCGCTCGCACCGCTGATCCCGAAAGACCGCCTGATGGTGGGCGAGAGCGGCATCTTCACCTCAGCGGATCTGGCGCGACTGGAACGCGTCGGCATCTCCACCTTCCTCGTCGGCGAAAGCCTGATGCGGCAGAACGACGTAGCAGCCGCAACGCGCGCGCTCATTGCCCGAGGCGATGCCGCCGGCGCAACCCGGGCGGTGGGCTGAACATCATGGCGCGTCGGACTGCGACCAGAAAACCCAACAAGCCCAAATCCGCCCTCACCCACATCGACGCCAAAGGCGAGGCGCGGATGGTCGACGTCTCCGACAAAGCGGCGACGGAGCGGACTGCGGTCGCCGAAGGTCGCGTGGTCATGAGCACGGCCACGCTCGGCCTGATCGTGTCGGGGAGCGCCAAGAAAGGCGACGTGCTGGCGACCGCCCGGATCGCCGGCATTATGGCGGCCAAACGCACGTCCGAACTCATTCCGCTGTGTCATCCGCTGGCCTTGACGAAGGTTACCCTCGACATCTCGACCGACCCGAAATTGCCGGGCTGCCGGGTCCGCGCCATCGTCAAGGTGACGGGCCCAACCGGAGTCGAGATGGAGGCACTGACGGCCGTCTCGGTCGCCTGCCTGACGATTTACGACATGGTCAAGGCGGCCGAGCGTGGAGTACGGATCGACGGAATTCATCTGGTCGAGAAGATGGGCGGCAAATCCGGGCACTACCGGGCCGAGGATTAAAGGCACTGCCATCGCGAGGTTAACCGGCGCATTCACCGCCGGTTAACCCCAATTGCTAACGTGACTTCCATACCGCTGTTGTAACGCTTCCGTGCCGGCACAGGGGATTTGCCGACATCTGGATTGAGTAGCGATCGCAATGACGGCAGACAGTACCGGCTCCTTCAACCTGAAGGCCTTTCTCAGCAGCGGTCCAATCCGCTCGCTGATCTTCGGCGGTGCGTTCCTGATCGCGGCGATTGCGGTCGGTACGGCCTTCATGGTCGGCAATTTTCGCGAGCGAGCCCTGAAGGCCAATCAGCGCGAACTCGAAAACACGGTGCAGTTGATCACCCGTCATTTCGATCAGCAACTCGAGGACTTCACGATCGTCCTCAAGGACATCGCCGCCCGGCTCCACGCCAGCGGCATCAGTTCTGAAATCTTGGGAGGACAACTGTCGACTCTGGCCTGGCACGAGGAACTCCGAACGAAGGTCGGCGCCTATTCTGACGCTGCCGGCATCAGCGTGTTCGATGCCGAAGGCAATTTGGTCAACTCTTCCGAGGTTTGGCCAGTCCCTGACGTCAAGATTGCCGACCGTACCTATTTCAAGACCCTCAAATCCGGTGGCGCATCGACGCCGATCGAGATCGAACTGGTACGGGGTCGCGTCTTCTCCGGAGGCTGGGCCATCATTATGGCTCAAAGATTGACGGGGCCGAACGGCGAGTTCGCCGGAATAGTCGCGCGGTCAATCGCGCCGGCAACCCTGGAAAAATACCTCGCTTCGGTTGTGCTTCGGGACGGCGCCGCGATCTCGATTTATCGCCGGGACGGAATTCTTCTGGCACGCTATCCGCATTTCGAACACATGATCGGGACCCAAATCCGCGATCGCGAAATCTTCCAGTACCTAACCTCCTCCTCGGGCCGCGGCACGGTACGCGTGACCAGCCCGATCGATGGCCAGCAGCGGCTCGCATCCGCCAACTCCTTGCGAGGTTTTCCGATCGCCGTTGTCGCAAGCACGACGATCGATGCAGCATTGGCTGACTGGCGTGAGCAAACCCGATTTCTGATCGTGGTTGCAGTGATGTCCGCAATCACCATCGCGATCCTGTTGTCCTTCTTCATCCGTAAGCTGCTTGCCCAGCATCGAATCGAGAGGCAGCGCCTCGACACCGCCATCAACAACATGTCGCAGGGCCTGTTGCTCTATGACTCATCGGAACGGCTGGTGGTCTGCAACCAGCGCTATATTGCGATGTATGGGTTATCGCCTGACGTGGTGAAACCCGGCCTTAGCTTCCGTGATCTGCTGCTCTACAGGAAGAAAATCGGCTCGTTCAAAGGTGACGTCGAGGTCTTTATCTCCAATGTTCGCCGCAACGTCGCGATCGGAAAGACAACTCGCAATACGTTCGAGACGGGCGACGGGCGGCTCATCCAGATCCTCAATCAGCCGCTAAAAAACGGCTGGCTGGCAACTCATGACGACATCACGGAACGCACGCGCGCGGAGGAGCAGATCCGGCATCTTGCTCATTATGATGCGCTCACCGACCTGCCCAATCGCACCTTGTTCCACGAGCGGCTGCGACAGGAACTCGCTGAAGCTACAAGCGCGTCTCAACTGGCCGTGCTCTACATCGACATCGATCAATTCAAGAGCGTCAATGACTCCCTCGGCCATATGATCGGCGATGAGCTCTTGAAGTCGGTCGCAAGCCGGCTCGGCGCCTGCGTGGAAGGGGCGGATTTTGTCGCGCGGCTCGGCGGCGACGAATTCGCCATCGTCAAGACAAGGCTAAAAGACCCCGTCGAGGCCGCCAAGCTCGCGGCGCGGGTCCTGGAGACGATCCGCGCACCGTACAATTGTCTGGGCAATCAACTGGCCTCCGATGCCAGTATTGGCGTTGCCATGGCACCGCAACACGGGACCGACCTCGAGCAAATCCTCAAGAACGCTGACATGGCCATGTATGCGGCCAAGTCGGCGGGGCGGCGCACTTGGCGTTTTTTCGAGCCTTCGATGGACGCCCATGTCCGGGCTCGCCGTCAGCTCGAAACCGACCTGCGGAAGGCAATCGCCGAAGAGGCGCTGGAAGTTTATTACCAGCCCTGCCTTAACCTCCAGAACGGCACGATCACCGGCTGCGAAGCGCTGGTACGCTGGCGTCACCCCGAGCGAGGTATGATTTCGCCGGCGGAGTTCATTCCGCTCGCCGAAGAAACCGGGCTGATCAACGAAATCGGCGAGTGGGTGCTGGCGAAAGCATGCAACGAGGCCGCCAGCTGGCCGGTCGCCATCAATGTTGCGGTCAACGTTTCGCCGGTTCAGTTCCGAAGCGGTACGCTGGCTTTGAAGATCGTTGCAGCGCTGGCTGAGTCGGGTCTATCGGCTCAACGGCTCGAACTCGAGATCACTGAAGCCGTCCTGATCCGCGACGACGAAACTGCGCTTGAGATCCTGCATCAGCTTCGCGCGATTGGCATCAGGATTGCGCTCGACGATTTCGGCACAGGTTATTCGTCGCTGAGCTATTTGAAGCGCTTTCCATTCGACAAGATCAAGATCGATCGCTGCTTCGTGAACGACCTCGCCGAAGCAACCGATTCCTCTATCGTCCAGGCGGTGGTCAATATTGCCGCTGCCCGGCACATGACGACGACCGCCGAGGGCGTCGAAATGGAACGGCAGCAGGAGCTGCTGCGCCGACTCGGGTGCACCGAAATGCAAGGCTATCTCTTCAGCGCACCGAAGCCGGCTGAAGAGGTGAGACGAATGTTGCTCGCTCACAGCTCCAGACCGGCTTCTGTCGCTTGATTCCTAGTTAGGAACCGCTGTCGTTTTCGTCGACGTTGCCGCCGCCCCGCCGGCGTTCATGGCAACCCCGCGCAGCAGCTTGAAGGCAGCGCCAAGAGCCTTGTCGTCCTTCTCGTTCGGGGGCACGTAGGACTGCGAGCCCGTCTGCTCTGCTCCTTCCGCGGCGAGGTGCCCCCGCATCGAGGCTTCGCCCTTCATTTCGGCGCGCCCTTTCAAATCGTCCGGCACATCCTGCAATACCTCAATATCGGGGGTGATGCCCTGTGCCTGGATCGAATGTCCGGACGGCGTGAAATACCGCGCCGTCGTCAAGGCGAGCGCACCGTGATCTCCGCCGAGCGGGATGATGGTCTGGACCGAACCCTTGCCAAACGAGCGCGTGCCGATCAGGGTCGCGCGCTTGTGGTCATGCAAGGCTCCGGCGACAATTTCAGAGGCCGAAGCTGAACCGCCGTTGATCAGCACGACAAGCGGTTTGCCCTTGGTGAGATCACCGCCATGGGCGGAGAAGCGCTGGGTTTCCTCGGGCCGTCGTCCCCGCGTCGAGACCACCTCGCCGCGCGCCAGAAATGCGCTCGAAACTGATACCGCCTGATCGAGCAGTCCACCCGGATTGTTGCGCAGGTCGAGCACATAGCCGGCCAGACCTTGCGCCGGGATCTGCTTCTGGATGTCGGCAATCGCCTTCTTCAGTTCATCACCGGTTTGCTCGCTGAACGAACTGATCCGGATATACCCGATATCGCCGCCATTCGTGCGATAGCTGACCGGCCTGACGTGGATGACCTCACGCGTGAGCGTCACGTAGATCGGGTTCTCACTGCCCTTGCGCAGGATCGTCAGCTTGGTCTTGGTGTCGACCGGGCCCTTCATCTTGTTGACGGCCTGCTCGAGCGTTAGCCCCTGCACGTTGTCATCGTCGATCTGCGAAATAAAATCCCCGGACAAAATTCCCGCCTTCGACGCCGGGGTGTCGTCCATCGGCGTCACCACCTTGACCAAACCATCCTCCATGGTGACTTCGATGCCGAGGCCGCCGAACTCGCCGCGCGTCGTGTCCTGCATCTCATGCCAGGCGCTTTCGTTCATGTATCTGGAATGCGGATCAAGCGAGGAAATCATGCCGTTGATCGCGCCTTCGATCATCTTGGAGTCGTCGGGCCGTTCGACATAATCGCTCCTGACCCGCTCAAACACTTCGCCGAATAGATTGAGCTGCGAATAAACGTCGTTCTCCACCTTCGCCCTGGCAGCCGCCATCCAGTGCTGGCCGATCGGGCCGCCAACAGCCAGGGTGAGGCAGACGCCCGTAACAGTGCCGAGGAGAAACAGGTAGTTCTTTCGCATTTGGCGCGCCTTTTGGTTGGTCCTGCCGGTCCGTCAGGGCCGGCTGACGAACTTCATGGGTTATCCCGGTCCTATGCGGCACTTGTCCGGTATCATTGAGGCCGCTTTGAGAGCATCGCCGGCCCAAGCGCCGGCCCACCAAATACCGCTTCAGCGAATATTTGGCCACAATGCGTTCGACTATATGCATTTCCCGGGCGCCGAAGAACCGGAAATCCCGTTCCTGTCCAATTTGTAATTGGAGCGCCCACCAAGAGCGGATCGCTCGCGGAGCTTGCGGCTCTGTTTAAATCCATCCGGACGAACAGGGCCCGGCAGGTCTCGGCTCCGTGATTGACCCATGCATGGTCGGTTGGCTGCTGGCCGATGGTATCACGCGGCTGGTAGTTGGGGGGGCAGCCCCGAGGCTGCGGGAACATCCGGCTGTCGAACATTACGACTGACTCGTTGTAGGGGTCGATACCGGTGACTATGCGTGCCGATGTCGGAAGCTGACGCGCCAAACCGGTCGACAGCATGGTGACGGCCGGTAAAGTCATAGGCCTATCTCCCCGGCATCGAGCCTGGTCTTTGTCGGCTTCGACGCCGGGGTGAGGATCGCAATGGCAAACCAAGCGGTTCAATCGCGCAACGGCGCCTGTTGCAACGTACCGCTTCATCGATCTGAAGTCCCTGATCGAATTCGGCGCTTGCGGTACAGGGACTTCAGATCGGCGGTACTAGCGGCCGTAGGTGGCGGTCAGTGTCGCTTTCGCCAGCGTATGAAAATGTAGATCGAAGCCGACCAGCGCGGCGGACGCCATCTCATTCTTTGCATCCGGCAGCTTGTCAACATCAACAGCAAAGACCGTGATCTGGTAGTGATGCGGCTTGTCGCCAGCGGGCGGACATGGACCGCCATATCCATCGGCACCGAAATCGGTCCGGCTCTGGATCGCGCCCTTCGGCATCAGCTTCGACTTTGCGTCCCCTGCCCCTTTGGGGAGCGATGTGATGTTGGCGGGAAGGTTGAACACGACCCAGTGCCACCAGCCGCTGCCGGTCGGCGCATCAGGATCGTACATGGTAACAGCAAAACTCTTGGTGCCGCTCGGCGCTCCGCTCCAGCTCAGACTCGGCGAGACGTTGTTGCCGGTGCAGCCGAATCCCTTGAAGACTTGGTCGTTGGCGATCGTACCGCCCTCTTTGACCTCCGTGCTGGTCAGGCTCATGCTTTGTGCATTCGCCGCCGTCACGCCGGACGCCGACAGCACCAAGGCCGCAATAGCGGCCATCATTCTTGTCATGGCTGTTTCTCCCCTTGATGATCAAGCGCACGCTAAGCGCGAACAAACCTTTAGCAACTTGCAGGCCGGGGGGAAAGAACAGGCCAAACGCCGGCGCCCTTACCCAGCTTCGCCCGATGGGCTATGGATGGGGCTAGATGCGCGAGACGCGTCTGCAACCGGAAAATCCGGGCAATATCGGGAGGATTTCACCATGCTTAAGTCAATGTCTGCGCTCGCCGCCACGCTTGCTATCTCCGCGGCCTGTCTGACTTTACTGCCAGGCGGCAAACGCGCCGAAGCGCAATCGGCCGGCATGTTCGTCAATGCGGTCGATCTCGATATCGTGCCTGCCGAGCGCGAGAAATACCTGGCGGCGATCAAGGAGAACGGCGCCGCCGCAGCGAAAGAACCGGGTTGCAGGCGCTTCGACATCCTCAACCTCGGGAGTGATCCGAACCATTTCTTCCTCTATGAGGTCTACGATAGCGAAGCCGCCTTCAAGGCCCACCGAGAGACCGATCATTTCAAGAAATATATGGCCATCACCGGCAAGATGGTCGCCAAACGCGAATCCCGCCAGATGTCGGTAATTGCTGCAAACGCGAAATGACTTGGGTTCTGGGATGTCCAGCGGGCTCACCATCGGCCGGCATTCCTGATCCGCGCCGGACGGTTTTGCGTGGCCGTCGGCGCTCGCCTAAGAAAGCTCTCGCAGCACGTGTGTCGGAAGGACCAGGAGAAGAAAATGAACGAAGTCACCCGTATCCCGACAAGCAGCGAACTTGGCGCCAGCGCCGAGCCGTACCAGAACCTGCATGAGTTCGTGAACAAGGCGCGCGCCAACCTCAACCAGAACGCCTGGGACTACATTGTCGGAGCAGCCGAGACGGAAACCACGATGCGCCGCAACCGGATGGCGCTGGATGAGATCGCGTTTCGGCCAAGGGTGCTGCGCAATGTCGCGCGCATCGATGCCACTACCGAGGTTTTCGGGCGCAAGTTGCGTCTGCCGGTTATGATGGCGCCGGTCGGCGCGCTCGAAATTTTCGACCCGGTCGGTGCCGGCGCCAGCGTCACGCGCGGCGTCGGACGGTTTGGTGCCGCGCATATGCTGAGCTCTGTCTCGGAGCCGGGCCTTGAAAAGGTCGCCGAGGCCGCCCCGGATGCGCTGCGAATCTATCAGCTCTATGTCCGGGGTGATGATGCCTTCGTCGAAGATCGGGTCAGCCGCGCCATGGCCTCCGGCTACACCGCGTTCTGTCTGACCGTCGATACCGCCCACTACAGCCGGCGAGAGCGCGATATCGCCAAGCGCTACGTCCGTGAGAGCCGCCTGCGCGCCACCGGCGGCGATTTCCAGAAGGGGCTGGAATGGCGCACGGTCAAGCTGATCAAGGACAAATACGAGATCCCGCTGATCATCAAGGGCATCGCCACGGCCGAGGATGCCGCGATGGCGCTCGATCATGGCGTCGAGTGGATCTACGTCTCCAACCACGGCGGCCGCCAGCTCGACCACGGCCGTGGCTCCATGCACGTGCTGCCGGAGATCGTGAGCGCGGTCAAAGGCCGCGCGAAAATCATGGTGGACGGATCATTCTGCCGCGGCACTGACATCGTCAAGGCGATCATCATGGGCGCGGATCTCGTCGGGATCGGCCGGCTGCAATGCTGGGCGCTCGCGGCTGCCGGCGAAACTGGCATCGTGCGGATGCTCGAGTTACTGGAAGACGAAGTTGTGCGCTGCCTCGGTCTCCTCGGAGTCAGCAAATTCGCCGAGCTCGACCAGTCCTATCTGCATCCGGCGGCGCCAACGAACCCTCCCAGCGTCTTCAGCGCCTTCCCGCTTCTCGACATCCAGCCCTATAGGTATTGATGACCCTTGCAACGGGGACGTCCCGGCACGTTGCGGCATGTCAACTTGTCAATCTGTTCGAAATGCGCCGATGACCTCTGAATCACTTGCGCCAGGCGCTGCCGACGCCTTGCTGTTCGATCTCGGCCGCGTCGTGCTCGATCTCGACTTCAACCGGACGCTTCACGCATGGGCGGAACACGCAGCTTGCGAACCGGCACAGCTGGCGGGCAAGTTCTTGCGCGGCGAACTCTACCAGCGTCACGAGAGGGGCGAGATCAGCGACGAATCCTTCTTTGCAGGGCTGCGTTCGGCTCTTGGTGTTGAGCTTTCCGACGAACAACTCATCGAAGGTTGGAACGCCATCTTCATCGGCGAGATGCCGGGAATGAACCAACTCCTGGCGCGGGCGGCCCGGCGCCTGCCGCTCTACGCATTCTCCAACACCAACGCCGCGCACGTCGCCCATTTCTCCAGTCAATTTGCCGAGGTGCTCGGCCATTTCCGCCAAATCTTTCTGTCCTCCACCATCGGGCTTCGAAAGCCGGACGCGGAGGCTTATGATCACGTGGTGCAATCAATCGGTGTGCCGGCGGAGCGAATCGTGTTCTTCGACGATCTTGCCGAAAACATCGAAGGCGCCCGGGAACGTGGTTTGAAGACCGTTCTTGTGACCTCGCCTGAAGACGTGGCAAAAGCGCTCAATGCCCTCGGAATTTAGGAACCCTCGGAATAAAAAAATGGCTTTGGGCGTGCCCGTTTCAGGAATCTTGTCTTAAGGAGTCTTGTCTTGGCATTGATGCCGGTTCCCGATGCGCTGGCCGCTATTCTGTCGGGCTCAGACGCGCTGCCCGAAGAAATGGTCGCACTGGATCTGGCCCACCGTCGGGTCTTGGCGCGCGACCTTGCCGCACTCCGTACCCAGCCCCCCCAAGCGATGTCGGCCATGGACGGGTATGCGGTGCGCGCTGCGGACGCGGGCCAAGCGGGCGCCCGGCTGAAGGTGATCGGCGAAATTGCCGCCGGACGGCCCTTCGATCGCGTGGTCGGCCCCGGCGAGGCGGCGCGGATTTTCACCGGCGGCGCGGTTCCGGATGGCGCCGATGCCGTAATCATCCAGGAAGACACCGCCGTCGAGGGAAATGACATAGTGATCACGGAGGCCACAAGCCCAGGACGTCACATCCGCCGCGCCGGTGTCGATTTCCGCCAAGGTGACGTCTTGCTGAGGGCCGGCAGCCGGCTGACCGACCGTGATCTCTCGCTGGCCGCCGCCATGAACTATCCCCGCCTGCCAGTGCATCGGCGGCCAAAAGTCGCTTTGCTCGCCACCGGCGACGAACTGGTGATGCCCGGCGAGACGCCCGGACCCGGCCAGATCGTCTATTCCAATGGTTATGCGCTGCGGGCGCTGGCCCGCGCCGAAGGGGCTGACGTCATCGACCTCGGCATTGCCGCCGATACGCTTGCCGCCACCACGACCGGCATTCGCCGTGCCCGCGATGCGGGCGCCGACGTCTTGATAACGACCGGCGGCGCCTCGGTCGGTGACCACGACCTTGTCAAGAGCGCGCTCGATGCCGAGGGCGTGGCGATGGCGTTCTGGCGGATCGCCATGCGGCCAGGCAAACCTCTGATGCACGGTCGGCTCGGCGCAATGAGGGTGATCGGCCTGCCCGGCAATCCCGTGTCATCCTATGTGTGCGCCTTCCTGTTCCTCGTGCCATTGATTCGCAAACTCTGCGGTCGAACCAGCATCCATCACACCACTGAATCGGCTCTGCTCGGTCACGATCTGGCCGCCAACGACCAACGTCAGGATTACTTGCGCGCACGCCTCCTGACGCGCGACGACGGCGCTGTGATCGCGACGCCGGTCACTCAGCAGGACAGTTCGCTGCTGGGAAATCTCGCTGCGGCGCAGGCGCTTCTCGTCCGTTTGCCTTTTGCGCCCGCGGCCAAGGCGGGCTCCTCTTGCGACATCCTCCGGTTGCCTGCCGCCTGAGTTCGCGCGCCAGCCCGGTCGCATTCTCGTTGACGAAAAATTAATTGGTTGCGGAACACATATCGAACAGATAGTGTTCGTTCATGATTTGTTTCTAGTCTTTGAAGACACTGGTCGGAGTTGGGCGCTCTGCCAACCTCATCAAAGCCGGACATCTTTCGAAATGAATGACTGCAACCTTGGGGACTGGTCGAGATGCTGACGCGCAAACAATACGAACTTCTGCGGTTCATCAGCGAACGGCTGAAGGAGTCGGGCGTGCCGCCCTCCTTCGACGAGATGAAGGACGCGTTGGACCTGCGGTCGAAGTCGGGCATCCATCGCCTGATCACCGCTCTCGAAGAGCGCGGTTTCATTCGCCGCCTGCCCAATCGCGCCCGCGCAATCGAAGTCATCAAGCTGCCCGAACTCGCTAGCGCGGGCGGCAACGGCCGGCGCGGCTTCACGCCGAGCGTCATTGAAGGCACGCTTGGAAAGGTTCGCAGCAGCAGCGCAGCACAGGATGATGGCGAGCGTCCCGTCGCCGTGCCGGTGATGGGCCGTATTGCCGCGGGCACGCCGATCGAGGCGTTGCAGACTCGCAGTCACACCATCAGCGTCCCGCCGGACATGCTCGGATCGGGCGAGCACTACGCTCTTGAAGTGCGTGGGGATTCCATGGTGGATGCCGGGATCCTTGACGGCGACATGGCGCTGATCCAGCGCAACGAGACCGCTGACACCGGCGATATCGTCGTAGCGCTGATCGATGACGAGGAGGCCACGCTGAAGCGCTTCCGCCGCCGCGGCGCCTCGATCGCGCTGGAGCCCGCCAACACGGCCTACGAGGTCCGTATCCTGCCGCCGAACCGGGTCAAGATTCAGGGCAAGCTGATCGGCCTCTACCGGAAGTACTAAGCGCACAGGCTGAACCCTCGGCCGCCCGCCCGCACCTCTCGCGTGATTCTTGAGGAGCAAAAAAGTTCCTCCATGTGCGTTGTCGTTGCAAAACAAATTTGTGATCCGATATCCTGACGCAAGCCGCAGAATTGCCGCCAAGCGGCGAGACATTCACAATCTGATGTTCACCTAGATGGAGGCCTATGCCTCTTTTCGATGGAGAGGCACGGCCGGCTATCTCGACTGAGGAGCCATCCGATGTGTGACTATAGTCTGCATGCCGTTGCCACGCGCCCTGCAAAAGCGGGCGAAACACTGATCACCACGACTTTCCGCGGGACCTCTACGAAAGGCTTTGCCTCGGAGACTGAGCCGGACGTCGCGGTATGCCTGTTGCCTGGGACAGAACTCGCCTTCGCCGATAACGTCCGCTACGACAGCCGGTGGTTTTGGACCCGGCGGTCAGCTTTCCGGGTCGGAAAGCTCGGCGAAATCGATCGCCATCTTCCCGATCGGCACCACGACACAATCGAATTTCCGGACGGTAGTCATGTTCTGGTAACTCTGCTCCGTGAAGGACAACGGGCAACCGTGCTGCAATTGCCTGCGGTCCAGCAGCGCGAGCGCGCGGCCCCTCGTCCTGTGGCTGCCAATACGCCGCCCCTGCCGAGGCCGATCACGACTGGCTAAGCGACGGCCACCAGCCTTGATGGTGATCGCCGTGCATTCGGTTTGTATTGCGCCATGAATTCCTGGAACAATCCGCGCGCCAGGGAGTCGACTGGCTTGCATCTGGCGCTGGTGACGTTCGCGTTGCAGCTCGGTACGTTCGAGCTGCAGGCCAACGATTTCATGCGCTCGATCGGCCACTCCAGGGATCGTCGATTCAGGGGCGATGTCCAGCACCGCAAATTTGCGGAGGGAGGCAAGATTGTCCGTCAATAAGGTCAACTGGAAGCAGGTCGGACACGTCAACGAGCCTGGCCGATACATGTTTCGGTTCGGCTGGCTGACCATTAGGCCGGAAGATCTGGTCATCTGGATGCAGTTTCCCGACGCGTCCTTCACCCTCGTCCAGACCGCGCCGCCGCCGCTCGCGGCCGGGAACGATGACCCAACAGTTGAAACGGAGGAGTTTCACCTCGGCGCTTTCGAGCTGCACGTCGCGCCGGAGCCGGGCTTGCAAGACGTTCAAAACATCCGGTTGTCCGATGAACTCGCCCCACGGGTTCAATCCTCGGTCTGAAGATCGGTGTCTGCGGGTGTCGCATCGGCCGGGCGGTCCCGCGTCGCGCCTCTGCCGACCGGCGCGGGCTTGTCTTCGACATCTCCCGACCGCGGCGCCCACGGCCGGTTTGTACCTCTCGGATGGACGGCATCGATAGCAAAGCCCTGCGGCGTTCGGCGAAGCGCCAAGGCCCCCTGCGCGCGCAGCCGCTTCAGTTCGATCACGGTGGCGCCGCATCCGGGCGGGATTGATGTCCCGGTCACAATCAGCGCCGCCCGAGCGCAGTCGTCCGCCAGACCGTCAGGCGCCAATGACCGCGCAACCAGACGCCCGTCCGCCATCGGTGTCACGCACCCTTCCGCATCGCAGGACACGGCCTCGCCGAGCGAAGCCGCGCTGGGATCCCGGCCGTCCGCATCAGCGGCCAGCCATTCCTTGACCAGGAAGGCATCTTTG
>NZ_DAIDJE010000028.1 GCF_027451485.1 Bradyrhizobium sp.
GGCTCCTGCGCGAGCAACATGCCGATTTCCAGCCACTGTTTCTGGCCGTGGCTGAGGTCGCCGGCGCGGCGGCCGCGATGGTCGCCGAGGCGGATGGTTTTCAGGATCGCCTCGATCCGGTCGCTCTCCTCGCTGCTCTGCCGCGCCCAGAGCGTGAAGCGCGGCCGCCGGTCGCCGGCGAGTGCCAGCAGCAGATTGTCCCAGACCGTGTGCGGCTCGAACACCGTCGGCTTCTGGAACTTCCGGCCGATACCGAGATCGGCGATGGCCGGTTCGTCGAGGCGCGTGAGGTCGGTGTCCTTGCCGAACACCACGCGGCCGGTATCGGGCCGCGTCTTGCCGGTGATAACATCCATCATCGTGGTCTTGCCGGCACCGTTCGGGCCGATCACCGCGCGCATCTCGCCGCGTTCCAGCTCGAGTCTGAGGGCGTTGAGCGCGCGAAACCCGTCGAAGCTGACGCTGACGCCGTCCAGATACAGCAGTGTGTCCTGATGGTGATGCGGCGTCGTCATTCGGCGGGCTCCGCGGCCGGGGTCACGTTCTTCGGGCGGCGGGCGGGGCGGCCGATCAGGCCCATGATGCCGCCCGGCAGCAACAGCGTGACCAGGATGAACAGCGCGCCCAGCGCGAACAGCCACAACTCCGGCAACGCCCCGGTGAACACGGTCTTGCCGAAATTCACCAGCACCGCCCCCAACACGGCACCCACCAGCGTGCCGCGCCCGCCGACCGCGACCCAGATCACGCTCTCGATGGAGTTCGCCGGCGAGAACTCGCCCGGGTTGATGATGCCGACCTGCGGCACGTACAGCGCGCCGCCGATGCCGGCCATCACCGCCGACAGCACCCAGACGAACAGCTTGTACCGCTCCGGCCGGTAGCCGAGGAAGCGCGTGCGGCTCTCGGTGTCGCGCACCGCGATCAGCACCTTGCCGAGCTTGGAGGTGACGACGGCCCGGCAGATCAGGAACGCGACGATGATGGCGAGACAGCTCAGCGCGAACAGCGCGGCACGGGTCCCATCCGCCTGCACGTTGAAGCCCAGGATATCCTTGAAGTCGGTCAGCCCGTTATTGCCGCCAAATCCGAAATCGTTGCGGAAGAACGCGAGCAACAAGGCATACGTCATCGCCTGGGTGATGATCGAGAGATAGACGCCGGTGACGCGGGAGCGGAACGCCAGCCATCCAAAGCAGAAGGCGAGCAGTCCCGGCACCACGATGACCATCAGCGCGGCAAACCAGAACATGTCAAAGCCGTGCCAGTACCACGGCAGTTTCGGATAGTTCAGGAACACCATGAAGTCGGGCAGGATCGGATTGCCGTACACGCCGCGGCTGCCGATCTGGCGCATCAGGTACATGCCCATGGCGTAGCCGCCGAGTGCAAAGAACGCACCGTGCCCGAGCGAGAGAATGCCGCAATAGCCCCAGATCAGGTCGATCGAGAGCGCGAGCACCGCATAGCAGGCGTATTTGCCGAACAAAGCCATCAGATAGGTCGGCACCTGGAACGCCGAGCCGGACGGCAAAAGCAGGTTCGACAGTGGAATCAGAATGCCGAAGGCCGCGACGACGATGACGAACAGGGTCGCGCCGCGGTCCAGCGAACGCGTGAGGATGTGCGGCATCATGCTTCTACCGCCCGTCCCTTGAGCGCGAACAGGCCGCGCGGCCGCTTCTGGATGAAGAGAATGATCAAGACCAGAATAGCGATCTTGCCAAGCACGGCGCCGGCGACCGGCTCGAGGAACTTGTTGGCAATGCCGAGGGTGAAGGCACCGACCAGCGTACCCCACAAATTGCCGACGCCGCCGAACACCACGACCATGAAGGAATCGATGATGTAGCTCTGGCCGAGATTGGGACTGACATTGTCGATCTGCGAGAGCGCCACGCCGGCGATTCCGGCAATGCCGGATCCCAGCCCAAAGGTCAGGGCATCGACTCGCGAGGTCGCGATCCCCATCGAAGCCGCCATGCGGCGGTTCTGCGTCACGGCCCGCATCTCCAGCCCGAGCGCGGTATAGCGCAGCATGGCCAGCAGGATGGCAAACACCGCGAGCGTGAAGCACAGTATCCACAAGCGGTTATAGGTGATGGTGATCTGGCCGAGCTCGAAGGCACCGCTCATCCAGGAGGGATTGCCAACTTCGCGGTTGGTGGGACCGAAGGCGGTGCGCACTGCCTGTTGCAGCACGAGCGAAATGCCCCAGGTCGCCAGCAACGTCTCAAGCGGCCGGCCATAGAGGAAACGAATGATCGTCCGCTCGATCAGGACGCCGATCGCGCCCGCGACCAGAAAGGCCAGTGGCACGGCGATAAACAGTGAATAGTCGAACAGGCCGGGGAGATTTGTGCGGATGACGTCCTGCACCACGAAAGTGGTGTAGGCTCCGAGCATCACCATCTCGCCGTGAGCCATATTGATGACGCCCATGACGCCAAAGGTGATCGCAAGGCCAATCGCCGCCAGCAACAGCACCGAGCCCAGCGAAAGGCCGTACCATGCGTTCTGCACCGCGGACCAGACTGCGAGCCGGCTTTGAATCGAGGAGATCGCGCTCGCCGCCGCCTTGGTCACCAAAGGCGACTGATCGGAAAGATCGGTCAGCAGGGCAAGAGCCTCTTGATCGCCCCTCGCCTTGACGGTGGCGATGGCGTCCAGCTTGTCGGCATCGCTGATGCCGGATGTGTTGAGCAGGATCGCCGCGCGCGCCTCGGCAAATGCATCCTTCGCCGCCTTGTTGGTCTCTTTCGCCAGCGCCCCTTCGACAACCGGCAGCGCGCTTTCCTCATGCGACTTGAAGACCGACCGTGCCGCCGCAATCCGTTTGGCGGGATCGGGTGACAGCAAGGTCAGGCTGCCGAGCGCGGCCTCGACGCTGCGGCGCAGCCGGTTGTTGAGCCGGACGGAAGCGGCATTGTCCGGCAACTTGTCTACCGGGGCTCCCGTCGCCGCATCGATGATCTTGCCGTCCTGTCGGGTAATATAGACCTTCTTGGTATCCGGATCGGCCGAGAGCCGGTCATCCTGAAGCGCGCTGATGATGGGAAAGGCCAGCGGATTGCCGGAGTTCGCGACCAGACCAATCGCTTCTTCGGTGTCGGGAAAATCGTCGTTGGCGAATTTGGCGACCCCATCTTCGAAGGCGCCCGCGAGCGCGGGCACAGTCAGGGCGACAGTCAGGAAGACAGAGAGGACGATCGAACGAATACGGTCAAAGGCGTTGGCGGCCACTGGACAACCCCGGCGGAAATAGGTGGAAAGGCGGCGGCGACGTCGCCGCCTTTCCGTCTTGATGTTTATCTGCACCGGCCTGGCAAACCGCGCTCTCGTTGCGCAGCCCGCCCGGTCGGATCACCTCTCGAGGTCAGGAGTCTGAACCCAGGCACTTGTTGGTCTTGACGTTGAAGTTGCCGCACTTCTTGCCGACCCAGTCGCCTATCAGGTCCTTGGAGCCTTCGAGCTCCTTCGACCAGGCGTCACCGGGTACGAGGCCAGGCGTCTTCCACACCACGTCGAACTGGCCGTTGGCCTTGATCTCACCAATGTAAACCGGCTTGGTGATGTGGTGGTTGGGCAGCATCTTGGCGATGCCGCCGGTCAGGTTCGGCGTCTCGATGCCGGGCAGCGCGTCGATCACCTTGTCGGGATCCGTCGACTTCACCTTCTCGACCGCCTTCACCCACATGTTGAAGCCGATGTAATGGGCTTCCATCGGATCGTTGGTGGTGCGCTTGTCATTCTTGGTGAAGGCGTGCCACTCCTTGATGAACTTCTCGTTTGCCGGGGTCTTGATCGACTCGAAGTAATTCCAGGCGGCGAGATGGCCGACCAGCGGCTTGGTATCGATACCGGCGAGTTCCTCCTCACCAACCGAGAACGCCACAACGGGAATATCGGTGGCCTTGATGCCCTGGTTGCCGAGCTCCTTGTAGAACGGAACGTTCGCGTCACCGTTGATAGTGGACACCACCGCGGTCTTCTTGCCTGCGGAGCCGAAAGTCTTGATCTTGGAAACCTCGGTCTGCCAGTCGGAGAAGCCGAACGGGGTATAGTTGATCATGATGTCGGCGGGTGCGACGCCCTTCGACTTCAGATACGCTTCAAGAATCTTGTTGGTGGTGCGCGGATAGACGTAGTCAGTGCCTTCCAGCACCCAGCGCTTCACCTTCTCTTCCTTCATCAGGTAGTCGACTGCCGGGATCGCCTGCTGGTTCGGCGCAGCCCCCGTGTAGAACACGTTGCGCTCGCTCTCCTCGCCCTCATACTGGACAGGATAGAATAGGATGCTGTTCAGCTCCTTGAACACCGGCAGTACGGATTTGCGTGAGACCGAGGTCCAGCAGCCGAACACGACGGCAACCTTGTCCTTGGTGATCAGCTCTCGGGCCTTTTCCGCGAACAGCGGCCAGTTCGAGGCGGGATCGACGACCACGGCTTCAAGCTTCTTGCCGAGCACACCGCCCTTTTTGTTCTGCTCATCGATGAGCATGAGCATCACATCCTTCAGCGTCGTTTCGCTGATGGCCATGGTGCCGGAGAGCGAGTGCAGAATACCGATCTTGATGGTGTCGTCGGCGGCGTTTGCGTTGGACAGCCCGGCCAGACCTAGGGCCAGTCCCGCGGCTGCGGCGAGCCACCGGCGACGGTTCAGCGTCGCGATCTTGTGCGCAAATAATGTAGGCATGAAATGTCATCTCCCTGACGCAGGCGTTGACGCTTGCAAAACGGCCCCACGGCCGCCTGCGTTAAGGAGATCGCAAGAACCGTGCCACGCCCTCCTTTCCAGTTAAGCCTCTAGTTTTATTATGGAATCAGAATTTTCGGTCGGCGGAAAATGCCCTATCGGCCAACTTTTGTGCAGAGAAAATGTATGCCTTTTCTACAAACTGACTAATTTATAGTCATCGGAAGCGCCATCACCGGCTACTGGCACAAAATTTTGGCAGCGCTCGCTTGCGGGGGGCTGGGGCTTTATCAACCCTTTCGCGGCGATTTCCAGCATTGCTATCGGCACGGGCGTCATCGACCTTGAAAGCGCCGTGTTGATACGCCATATGAATGTCAGGAAGCCCGAATCACACCGGGCGAGCGCGAGCCGCGTGTTCTTTGGCCCTTGCGACATTGCAACGGCTTCTGGCTTGCCCCTTCATCCCAGCAATCACGATACCCCTGTACACGCGGGTGTCTTTCAGGCTTCGCGCACTGCCGCTCCCACAGGGCCGGGCAGCTGGCGCCTTACAATGGAAAGTACCCTATTTTGACCTCCTTTCAGGATTTCGGCCTCGCCGATCCCATTTCGCGTGCGCTCAACGAAGAAAAATATCTGACGCCCACGCCCATCCAGGCTCAAACCATTCCCCTCGCACTCTCCGGCCGCGACGTCGTCGGCATCGCCCAGACAGGCACCGGCAAGACGGCGGCCTTCGCACTTCCAATCCTGAATCGCATTCTGGCCAATAGGATTAAGCCACAACCCAAGAGCTGCCGCGTGCTGGTGCTGAGTCCGACCCGGGAATTGTCAGGACAGATTCTCGACAGCTTCAACACCTATGGCCGGCACATGCGGCCGACCGCGGCGCTGGCGATCGGCGGCGTTCCGATGGGACGCCAGGTTCGCAGCCTGATGCCGGGCGTCGAGATCCTTGTGGCGACGCCGGGCCGGCTGCTCGATCTCGTGCAGAGCAATGGTCTGAAACTCGGCCAGGTCGAGTTCCTCGTGCTTGACGAGGCCGACCGGATGCTCGACATGGGCTTCATCAATGACATCCGGAAGATCGTCGCCAAGCTGCCGGTCCGTCGGCAGACGTTGTTCTTCTCGGCGACAATGCCCAAGGACATCGCTGAACTGGCTGATGCAATGCTGCGAGAGCCCGCGCGGGTCGCCGTAACGCCGGTCTCCTCAACGGCCGAACGCATCGCCCAGCGGGTCATCCAGGTCGATCACGCCGCCAAGGGCGCGTTTCTCGCCGAGCTTCTCAAGTCGGAAGCGGTCGAGCGGGCGCTGGTCTTTACCCGGACCAAGCACGGCGCCGATAAAGTGGTCAAAGGCCTCGTGCGCGCGGGCATCGCCGCGGACGCCATCCACGGCAACAAGTCGCAAAATCATCGCGAAAGGGTTCTTGCGGCGTTCCGGTCCGGCGCCATCCGCACGCTGGTCGCCACCGACATTGCAGCCCGCGGGATCGACGTCGATGGCGTCAGTCACGTGGTGAATTTCGACCTGCCCAACGTGCCTGAAACCTACGTTCACCGCATCGGCCGCACCGCGCGCGCCGGCGCCGAAGGTGTTGCCATCTCTCTGGTCGCCGGGGCTGAGGAATTGGCTTATTTGCGCGATATTGAAAAGCTGATCCGCATCGCTTTGCCGCGGGAGGATCGGCGCACGCCCGGCCAGCGCGACGCGGCTCCGCCGGCGGCTCATCGCGGCGGACGACCTGCAACACGCGCGCATGCGAACCGCGCAAATGATGCCGGAGGAGGATCGAAAGGCCCTCGCCGACACCACCGCGGCGGTGGTAATAATGGCGCTTCAAAAACCAGCCGGAACGAGGTCAATCGGCAGCAGCCGAACCGCCCCTTGCACGGCGGCGGCAAGGCCGAAGGATTGCAGGGCGTCAGCTTTCTGTATCGCGAAAGCCGCCCTAATGCCCAACCCAATCGCAACCAACGGTCGCGCTAACGCCGATCGACCTGGAGATAAACATGGCTAAAGAAGAGCTGATCCAGTTCGAAGGACTGGTCACTGAAATCCTTCCCGATGCCCGCTACCGAGTCCAACTCGACGCGGGGCACGAGATTGTTGCGTATACCGCGGGCAAGATGAAGAAAAACCGGATCAAGACGCTGGCCGGTGACCGGGTCACGATCGAAATGTCGCCCTACGATCTGGAGAAAGGCCGACTGATCTTCCGCCACAAGGATGAGCGCCCCGGCGGCACAGGACCTGGCGGGGGTGCCCAGCGCGGCGGGCCGCCGCGGGGCCAATTCCGCCGCAGATAAGCCTCAGGAATCTCTCAAGTGCGTGGCGGGACCGTGTCACGGCCCATTCCGTTCAGGCGGCATGGGCCTGCGGTGCGGCCAAAAATTCGCGCACGTTGAGGATTGTTTGGGGCGCTACTTTGGAATAATATAATGCATCGATTTTCGGCCGGACGACATTAGCTATCCACCGGTACAGCCGGTTTAGACGCTGACGACCCTTCCAAAAATTCGATCCCACCAGCCCGCGTCTGTGGGCTTAGTTATGTCTATCTTGAGAAGGGACTACCCCGTGAGCATGGGAACTGTAAAGTGGTTTAACGCAACCAAGGGCTATGGCTTCATCCAACCGGATGACGGCGGCAATGACGTGTTTGTGCACATCAGCGCTGTCGAGCGCGCCGGCCTCGGCACGCTGCGTGAAGGCCAAAAGATCAGCTACGAAATCGTCGCCGATCGCCGTTCCGGCAAGTCTTCCGCCGACAACCTGCGCGCAGCCGGCTGAGCTTGGCCCTGCGTTGAGATCCCGGCGGCATGACCTGCCGCCGGACTTGGTCTGTTTGGGTCAGGTCTTGTGGATGAACAAAGGCCGCGCTTGCTGCGCGGCCTTTTATTTTCCTGCACCGAGCCGGGCTCCGCGCGTTGCGTCTATTGCTTAGCGGCTCCGGCGCTGGCGCTGGCTTGGCCGCTCAAACTTCCGGCCTGTTCCATTGTCGTTTTGAAGAACGTGTCGCCATCGCCGAGCGTGACGCGGCGCTGGCAGATCGGCATGCAGCTATAGGACTCGCGGTCGACGCCGCGATAGACGGTGATGAGCCGATCAGTCGGACCCTCGACCTGGATCTGGCGATCCACCAGCACCTGTCCGGCGCGGTCCATTGCAATGAAATTGGTGGCGCCATAGCCTTTTCCGGTGACGACCAGGATGCCGCCAGCTTGCAGCGCGACATCGGCAATCAGCGGGTTGCCGACCACGATGGTGGCAACGCGGGCCGGCAGCTTCACGAGCCTGGCCTGATCGACATTCACCGAGATGGCATCGGCCGAAGATTCCGCTGCGGCCGCAACCGGCCGCATCAGCGTTCCCACCGCGAGCGCGAGAAGGACGAAACGCATCGAAAAACGCAAGGACAGAGACGACATACGATACCCCGGGACATGAACAAGCCGGCTAAAGCAATACGCAGCGGAGCCGGCGCCCGACGGGGCAAATCTGACGTCAATTAGTGAATGAACTGCAAATAGAGGCCGGTTTCGCCGGCCCCCAGAGGCCTACTGACGAAAAGGGTAAGCGAGTTGCCCAACAATTTCATTAGGAATGCGCGGATCGTCCTGACCGTAATTCTGCGGCAGCCGGCCTTCCGGCATCCGGAACGTCCCGAACAGAATATCCCAGATCGGAAATGTACCCGCGAAGTTGGTGTCGCCGCCATCCTCCAGCGCCGTATGATGCCAGCGATGAAACACCGGCGTCGCCAGCACATACTTAAATGGTCCCAGCGTCCAGTTCAGGTTGGCATGCACAAAGGCGGAATGGAAGGTGGTGAACGGGCCGACCCATAGCATGACGTCCGGCGAGATGCCGGCCATCAGCAGGATGACATCCACGGCAATCGTTCCAATGAACAGGTTGACCGGATGGAAGCGCGCCGCCGAAATCCAGTCCAACTCCTCGGACGAGTGATGGATCGCGTGATACTTCCAGAACGCGCCGCCATGGAACATGCGGTGGAGCCAGTACAGCATGAAATCGGAGAGCACGAGAAACAGCAGCCCCTGCACCCAGAGCGGCAGCTGGGACAACGGACCATGTCCATTGTCGTAGAATGCAATCAGGTCGTCGGCACCATGAATGTTGAAGACGATGCCCGCTCCGAGCACAAGCAGCCCGATCCGCAACACCCGGGCAAACAAGGGCACGAAGAACCAGTAGCACACATCGGTGACGAGCTCACGCTTGCGCCACCAGGGCGCTCCGGGATTGCAGGCCCAGAAATAGGCCAGCAGCGAAAATATAAGCGCCAGTACGATGGTGATCGGCACGACCTTGGCGATGGTCTGGCCAAGCATTTCGATGACTTCCATCGTCGGATTGAACATGACAGCCTCATTTCGTCGATCATCCAACGCGTACGCCTCGCGACTTAAGGAGCCGTAAAATGCCGTGTCCGGCGCATTGATATCTCTCTTTAATGGGCGAAGCGGCGCCCACCGATTTGTTCGAAACTCCCCAGATCGGTTAATGCCAAATTTACTGTGCCCAAGAACTGCGCCGTTTGCGGCTTTTTGCGCGGTCGAATTAACCGTGCCGAAATCGGTTCCCTCGTAGCGTGCGCCACGGTCACGGTGCTGAGAACGCCGGCGAGACCACAGTTAGTTCGACCAGCCACGTGTCACATGGAGTTACATATGAAGAATCTGATTGCGCGTTTTGTGAAGGACCAGTCCGGCGCGACCGCGATTGAGTATGGCCTCATCGCGGCCGGCATTTCTCTCGCCATTATCGCCGTCGTCAACGGCCTCGGCAGCAACCTGAATACCAAGTTCAGCTCGATCAACAGCTCGCTGAAGTAAGCGCCGGTTGACTTTGAACATCAGGCCCCGGTCGATCCGGGGCCTTTTTTTCATCTGATAGCCGGTTGCATAACATCATGCGTAGCGTTCCGGCGGTGCCGGCTCCGCCAAAGCCAATATCGGTTCGACCAAGCAGCGGGCTTACCTCGCCCGCGGCGATCGTCTGTGCCGCGTTGATGCTGGCGCTCGTCTTTCTCGCTTTCCGGATTGCCAGCTGGCCAGCGGCGTGAATTTGAGGCTCGCTACCGTGTTACCGCCCATTCGCCATGCGAATGTAATTCTGCGAAGCCGGCAACTTCTGTTACGGCGGATACTTCGAAGTCTTCAGCAAGCCGATGGCATCGACCGAGCCAAACAAAAGGACGTTCGACCACCGATCGCCGCGATATTTGGGAGCCTTTGTTCCCAGGTTGTGACCGTTTGACGATCTCGATCGTTCTTCCCCGAAGGAAGAGTGCGTTGACGAACTGCATGCTGCGATAGGCTTGGTCGGCAAGCACGTGCCGCAGCATGGGGACGTCTTGATATTTCTCTCGCAATCTTAGGGACTTAAAACATAAATCACGCGCCGCTGCCGGCCGCGATTCACGGAAAATTATCTAGTGCCTGCTTGCATGAGGCGTCCACCCCGTGGCCAGCGTTTCCTTTGGCGGTCCGGCAGGCAGGGTCCTCACCATGAGCTTTACGAGCATCGACAGCGCGCGCGGACGCGGCCTCATGGACGGCCGGGCCCAGATCCTAATCCGCGCGCCGGCTTGGTTCTGGGCCGCCGTCATCATTGGCGCCCTGGTCGTACTTCAGGGCAACAACCTGCTCCTCGACACCGATACGCTCTGGCAGATCAAGGTCGGCGCGTGGATCCTCGCGCAGCACGCGGTGCCGCATGTCGACATCTATTCCTGGACCAAGGCCGGTACGCCCTGGATGTCATCGTCGTGGCTGTCGCAGGCGCTGTTCGCAGCCGCCTACCAATTGGCCGGTTGGTCCGGCGTCGTCGCGGTGACCGCGCTCGCCATCGCGGCAGCGTTCGCGCTGCTCGTGCGGCGGCTAGGTTCGCGGATATCCATCGCCGCGGCCGGTGTGGTGGCGATGGTCGCGTTCGCGCTGGCGCAGCACCATCTGTTGGCACGGCCGCATGTGCTGGCAATGCCAGTAATGGTCGCCTGGGTTGCCGGCCTCATCGCGGCGGCCGATCGCCGCGACGCGCCGTCGCTGTGGCTGCTGCCGCTGCTCGCGTTATGGGCCAATATTCACGGCAGCTTCCTGCTTGGCCTCGTACTCGTCGGCCCGATCGGTTTCGATGCGCTGTGGAATGCGCAAGCGCCTCAGCGCAAGATACTCGCGTTGAAATGGGCTTTGTTTGGCGTAGGCGCGCTGATCGCCTGCTGTGCGACGCCCTATGGCTGGGACACGCTGTTCGCGGCACGGAATATTCTCGATCTCGGCAGCGTGCTGGCGTTGATTCCCGAATGGGCGCCGGTCAGCTTTGCGCAAGTCGGCGCTTTCGAGGTCTGCCTACTGCTGGCGATCGCGGCGGTGCTTTATCTTGGCGTGACGCTGCCGCCGACGCGGATCCTCCTTGCACTCGGGCTACTGCACATGGCCCTAAGCCATGATCGCCACATCGAGGTGTCCGCGCTGCTGCTGCCGCTGGTATTGCTGACGCCGCTTGCCGACAGGTTCGGCTGGCCACGTGACGCTGCTCCTGCATCCCGGAGCGTGGCGACGATTTCGGCGTTTGTCGCGGCGGTGTTGCTGATTGTCGGCGCAGCCGAGCTGCGCCCGATCCGGCTCGCCGCCGATGAGCACTACCAGCCGGCGATCACGGCGCTGCACGCGCAAAATGTAACGCGGGTGTTCAACGAGGACATGCTCGGCGGCTACATGATCTGGAAGGGCATCGCGCCGTTCATTGATGGACGCTCCGAACTCTATGGTGAACAGTTCGGCATCGATTATTTCAACGCGGTGTCGTTGCAGGATCCCAACGTGCTGTTCCGCATTCTCGATGAGGACAAGATCGAGGCCACGGTTCTGCCTCCGTTGACGGCCGCAGCGCGGCTGCTCGATCATCTCGACGGCTGGCACAGGGTATTTGCCAACGACTGGGCCGTCGTGCATGTGCGCACCGCGAAATAGCCACTGCAGAATGGGCAGCTATTCCCACTGGCCCGAACCTCCTCGTGGAGCCGCGAAGCGGCATCTCTAACCATGAGCCTCCTTGGGAGCCGGGCTCCCATCCGTTGAAGCACCGTTAACGCAGTCCTCATCAGATCTGTCACGCACCAAGTTGGGTAGCTCTGGATTGGATTCAATCCCAAAATTAGACCCGCCGGCGTTTTCCGATTGTTCATTTATCAACGATAGCGTTGGCGCCAGCTGTCCGATTTCTGACATCCACGCTGGCCCACCCCCTTCATGATCCTTGACGTCGCTCGCCTGACGCTGTTCCCGGCCCTGATGGCGTTCGCAGCCGCGAGCGACCTCTTCACCATGACGATTTCCAATCGTGTTTCGCTCGCACTCGCCGCCGGCTTCCTCGTGCTCGCGTTCGCCAGCGGCATGGCACCTTCGGACATCCTGATGCACCTGGCGGCCGGCAGCCTCGTGCTGGTCGCGGCCTTCGCCTGCTTCGCGTTCGGCTGGATCGGCGGCGGCGATGCCAAGGTGGCGGCCGCGGCTGCTCTCTGGTTCGGTTTCGCCCATCTGCTCAATTATCTGGTCTACGCCTCCCTCTTCGGGGGAGTCCTGACGCTGCTGCTGCTTCAGTTCAGGCAATGGCCGCTGCCCTACGCGCTGGCGGGTCAGCCTTGGCTGCTCAAGCTGCACGCCAAGGAAAGCGGAATTCCCTACGGCATCGCGCTCGCCATTGGCGCACTGATGATTTATCCGGAGACCGACTGGATCAGAGCCGTCGACCTGGCACGCCTCCTGATCGGCTGATCGCGCGAGAGGTAAACTCTCATTAACGCGATTTAGATACGCCTCATTAACCATGCTTTGACGAATAACTGGTCAACTCCCATCACCGCGACGGAAGCGTCGCGGCGTAATGTGGAAAGTGACGCGTATGAATAGGGCACGCATTATTGTCCTGACCATCGCCCTTGGCGCTGGCGGAGTCGCGGCCTACCTCGCCAGTGGATCGGACAGCAAGCCGCCGCCTCAGACCCAGCCGGCGGCGCAGCTTCCGACCGTCGATGTTCTAGTGGCCAAAGCCGACATCAACCTCGGCCAGAAAGTCACGCCTAATGACGTGGTATGGCAAAGCTGGCCGGCAGCTTCAGCCAGCAAATCGTTCATTCGCCGCAATGAGCGGCCCGACGCAACCAAGGAAATTACCGGTTCGATCGCGCGGTCGCCCTTCATCGCAGGCGAACCGATCCGCGAGCCGAAACTGATCAAAGCCGACGGATCGGGTTTCATGGCTGCGATCCTGCCGCAAGGAATGCGGGCGGTGTCGACGGAGATTTCGGCGGAGACGGGAGCCGGCGGCTTCATCCTGCCCAATGACCGGGTGGATGTGGTCCTGACCCGCCGAGAAAAGAATCCGGATCCGAAGGCAACCGGCGATATCGTGATCTCCGAAGTCAAACTTGCGAACATTCGCGTTCTGGCCATCGACCAGGCACCGAAAGAAAAGGATGGGACGAATTCCGTGGTTGGCAAGACCGTGACGCTCGAGCTGAAACCGGAGCAGGTGCCAGTCCTCGCCGCCGCGCGCCAAGCCGGCACGCTGTCGCTGTCCTTGCGCAGCATGGCCGACGCCAACCAGGTGGAGGTCGCCGCCGATGACCGGTCTCGCGTGACCGGCACCATCAATGTAGTTCGCTACGGAGTGACTGACCACACGACGGTTCAAAAGTGATCAAGGGACCAGACGAAATGAAATGCAGGGAAAATCAGCTGCCGATGCGGACCCTCCGGGTCCGCGCCCTGTCTTTTTCAGCCGCAGCGGCGATGGTGCTCAATCCCGCCCTGACTCCGGCGGTGGCTGCCGACTACCACCCGATTCCGCAGGTTTCAGCCGACGGCCAGATGAACGCACGGTTTCTCTCGCTCGGCGTCGGCAAGTCGATCGTCATCGACCTGCCGCGGGACATCAAAGACGTGCTCGTCGCCGACCCGAAGATTGCCAATGCGGTCGTGCGTTCGGCTCAGCGCGCTTACATCATCGGGGCGGCGATCGGCCAGACCAACATCATCTTCTTCGATTCGGCAGGCCAGCAGATTGCGGCCTACGACATCGCCGTCAAACGCGATCTCAACGGCGTCCGCGCCGCGCTTAAACAGATATTGCCGAGTGCCGATATTCAGATCGACGGCGTTGGCGACAGCGTGATTCTCACCGGCACGGCGGCGAACCCGATCGAGGCGCAGCAGGCCGTCGATCTCGCCGCACGGCTGGCCGGAAGCGCCGACAAGGTGGTGAACTCCATCGTGGTTCGCGGCCGCGACCAGGTGATGCTGAAAGTGACGGTCGCCGAAGTCGCGCGCTCGATCATCAAGCAATTGGGCATCAATCTTTCCGGCCAGTTCAACTACGGCACCGCGGTCGTCAATTTCAACAATACCACCCCCTTTACGGTCAGCAACGGACCGCTCGTCTCCGGCAATCAAATCGTGAGTCAGTTCGGAGGGGGGACCGTGCCTTCGGTCAGCGCCACCCTTCAGGCGATGGAGAGCGCAGGCGTTGTCCGAACGCTGGCGGAGCCGAACTTGACGGCCATCTCCGGTGAATCCGCGACCTTTATCTCGGGCGGCGAATTTCCAATTCCGACCGGCGTCACCTGCCAAACGACAACAGGGGGCGCGATCGGAGACTGCGTCCAGACTGTGAGTTTCAAAAAATTCGGTATTTCGCTGAATTTCACGCCCGTTGTGCTGACCCAAGGACGGATCAGCCTGCGAGTGATGACCGAGGTGTCGGAAATCTCCAACGAAAACGCCCTGCAAGGCGGAGCCGGCGGCTCGACGATTCCCTCGATCAAGACCCGTCGCGCCGAAACGACGCTGGAAATTCCCTCGGGTGGCGCGATGGCGATGGCCGGCCTGATCCAGGATCAGACCAAGCAGGCGATCAACGGCCTGCCCGGGCTTTCACAGGTCCCGGTCCTGGGTACCCTGTTCCGCAGTCGAGACTATCAAAGTCACCAGACCGAGTTGATGGTCATTGTGACGCCTTACATCGTTCGGGCCGTCGCGCAAAAGGATTTGTCCCGTCCGGACGACGGCTTCGCCTCGGCCTCGGACCCGCAATCCGATCTGCTCGGCAACATCAACCGCATCTATGGCGTTCCTGGCCGCAACGAGCCCGTCCAGAACTATCGCGGCACCTATGGCTTCATCACGGATTAAGGCGGGGACAAGGACGAAGACCATGACAGCCAGCACACCCGTCGAATACCGGCGCGCCATCCGTATCGCGGGGGCGCTTCTGGGTCTCGCAACCGCACTCGGCGCCTGTACGCACACGGACGAGGTCGCGACGACGGCGAGCGTTCCGGACGATTATCGCCTTCGTCATCCGATCGTGATCCAGGAAGCCAATCGCTCCGTCGTGATTTTCGTCGGCCAGGCGCGTGGAGGGTTGTCGGCAGAACAACGCGCCGACGTGATGGGGCTTGCCCAGATCTGGCTGCAGGAGGGGACCGGCGCGATCGTGGCCGACGTGCCGGTGGGCACGCCCAATGCACGGGCAGCCGCCGACGCGTTCCGGGAAGTCCAGTCGCTGCTGGCGGCGGCTGGTGTGCCGCCGCGCGGCATCGTCATGCACGACTATCATCCGAGCAATCCACGCCAGATGGCGACGCTGCGCCTGAGTTATCCGAAGATCACGGCGACAGCCGGCCCATGCGGATTGTGGCCCGAAGATCTCGGTCCCTCGATCAAGGACAAGGGCTATCTGGAGAACAAGCCCTACTACAATTTCGGCTGCGCCTATCAGCGCAACATGGCCGCGATGGTCGACAACCCGGCGGACCTCGTACAGCCGCGCTCCGAAACACCTCCCTACACTCCGCGCCGCTCCGAAGGCTTCGAAAAGTATCGCAAGGGTACGAGCACCGCGACCAATTATCCGGAATCCGACAAGGCCAAACTCAGCGACACAGGCAAATGATCAGTTACGCGCGTCAGAACCAAGAACAGCCGGAAACGGCGGCGCCGGCGGAGGACCACATCGCGCCCGCACCACGGGTATCGGTGCAGGCCTTTTGCGAGACGGTCGAAACCGCCGCAGCCGTGCAGTCGGCGGGCGAGGACCGCCGGCTTGCGAAGGCACATCTGAAGATCCAGATGGGCGGCATGGCGGCTGCGATCGAAGCCTACCGAACTGCGCCGACGCCGAATGTGATCATTCTGGAGACCGAGGGGCGCAACGACATTCTCGCCGGCCTCGACCAGCTTGCTTCCGTTTGCGATTCCGGTACGCGGGTGATCGTGATCGGCCGGATCAACGACGTCACGCTGTATCGCGAACTGGTGCGGCGTGGCGTCAGCGACTATGTGATCGCCCCGATCACCACGCTGGACGTGGTGCGCTCCGTCTGCGGTCTGTTTTCCTCGCCGGAGGCGAAGGCCGTGGGCCGCATCATCGCCATCGTCGGCGCCAAGGGCGGCGTCGGCGCATCGACCGTCGCCCATAACGTGGCCTGGGCGATCGCGCGCGACCTGGCGCTGGATTCAGTGGTCGCCGATCTCGACCTCGCCTTCGGCACCGCCGGCCTCGACTACAACCAGGATCCGCCGCAAGGAATCGCGGACGCGGTGTTCTCGCCCGACCGCGTCGACACCGCCTTTATCGATCGCCTGCTGTCGAAATGTACCGACCACCTCAGCCTGCTGGCGGCGCCGGCGACGCTTGATCGGGTCTATGATTTCGGCGCGGAGGCTTTCGATTCCATCTTCGACACGCTTCGCTCCTCCATGCCGTGCATCGTACTCGATGTCCCGCATCAATGGTCTGGCTGGACCAAGCGTGCGCTGGTCGCCGCTGACGATATCCTGATCGTCGCAGCACCCGATCTCGCCAATCTGCGCAACACCAAGAATATTTTCGATCTCCTGAAGGCAGCGAGGCCCAATGATCGGGCGCCGCTGTATTGTCTTAACCAGGTCGGCATTCCCAAGCGGCCGGAGATCAACGCCGGCGAATTCGCCAAGGCGATCGAAAGCGAGCCGATCGTGGCGATCCCGTTCGATCCGCAGATGTTCGGCGCAGCCGCCAATAACGGCCAGATGGTCGCGGAAATCTCGGAAAGTCATCGTAGTACCGAAATGTTCCGGCAAATCGCGCAGCGGCTCACCGGCCGCGGCGAGACCAAAAAGCCGCGGGGCTCGTTCCTGTCACCTCTGATCGAGAAATTACGGTCGAAGTAATCTGACTGCCCGGGAGTTTAGTCGTGTTTGGTAAGCGTAACGGAACAGACGATCCGAGAAGCCTACGGCCTCCGGCCGCCGCATCGGAGCCGTCTGCCTCCGCCGCGGCGTTGGCGCCCCGCCCCGCGCCGCCGCCGGCCGTGGCTTCGCCACCACTGGCGCCCGCCAAGCCGTCTGCTCCGCCGCCGCCCGCGGAAACACGCAAGTCCGACAGCTACTACCAAGTCAAAGCGACGATCTTCGGCGCACTGATCGAGGCCATCGACCTTGCCCAGCTAGCCAAGCTGGACGGTGAATCGGCACGGGAAGAAATCCGCGACATTGTCAACGAAATCATCGCGATCAAGAACATCGTGATGTCGATCGCCGAGCAGGAAGAACTGCTCGATGACATCTGCAACGACGTCCTGGGTTACGGCCCGCTTGAGCCGCTTCTTGCCCGCGACGATATCGCCGATATCATGGTCAATGGTGCCGGCACGGTCTATATCGAAGTCGCCGGCAAGATCCAGCGCACCGGAATCCGTTTCCGCGACAACCAGCAACTGCTCAATATCTGCCAGCGCATTGTCAGCCAGGTTGGCCGGCGTGTCGACGAATCCTCGCCGATCTGTGACGCGCGTCTTGCGGACGGCTCGCGCGTCAACGCCATCGTCCCGCCCCTCGCCCTTGACGGCCCCGCGCTCACGATCCGCAAATTCAAGAAGGACAAGCTGACCCTCGACCAATTGGTCAAGTTCGGCGCGATTTCGAAGGAAGGCGCGGAAATCCTGCAAATCATCGGCCGCTGCCGCTGCAACGTGCTGATTTCCGGCGGTACAGGCTCGGGCAAGACGACTCTTCTCAACTGCCTTACCAACTATATCGATGATGAAGAGCGCATCATCACTTGCGAAGACGCCGCCGAACTCCAGTTGCAGCAGCCGCATGTGGTGCGGTTGGAAACCCGGCCGCCGAACATTGAAGGCGAAGGCCAGATCACCATGCGCGAACTGGTCCGCAACTGTCTGCGTATGCGGCCCGAACGCATCATCGTCGGCGAAGTCCGCGGACCGGAGGCGTTCGACCTCCTGCAGGCCATGAACACGGGCCACGACGGATCAATGGGAACTCTGCATGCCAACAATCCCCGCGAAGCCCTGTCGCGCTGCGAATCCATGATCACCATGGGCGGCTTCTCGCTACCCTCGCGAACAATCCGCGAAATGATCTGCGCCTCAATCGACGTCATCATCCAGGCCGCCCGCCTGCGCGATGGTTCGCGGCGGATCACGCACATTACCGAGGTGATGGGCATGGAAGGCGACACCATCATCACCCAGGACGTCTTTCTCTACGACATGATCGGCGAGGACGCGAACGGCAAGATCATTGGCCGTCACCGCTCGACCGGCATCGGTAGGCCGCGTTTCTGGGAGCGTGCCCGTTACTACGGCGAAGAGAAGCGGCTTGCTGCCGCCATCGACGCCGCCGAAGCGGCTGCGCCGAATTGAGGAGAGCGCCATGAAGATGCAAGCACTTTCACTGGCCTTTCTTGCCACCGCCGCGATCGGCGGCGTCGCCTGGGTCTTTATCTATCCGCTGCTGTCGGGGGAACGAAAGGCGGAAAGCCGGCGCGCCTCCATCGCCAAGTCGGAACCGGTAGCCACCCGTCAGGCGCAAAAGGAGCAGCGATCCCGCCGCGAACAGGTCGAAGGAACGCTCAAGGAAGCCGAAGCCAGGCGCGCGAAGGATTCCAAGGTGACCTTGACCACCCGCCTCACCCAGGCCGGGCTCGACTGGTCGCCACAGAAATTCATGATCGTGTCCGCCGTTCTCGCCGTCGTTGCCTTTGCCGGAGCCATGCTGGTGAAGGGCGGCCTGCTAGCGGCTGTCGGCATGGCTTTTGCCGCCGGCTTCGGCCTGCCTCGCTGGCTTTTGGGATTTCTGAAGAAGCGCCGCGAGAAGGCCTTTTTGCGCGCGCTGCCCGATGCCGTCGACGTCATCGTGCGCGGCATCAAGGCCGGCCTGCCGCTGTTTGAATCGCTCAAGGTGGTTGCGGCCGACTCGCCGGAGCCGCTGAAATCGGAATTCAACGCCATCATCGAGACGCAGGCCATCGGTATGCCGCTCGGGGAAGCCTGCGGACGGCTGTTCGAACGCATGCCGGTGCCGGAGGCTAATTTCTTCGGCATTGTCATTGCTATCCAGCAGAAGTCCGGCGGCAACCTCTCCGAAGCGCTCGGCAATCTCTCCAAGGTGCTGCGCGACCGCAAGAAGATGGCCGAGAAGATTCAGGCGATGTCGATGGAAGCCAAGGCTTCGGCCGGCATCATCGGCTCATTGCCGCCGATCGTCATGCTGCTCGTCTACATGACCACGCCCGACTACATCTCGCTGTTGTGGACCCATCCGACCGGCCAGCTGATGCTCGTGGGCTGTGTCATCTGGATGTCGATCGGCATCCTCGTGATGAAGAAAATGATCAACTTCGATTTCTGACGGTGCCGCATGATTAGCTTTCTGGTCGACAAGCTCCACGACGCCCATTTCATGACCATGCTGCTCGCCGCTATCGCGGTCAGCGCCACCGCCTATACGCTGATCATGCCGCTATTCGCCGGCGAGGCATTATCCAAACGCATGAAGGCGGTCGCCAGCGAGCGCGAGCGGATCCGGGCGCGTGAACGCGAACGCCTTAACAAGAGCGAGAAGGTGACGCTGCGCCAGACGCCGAAGCAGATCGTCTCAAAGGTGGTGGAGGATTTCAACCTCGGGAAGTGGCTGGCGCAAGAGGCAGCGCGCGACAAGCTCATCCAGGCGGGCTATCGCGGTCACGCGCCCTATGTCACCTTCCTGTTTTTCCGCCTGGTATCGCCGATCCTGCTGTTCGTCGCGGCTATTCTCTACGTCTTCGTGATATCGCATATGCAAAAGTCTTTTCCGATCAAGATCGGCATCTGTATCGGGGCCGCCTATTTCGGTCTGCAGGCCCCGATGCTGTTTCTGAAGAATGCAATTTCCAAACGTCAACTATCGATCAAGCGCGCCTTTCCGGACGCCCTCGACCTGTTGCTGATCTGTATCGAATCCGGCATGTCGATCGAAGCCGCGTTCCGCAGGGTCAGCATCGAAATCGCGACCCAATCGGTGGCGCTGGCGGAGGAATTCACGCTCACCACGGCCGAACTCTCCTACCTGCAGGACCGCAAGGTCGCCTACGAAAACCTCGCCCGACGTACCGGCGTGGAAGGTGTGAAGTCGGTCTGTCTGGCGCTTCAGCAGTCCGAGCGCTATGGAACGCCGCTCGGCCAGAGCTTGCGCGTCATGGCGCAGGAAAATCGCGACATGCGCATGAACGAGGCCGAGAAGAAGGCGGCCGCCTTGCCGCCGAAGCTGACGGTGCCGATGATCCTCTTCTTCCTGCCGGTGCTGTTCGTTGTCATTCTCGGGCCGACCGGCATCAAGATCGCAGCGATGCAGTAAGCCGCGCCGCAGGCGGTGCGCCGCTCCCCCTAATCTCGTTCCGGAAGGTACCGACAGGTCCGCGCGACGCGCGGACCAATGAGAGGCCCGGACCAGGCCTCTCAAGATTCTCGAGTGCACCGCTGCGCACCATGGCTCGTGTTTGTCATCGGCCCGGCAAACAGGCCGGGGCGCGGTGGGTCGCTGCGGACGGATGAAGCCGGGGACGCCGTCACTCCGGACGGCTGAGGGAGGCCATGGGCAATTTGGCTGCGCTGCCCGAACGCGGATCGTCCTTCCGGTTCAGCATCTGCTTGAGATAGGCGACGTTGGCGGCCGCCTCCTGCGGGGGAAGATCGGCGCGCACGATTTGTTCGGCTTCGGCAAAGCGACCTTGCAGACCTACGACGAGCGCCAGATTCTGCCGCACGCGCGCATCGGCACGGCCGCTGGCGTAGGCCTGGCGCAGCACTTCCTCTGCCTTGGGCAGATTCTTCGACAGCATGTAGGACAGGCCGAGATTCGACAGCACCGTCGGTTCGTCGGGTACGATCTTGAGGGCACTTTCGTAATAGCGGCGGGCGTCCTCGTGACGGCCCAGTTGATCGAGAGCGGTTCCCTGCACCGAGAGAAGCCGCCAGTCGGGATTATCGGGCGAGTGCGCGCGGCCGAGGACGTCGAGCCCCTCCTGGAAGTTGCCGTTGTCGACCAGCGCGCGGCCCCAGGCCGCAAGCAGTGCTTTGTCACCCGGATGGGCGATCGTGGCCTGCTCGAGCACGGCCGCCGCCTGGCTGCGCTGCCCCGCAGCACGGAGCGCCTGGCCATACGCGAGGGCGGCTTCGACATTCTTGGGGTCGGCACGATAGCGTTCGCCGGTGACTTCCACCGCCTGACGCGGATCGGGATCGGCGCTGGCCGGGCCATTCGGCGATATCGATCCGGTAACATCAGACATGGTCTGACAGCCCCCAAGCCCGGCGGCGAAAATCGCTGCCGCGGCCACGGATGCAAGAAGCCGGGCACGATTGGATCGCTGACGCATGGGCCATGACTCACGGATGGACGGCGGAACCCGCCGGGTTGAGCCAGCAATAGTCTGTTAACCCTAATGCCGGGTTAACGCGCGGCCCCCGTCGGGCGCCCCCTCCGCCCTGGTGCAGCAAATCTGATGCTCCTGTCAGTTTCGTCGCTCGCTCTGGTTCGACGCCCTGTGCCATTATAAAACCTTGAGAAATCGACGACGGCGAACAGCGAGAAGAGCATGCATTCAGCGTTTGAGACCGCCCCCGCAACGCCGGCTATCCCAATTAGTTTCGTAACCAAGGCGACATGGGAGGCGATCTCTGCCAATCTTCCCGAGCCCTCCCGGCAATTTGCCCGCGCCAGCGGATTTACGGCCAAGCCAGGGGCCTGGCTCGCGCTGCCCACGGCCACCGGCGAGATCGCACAGGTCTTGTTCGGGCTCGAAGATGCAACCGCCAAATATCGCGACCCGTTCAGGACGGGCCAATTACCCAGTCTGTTGCCGCCGGGCGTCTATCGTTTCGCCAATGTGGCTGCCGAACAGGCCCATCTGGCGACACTTGCCTTTGCCCTCGGCGGATATCGCTTTGGCCGGTACCGAAAATCGGAAAGGCCTGAGGTCAAGCTGGTGCCGCCGGATGGTGTCGATATCGCCGATGTCGCGCGGATGGCGGAGGCGGCAACGCTAGCGCGCGATCTCATTAACACGCCGTCCAATGACATGGGACCGCAAGAACTTGCAGAGGCCGCACAAGACCTGGCGCAGCGTTTCGACGCCAAGTTTACCTGCGTGGTTGGCGACGATTTGACCCGACAGAACTTTCCGTTGATTCACGCTGTCGGCATGGCCTCGGAGCGCGCGCCGCGCCTGATCGATTTCACCTGGGGTGATCCATCTCATCCCAAGGTGACGCTGGTCGGCAAGGGCGTCTGCTTTGATACCGGCGGGCTCGACCTGAAACCTTCCAGCAGCATGCTGATCATGAAGAAGGATATGGGCGGCGCCGCCAACGTGCTCGCACTGGCGCAGATGGTGATGGATGCCGCGCTGAAGGTCCGGCTCCGCGTCCTGATCCCGGCGGTCGAGAATGCGGTGGCCGGCAATGCGTTCCGCCCCCTCGATATCTTCACCTCGCGGAAGGGTTTGACCGTCGAGGTCGGCAATACCGATGCGGAAGGGCGGCTCGTACTGGCCGACGCGCTGGCGCTCGCCGATGAGGAGAAGCCGGATCTGTTGATCGATCTTGGCACGTTGACGGGGGCGGCGAGGGTCGCGCTTGGACCCGATCTGCCGCCGTTTTACACCAGTGACGAAGCGCTCGCGGAGCGACTGTCGGCTTGCGCCAAACAAGAGAACGATCCGTTATGGCGGCTGCCCTTGTGGCCGCCCTACGATAGCTGGCTCGACTCGAAAATGGCCGATATCAACAACGCACCTTCGGGCGGCTTTGCCGGTTCGATCACCTGCGCGCTGTTTCTCCAGCGCTTCGTCGGGACCGCCAAAAGCTGGCTGCATGTTGACATCTACGGATGGACGCCGAGCGCCAAGCCGGGGCGTCCCGAAGGCGGCGAATGCCAGGCGGCGCGCGCCATCTATCGCCTGCTGAGTGCCCGCTATGGATGATGATCCACGTCTCACGCCGGCACGAGGTGACATCGCCGCGAAATACCTTCAAGGCAAGGTGAAGGCAGCACGTTTCGTCGCGGGCGAGGAATTCGAAATATCGCAGCCGCTGGTGCCGCTCCGCCGCGCGCCTTCCCCTGATGCGGAGCTCATGACCCAGGCGCTCAAAGGCGAGCGGGTCACGATTTATGACCGCAATGGCGAGGGCTGGGCCTGGGGCCAGCTTGGCAGCGACGGTTATGTCGGCTGGCTTCCGGACAGTGCACTGAGGAAGCCGGCGACATCGCCGACCCATAGGATCACGGTTCTGCGGACCTTTGCCTTTCCGGGTCCCTCGATCAAACTGCCGCCGGTCGAAACGCTGACGATGGAGGCACGGCTCACGGTGCTGGACGAGGAAGGCCCGTTCGCTGTGACGAGCGAAGGCTGGTACCTGCCCGGCCAGCACCTTGGCCTCCTCGACAGCTATGCGGCCGACTTCGTCGCGGTGGCCGAGCAGTTCGTCGGCACACCCTATTTGTGGGGCGGCAAGAGCAGCCTCGGGATCGACTGCTCCGGCCTCGTCCAACTCTCGCTCGTCGCCGCCGGCATCCGCTGTCCGCGCGACAGCGACATGCAGCAGGATGAGCTCGGCCGCGAGCTCAGCCCGCAAGGGGCGAAAGAGTTCAGGCGCGGCGACCTGATCTTCTGGAAGGGCCATGTTGCGCTCGCCCGCGACACTCAGACGATCGTTCACGCCAATGCGCACCATATGGCGACGACCATCGAAAACACCCGTGAGGCGATCGCCCGCATTGCGGCAGCCGGCAACGAGGTCACCGCGATCAAGCGGCTGGAGTAAACGCGCCGCCGCCGCGCCTTCCTTGAAATATTCGACCATCATCCATGTCGTTTGCGAAATGGCGTCGCATGCCAAAGCGCGCTATTTCATCTTGTATTCATTCGCGGGGAGACGATGCCTCATTTGACTGCTTCGCTCGGCTTTGCCCTGGTTGCCTTCGGCATGGTGCTGACGCCCGGGCCGAACATGATCTATCTGATTTCCCGCTCGCTGACCCAGGGACCGGCCGCCGGCATCGTTTCGCTCGGCGGCGTCGCGCTCGGCTTCGTCTTCTACATGCTGTGCGCAGCTTTCGGCATCACCGCACTGTTGTTCGCCGTGCCCTACGCCTACGACGCCCTCCGCCTTTCGGGTGCTGCGTATCTGTTGTGGCTCGCCTGGCAGGCATTGAAGCCCGGCGGCCGTTCGCCGTTTCAGGTGAAGGCGCTGCAGGTCGACGGCCCGCGCAAACTGTTCGCGATGGGGTTTGTGACCAATCTCCTCAATCCCAAGATCGCCATGCTCTATCTCGCGCTGCTGCCGCAATTCATCGACCCTTCGCAGGGCAGCGTGCTGACGCAATCGCTGCTGCTCGGGTCGATCCAGATCGCGATCAGTGTCAGCGTCAACGCCATGATCGCGCTCGGCGCCGGGGCGATCGCCCGCTTCCTCGGCACCCGACCGACCTGGCTGTTGGTGCAGCGCTGGTTGATGGGCACGGTGCTTGCCGGGCTGGCGATGCGGATGGCGTTGGAAACAAGAAGGGCGTGACGCCCTCTTCCAGCCAGCGGCAGAGCTAGCCGTTTACGCGGGTGCTTCTGATCCCCTCCCCTTACAGAGAAAGATAAGAAGTACAGCCCACATCGGTACGGCGCGGGGCAAGCACCAGCCCGCGTTGCAATTTCCGGTTCACGCTTCAAACAGCGGACGTGCGCTCGCATTCTCACGGCGCGATTGCGCCATGAGTCTTGCTCGAACATCGCCCTCGAACGAACAGAGAGGGCGCAGGGAATGCCAGGTGATCAGGCTCACCCGCAGCCTTGTGTGCAAGGGAAGAAAGCACACAAGTTAGTCACCACAGGTTCGCCGAAACATCCGGCATTCCCTGCGCAATGGTTTTAACGGCTTCCTTCGTGCTCTCTCTGGTGATCGGGCTTTCTTGTCACCATCCCCAGTGCAATGCGTCAGCATTGTCACTGAGTTGATACCAGCGTCGAGGCATCAAGACCACACGACTTCGCCGTCCGCGACCGGCGCCGCTCGTCTGGCAGCACCAACGCGTCCATCGCATCCTGCGCCCAACGTTCGTGACGATCGGCCAAACGCCCCTCTGGCGAGCACGGGATGGCGCGGGCTTGTAGAGATGATTTGCCCGACGGGGTGAGCGAAATATTTTTCGCAAGGGACCTTGCGCGTCCGACCAAATCATCCGCGGCAAGCTCACGATCAGAGGCCGCCCGTGTCCGGTTCGAGGGTGGAAGCGGTCGTGCTTTGTCAGCACGATCACATCGCATTTTGACCCAACTCGGACTATCGAACTGACGGTGT
>NZ_DAIDJE010000029.1 GCF_027451485.1 Bradyrhizobium sp.
TGCTCGACCGCCTCGTCCTCCTCGTCATCGTCGGCGATGAGCTGCGAGTTGAGCGGCTGCGACAGCTTCGAGCCGTCGCGGTAGAGCGCGTTGGCCTTCAGCGCCAGCTTCCAGGAGAGCAGGTAAGCTGCCTTGCAGTCCTCGACCGTGGCGTCGTTCGGCATGTTGATGGTTTTGCTGATCGCGCCCGAGATGAACGGCTGCGAGGCCGCCATCATGCGGATGTGGCTCTCGACCGACAGATAGCGCTTGCCGATCTTGCCGCAGGGGTTGGCGCAGTCGAACACCGGATAGTGCTCGGCCTTGAGGTGCGGCGCGCCTTCCACCGTCATCGCGCCGCAGATGTGCACGTTGGCGGCCTCGATCTCGCGCTTGGTGAAGCCGAGGCTAGCGAGCAGGTCGAAATTCGGCGCGGCAATCGCTTCCGGGGCGATGCCGAGCTGGTCGCGGATGAAGTCCTCGCCGAAGGTCCACTTGTTGAAGGCGAACTTGATGTCGAACGCGGTCGGCAAGGCTTTCTCGACCTTGGCGATGGCTTCGTCGGTGAAGCCTTTTGCCTTGAGGGTCGAGGCGTTGATGCCGGGCGCGTTGGAGAGCGAGCCGTGACCGACCGCGTAGGCCTCGATCTCGGCGATCTCGCTTTCGCGATAGCCGAGCGCGCGCAGCGCCGCCGGCACCGCCTGGTTGATGATCTTGAAGTAGCCGCCGCCGGCGAGCTTCTTGAACTTGACCAGCGCGAAGTCCGGCTCGATGCCGGTGGTGTCGCAATCCATCACGAGGCCGATCGTGCCGGTCGGCGCGACAACGGTCGTCTGCGCATTGCGATAGCCGTTGACCTCGCCGAGTGCCAGCGCGTCGTCCCAGGCCTTGGTCGCGTGCGCGATCAGGTCAGCTTGCGGGCAGGAGGCATGGTCGAGCGGCACCGGGTTGACGCTGAGCGCCTCGTAACCGGTGGCATGGCCGTGCGCGGCGCGGCGGTGGTTGCGGATGACGCGCAGCATGTGCGCCGCATTCTTCTTGTAGCCGGGGAAGGTGCCGAGTTCGGCCGCCATCTCGGCCGAGGTCTTGTAGGCAACGCCGGTCATGATCGCGGTCAGCGTGCCGCAGAGCGAGCGGCCTTCCTTCGAGTCATAGGGCAGCCCCATGGTCATCAGGAGGCCGCCGATGTTGGCAAAGCCCAAGCCCAGCGTGCGGAACTCGTAGGAGAGTTCGGCGATCGCCTTGGAGGGAAACTGCGCCATCATCACCGAGATTTCGAGCACCAGCGTCCACAGCCGGCAGAGATGCTCGTAGGAGGCGACGTCGAAGGTCTTGCTGTCGACGTCGTAGAACGTCAGCAGGTTGGCGGAGGCGAGATTGCACGCCGTGTCGTCCAGGAACATGTATTCCGAGCACGGATTGGAGGCGCGGATCTCGCCGGACGCCTTGCAGGTGTGCCAGTCGTTCATCGTGGTGTTGAAGTGCAGGCCCGGATCGGCCGACGCCCAGGCGGCGTAGCCGATCTTTTCCCAGAGATCGCGTGCGCGCAGCGTCTTGGTGATCTTCTTGTTGGTGCGGCCGATCAGGTTCCAGTTGCCGTCGGTCTCCACCGCGCGGAGGAAATCGTCCTTCAGCGAGACCGAGTTGTTGGAGTTCTGGCCGGAGACCGTGAGATAGGCTTCGCTATCCCAGTCGGTGTCGTAGGTGTCGAACTGGATGTCCTTGTAGCCCTGCTTGGCGAACTGGATCACCCGCTTGATGTAGTTGTCGGGCACCATCGAGCGGCGCGCGAGCTTGATCTCGCGGCGCAGCGCCGGATTCTTTTCCGGATCGAAGCAGTCGTCGCCTGAACCTTCGCAGTTCACGCAGGCCTTCATCACGGCCTTGAGGTGCTTCTGGTTGATCTTGGAGCCGGTGACGAGGGCTGCGACCTTCTGCTCCTCCTTCACCTTCCAGTCGATATAGGTCTCGATGTCGGGATGATCGACGTCGACCACCACCATCTTGGCGGCGCGGCGGGTGGTGCCGCCCGACTTGATGGCGCCGGCGGCGCGGTCGCCGATTTTCAGGAAGCTCATCAGGCCGCTCGAGCGGCCGCCGCCGGACAGGCGTTCGCCTTCGCCGCGCAGGCGGGAGAAGTTCGAGCCGGTGCCGGAGCCGTATTTGAATAGGCGCGCCTCGCGCACCCACAGGTCCATGATGCCGCCATCGTTGACGAGGTCGTCCTCGATACCCTGGATGAAGCAGGCGTGCGGCTGCGGATGCTCGTAAGCGGACTTCGACTTGGTCAGCTTGCCGGTCTTCCAGTCGACGTAATAGTGGCCCTGGCCGGGGCCGTCGACGCCGTAGGCCCAGTGAAGTCCGGTGTTGAACCATTGCGGCGAGTTCGGCGCGACCATCTGCCTGGCGAGCATGTAGCGCAGCTCGTCAAAGAAGGCGGAGGCGTCTTCTTCGCTCGAGAAATAGCCGCCCTTCCAGCCCCAATAGGTCCAGCAGCCGGCGAGGCGGTCGAACACCTGTTTCGCCGAGAGCTCGCTGACATAGCGCTCGTTTTCCGGGAGCAACGCGAGCGCCTCGGTGTCCGGCACCGAACGCCACAGGAACGAGGGCACGGTCTCTTCCTCGACCTTCTTCAGGCGCGCGGCGACGCCCGCCTTGCGGAAATACTTCTGCGCCAGCACGTCGGAGGCGACCTGCGACCAGAACTCGGGCACTTCGACATTCTCCAGCCGGAACACCACCGAGCCGTCGGGATTGCGGATTTCAGACGTCGTCAATCTGAAATCGATCTGTGCGTAGGGTGACTGGCCCGCTGTGGTGTGACGTCGTTCGATTCGCATTGGTCGTGCCCCGTTCTCTTGACCGGCCACCGCCGCGGCTGCCGGGTGTTATTGCCTTCAGCGTCCCCCTCCGACCCCCTTTCTGAAAAGGTGGTCTCGAAGTCCGCTCGTTTCCAGCCGGTGGATCCGGCCCTTTTCTCTGACGGCCCACTCCGCGGTGCGAACACCCCGGAAGAGCCGGTCCATGTCTTCGAAAAGCGGAGCGCCCCCGCGCCGCTTCAAAGTTCATGTACTCAACGCCCCACACTCAAAACTCTTGGCCGTTGGATCGGCCTTATTTGCGCGCCCGGCAGGGTCCCTTGGGTGAGGGACAAAACAGCCCGCCTCCGCTGCCTCGACCGGCTGGCGGAGTGGTCATTTTGGAACCCTTGAGGGAGCGACCGGCGGGACCCAAACACACTCGCGCCGAACAGGAGGAAGGCTAGGACGACTCCAACGCGCCCGTCAAGAAGTAGTGCGACTTCCTGAATCAAATACTAAATGTGGTGGGAAGTGGGGAAAACCAGGGGGCCAAGCCCGCGCCTGATGGGGCCAAGTATCAGTGAGTCCTCAGGGATTCCCAAGCGAAAAAAATTGTGATCGGGCCGCGCCCGCGCCCTTCACCCCGCTGTTCACAGGCGAAGTATTTTTGTGGGATCCGGCTTGCATCCCGGAGACTCACGTCACCTGGCGGGGTTATCTCGGCAGGCATGCCATCCCGGGCGTGGTTTGAGCGGCCGATCGGCGGCAAGGTGATCGCCGATTCCCGCAAGTTCCGCCTCGCAACCCAGCCGTTTCCCATGACCTCGACCGACCAGCCGGGCGCCAAGACGCGCTTCACGCCCGCAGGGCTCGCTTTCCTCGCCATCACCTCGATCGGCTGGGGCTTCAACTGGCCTGTCACCAAGTACCTGATCGGCTATCTGCCGCCGCTGACGCTGCGCGGCACGACCGGGGTGATCGGCGCGAGCCTGCTGGCGATCCTGGCGCTGGCCTGGGGTCAGCCTTTGCGGGTTCCGCGCGCGCTCTGGCCGCGGCTGGTGCTCGCGGCCATTCTCAACGTTGGCTGCTGGATGGTGCTGATGGGCTTTGCGCTCGTCTATCTTCCGGCCAGCGAGGCGACGCTGGTGGCCTACACCATGCCGGTCTGGGCCTCGCTCCTGGCCTGGCCGATCCTCGGCGAGCGGCCGAACCTCTTGCGCGTGCTGGCGCTTTTGATGGCCTTTGCGGGGCTCAGCGCGATCCTCGGTGGCCATGGTTTTGCGGTGAGCTGGACGAAACTCCTGGGAATGCTCATGGCGCTGGGCGGCGCCCTCGGCTTTGCTACCGGCGCGGTCCTCGCCAAGAAGTTGCCCCTCAACCTGCCGCCGGTCTCGGCCGCCGCCTGGCAGATCGGCATCGGCTGCTTCCCGGTCGCGATTGCGGGGTTTCTGTTGGAGCCGTCCCACTTTGCCGGACTGTCCGGCAATGGCTGGCTGTTGTTCGGCTATTCCACCGTCGTCCAGTTCTGCATCGCCTATGTCGCCTGGTTTGCGGCGCTGGCCCGTCTGCCGGCCTCAGTCGCGGCGATCGGCACCATGGCGGTGCCGGTGATCGGCGTCGTTGCGTCGGCGCTGGCCCTGCATGAGCCGATCGGGCTTGGCCAGGTCGCAGCCCTGATGTTCACGCTCGCCGGCGTGGCGCTCGCCACGCAGTCCTGAACCGGTGCCCCGCTGCACGGCCTTTTGTCCCTCGCTTATCTGGACAATGCGGCCCGCAACTGGCATCAGAGCCTCAAGATTTGCAACGAAGCGGCCCGTCGTCATGAAGCAGTTTTGGCTCAAGGTATTCACCTGGTGGAACGGTCAGACGTTCGGCACGCAATTGTGGACCTGGCGGTTCGGTGAACTGGTCGGCGAGGACGAGCAGGGCAACCGCTACTACCGCACCAAGGGCCGCAAGATCGATCCGACGCTCGGCATCGAGCGCCGCTGGGTTGTGTACAACGGCCTTGCCGAAGCGAGCCGCGTGCCGCCGTCCTGGCACGGCTGGCTGCATCACTCGGTCGACGTCGCTCCGACGGAAGAAAGCTACACGCCGCGCGAATGGGAAAAGCCGCATGTCCCGAACATGACCGGCACGCCCAATGCGTACCGGCCCTCCGGCTCGACGATGGCGAGCGGCCGCCGGCCCAAGGCCACCGGCGACTATCAGCCCTGGACTCCCGGAAGCTGAGTTCTTTCCACCGCGCCATCATTTTCGATTTCGACGGCGTCCTCGCCGACAGCGAGGTGCTGTCCAATTCCGTGATCGCCGAAATCGTCACCGAGCTCGGCGTGCCGACGAACATCGACGACGCCTACCGCACCTATATGGGCAAGCGGCTGAACGAGGTGATCGAGACGATCGCGCGCGTGACCGGCCGCAAGCTGCCGGACGATTTTGCCGATCACTATCAGCAGCGAACGTTTGACGCGTTTCGCGCACGCCTCAAGCCGGTCGCCGGCGCGCAGGGCTTCCTCGCGGCCTGGCGCGACGTGCCGAATTGCATCGCTTCGTCATCCTCGCCCGAGCGGCTGGCGTTGAGCCTTGAGGTGCTGAACATGACGGCACTGTTTGCGGGCCGCGTGTTCAGCGCTTCGAACGTGCCGCGCGGCAAGCCGCATCCCGACATCTTCCTGCATGCTGCCGAACGGATCGGCATTGAACCAGCCGATTGCATCGTGATCGAGGACAGCGCCGGCGGTGTGATGGCGGCTCGCGCGGCAGGCGCGACGGCAATCGGGCTGACAGCGGCGAGCCACATCAAGGCGGGCTTTGACGCGAGGCTGCGCGAAGCCGGCGCCGATCATGTCGCGGCGTCGTTCGCGGAGTTGGATCGGATCATTCGCCCGCTTCTGCAAAATCCGGCGTGAAGGGATGCGAACGCTGAGTCGGACCGCCACGCCTGTGAACAACGGGATAAACGGGGACATCGAGAAGGGGGCTGTTGCGCCTTCCGCGGGGCGGTGTCTCTATAGGGTCATCTTACGGAGATGGGAAACCACCGCGGACGGATCGGGCAACAGTATCGCGACTGACCCGATAAGCAGCGGCTTCCGATCAGGATCAGCCGGGAGATAGGCCCCCGGATGACAACGTCCTGAGATCGCCCGTTTGAATGTGAGGCTACCGTAAGACAGGAAGGCCGCTCGGGAAACCGGGCGGCCTTTTTCTCGAGGAGCGGTAGTCGCTCCGCCGCGCCGGGCACCAGATCGATGATCGTCGCCCGTCGCGCAAGAGCGATGTGCCTGTTACGGCGCGTAGTGTAGCCGAAGCCTCGACACGCCGGCCGTGAGGTCGAGGCCGGCGTTCGCTTCGACCGAGACCGGCTGGAGCGCAAACGAGCGACCCGAGCCACCGACCAGGGCGTTGGCGCCCAGACCGACACCGACCGCGGCATCCGCGCTCACGCCGACATAGGTGCCGCGCAACCCGCCTCTGATGCGTCCGGTAACCGGTGCCAGCACGGCCCAGGCCATCTGCCCGCCGCGGTTAATTCCAAGGTCAACACCAACCGTGGTGACGTGTCCGAAATACCGCTCGGGCGGCCAGGGTCCGTCGGGTGTGTACAGGCAGGCCAGTCGCTGACGCTCGATCACGATAAGACCGATCGTCGGCGCCAGATTACAGCGCAAGGTGCCGACCTTGGTCCGCGTTTGCGCGGAAGCCTCGCCGGCAAGGAAAACAGTAGAGCCCACTACCAGAAGGGTAGCGAGCATACGCCCGAGTTTCGATTTCATTATCCTGCTCCATTGATCCCGCGGCTCGACCGCGGTGATTCGAACTAGCGCCGTGTTATGCCCGCTTCCGTTGCCCAATGAAAAGGGCCTCAGCGCGTGGCTACTGCTGAGGCCCTGCCTTCATGGTCGCGAAACGTTTGGCATGCACCCGAGCATTTCGTTCAACGCGGGCAGAAACGACATTAAAATGAAATTAAGGATGTGCCGGCCTTCGAAGCCCGCGCGGACGAGCGTAGTCGTCCTATTCGAACGTCTTTTCGTCAGTTTTTACGCGCGAATTCGCAACGCCACAGCCGCCCGCTCGTTGTTCGCCCGGCGACGCGCCTGACCCGATGGATTTATCTGTCTCAGGCGGTCGATCACTTCCGGCGGCGCGGTGTCGGGCGAGCCCGCGGAGAAGGGCGGCGCGGGATTATACTCCAGCCGAAGCTGGATCATTTCCGCCGTCTCGCGATCGGCCAGGTGGGAGACCAGCGTCAGCGCAAAATCGATTCCGGCGGTGACGCCTCCGCCCGTGAGGCGGTTGCGGTCGACGCAGACACGCGTCTTCACAGGCTCAGCGCCGTAGGGCGCGAGATAATCCATCGCGGTCCAGTGGGTTGTGGCCTTGTATCCGCGGAGCAGGCCGGCCGCGCCCAGCACCAGCGATCCCGTGCAGACCGAAGTGACGTATTTTGCTCCGCGCGCCTGCGTGCGCAGGAACTCGAGCACGTCCTCGTCCACGACCATCTCGTCGGTGCCGGCGCCGCCGGGAACGCAGATGACGTCGAGCTGCGGACAATCGGCGAAGGTGGTGGTCGGCATCACCGTCAGCACGCCGTCGCTCGGCACCGGTTCGATGCGCTTCCAGATCAGATGCACGGTCGCGCCGGGCAGGCTCGAAAACACCTGCAGGGGGCCGGTGAAGTCGAGCTGGGTCACTTTCGGAAAAACGACGATTCCAATCTGAAGCGGGTTCGGCATGGCATAGCCTTCAAGGTTCGACTTGACGGCGTCACCCTGGCATGGTGGGCTCGTGTCATAAATGCCAAATTTCCCTCGCTTCAGGACATTCTCGCCCTGTCGAGCCGGAGCATTCCATGATCGGCGTGCTGATCTTTCCCGACTTCCAGTTGCTGGACGCCTCCGGCCCGATTTCGGTCTTCGAGATTGCGGGTCGTCTTGCCGGCAAGCCAACGTCCATCCGCGTCTTGTCCGAAATGCCAGGCGCCGTGCGCTCGTCCTCCGGCGTCGAAATGCTGGCGCGGGGCCTGCGGTCGGCATCGGGCCTCTCGACCCTGATCGTCGCAGGCGGCGAGGGGGTTATCTCGGCGTCCAAATCAGCACGGTATCTGGCGTTTGTGCGTACGGCAGCCAAGCGCGGCGTTCGGATCGCCAGCGTCTGTTCGGGTGCTTACGTCATTGCGGAAGCGGGCCTGCTGGACGGACGCCGCGCCACCACCCACTGGCGGCGCACCCGGCATTTT
>NZ_DAIDJE010000030.1 GCF_027451485.1 Bradyrhizobium sp.
TTCGCTTCGGGAAGGTGTTGTTCGTGACCTCGCCCGAAAACCTGTTCGTTCCTCTTAAGCGGCTCTGGCCGGATTGAATGGCATGTTGTTCTTGAGCATGCACAGCATGATCACGGAGAGCTTGCGCGCCAGGGCGACCTTGGCCTTCCTAAGACCGGCGCGCTTGGCGATCTGCATCGCCCAGCTCTTGAGCTTCGAGCAGCCTTTGAGGGGCTTCGTCAGCATGATGTGAGCGGCCTCGTAGAGCGCCTCGCGCACCGATGCATCGCCCGTCTTGCTGATCCGTCCCGAGCAATCGGTCTCTCCGGACTGGTACTTCTTTGGTGTCAGGCCGAAAAGCGGCCCTGCCTTCTTCGATGATGTGAAGCGGGAGGGGTCATCGATGGCGCTGGCAAAGGTCAGCGAAACGATCGATCCCACCGCTGGGGTTGACATCAAGAGCCTGGCCTTGGCATCCAGCGCCGATAGCTTGCGCACGCGCTTCTCAAAGGCATTGAACTCTGCGAGCAGGACGGCGTGCGCCCTGAGCAGCGCTTTGGCGATCGCCTTGAGGTTCGGGTGAGCCTTGACCAGCTCCTCGATGCGGGAGGCAAAGTTGGTTTTTGTTGTTTTGCCGACCTTCAGCCCAAAGCCGCGCAAGATCCCGCGCAGACTGTTCTCGACATCGAGGAGTTTGCTCTGCACCAGCTTGCGCGCGGTCAGCATCGCGCGCACCTCCTGCGCGGCCAGTGACTTGCAGTGCACCGGCCGAAACCAGCCGAGCCGCATCAGCTGCGCAATATTGCGTGCATCATTGCGGTCCGACTTCACCGTCATGGCCTTAAACGCATCCCTGACGTGGCGGGTCTCCAGGAGTTCGATCGCAAGGCCCTCCTGCATCATCGCTGCATAAAGCCACTGCGACAGCGGGCCCGCCTCCAGCCCGATCCGCGCCAGTTCAAACCCCAACGCATGGAACCAGTCGATCAGCGCCTGCGGCTCGCTCGCCACCTTGGCTTCCCGAATGATCTTGCCGGTCGTATCAACAACGCACACGCTTGAGCATTCCAATGACACGTCGATTCCTGCATAATAGTCCATGGTCGTCTCTCCTTGATGTTTGGAGCGAGGCTCAGCCTCGACTCCGTTGACACCATCACTGTGAGGGACGACCGCCTTCCAAGCCAGCCCCGCGACACGCGCCATCAAATAGCGCCGTAGCGAGCGCGGCTGGCTTGGAAGGCTCCAGGCCCGTTACCCCATCTGCGGGTGCGGCCAGGCACCCGGCATTCCCTGCGCCCTCCCCGTTGGAGGACGTAACGAACGCACCAACCCGGGCGCTGCTCGCGCCGCGGGAATGCTATGTCTTGCTGTTTGACGGGTTAGCCGAAAAGCAACAGACGCGGCACGGCCTGTCCGAAAGGCTGTTCCGCCTCGCCAGCCACACATTCCCTGTTTACGATCCGTCGAGCAACATTCGGTCGACTTTCGAGGTCTGGAGGACTGACTTGGCGAAAAAGACGTGTAGCGTGGCCTCCCGGGCGGCGCTTGGTCTCGGGTTGGTCCTCGCGCCGCTGGCTTTTCTCGCCAGTGATGCCATCCGTGACGCGGGCCGGTCGTTCGCCATCCCCATGATCGGCGATTACCGCTTCATCTCCCCTGCCATGGGCCAGGAGAGCGCCGTCACGCAAAGGCAGTCCGACGCGCTCGCGGCCTATGACCAGGCCGCCGCGAAATTCGAGCTGGTGCTACGCCAGCGGCGCGCGCAGGTCAGTTCACATCAGCCACTGCCGAACTTGCCGGGACAGGCGCTTTATCTCGCGCGCAACGACATGATCGGCGCGTACAAGGACTTCACCGATGCGCTTCCCTCCAAAATCGGAAGACCCAACAAGTTCGCAATCCCGCCGGCGTATTTCGACGCGGACCGCGAGCCGCTGCTCGATGAGTACTTCAGGCTTTTCGAACTGTTGGACGCCCCACCTTCCAACGCGCAAAAATCAGAAACGCCGTTCAGGGATGTCGTCGATCTCGGCATGGTGATTGCGCGGGCGAAAGGTCTCGATGCCGCGAATGCGGAACTTGCGGGCCGCATCAGCCTGGGGATTTTCTTCGCGGAGACCAACGGCATTCAAAATGCCGGGAATGCGCGCTCGAACAAATACAAGGGGAGTTTTCAGACAGGCTCTTCCGAAGACCGGATCGGTCAGAGGAAGTGGGCTGCGATAAAGGCGCGAGTAGCGTCGCTCGACCCCGCGCTGAGCCTTCGCGACGACAGGGAAGAGGCGCGCGCTGGCACCATGGATCATCGTTTCAACCACTGGACCGCCGTGCGCGACGGCCTCATGAGCACGCATGCCGAAATGTTTCCGCAGGTCGCTGCGATCGCAAAAACGCTGCCGGATCCGATCGATCAGATGAAGCTTTTTGAACTGATGCAGATCATTCCGACCCCGACGAGAGCCGCGCTCAGGTCAGGCAATCTGCTCAGCTATCGAATTTCCGACCCGACCGTCATGGGATATCTCAGAAATAACAGCGTCTTCGCCTTTGGACGGGCCGATCGGCTGAGAACGTCGGCAACTTACCGGGAAATTCTCGATGGAATGTGGCTCTTCAATGCCAAGTTCGAACAGGCACGTCTCAAATTTGACCAGATCAGACGGAAATAACAGCTGGTCAGCTGTTTCGCGCATCTTTGTTCCGCTCGCCGAACCAGCCCAGATTTCAGTAACGCCTGATCCAAAATCCCGCTAGAGTTCGCGTTGTGCAGCCGCAAGGCGCGAACGGGGGATCATTCGGGGGAAGCCGGCCTTGCCGTCGTCAGCTGAAAAACTCGTACGCACAGATATCGGCATGTCGTGCCGCCATGCCGTTGCTGCCGCGACCATCGCGTTGGCGATCATGCCGATCGCGGCCGGCCACGCCAAGCGGCAGCCGGATGCTTTCGAGCGCACGTCAAAACACGCAAAGGCTTCGTCAAAGCACGACAAGGCAAAGTACGAACGGACGCCTGCGCACGCTGCGTCAAAGGCTATGGCCGCTGACAAGCCGGCGGAATCGTCAAAACCGACCCACGTCAAGGTGGCCGCGCTCGGGCCCACCAGCCTGCCGGCGTCCGCTTTGAATCCTGGCCTGTCGTGCAAACCTGCGAAGTTCCGTATCGTTCTCGATGTCGGGCATACCGCTGAATCAGAAGGCGCGATCAGCGCCCGCAACGTGCCCGAGTTCTCTTTCAATCTGCGCCTCGCGCAGCAGATAGACGAGAAATTGAAGGCCGCGGGATTTGCCGAGACCCGGCTGCTCGTCACCGAAGGCAAGGCCAAGCCCAGCCTCTTCAAGCGGGTCGCCGCGGCGAATGACTTGAACGCCGATCTCTTTCTTTCGATCCACCACGATTCCGTGCCGGACAAGCTGCTGGAAAATTGGGAGTACGAAGGCGAGAAAAGCCATTACAGCGACCGCTTCAGCGGCTACTCCGTTTTCGTCTCCCACATCAACCCGCAGTTCAAGACAAGCCTCGCTTTCGCCGAACTGGTGGCTAAGGAAATGAAGGCCAAAGGCCTGCAATACGCGCCACAATATACGATGGCGATCATGGGGCACGACCAGCACCCGCTGCTCGACAAGGACGTCGGCGTCTATGCCTATGATAAGCTCGTCGTGCTGAGAAAGACCAATATGCCTGCGGTTTTGCTCGAGGCAGGCTCGATCATCAACCGCAGCGAAGAGCTCAAGATGGATTCGCCGGAACGTCGCGATATGGTCAGCGATGCGGTGGTGTCAGCCGTGAAAGACTTCTGCGGTTTGCAAGAGCCGTTCCTCGGTCCGCCCTGACGCGCCGCGCCGCTGGGTCAAGCGATCAGGCCTTGCCATACACCGCGTCGGCGCGCCTTTCAAAGGCGGCTGAGAACCGCGCAAATGCTGCATCGAACATCGATCCCATCAGCATCGCCAGCATCCGGCTCTTGAATTCGTAGGCAATGAAGAAGCCGACATCGCAGGCATTGTCGCCCCTGGGCTGGAAGGTCCAGCGGTTTTCCAGGTTGGAGAACGGCCCGCGCAGGTAGCGCACGGTAATCTTCAAGTTCGCACGATCAAGCGTCACTTCGCTCGTAAACGTCTCCTTGACGAGCTTGAAGGACACGGTCATGTCTGCCACGACCAGTTCGGTGCCGTCAGGCTTCGGCGTACGTTGGCGGATATTGAGGGACTGGCAGAGCGGCACAAACTCGGGATAGCGCTCGACATCGGCGACGAGGTCGAACATCTCGGACGCCTTGTGCTGCACTCGGCGCTGGTTGGAAAAGCGGGGCATGGTCTAGCGACCGGCGACCGCCCGAGCCGCCTGCAGCTTCGCAAAGTCTTCGCCGGCGTGATGCGACGAGCGGGTCAGCGGGCTCGCCGAGACCATCAGGAACCCCTTGGTATACGCGACCTTCTCATAGCCCTCGAATTCGTCCGGCGCCACATAGCGCACGACCGCGTGATGCTTGCGCGTCGGCTGCAGGTACTGGCCGATGGTGAGAAAATCGACATCCGCCGAACGAAGGTCGTCCATGACTTGCAGGACTTCATGGCGCTCCTCCCCCAGCCCCACCATGATGCCCGACTTGGTGAAGATGGTGGGATCGATTTCCTTAACCCGTTGCAACAGGCGAACGGAATGGAAATAGCGCGCACCGGGCCGCACATTGAGGTAACGCGATGGCACAGTTTCCAGATTGTGGTTGAAGACGTCAGGCTTGGCGGCCGTCACGACTTCGAGCGCACCGTCTTTGCGCAGGAAGTCAGGGGTGAGAATTTCGATCGTGGTTTCGGGGCAGCGCGCACGGATGGCGCGGATGGTCCGGGCAAAATGGCTGGCGCCGCCGTCGGCAAGGTCGTCGCGGTCGACAGAAGTGACGACCACATGCTTCAGGCCGAGCTTGAAGGTGGCCTCGGCCACGTATTCTGGCTCGTTGGCATCCAGCGCCCCCGGCATGCCGGTTTTGACATTGCAGAAGGCGCAGGCGCGCGTGCAGGTGTCACCCATGATCATGAAGGTGGCGTGTTTCTTGTCCCAGCATTCGCCAATGTTCGGGCAGCCCGCCTCCTCACACACTGTGACGAGGCCGTTCTCCTTCACGATGTTGCGGGTGTCGGCGTAGCCGCGCGTGGCAGGCGCGCGGACGCGGATCCAGTCCGGTTTCGCCGGGGACAGCGCATCCGGCCGGTTCGCCTTTTCGGGATGGCGTGGACGCACAGGCGAAGTGGAGACGGTATCGACGATCACAACCATAGGGAATCCATGAGCTTTCCTGATGATCTAGCTAATCCGGTGGAAGATGAACCGCAACCGCTCGCTTTGTCCGATACAGCGCCTTATACCCCGGTCATGCTTCAAAATTCGGCTAAAACCACGCCGAAACCAGGTAAATTGCTCCGGAAGACCTTCTTCAACCGGAGCGTACACGAGGTCGCGCCCGACCTGATCGGTGCGACGCTGCTGGTCGACGGTATCGGCGGGATTATTGTGGAGGTGGAAGCCTATCACCACACGGACCCGGCCGCGCATTCCTACGGTGGACCGACGCCGCGCAACGCAGTCATGTTTGGGCCTCCGGGCTTTAGCTATGTCTACCGTTCCTATGGGATCCACTGGTGCGTGAATTTTGTCTGCGAACAATCGGGATCTGCGAGCGCGGTGCTGATCCGGGCGCTTGAACCAACCCACGGCATTGCGGTGATGCGGCGCCGGCGCGGCCTAAGCGATGAGCGCTTGCTGTGCTCGGGACCGGGCAAGCTCACGGAAGCACTCGGTATCACCAAGGCGCACAACGGACTTCCGCTCGATGCGCCTCCGATCGCGCTTTACGCCCGCAAGACAAGGCCAGAAATCGTCACCGGCATTCGGATCGGCATCAGCAAGGCGATCGATCTGCCCTGGCGATATGGTCTGAGAGGCTCAAAATTCCTTTCGAAGCCGTTCCCGGACAGGATCGTCCGCCCGCTCAGGCGACGGCATTCCGCTTGACCACTTCCTGATAAAAGGACGCCGAGAGCTTTGGCGTGCGGCGCTGGGTCTTGAAATCGACGTGATAAAGCCCGAACCGCTTTTCGTAGCCGTCCGACCATTCGAAATTGTCCATCAGGCTCCACACGAAATATCCCTCTACCGGAATTCCTTCCGAAGTCGCGCGCTGGAGCTGGGTCAGGTAGTTGCGCAAGTACATGATACGATCGACATCGTAGATCTTGCCGTCGCCGCTCAGACGATCCGCCGCCGACGTTCCATTCTCGGTGATATAGATCGACTTTACATTCCAGAGCTTGGCCACATGGCGGGGCGCCCAATACATCGCCTCGGGGCCAATTCGTAGCCAGTTCGAATCCATGTGGGGATACGTCGCCGCAAAGGGGAGCGGGAAAAAGCCCTCGCCATTTTCGCCGGCAATGACGTAGTGGTTCGGCATATAGACGTTGAGGCCGACAAAATCGATCGGCGATGAAATCGCCTTGAGGTCTTCCGGCGTGAATGTCGGCGCATCGGCCCCCGCGTAAGCCAAGAAGCCGTCGGTGTATTTGCCTTCGAGAATGGCGGTGAGATAGCCGGCATTGAATTCGCGCGTGGCAATTTCCGCCGCCCGTACATTGGCAGGCGTTTCGATCGCCGGAATGCAGATCTCCATATTCTCGGCTGGACCAACCCTTGTGCCGCTTCGCGCGTGGGCTCGGATGGCCTGCACTGCAAGACCGTGGCCGAGCGCCACGTGATGACGAACCTGATTGATTTCCTTTTGCGGGAGGCTGAGACCTGGCGCATCTATAGCCGTGCCAAAGCCGGCTTGAACGAGCCTCGCGCACTCGTTGATCGTGAAAATAGACTTTACTCGATCGCTGATGCGCTCCGCGACATATCCCGCATAATCCGCAAACGCTTGCGACGTATCTCGCGACCGCCAGCCGCCATACCGATCCTGGAGTGCTTGCGGAAGGTCCCAATGATAAAGCGTGACAAACGGCTCGATGCCGTTGGCCAGCAGTTCATCGACAAGCCTGTTATAGAAATCGAGGCCCTTGGGATTGGGCGTCCCTGTCCCTTCCGGAAATACACGCGGCCAGGCGATCGAAAAACGATAGGCCCTGGCGCCGAGCTCCTTGATGAGCTGAACATCCCCCTTGTAGCGATGGTAATGATCGTTCGCGATATCCGCCGTGCTTTGATCGATGATTTTACCCTTCAGGTGAGTAAACCGATCCCAAATCGAGGCGCCGCGGCCGTCTTCGTTGATAGCTCCCTCGACTTGATAGGCCGAGGTGGCGGTCCCCCACAGAAAATTGTCTGGAAAATTGGCAAACTTGGCTTTTGCAAATCCACTCGCCGCATTTGCAGCGGCGGTAGAGGGTCTGGCCGAAATTCCGAACACCGACCAGGCCGCAATTTTGGCAAACCGCCGCCGGGAAAATCCTTTGAAACGCATCACGTCACTTGTTGTTGAACGGGGCGGCCTTTATTGATGATAACCTGCTGTTATCACCACCCAATCTCGCGTTCGACCCCGCTATTGAACGCGTGAACGGGACCTTAATCGACAAGCCTGGCGGAGGATAGAACCAATTTCCGTTCGCACCCCTCTGGCACTACTCCTCATCTCCTTGACGATCATTGCCTCCGTTTGGTGGTGGCTTGCCCAACCGGTCACGCTGGCGCACGCGCCTATCGATGCCAACGCCAAGCTCGAATGCATTTCCTACGCCCCGTTCCGGGATGACCAGTCGCCGCGCGATCCCAACCTGGAAGTGAGTGCAGAACAGATCCGCGAGGATCTGGTTCTGGTCGCCGGCATATCGCGCTGCGTCCGCACCTATTCGGTCGACAATGGCCTCGACAAGGTGCCTGAAATCGCCTCGCAAACCGGGCTAAAAGTTCTCCTAGGGATCTGGATCGGCAACAACAGGGTCAAGAATGCGAGGCTGATCGACACCGCGGTCGCACTTTCTCACAAATATCCGGACACAATCACCGCGATTATCGTCGGCAACGAGGTGCTGCTGCACGGCGACATGACGCCGACCGACCTTCGGGAGCTCCTCTTGTCAGTCAAGGCACGCGTCAACGTACCCGTGACCTATGCCGACACCTGGGAGTACTGGCTGCGCTATCGCGAGATGCAGGACGCGGTAGATTTTGTGACGATCCATGTCCTGCCCTATTGGGACAACATCCCGACCCGCGCCGAAGATGCCGCCGCCAAAGTCGCGGCAATACACAAGCAGGTAGCCGCCGCCTTTCCCGGTAAGGAGGTGTTGATCGGCGAAACCGGCTGGCCAAGTATGGGCCGCATGCGCGAGGGCGCACTGCCCTCACGGATCAATCAGGCTCGTGTGCTCTCAGGAATCCTCGATGTCGCCAAGCGCGACCATTTTCGCGTCAACCTGATCGAGGCATTTGACGCGTCCTGGAAGCGGTATTGGGAAGGTACCGTGGGCGGGTACTGGGGCCTGTTCAAGGCAGATCACCGGACCTTGAAATTCCCGCCTGGCGTTCCAATCAGCAACTACCCGAAATGGAAACTGCTGATGGGAGGTGGAATGGTCTTGGCAATTGCAATCTTCGCCTCAGCCTGGCTTGGACGGAGGCGCAAGCCATGGAAGGCGAATCTCCCCTCGTGGATTGCTGTTGGCGTTTTGGCGACGGTCTCCGGGGCCCTTCTGGGTATCGCATTCGACAAGATGACCTATGAGAGCTTCGGATATGGCGGCTGGCTGCGCTGGGGCGCGCTACTTGCAGCATCTGCCGCAGCGCCATTGTTATGTGCCAACGCCCTTATGTCTGGCCGCACGCTGCCTGCGTTTTTGGAGCTGATCGGCCCTAGCCACGGCAGAACCCAGTCGTTCCCGACATTGATGCTGGGGCTTGTTCAGATGGTGATTGTCGTGATCGCAACGGGGGCAGCGCTGGGTTCGGTTTTTGATCCGCGCTGGCAGGATCTTCCGTTTGCTTCGGTGACGATGGGAGGAATCCCTTTGCTTACGCTATCGTGGCTCAACCGCCGAGCAGGCGCCCGCCCCATCGCTGAGACGGTGTTTGCCGCAATATTGGGATTTAGCGCCCTCTACATCGTCTTCATCGAGGGAGTTCAGAACTGGCAAGCTCTCTGGACTTCAGGAGCTTATGTTTTGCTCGGGCTCTCAATGTATGGGGTCCGCAGCAAGGAAGGGGCAGTTCAGGTCAAACCAGCCGGCTCCTGAGCCGGGCATTCGGCATTACGACGATGCGCTCTTTAACCGCTTCAGCGCCTCGAGGATCTTGGCCTTTCGCGCCACGGCGGCCTCGCGTTTCTCTTTTTCTTCGTCGACCACTTCCTCAGGCGCGTTGGCTACGAACTTCTCGTTCGCCAGCTTGGCGTCGACCCGGTTGATGTCGGCATCCGCCTTGGCCAACTCCTTCTCGAGCCGAACCTTCTCGGCGGAAAGATCGACCACGCCCTTGAGCGGCAAGGATGCGACCTCGCCACGGACCAGGAGTTGGACCGAGCCCTCCGGCGCCTTTTCCGCAAAGGATATCTCGGAAAGCCGCGCCATGCGCTTGATGACGTCGCTCCAGCGTGGCGCACGATCCCTGGTCTCGGCCGACGCTCCTGAGAGCACGAGCGCGGTCAGCCTCGCCGGAGGAATGTTCATTTCGGCGCGCACCGAACGGATTGCGGTGACGAGATCGACCACCCAACCGATTTCGGCCTCAGCGGCCGGATCGACAAATTCTGCTGTATCAATCACCGGAAGGGCCAGGGTCGGCAGCTGTTCGACCGGGCTCACCGCCAAGGCCATCATCGCCACTTGCTCCGGCGAGAGCCCCGCCTTTCGCGGCCATGGCGCCAAAGCCAGCAGGCTATCCCGCTTGGCCGTTACCGCCCACAGTTCTTCAGTGATGAACGGCATGAAGGGATGGAGTAGTTTGAGAATTTCATCCCGTGCCCACGCTACTGTCGCGCGAGTTTCGGCTTTGGCAGCCCCCTCCTCGCCCGTCAAAACCGGTTTGGCCAGTTCGAGGTACCAGTCACAATAGACATTCCAAACGAAACGATAGATCGCGCCGGCAGCGTCGTTAAAACGATAGGCCTCGATCGCTTCGGTCACCTCGCGCGTGGCGCGCGAGGTCTCATGCGCGATCCAGCGGTTCAGCGTCTGCTCCGTCTTCGTGGGATCAAAATCCGGGAGCAGCGTGCAGGCATTCATCTCCGCGAAACGGCAGGCATTCCACAGCTTGGTCGCAAAATTACGATAGCCTTCGACACGGCTGGCAGCGAGCTTGATGTCGCGGCCCTGGGCTGCCATGGCCGACAGCGTGAAGCGCAGCGCATCGGCGCCGTATTCGTCGATTATATGCAGGGGGTCGATGACGTTCCCTTTCGACTTCGACATCTTCGCGCCCTTCTCGTCGCGGACGAGGGCGTGGATGTAGACCGTCGAGAACGGCGCCTCCTTCATGAAATGGAGGCCCATCATCATCATGCGGGCGACCCAAAAGAAGATGATGTCGAAGCCGGTGACGAGAACGTCGGTCGGATAATAACGCTTCAACTCCGGCGTATGGTCGGGCCAGCCCAGGGTCGAAAACGGCCACAGCGCCGACGAAAACCAGGTATCGAGCACGTCTTCGTCGCGGGTGATGAAACCGGCACGCTTGTTACGGTCGAGCGCCATTTCACGCCCCTGCTCGACCGTGATGACTTCCTGCTCGACGTAGTAGCCGAGCGCGTTGCTGACGGCTTCTTCCTCCGTCTCGGCGACAAACACCTTTCCGTCCGGCCCATACCATGCCGGAATCTGATGGCCCCACCACAGCTGACGCGACACGCACCAGGGCTGAATGTTTTCCATCCACTCGAAATAGGTCTTTTCCCAATTCTTCGGAACGAAGCTCGTCGTGCCGTTGCGGACGGCGGCCATCGCAGGCTGCGCCAGCGTCTTGGCATCGACGTACCACTGGTCGGTGAGATAGGGCTCGATCACGACGCCGGAGCGATCGCCATGCGGCACCATATGCGTGTTCGGCTCGATCCGCTCCAGAAAGCCGAAGTCTTCCATGCGCGCGACGATCTTCTTGCGCGCGGCGAAACGATCGAGACCGTTCAGCTCTTCCGCAAGTTCGGTCGACCCCTCGGGCAATCCGCGCAGGTAATCTTCATTTCCGACGAGCGCGAGGTTGGCTTCCTTGTCAAGAACGCTGATCTGCGACAAGTTATGCCGTCGGCCGACTTCAAAGTCATTGAAATCATGCGCTGGGGTTATCTTGACCGCGCCTGAACCTTTCTCCGGATCGGAATATTCGTCGGCCACGATCGGGATACGGCGTCCTACCAGCGGCAGGATGACGTGCTTGCCAACCAGATCCTGGTAGCGTTCGTCATCGGGATGCACCGCGACGCCGGTGTCCCCCAGCATGGTTTCCGGTCGAGTGGTGGCGACGACGATGAAACTCGTGGAATCATCGGGGCTGAATGTCTTGCCTTCGATCGGATAGCGCAGATACCACAGGCTGCCCTTGACCTCGATCTGCTGTACTTCGAGATCGGAAATGGCCGTGAGCAGCTTCGGATCCCAGTTCACCAGACGCTTGTCTTTGTAGATCAGGCCTTGGCGGTGCAGTTCCACGAACACCTTCACGACGGCTCGCGATAGCCCTTCGTCCATCGTGAAGCGCTCACGGGACCAGTCGCAGGAGGCGCCGAGACGCTTGAGCTGGTTGACGATGATGCCGCCGCTTTCGGCTTTCCACTGCCACACGCGTTCAAGGAATCTGTCGCGGCCAAGATCGCGGCGGGTGGGCTGCTGCCGGTCGATTAACTGCCGCTCGACAACCATCTGGGTCGCGATGCCGGCGTGATCCGTGCCGGGTTGCCAGAGAACGTCGCGGCCGCGCATCCGCTCGAAGCGGCAAAGAATGTCCTGCAACGTATTGTTGAGCGCATGCCCCATGTGCAGCGATCCCGTCACGTTAGGTGGCGGGATAACAATGGTGAACGGTGCGGCGTCGCGCCGCTCCGGCCGTCCAGCTTTGAACGCGCCGGCGTCCTCCCAGAGGCGGGCCATGCGTTCTTCAATATCGGCAGGCTGGTAGTTCTTCTCGATCATGTCGGTAGCGGCCGGAAAAAATGAACGTGGCTTGCGGATTAGATTCGACCTTCGCAAAAGCGTTCTCGAAAGCCACAAGCCGACCGTAGGAATTGCCTAAAAAGCCCCATCGGCGCGCTAAGTCAACAAGAGGGCCGGGCCGGATTCGCGGACAGGACCGATCTAAGGCTTAAATCGCAGCCAGCAATCCGCCCGTCCCCGCAGGTCAGGTCAGCGCCCGCGCGAGACCCGCTCGATTTCCGCCTTGACGATGCGCTCCACGAGTCCCGGCAGATTGTCATCGAGCCAGGATTTCAGCATTGGCCGCAGCATTTCCTTGACCAGATCTTCCAAGGTCCGCGCATTGTTACTCAGCACGGTATGAGCGAGGCTGTTGAAGGCCGATTCCACCGCTGACACGGTCGAGCGCGACAGAATCGGCGGGGAATCCATCGGGCTGGGTGGCGGATCGAACACCGGCTCGCGCAGGACGGCCTTCGGTGGCGCCTCGGTGAATTCGAGATCGTCCGGCGGCTCGACCCTTTTAAAGGAGGGCTGAGGCGGCTCCGGCAACGCCATCTCATCGGTCAGTTCCAGAACATCGGGCTCAGGTGCACTGGGGCGGATCTCTTCTGCCGTCGTGGCCTCATCCAGGCCATTGAGAAGCGCGTCGATGTCGTCCTGGCTGTTAGTGGCCGACGGCGCAGGCGTTGGAGGCGGCGGGGGTGCCGCGGGAGCAGCGGCTTTCGCCGGCGGCGGAGGAGGCGCGGCGGCGGGTGCCGCGGCGGGCTTTTCTGTTTTGGAGGCAACCGGAGGCGCCGATGGCGGCGGAGGGCTGGCCGGCGGAGCTTTTTCGGCTGATGTCGGTTTTGCCTCGTCGTCGGCGATGATTCGCCGGATCGACGCCAGAATCTCCTCCATGGAGGGTTCCTGAACCTTCGCAGGCTGCGTCATTTCCGATTCACCTCATCAACGCCGTCACAAGCGTTTTACACCATGCGAGGCGGGCATTTGCTGGTTCCTGATCGAGAGGTTGGGAATTTCATCACGTCCGCCCCACTTGTCCCCAGACAAACGCCGTTCGGCGCATCGCACGGACCTTCGTCCTGTCCGACGCAGCTCCATTTCGCCCGCGCGGAATCCTGTCGCGGCGCGAATCGCTCTGCGTCGTCAGAACGCTACGTCAGGGCAACAAATCATTGCAAGCAAGGCCAAGCGGCGTTGGCGCACGCAACGACACGGCGAAAAGCCGCCTCGAAAGAGGCTAGCCGGATCGCGCTAAAACGAAGCGAAGATCAGTGACCGTCGGGTGTACGAACGCCGAACCAGCTGTCACGCACCTGCTGGTAATGCACGCTCGGATCGTAGGTCGTGGTGTGAAGGCCAAGGACCTGCGGCGACAGCCGCCCCACAGCCGACAACACGCTGTAGGAAGCCACGACGCGATCGTGCTGCGCCGTCACCAGCGCGACTCGCGCGTTGACGAGCGCCTGCTGCGCGTTGAGCACATCGAGCGTGGTCCGCTGTCCCGCCTTGGCTTCTTCGCGGACACCGTTGAGCGCGATTTCGGACGCCGTGACCTGCGCCTGGGCCGAAGCCACCTGGGCTTTGCCGGCGACCAATTGGCCCCAGGCAGTGACCGTGTTTGCGCGAGTCTGATCGCGGGTCTGCTCAAGGACGAGGCGCTGCTGAGCGAGATTTTCCTTGGATTGACGGATCAACGAGTACTCCGCACCGCCCTGATAGATCGGCACGGTCGCCTGTGCGATGGCCGATGCAGCAAAGGTTCGTGGTGCGGTGACGTTGGTTTGGTATTGCTGCAGAACGTTGGCCTGCAAGGTCACGGTCGGCAGCAACGCGCCCTCGTTGACCTTCACCTGAAGGAACTGAACGTCGATTCCGTACATCGCCGCCGTGACGTTTGGATTCTCGATCAGGCTGAGCTCGACGGCACCGGGAAGCGTCGACGGCAGGAAGCGATCCACCGGCGAGCCCGGTTGCAGCGCGTGCGGCTCGTTGCCGATGATTCGGCGGAAATTAGCCTCCGTGGTCGTCAGTGTCGCCTGCGCCGCCAAAAGCTGGGTCTTGCCCGCAGCTAGCTGCGCTTCCGACTGGGCGACGTCGGTACGGGTGACTTCACCGACGTTGAAACGGTCCTGGGTCTGCTTGAGCGTCTGATCGAGAACGCGAACGTTGCTGCGGTTGACTTCGACGATGGCCGCATCTCGCAAATAGTCCATGTAGACCGTAGCAGCCGAAAGCAGGACGGACTCCTCGAGCACACGCAATCCTTCGCGGGCACCCGAGACCTGGCTCTCGGCAGCGCGGGTCTTATTGGCGGTCTGATTACCATTGTAGAGCGTCTGAGTCGCCGTCGCACCGATACTGGTTGGCGGCGTCGCTCCGGCGAAATCAATGGGAGGCCCTCCGAAACTCGCAAGTGAGTCGCCGTATTGATAGCCGGCGCTTGCCGACACTGAAACCTTCGGCCGATAGCCTGACAAAGCTTGAGGGACGTTCTCGTCGGTCGCCCTCACCTGCGCCCGCTGCGCGTTGAGCTGCGGATTGTTCTGGTAGGCGCGAACCAGCGCCGCCTCGATCGTATCGGCCAGAACCGGCAATGGGTTCGCCACCGCCCAAAGAAGCACCGTCGCCGCGGCTCCGGTAACGACCTTCACCCCACTCATTCAGGTATTCCAATCATCCTGGCCCAGTTTTGCAGCCCCAAAAACCGAGTCACATCATCCCTTACAGATTCCCAAGCTCACCTTATTCGTGACATCGGGGGGAAGGAACCCCCCGAACGGTAAGGAAGTGGGAAACTCCTGAGATGGGGCAAACGGGCCACACTCCGGTTCCCGCACGCCAGGAATATGGCCCGTCAGAAAACGAAAGCCGGTGGTCGCTCCAGACCTGGCAAAACTGGTATTGTGGTGTCGAAAAGCGCCCGATAGCCAAAATCGCCATGGGATGCGGTTACAACCATGGCCCGTTGTGTCCCTGCCATGGCAAAGGCTCCAACCAGCCGACCGCCTTCCTTGAGCTGGCGATAGAGGTTTTCGGGTGCGACCTCGGCCATTCCGTTAAGAAGAATCGCGTCAAAGGGCGCATCAATCGAATCGCCGTCCGGCACGGGCGCCGTCTTGACGCTCACATTTCCCAGAGCCAGCGCGGCAAGGTTCGACTTGGCCCTCGCCGCCAGCGCCGAGTCGCATTCGGTAGCGGTGACGCGCCGGGCCAGATGTGCCGCCACGGCAGCCAAGTAGCCGGACGCGCAACCCACCACGAGGACCGAATCCGTTTCGCCGATGCCGGCCGCCTGAAGCATTTTCGCTGTTACTGCTGGCCTGAGCAGGAACCGTTTGGCCGAACCGCCCTCGCTGACATCGATATCCAGATCGAGATAAGCAAGTGGCCGCTTGGCCTCGGGAACAAACATCTCACGCGGGATAGCCAGCATGGAATCGATGATTCGACTATCGGTGACGTCGCTCGGACGCACCTGGCCATCGACCATTTTCTGGCGCGCGATCGAGAAATCGGACATTGGAGGACCCCGGTGGCAGGGAAGCAGGGAAAAAGCGGGGCCATCTTTGATACAAGGTTCGCCAAAACGCAACATGGCGGCAAACCGCGCAGGCCCGCGCATGCAAACAGCAAGGATGGATGCCCGCGCCGGAGCTTTGGCGGCGCCTCGAAAGAGGGTCTCAGATGTGA
>NZ_DAIDJE010000031.1 GCF_027451485.1 Bradyrhizobium sp.
TCGAACATCGGCAGGCCCCACATCTCCCAATAGGTGTTGCGGGGATGCGGGTCATCGGTGAACTCGATGTTTACCGCCCAGCCGTTGTCGAGGCAGTATTGGACCTGGCTCCCGATCTGCTCGTCGGTCAGATCGGGAAGGAACGAGAAGCATCCCTGGGTGATACGCATGGCAGAATTTCCTTTTCACATCGCGAGGCTGGGCGTGGGAACGAAATCGGGCGAGTCCGTCGATTCGTAATTAAAGGTGACGTCCTTCCAGACCTCGAGCGCCTCGCGCAGCGGCGTGCAGGAGAGCGCGGCCTTGGCGAGGATCTCCGGACCTTCGTGCACGTAGTCGCGCCCTTCGTTGCGCGCGAGAATCATGGCTTCCAATGCGACACGGTTGGCAGTAGCGCCCGCCTGAATGCCGCGCGGATGGCCGATAGTGCCGCCGCCGAACTGGAGCACCACGTCCTCGCCGAGCAGATCGAGCAGCTGATGCATCTGGCCGGCATGAATGCCGCCCGACGCCACCGGCATCAGCTTGTTCAGGCTGGCCCAGTGCTGGTCGAAGAAGATGCCGTGCTCGAGCCTCGTGGGATTGAAGTCCTCGCGGCAGACATCGTAATAGCCGCGTGTGGTGTTGGGGTCGCCTTCGAGCTTGCCGACCACGGTGCCGGCATGAATGTGATCGACGCCGGCGAGCCGCATCCACTTGGCAATGACGCGGAAGGACACACCATGGCTCCGCTGCCTCGTATAAGTGGAGTGGCCGGCGCGATGCAGATGCAGGATCATGTCGTTCCTGCGCGCCCATTTCGCCATTGACTGGATCGCGGTGTACCCGATCACGAGGTCGATCATGATGATGTTGGAGCCGAGCTCACGGGCAAACGTTGCGCGCTCGTACATGTCTTCCATGGTGGCCGCGGTGACGTTGAGATAGGTACCCTTGATCTCCCCGGTCGCGGCCTGCGAGCGATTGACTGCCTCCATGCAGTAGAGAAAGCGTTCGCGCCAATGCATGAAGGGTTGCGAGTTGATGTTTTCGTCGTCCTTGGTGAAGTCGAGACCGCCTTTCAGCGCCTCATACACGACGCGCCCGTAGTTGCGGCCTGAAAGCCCGAGCTTCGGCTTCACGGTCGCACCGAGCAGGGGGCGCCCGAACTTGTCGAGCCTCTCCCGCTCGACGACGATCCCCGTCGCCGGCCCCTGGAACGTCTTCACGTAAGCGACCGGAAACCGCATGTCTTCGAGCCGAAGCGCCTTCAGCGGCTTGAAGCCGAAGACGTTGCCGATGATCGATGCCGAAAGGTTGGCGATCGATCCCGGCTCGAACAGATCGAGATCGTAGGCGATGTAGGCGAAGTAGCTCCCCGGCGAATTCGGCACAGGGTCGACGCGATAGCACTTGGCGCGATATTTCTCGGCCGCAGTCAGGCGATCGGTCCACACCACCGTCCAGGTCGCGGTGGAAGATTCGCCAGCGACCGCCGCGCAAGCCTCGGTCGGATCGACGCCATCCTGCGGCGTCACCCGGAAGAGCGCGATGACGTCGGTATCCTTCGGCTCGTAGTCCGGCTCGTAGTAGCCCATGCGCTTGTATTCCATGACGCCTGACTTGTAGCGGTCCTTGCCGCGCACCGTGATCGACTCATGCTTCATTTGACTCTCCTTGCGTTTTTAACCACGGGGCCCATCAAGCCGCTGCCGTCATGCGCTCGCTCTTGAGCGAGCCTGAGCGATAGCGACGTGCCATTTCGGCAAGCGGGATCGGTCTGATCCGGCTTGCGTTGCCGGCCGTTCCGAACTGCTCGAAGCGCTCGCGGCAGAGATCGCGCAACGCGTCCATGGCGGGCTTCAAGAATTTTCTCGGATCGAATTCGCTTTTCGACTGCTGCGCCACCTTGCGGAAGGCGGCCGTCATCGCGAGGCGGCAGTCGGTATCGATATTGACCTTGCGAACCCCGTGCTTGATGCCGAGCACGATTTCCTCGACGGGAACGCCCCCGGTCTGGGGCATCTCGCCGCCAAAGGCGTTGAACAGGTCCTGGAGCGGCTGCGGCACCGACGACGATCCATGCATCACCAGATGCGTGTTGGGGAGCCGGCGGTGAATGTCCTCGACGACGTGCATGGCAAGAATTTCGCCGTCGGGTTTGCGGGTGAATTTGTAGGCGCCATGCGAGGTGCCCATCGCGATGGCGAGCGCGTCCACATCGGTGGCGCGGACGAATTCGACGGCCTGGGCGGGATCGGTCAGCAGTTGATCGTGGCTGAGCGCCCCTTCCGCGCCGTGGCCGTCCTCCTGTTCACCGGCCCCATGTTCGAGCGATCCGAGTACGCCGAGTTCGCCCTCGGCCGAGGCGCCGATCCAGTGCGCCATCTGCACGACGCGGCGCGTGATGTCGACGTTGTAAGCGTAGTCGGCGATACTCTTGCCGTCGGCCCTGAGTGAGCCATCCATCATGACCGAGGTGAAGCCATGCTGAATCGCGGTGGCGCAGGTCGCTTCGCTGTTGCCGTGATCCTGATGCAGGCAGAGGGGGATGTGCGGAAACATCTCGACCAGCGCGTCGATCATCCGCGACAGCATGATATCGCCGGCATAGGAACGCGCGCCGCGTGAGGCCTGAATGATCACCGGCGCGTCGACGGCAGCCGCGGCCTCCATGATCGCGAGGCCCTGTTCCATGTTATTGATGTTGAAAGCCGGCACGCCGTAGTGGCGTTCTGCCGCGTCGTCGAGCAACTGCCGCAAGGTGATTTTTGCCATCGTTTCACTCCAGACGTTTGCTTCCAGCCGTTAGGCGGGTATGGGGATCGTGGACGCTGCTTCCATGACCGCCCGCTCGGCGGCAACGGCCACCGCCTCGGCCGTGATGCCGAACTGCGAATAGAGCTCGCCCGCCGGCGCCGAAGCTCCAAAGCCGGTCATGCCAACAAATTCGCCGGTCTCGCCGATCCATTTGCGCCAAAGGCCCTCGACTGCCGCTTCGACGCCGACCCGCGGCGCCTGGCCGAGCACGCCGGCGCGGTATTTGGCAGGCTGCCGTTCGAACAGCTCGAAGCAGGGAGCTGACACCACCGCCGCTTGGAGGCCGCGCGCGCCGAGCAGCATGGCCGCTTCCACCGCGGTCGCGACTTCCGATCCGGTCGCAATTATTGTCACGTCCCGCCTGTGCTCAGGCTCGGCCAGCACATAGGCGCCGCGGGCTACCGGATTTTCCGGCGCAAATGGTCGATCCAGCAGGGGTAGGGCCTGGCGGGACAGGCACAGCACTGAAGGCTGATGCATCGCACGCAAGGCACAATCCCAGGCCTGCGCCGTCTCGACGGCGTCTGCCGGGCGAAACACGAGGAGATTCGGAATGGCGCGCAAGGACGCGAGATGCTCGACCGGCTGGTGCGTCGGTCCGTCTTCGCCGAGCCCGATCGAATCATGGGTCATCACATGGATGACGCGTACGCCCATCAATGCGGCGAGACGGATCGCTGGCCGGCTGTAGTCGGAAAACGCCAGGAAGGTGCCGCCGTAGGGAATGAATCCGCCGTGCAACGCGATGCCATTCATCGCGGCCGCCATTGCGTGCTCGCGAATGCCGTAATGGACGTAATTGCCGTCGAACGCTCCGGGCCGCACCGGTTGCTGCGCGCGCGTCAGCGTGAGATTGGAATGCGTCAGGTCCGCGGAGCCACCCAGCAAATTGGGTGAAGCTTTCGTGATCGCCTCCAGCACCTGTTGCGAAGCCTGGCGGGACGCGATCTTCGGCCGTTCCTTCACAAAACGAGATTCGATCTCGCGCAGGGCAAAATCGATGTCGCAGCCGGTTTCGCCCTTGAGCGCGCCGTCAAAATCCTTGCGCCCGAATTCGTCGCGCTGTTCCAGCCGCTCCATCCAGCGATGTCGGGCAATACGGCCACGGGCGCCGACCGCGCGCCACCGCGCCAGCAGTTCTTCCGGAATCTCGAAGGGCGGGTGCGGCCAGTGAAGTGCCTCGCGGGCCCTGGCGAGTTCGTCGCCGCCAAGAGGGGCGCCATGGACTTTTTCGGTGCCTTGGCGCGTCGGGGCGCCGCAGCCGATCACGGTTCGGCAGGCGATCAGCGAGGGGCGATTGGTTTCCCGTTCTTCGCTGATGGCATGGGCGATCGCATCATGGTCGTGACCGTCGATGCGTCGCACAGACCAGCCGGAAGCCAGGAAGCGGATCAGTTGATCGTCGGAGCAGGACAATGAAGTCGCGCCATCGATGGTGATGTGGTTGTCGTCGAACAGTACGATGAGGCGTGACAGCTTCAGATGACCGGCGAGCGAGATGGCTTCCTGGCCCAATCCCTCCATCAGGCAGCCGTCGCCGGCGATCACGTAGGTGTAGTGATCGACCAGGTCGTCGCCAAAACGCGCGTTCAGCATTCGCTCGGCAAGCGCCATGCCGACGGCGGTCGCTAGTCCCTGTCCGAGCGGTCCAGTGGTGGTCTCGACGCCCTCGGTATGACCGTATTCCGGATGGCCGGGCGTCTTCGAGCCCCACTGTCGGAAGCGTTTCAGTTCGTCCAGCGTCATCGTTTCAAAGCCGGTCAGATACAGCAGCGCATAAAGCAGCATCGAGCCATGACCTGCCGAAAGCACGAAACGATCGCGATCCGGCCAGCGCGGATCGGCGGCATCGAATTTGAGGAAGCGGGAGAAAAGCACGGTCGCGACGTCGGCCATGCCCATGGGCATGCCGGGGTGGCCCGACTTCGCCTGTTCGACGGCGTCCGCAGCAAGCAACCGCACCGCGTTGGCCATCGCGACCTGTGAAGGCACCGAGCGGAAGCTGTCGAGCGCGGCGGTGGAATGAACGGTCATAGCGAGCGCCTCTTGCGTTCGATGAGCTGCATGATCAGGGGGGTGAGAATGAGCTGCATCGCGAGATCGAGCTTCGAGCCGGGAATCACAATGGAATTGGCGCGCGACATAAAGCTGTGCGGGACCATCGACAGCAGGTAGGGGAAATCAATGCCGCGCGGATTTTTCAAGCGGATCACCACCATCGATTCGTCGGGCGTCGGGATCCAGCGGGCGACGAAGGGGTTCGAGGTATCCACCGTTGGAATGCGCTGGAAATTGATGTCGGTCTCGGTGAACTGAGGACAGATGTAATTCACATAGTCCGGCATGCGGCGAAGGATGGTGTCGGTGACGGCCTCGGTCGAATAGCCGCGATGCGACCTGTCGCGATGCAGCTTCTGGATCCATTCCAGGTTGATGACGGGCACGACGCCGACCTTGAGGTCGGCATGCTGCGCGACATTCACCGTTTCGGTCACCACGGCACCGTGCAGGCCTTCGTAAAACAACAGTTCGGAATCCTCGGGTATGGATGCCCAGGGTGTGAAGGTGCCCGGCTCGCCGCCGTACAGCGCCGCTTCCTCGGCGTCGTGCACGTAGTGGCGCGTCAATCCGGTACCGGACTCGCCATACTCGCGGAACGTTTTCTCGAGTGCTTCGAACAGATTGGTCTCCGGGCTGAAGTGGCTGAAGTGCCTGTTGCCGCGCTCGGCCTCTTCCGCCATCTTTTGGCGCATCTCGGCGCGGTCGTATCGATGAAACGCGTCGCCCTCGATGTAAGCCGCGCTCACCTGCTCGCGGCGGAAGATCTGCTCGAACGTCCGTTTCACCGACGTGGTGCCGGCGCCGGAAGAACCCGTGACGGAAATGATCGGGTGCCGTCGGGACATGCTCTGGCCTTCCTTCAGAGAAACAGCCCGCGGCGCGCAAACAACGGCGCGTCGCTGCTTTCAAACAGGGGCTGAACCCGCAAGTGCATCAGGTCGAGATCGCGCACCGCGCGGGCCGAACCCATGATCAGCGGCGTTCGCTGATGTGGCATGCGGGCCGAGAGTTCGAGAATGCGATCTCGTCCGGTCGAGGCGGCACCGCCCGCCCATTCCATGATCAGAGCGATGGGATGCGCCTCGTACAGCAGGCGCAGCCGTCCTTCGCGGTAGCCGCGGCGCGCATCGGCGGGATAGAGAAATACGCCACCGCGCACCAGGATGCGGTATGTCTCGGCGACTAGCGAGCCGATCCACCGCATATTGAAGTCTTCGCCATGCTCGCCCGTTGCGCCGAGCAGACATTGTTCGATGAAGGCCTGCACCGCGCCGTTCCAGTGGCGGCGATTGGACATGTTGATGGCGAACTCGGCGCTGTGCGCGGGGATACGGACCTTGCGCCGGATCAGGATGAATTCGCCTCTCGCGCGATCAAGCAAGAAAACCTCGACGCTGTGGTGAAGCGCAAGCACGAGCATCGTCTGCGGGCCATAGATGAAGCATCCGGCGGCCAGCTGCGTGGTGCCCGGCTCGAAGAACGCCGACAACGCGTCGCGCATGCGTGGCCGGATCGAAAAAATCGTGCCCGTCGAGATGTTGTTGGCAAGATTGGCCGACCCATCGAGCGGATCGATGGCGACACAAAACGCGGCTTCGGAATCGAGGATCTCCGGCAGTTCGGCTTCTTCAGAGACGATCGCGGCGACAGGTGTATTGTGCAGCGCGCGGCACATCAGCGCGTTGGCGGCGATATCCAGATCGATCTGCGTGTCACCGCCCGAATTGGTCCCACTCGCGCGGCCGTCGATGCCGGCGAGGGGACCGGCTGCGATCAGGTTGGCCAGTTCGACGGCCGCTTTGGCGAGGCCGGAGATCACCTTAGCCAGAGCATCTCCCTGCAGGGTGGAGGAGGCGGCGCCGCCGAGATACGCGTCCAACGTTGGGGGCTGGTGGTCCATTGGTTCGTTTCCTGCGGTGGCGCCCCTTTCAAGGAGGGGCTTTGCCTGATCACCCGCGCAGCCGGAGATCGTTGTGCGGGTCGCCGCTATGAAACGTCGGCATTGAGCAATAAGTAAAATTTCAATATCTTGGGTCTGGCCAAAGTCCTTCTTATAAAGGTCAGCATGGCAGTCCATTTTCGACGTGATCTGACGATCCGGCAGCTGCGTGCGCTCGGCGCCGTGCACACCATGGGCTCCGTCACCGCGGCGGCGCGCTCGCTCAACCTCACCCAGCCGGCGGTAACCTTGCAGCTTCGCAATCTCGAAGCTCTAGCCGGCCTTCCCTTGATTCAGCGAACTGGCGACGGCATGCGGCTGACCGATGCCGGCCGCGAAGTTATGGCGCTGAGCGAGCGCATCGAAGCGGCGCTGGTCGATTGCGAGCAGACGCTCGACATGATCGCAGGCCGCAGCGGCGGCCGCGTTTCGATTGCCGCAGTATCGACCGCCAAATACTTTGTACCCTTCGCGATCGCCGCGTTTTCCAAACTCCATCCGAAGATCAACATCGTGCTCAAGGTCGGCAATCGCGAAGATATCCGTCAGGCATTGCGGGGCTACGATCTCGATATCGCGATCATGGGCCAGCCTCCGCCTGATGTTCCGGTGGAAAAGCGGCTGTTGGGCGAGCATCCGCATGTGATCATTGCTGCTGCTGATCACTGGCTCGCCAAGGACTCGGGCCTTGCGGTTGTCGACTTGACCTATGAAACCTTCATCATGCGCGAGCGCGGCTCCGGCACGCGGATGCTGATGGAGCAGTTCTTTCAGGCCAGCGATCTCCAGCCGAAGATCGGCATGGAGATGGACAGCAACGAAACCATCAAACAGTCGGTGATCGCGGGGCTCGGTATCGCCTTTATCTCGCTGCACACCGTGGCGAGCGAGCTTGCTGACGGTCGGCTCGTCATTCTTGATGTGGCGGGCCTGCCGATCATGCGGCAATGGCATGCGGTGCGCCGGTCGGACAAGATGTTGCTTCCGCCCGCGCAAGCAATGCTGGAGTTTCTGGCCGAGGAGGGCCATCGGTATCTGCCGTCCGCTCAGTTCCTGCGGCCTGAACGCACTGTCCGCTTTACAGGCCTGTGACGCGCCCTCGTCGCAGCGAGGGATCATTCACAAAGATCGTTCCGTATTGGCTGCGACCGGGATCGGCTTCTCCGCCCGACAAGGTCTCGTTCACATGGTCCTTGAATTCTTGAGTGCTCGAAGTTGTTGTGCTGCCTTGATCACTCCTGGTGATCAGTGATGAACATGTCTTTCACGCTTGCGCGATGGGCGCACTACTAACCATCACTATTTTTAGTCTTCGGAACGCCGCTCGGTGCGCGGGATTGGTCGGCTGTCAGTAACGGAGAAAACTGAATGAACTTGACGAAAACGATCACCGCTGCGGCCATTCTCTCAGCTTCCATCGCGGGTCCCGCCTTCGCCCAGGATGCCGGAAATGTCGATAATGTGGGTGCGGCAAGTGGATCATATGTCGGCCCGGTGCCGCACGGGCGTTATGGGCGCGAAGCGCGATTGCAGAGGTTCTATCATTCGTACAATCAGGTGGGGCCGGCCGTTGTGGTACCCCCGCCGACAAGTCAGGCGTATCAGAATCTGGAAGGGTTCGGTTTCACGGGGAGGGATCCTTCTCGCGTGGGCGGCTACAACCCGAACTTGAACCCGTCCGGCAGCTAAGCAGTCAGGTCAGCTTTTGAATGCGCATGGTCCCGGAACGCCAGTTCCGGGACCGCTTGTTTTTTGCAGCGTTCCAGGTTTTGCGGCATCTCTGATCTCCTAACCGGATAGTACGCCCCTTCCTCAGCAGGCGTATTGGACGACCCATTGTCCAATGCGGCGTCAGTTGCCGGTGCGCTTGTCCGCCGCGACCACGCAGTTTTCCTTTCATCCACACGAAAGTTTTGGCGATCTTGAAATCGGCCGTAGAAAATGGGGTCGACGTGATAACCTGAGTTGATCGACAACGATCGATGGGCCTGATCACTGACAGGCCACCGCTCGCGTCGGCGAGGGTGCATCGGGGGGAGGCGTTGTCGCGACAGGAAAGACCGTTTATCGAAGCGGTTTGAAACACAGCACGGCATTCCTGCGCCGATAAAAAAATCTTCGGAGGAAACGTCAATGACGGCGAGGCAACTCGAGCAGATCGAAACGGCCGAGATCGAGGACACCAGTCTGCTGGCGTTCTACCGCGACATGGACCCGGCTGAACGTCGGACGTTCTGGGCCTGCAGCGCCGGTTGGGCGCTGGACGGCATGGACTTCATGATCTATCCGCTCGTGATCGGCTCAATCATCGCGCTTTGGAAGGTTGGCGCCGGAGCGGCGGGTCTTGCCGGAACGGTGACGCTGCTTTCCTCTGCGATCGGAGGATGGCTTGGAGGTTACCTTGCAGATCGGATCGGCCGGGTCCGAACGCTGCAATTCACCATCCTCTGGTTTTCATTCTTCTCGCTGATATGTGCCGTCGTGCAGAGTTTCGACCAACTGCTGGTCGCGCGCGCCGTTCTTGGCCTCGGGTTCGGCGGTGAATGGGCGGCGGGCGCCGTGCTGATGGGCGAGGCCATTCGCCCACAATATAGGGGCCGTGCAGTCGGCTCGGTGCAGTCCGGCTGGGCCGTAGGCTGGGGCCTGGCCGTTCTGGCCCAGGCGATCCTGTTCTCCGTGCTGCCCGGCGATATCGCATGGCGATGGATGTTCGCCGTCGGTGCGCTGCCGGCACTGCTCGTGTTCTATCTGCGGCGCTATGTGACCGAGCCGGAAATTGCCACCGACACACGAAGGAAACTTGCGGAAAGCGGCGAGCAACCGCCGCTGTGGGAGATCTTTTCGGCTCCCATCTTGAAGACGACTATCCTGGCATCGTTGATGGCCACGGGAATGCAGGGCGGCTACTATGCCGTCACCTTCTGGGTGCCGCGCTTTCTGACGACCGAGCGCCATTTGTCGATCGTCTCTTCAACCGGCTACCTCTCGGCTTTGATCATCGGCTCCTTCATCGGCTATCTGGTGGGCGCGTGGCTTGCCGATCGCCTCGGCCGCCGCAATCTGTTCCTGATCTTCTCGCTTGGCGCCATCGTAGTGGTGTTGTTCTACACTCAACTGCCGCTCAACAATGACGCGCTGTGGGTCCTCGGCTTTCCTCTGGGCTTTTTCGCCTCCGGATATTTCTCGGGCATGGGCGCCTTCCTCACCGAGCTTTATCCCACGCGGCTGCGCGGCTCCGGTCAGGGCTTTTGTTACAACTTCGGCCGCGGCATCGGTGCGCTGTTCCCTTATCTGGTGGGGTCTCTCTCGACCACGACGACGCTTGCCAATGCGATCGCGATCTTTTCGGCTGCCGCCTATGGCGTGTTCTTTCTTGCAGCCTTCGCACTGCCGGAGACCCGCGGCCGCGTGTTGCACCCCGACGCGTGACCGTCGACTTCATGACAGGGGCGGATTGGGCGGTGATCCCACGCCGCGATTGAGCGGCAAGGGCTATCGGTCGGGAACATTCGCCTTCCGGCTCGGGTTATCCCGGGTCAATCGAAAGGCATATGCCATGAAGCTCCGCACGCCTGTGGTCTTCCTGTCCGCGATCCTCGCTATTTCGACGGGCTTTGCTTACGCGCAAGGCAATCCAAGTGGTCGTGGAGCGATAACGGGCGATCCGGCGGCGAGCTCGGCGAACCCGGGAGCGGCTCCGAAATCGGACACGACCACGGGCAGTGCGCGGTCAAATCCCAGCGGGAGCGGCACATCGACCTCGGGCGGCCGCGATGCCAATGGGGATGCCGGCCGCGACACCATGCCGGATTCCAATCGCAGCGTCCGGCCGCTCCAGGATCAGCATAAGCCGAACGGGATTCGCTGAGGTCGCGCCCTCATTCGTCTGGGAACCGGGCCGTGGGCTTCAGGGGAACAGTCGTTGGGACCGAGTGCCCGCTTTCCCGACCAGCGGAGCCATGCTGAAAATGGCAGAGAACGCCAACTCGCTAGCGCGCTGCTCCAGGTTCGGGTTCCATCGGAACGATTCCTCACGGGTTCGTGTTGGCAGGAGCGGGGTGTATTCGAGAGGAGGAGTATCAGATGACACTGATCGGCAAGAGTTTGCTCGGCGCGGCAGCGGGCGCAGGATTGCTCGCAATGTCCAGCGTGGGCGCGTCTGCGGCAATTGCCTGCTCGGGTGATGTGTGCTGGCACGCGCACGAACATTTCGACTATCCGCCGGGAGCGAGAGTGGTTGTTCACGAGGACGATTGGCGTCCTGGTCCGCGGGTCATTTTCCGCGAGCACGAGGGCCGCGGATACTGGCGAGGCGATCGCTGGGTCGCGTGGTAATTTGTCCCGATTGCGTTCAGTTTGTGGAGGCTGCCCACTGAGGCAGCCTCCTTTTTTGTATGTCGGCACTAATCGAGACTGAGTAGGATGATTGGGCACGCGTGTCCTGAAACGATGATGCCTGCTGCCTTTGCCGGGGTGATTCAGCTCTCATAGCGCGAGCTTCGAGGGGCCGGCCTGCAGCGAAATCCAATTAATGAGACAAAGTAAAAACCGAGATATCCAGCGCAGCGTTTCGGAAATGTATAATTTTTTAGACTAATATTGTAATTGATACGAGCTTGTGACAAGCTGTTAGCCGTCGGGCAAGTTCGAGCCAGAGGGGGTGTCACATGAGTATCACGGCTGACCGCATTGAGGATGTTCCGGCCGCAGTCGACAGCAACGCCTGGAAGGCGCTGCTGGGGTCGGCGCTTGGCTATGGGATGGACGGATTCGATCTTCTTATCCTCGGATTCATGCTGCGGGCGATCGCAGCGGATCTCGGTCTGACACAGGCGCAATCGGCATCCCTGGTGACTGCCACGCTGATCGGCGCGGTGCTCGGCGGCATCGGCTTGGGCATGCTCTCAGACCGTCTTGGGCGCGTGCGCGTCCTCACTTGGACGATCGTCTTGTTTGCGGTGTTCACCGGCCTTTGTGCGTTCGCGCGAGGGTACTGGGATCTCTTGCTCTACCGCACCATTGCCGGCATTGGCCTTGGCGGCGAATTCGGGATCGGAATGGCGCTGGTGGCGGAGGCCTGGCCGGCGTCGAAGCGCGCCCGCGCTTCTTCTTATGTCGGTCTTGGCTGGCAGGTGGGCGTGTTGGTTGCCGCTCTCGCGACGCCATTGCTTCTGCCGGTGATCGGATGGCGCGGCATGTTCGCGGTCGGCGTGTTTCCGGCGGTTGCAGCCTATTTCATTCGCGTCTCGCTGCATGAGCCCGAATTGTTCGTCGAGAAGTCGAAAGACCGGCCAAAGGAATCGTCACTGCGATTGCTCGTCAAGGACGGCGACACGGCCAAACTCAGCCTCGGCATGGTCATTCTCTGCTCGGTGCAGAACTTCGGCTATTACGGCGTGATGATCTGGTTGCCGAATTACCTGTCAACCCGCTTCGGATTCGCGCTGACGAAGTCGGCAGTGTGGACTTGCGCCACGCTCGCGGGCATGGCGCTCGGCATTTTCTTGTTCGGCCATATCGCCGATCGCATCGGCAGGCGGCCGGCTTTCTTTACCTACATGTTCGGCGCGGCCGTCATGGTGCTGGTCTATTCGCGGCTGACCGATCCGATCGAGCTTCTCGTGGTCGGTGCGATCATGGGGTTCTTCGTCAACGGCATGCTGGGCGGCTACGGGGCGCTGATCAGCGAATTGTTTCCGACCGCGGCGCGCGCCACGGCCCAGAACGTGCTCTTCAATATCGGCCGCGGCGTCGGCGGATTTGGCCCTGTCGTCGTGGGCGCGATCGCATCCGCCTATTCGTTCGAAACCGCGATTGCCATGCTCGCGGCGCTCTATGTACTCGATCTGTTGGCGATGTGGCTTCTGATCCCCGAGCGGCGTGGCGCCCGGCTGACGTGATGTTGGATGAGAGGGACTATGTCACTCGACCATTCATCGGTGACGATGCAGCCGGCGGCAGCGCCGTCTGCACCTCCGCCTGTGCCATGGAAGCCCAGTATCGTCGCGGAGGTAGCCAAAGTCGTCGCCAACACGGCCGTCAATGCCGAGTACCGTCACCTGGTCGTTGATTGCAGCGAGATCGCGGCCTCGGCGCGACCGGGACAATTTTTTCAGTTGCTCTGTCCGCATCCGGTCGGAGAGCAGCCGTTCCTTCGGCGCCCGATGAGTCTTTATGGCGCCGATCGGACCAGGCGCCGGGTCGAATTCCTGTACAAGGTGACGGGCGCGGGCACGCGGGGGCTCGATACCATCGAGAAGGGCGGTACTCTCGACATCATGGGGCCACTAGGCCAAGGCTTCACGCTCGATTCCAAATGGCGGCACGTCGTGGCGATCGGCCGCGGCGCTGGACTGGCGACGCTGGCGCCGCTCGCCAAGGCGGCGAAAGCCAACGGCACCAAGGTGACCGCGATTTTGAGCGCGCGGCGTCCCGAGCTTCTGGTTTCCGTCGATATCTTCAAGCGCCATGGCGCCGACGTCGTGCCTGTTACCGATTCCGAGCAGACGAGTGGACCGGGCAATGTGGAGCGCATCCTGCGCGGTCTGATCGCGGAAGGAAGATGCGATGCCTTTTTCACCTGCGGCTCGATCCGGCTGATGCGCGTGCAGCAGCGGCTTGCGATCGAGTTCGGCCTGCCCGGGCAGGTCGCGATGGAGCAGCAAATGGCGTGCGGCATCGGCCTTTGTTACTGCTGCGTACGCGACTTCAACGTCGCCGGTGAAATCGTCAATCGCAGGGTCTGCTGGGACGGTCCGGTCTTCGATCTGTTGGAGGCGCTGCCATGATCGGCCCCTTCTCGATCGACCTCTCCGTCGAAGTCGGCGGGATCAAGCTTCGCAATCCGGTAATGCCGGCCTCCGGCACCTTCGCGGAGGGGCTCGAAAAAGTGATCGACTTCAACCGGCTCGGAGCCCTCGTGACCAAGACGGTGACGCGGGAACTACGCGCTGGAAATCCGCTGCCGCGCGTGGTCGAACGGCCGGGCAGTCTGATCAATGCAATCGGAATTCCCTCAAAGGGCGTGCCGCACTTCATTGAGAAGATCATTCCGCAATATGCCGCCTACGATCCGCCTTTGGTGGTCAGCATTTCCGCGCCGACGGCGGAGGGATTCGCCAGTCTCGCGGCCGAGCTGACATTGCCGGGCGTTTCAGTCATTGAAGCGAATATTTCCTGTCCGAATATCGAAGAGGACGGCAAGGCCTTTGCGATGCGCGCGGAGTCTGCCGAGAAAGTAACGCGGCAGTTGCGCTCCGCCACCAAATTGCCGCTGTGGGTCAAGCTGACGCCCAACACCGGCGAAATCGCCGAAGTTGCGCGGGCAGTGGAGGGCGCCGGAGCAGATGCGGTCGTGGTCGCCAACACATTTCTGTCGATGGCGATTGATTTGAAGACATTCAAGCCGTGCCTCGGCAACATCATGGGCGGACTGTCGGGGCCTGCGATCAAGCCGATCGTGGTGCGGCAGGTGTTTCAATGCGCCAAGTCAGTCAAAATTCCGATCATTGGCTGCGGCGGCATTTCTTCGGCTGAAGATGCAATCGAGTACATGCTCGCGGGCGCGAGCGCCGTTCAGGTCGGCACCGCTACCTTCCTTCAACCGGCGGCGATGGTCAGCATCATCGACGGCATCGAGATGTTCTGTCTGCAACGCGAGATCAGCAGCGTGACCGAGCTTGTTCATGGTGTCGTCATCGAGGAGGCCGACGATCAGGATCTTGCCTGGCTCAGTCCACCGACATGACGATGCGGGGTGCTCATCACCGTAATGTCTTCGTCGATGACGCGGCCGATCGATCGCTGGCGGTGGAATTATTTGATGCCTTGCGCCAGGCTTCGTTCGACGGTGTCGGCATCACGCGCGAAAGCTACAGCGGGCGCGAATCTGCCGCGCTCGACATCGTCGAGGCAAAGGCGCGCGAATTGGGCTTGGAAACGGCCCGCGACGCCGGCGCCAATCTGGTGGTGACGCTTCCCGGCAGCGAACCGGATCTGCCGTTCCTCGCCTGCGGATCGCATCTGGATTCAGTGCCGCAGGGCGGGAACTTCGACGGCGCCGCCGGCGTCATTGCAGGCCTTGCCGTCCTGGCGCGTTTGAAGCGGGACGACATTACGCCGCGGCGAACCATCAAGTTGTTCGGTCTGCGCGGCGAAGAGAGCTCCCGTTTCGGCAAGGCCTATATGGGTTCGCTCGCGCTGTTTGGAAAGCTAGCCTCGGAAGACTTGAAGGTCACTGACCGCGACGGCCGGACGCTTGGAGAGTGCATGCGCGCCGTCGGCGCCGATGTCGCGCGCATCGAAAGTGGCGAGCCGCTGCTCGATGCCGGGCAGGTCGCCGCCTGGATCGAACTCCATATCGAGCAGGGGCCGGTGTTGTTAGCGCGGGAGCTTCCGCTCGGCATCGTAACGGGCATCCGCGGCAATGTACGGCATCGGGCGGTCCAATGTATCGGCGAGGCCGGGCATTCCGGTGCCGTGCCGCGCTGGCTCAGGCACGACGCGGTGTTTGCGGTGGCGGAATTGATGACTCATCTCGACCGGCATTGGCGTACGCTGTTGGAGCGTGGGCGGGACGTCGTGGTAACATCGGGCGTTTTCGGAACCGATCCCGCGGAACATGCGATCGCGCGCATTCCGGGAAAGGTGTCGTTCAGCTTTGAGGTGCGTAGTCAGAGCAGGGAGACACTCGAAGGATTCTACGATCTGTTCCGCTCCGAATGTAACCTCATTGCCGAAGAGCGCGGCGTGGAGTTCGTTTTCGACCGCCGCCTCGAATCTGCACCGGCAACGATGGATGTGGATTGGGTCGGGCGGCTGCGCAAATCCGCGCGGGCGCTTGGCTTGCCGGACGAAGAGATTCCGAGCGGCGCGGGGCACGATGCGGCGGTCTTTGCCAATACCGGTATTCCAAGCGCCCTGGTGTTCGTCCGTAACGAAAATGGCTCGCATAACCCGAAAGAGGCAATGAATCTGGGTGATTTCGTCGCCGGAATCGCGGTAATGCGGGCTGCGATCGAGGAGGCCATCCAATGAGCGTGACCGAACTGTTCGAAAAGGCGGCGCCCAGGCGCGTCGACAGGATCACGATCCGCAGGCCCGACGATTTTCACGTCCATCTGCGCGACGGGGCGATGCTCAAGGCGGTGCTGCCGTTCACCGCTGCGCAGTTCGCCCGCGGCGTTATCATGCCCAATCTCGTGCCGCCGGTCACGACCGTCGCGGCAGCTACGGCCTATCGCGAGCGCATTCTGGCAGCGCGTGCCGCGACGTCCGATTTTCAACCGCTAATGACCTGCTATCTCACTGACGCAATGTCGCCGGATGAAATCGCAAAGGGCTTTATGGAGCGCGTCTGGGTTGCCGCGAAACTCTATCCGGCCGGCGCCACCACCAACGCACATCACGGGGTGACCGACATTCCAGCCCTTGCGCCGGTCTTCGAGCGGATGGAAAAGATCGGTATGCCGGTCCTGATCCATGGCGAGGCCACCGATCCGGCGGTTGATATCTTCGATCGTGAAGCGGTGTTCATGGAGCAGAGCCTGTTGCCGATGCGCAAACGGCATCAAGGCCTGAAGATCGTCATCGAGCACGTCACAACCGCAGAGACCGTTGATATTGTTCGCGCCCATCGTTCGCATACCGCCGGGACGATTACGCCACATCACCTCGTCATCAACCGCACTTCGCTGTTTCAGGGCGGCTTGCGTCCGCATCTTTATTGTCTGCCGGTCGCCAAGCGCGAACGACATCGTCTCGCGCTGCGCAAGGCGGCGACCTCGGGCGACACCTGCTTCTTCATCGGCACCGATACCGCGCCCCATCGTCGCACCGCCAAGGAAGCAGAATGTTGTTCAGCCGGGGTGTTTGGCGGAGCTACCGCACTTCAGACCTACGTCCAGGTATTCGACGAGGAGGGCGCGCTCGATCGCTTCGAGGCTTTTGCCTCGGTGAATGGTGCGATGTTCTACGGTCTTGAACTCAACCGTGGCACGATCTCCCTCGAACGGCGCGAGCAGCCGGTGATGGCCGCAATTGCGGTAGAAGATACCGAAGTCGTAGTGTTTCAGGGCGGCGAGAGGTTGCCGTGGTCGGTCGGCGAGGTCTTGCCATGACGGACGACGCAATCAGACGGGAGATCGGCAGCGAAGTTGCACGGCTCCTGTTTGAAGGCGGCGCCATCCACGTGAGCCGGCAGCAGCCGTTTATTCTGGCAGCCGGCTGGGCGAGCCCCGTTTATGTCGACGTACGTGTCATCCTCGGCGATCCTGCGTTACGTCAAGCGATGACGCAGCTCGCGGTCCGGTATGTGAATGCGATATTGAGGAAAACCCCGATCGATGCGATCGCCGGCGCAGAAACCGCAGGCATCCCATTTGCCGCCTGGCTCGCCGACAGGCTCAATGTGAGAATGCGTTACGTCCGCAAGCGCCCACTTGGCATCGGTCGCAACGCGCAGGTTGAGGGTGGCGAGGTCGACGGCCTCAACGTGTTGCTGGTCGACGATCTCACCACGGATGGCGGCAGCAAGCTGAATTTTGCGCGGGGGTTGCGCGCTGCCGGGGCTATCGTCGGACACGTGCTCACCATATTCTATCATGGCGTATTTCCCGGTGCGGCTGAAAGGCTTGCGCAGGCCGGCCTGACATTGCATCCGCTCGCCACCTGGGCCGACATCCTGCGTTCGCCGGCGGCCGGGAAAATTTCACAGCAGGATCGCGCTGAGATCGAGAGCTTCCTCGCCGACCCTGTCGCCTGGTCGACGCGGCACGGCGGCCGCTCCAAGCTGGCCGCTCGAAGCTGAATCACGACGCCTTTCGTGCCGGCAATCGCATTGCCGACCGATCCAGGATCATGCGCAGCTGATGAGCGGCCTCACGTCCCTTGTAAGCGCGGCGCCAAAGCTTGTCGACCAGCTGCTCATAGAGGCGTACCGGCTCTTCGTCGGCAGTCAGCATGGCAACGCCCGTACGGATGTTCGGCAACTCGCCGCCAAGTCGGAACGGACTGAGGCCCAGCAGGGTGCGCTCCGAAGTGCGGAACAGCTGGAAGGTGATGTTCGGCAACGGTTCTTCAATCAGGCCGATCTGAATTCCCATCGGCTCCTGCTCGATCAGCTTGATCAGATGCTCCACCTCGGCGCGTGCAGCGAGCCGCCGCTCGATGATCTCGTTTGCGGCGAGGTCAAATCGGCCGACGAGGCCGAGCTTCAGCCAGCGTTCGATCTCCGGCATGTTGACGAAATTGACGACGCTCAGATGCCGGCGGTCGCGCGCCTGCTTGCGTTCCTCGAGCACATTGATGATCGCGTCGATCTCGGTCTCGTAGTCCTTGCCCTCCTCGGCATAGGAGGGTGCAGCCTCGATCAGCGTCTGCTTGAGCTGGCGTCCATAACTGTCCGAGGTCAGGAGATAGGACAGCGGCGGGAAGTGGGCGATGACCTGTTCGGACTTTTCCTCGATCTGCCGCATCCGCTCGAAATAGCTGGTCGCGTTGGCGTAGTACTCCACCCCAAGGCCGAGCAGCGAGCCGACCGAGGTTTCCAGAACGCTGGCAAGCCGATCGAGCGTTTCAATCTTGACGACCTCGCCGGCTTCGATCCGGTACACCGCGGCGCGCGATAGGCCCAGCCGTTCAGCCACCTGTTCGGCTGCCAATCCGCGGCCCATGCGGTAGGCGCGCAGCCGCTCCCCGATCTCGGCAAAGCGGTTGCTGATGACGCTCATGCTCGCCCCTTGTCTCGATCGTCTCATATTTGAGACACAGGCGTACATGATTTTCGACGCTCAGGGAAGCCCCAATTCCTGTCCGCCGGCAGGTCGCCGGAAGACCACGGAGGGCGGTCGCGGCCGCTCAGACGAGATCGACGGAAGCGATCTTATTCAGCGCATCAATCTGCTGATCCGGTGCGAGCGTGATTGCGTTGTCAGCATCGCGCACCACCGCAAGTAATCGCTCGAACGTCGTTTCTGCAACGCCTGCCGGAAGCGGCTCCTCATCA
>NZ_DAIDJE010000032.1 GCF_027451485.1 Bradyrhizobium sp.
TGCCCTCCGAAGGCTGAGGTCAAGGGGTTTTGGATTACGAAGGAGATTGAGACTACAAAGAAAATCAACGCCTTATTCGGCAGATGCATTCCGCTCAGAGGCCTCGAAAATCTCGCGTAAGCACCGCGTAAGCAATCTGGGGTGCGGTGTAGCGAGGAGCCGAGAGAGTCGGCGTAGCGAACGAGCGCAGATCGCTCCGGAATGGATTTGAAGGCGATTGAGATTTGATATGGCGTGGTTCGGTTGACCAAAGTCGGTCGGCGGGACTAGGTGAAGTTTAAAGGCACCCGTAGCTCAGCTGGATAGAGTGTCGGCCTCCGAAGCCGAAGGTCACAGGTTCGAATCCTGTCGGGTGCGCCATCTCCTCGATGCCAAGGTTGGGGTCGAGGGTTCGAATCTCTTCGCCCGCTCCAAAATCTCTTATGTCCGTTTTGGAACTGGTCTTTGAGGGATATCGCGCGGGGCGGCGCTGTCGTTCGGCAAGGACGTCGCCAAGCTTTCTTGCTGTGCCGGTTGAGCGCGCCGTCATGATCGAAGTACTCGACAGGTGCGCGCTGGACCCGAGGCCGGCACCCTGATTTGAACCCACCAAGATCTGGCGATCAGCGATTGTGAAGTGGCGCAAACGGGAGCACAGGATCGCAGAAGTGCGTGGTGGCGGGCGCCCGCAACACCTGATTCTTGCGATTGGTCGAGAGCGCCATTCCGAGGCTCGCGGCGTGATCTCACGAGCGAGAACGTCGAATTGCGCTCACGATTGCCAGGCTCCCTCGTCGAGATAAGAAGCTCGAGATAAGAAGGTCTTGTCACACTTCCATATGTCGATTAGTCTCGACATATGGAATATGAGCAAGCCATTCTCGCTTTTGCAGCGCTCGCCCAGCCAACCCGGCTCGACGTCTTTCGGTTGCTGATCGAACACGAGCCGGATGGTCTGCCCGCCGGCGAGATCGCGCGACACTTGGCTGTGCCCCACAACACCATGTCGACCCACCTCGGTATTTTGACCCGCGCCGGACTGATCGCGGCCGAGCGGCACAGCCGTTCCATCATTTTTCGCGCGCAGCTTGAGGCGGTCCGGGCGCTCACTGGCTATCTGGTCAAGGATTGCTGCGGCGGTCGCCCAGAGATTTGCGCGCCGCTCATCGCCGACCTCACATCCTGCTGCCCTACCCAGAACACCATCACCAAGGAGGCCGTCCATGGCTGACCGGGTCTACAACGTCTTGTTCCTCTGCAACGGCAACTCAGCCCGCTCGATCCTGGCCGAGGGTATTCTCCGCAAGGATGGCGCCGGGCGCTTTAACGCCTTCTCAGCCGGAAGTTACCCAAAGGGGACGGTCAACCCGCTCGCGCCGAAGGTGCTGGCGAGCTTTGACTATCCCGCCGCCGGTTTCCGCTCGAAGAGCTGGGAAGAGTTCGCAGGTCCCGACGCACCGGTCATGGATTTCGTGTTCACCGTCTGCGACGACGCCGCGGGCGAGACCTGTCCCGTGTGGCCCGGCCAGCCGATGACCGCGCATTGGGGCATTCTGGACCCCGCGGCGGTCGAAGGCTCCGGCATCCAGAAGGAAGCCGCCTTCGTCACAGCGTTCCGCTATCTCAAGAACCGTATTTCGGTCTTCACGGCGCTGCCGCTGAAGAATCTCGACAAGATCGCGCTCGGCACAAAGCTGCGGGAGATCGGTCGATCCGAAGGCGACATCGCCCCGCCCGAGCGCGGCGTGAGGCCCATCATGGATATCGTCATCTACCACAACCCCGACTGCGGCACGTCGCGCAACGTGCTCGGCCTGATTCGCAACGCAGGCTTCGAGCCGCATGTCGTCGAATACCTGAAGATGCCGCCAGCGCGAGCGTTGCTGGCGCAGCTTATTGAGCGCATGGGCGTCTCGATGCGATCTGTGCTGAGGGAGAAGGGCACGCCCTATGCCGAGCTGGGATTGAGCGATCTGAGCCTGACCGATAATCAGCTCCTCGACGCGATGATGGCGCATCCGATCCTGATCAATCGTCCAATTGTGGTGAGTCCGCTCGGCGTCAAGCTATGCCGCCCCTCGGAGGTCGTGCTCGACATCCTACCGGCGAGTCAGCAGGGCGAATTCCACAAGGAAGATGGCGAACTGGTCGTCGATGCCAGCGGCTGCCGTGCGGCGACGGCCTGAAAGAGAACTGTTCATGTCCATCTTCGAACGCTGGCTGACCCTCTGGGTCGCGCTCTGCATCGTGGCCGGCGTGACGCTCGGCCATTTACTGCCGGGGGCCTTTCACGCGATCGGGGCGGCCGAGGTCGCTAAGGTCAATCTCCCGGTTGCGGCGCTGATCTGGCTGATGATCGTGCCGATGCTCATCAAGATCGACTTCGCGGCGCTCGGCCAGGTTAAGGAGCACTGGCGCGGCATCGGTGTGACGCTGTTCATCAATTGGGCGGTCAAACCCTTCTCGATGGCGGCGCTTGGCTGGTTGTTTATCGGATACCTCTTCCGTCCCTATCTGCCGGCCGCCCAGATCGACAGCTACATCGCCGGTCTGATCATTCTCGCCGCCGCGCCCTGCACGGCCATGGTGTTCGTCTGGTCGAATCTCACCAACGGCGAGCCCCATTTCACGCTGAGCCAGGTGGCGCTCAACGACACGATCATGGTGTTTGCCTTCGCGCCGATCGTCGGCCTGCTGCTCGGCCTGTCCGCTATCACCGTGCCGTGGGACACGCTCGTCCTGTCGGTCGTGCTTTACATCGTCGTGCCCGTCATCTTCGCGCAGTTCCTCCGGCGCCAGTTGCTCGTGACCGGTGGTAAAACGGCGTTGAAGCGATTGCTGGACCGACTGCAGCCGCTATCCCTCGTCGCGCTGCTGGCGACATTGGTTTTGCTGTTCGGCTTTCAGGGCGAGCAAATTCTGGCGCAGCCGCTTGTGATCGCGCTCATCGCCGTGCCGATCCTGATCCAGGTCTATTTCAATGCCGGCCTCGCCTATCTGCTGAACCGCATTTCGGGTGAGCAGCATTGCGTCGCCGGCCCATCGGCCCTGATCGGCGCGTCCAACTTCTTCGAGCTGGCTGTCGCCGCTGCCATCAGCCTGTTTGGGTTTCAATCAGGTGCGGCGCTGGCGACTGTGATCGGCGTGCTGATCGAAGTGCCGGTCATGCTGACAATCGTCTGGATCGTGAACCGATCAAAGGGCTGGTACGAACGCGGCCAGGCAGCACCGCGTATCGTCAAAGAGGCGCGTTGATGCAGCCGCCTGATTTGGCGGATGTGCCGAACATCGATCCCCACGCGTTCGAACGTCCGGCGGTGGCCGCGCTTTTGCCGGACCCACCGACGCACCCACCGCGCATTCTGTTGCTGTATGGGTCGCTCCGCGAGCGATCGTTCAGCCGGTTTCAAGCCCAGGAGGCGGCTCGCCTTCTGGAAGCCTTCGGCGCCGAGACCCGCATCTTCAATCCCAGCGGCTTGCCGCTTCCGGACGATGCGCCGGCCGATCATCCGAAGGTCCGGGAGTTACGCGACCTGTCGGCCTGGTCGGAGGGACAGGTGTGGTGCAGCCCGGAGCGCCACGGTGCCATGACTGGCATTATCAAGGCGCAGATCGATTGGATTCCGCTGGCGATCGGCGCGGTCAGGCCGACGCAAGGCAAGACACTGGCCGTCATGCAGGTGAGCGGTGGCTCGCAGTCCTTCAATGCTGTTAATCAGATGCGCGTCCTCGGCCGCTGGATGCGCATGATCACCATCCCGAACCAGTCCTCTGTCGCAAAGGCCTACGAGCAGTTCGACGAGGCGGGCTGGATGAAGCCGTCACCCTATTACGATCGTGTCGTCGATGTCGTGGAGGAGCTGGTGAAGTTCACGCTGCTGACGCGTGGTCCCTCCGCCTACCTCGCCAGCCGCTATAGCGAGCGCAAGGAGGCGGCGGAAAAGCTGGGCGCGCGAGTCAAGCTGGCCGCGATCTGACTCATAAGCGCTATTTGAAGGATTGTCGAAATAGCGCAGACCATGACTATGGTGCAACTATAGTCTGCGCTTCAGAATGCGGCGGGCAGTCGAATGGCCGCTCTTGATGCTCAACCGATTATTGCCGATCGAGAGTGTCTTCTGCCGAGAATACTCACCAAGCCTTCGTGAACGCGCAGGATCTCAGTTTCAGCTCTGCTCGCAGCGCGGCAACAACCTCCATCATCAGGCTCGCCGAGACGTGGCGGAATCCACTTGACTCTGGAGTTAACTCCAAGGCTTAGCGTCGAACTGTCACGGCATGGCCATGCTGTGAGGTCAAGTGTTCTCAGGTCCTAACGCCACCGGAGGCTCACTTGCCGCGGCGCTATGCGCCGCAAGTTACCGGGTGTGCCAGCTCACGTGGAGATTGAGCAGGTGCACTCGGACGCAAATAGCGGAGAAAGCTATCGGGCTGCGCCGATAGTGCCTGTAATGGAGCAACATATGAAAACGACAACTTTCAAGATCGAAGGCATGAACTGTGATGGCTGCGCCAATACCATCAAGACCCTGGTCGAAAGTGAGCCAGGCGTACGGATGGCGACGGTCTCGTTCGAAGAAGGTCAAGCCCGCATCCTCTATGACCCGCAAAGTACCGGCGAGGATCGCCTCGTGGCGGTGATCCAAAAGCCCGGCTTTCGCGTCGCGGGTCGGCACTGATCGAATTCAGCGCATGAGCGTGGG
>NZ_DAIDJE010000033.1 GCF_027451485.1 Bradyrhizobium sp.
ATCGTGCCCGGCCACCCGCAAATCCTGACCAATCGTGGGCATGCGCTTCGCCGGCTCGACCGGCCGCAAGAGGCGTTGATCGATCTGGAATCAGCCCTGACGAGTGCGCCCGAATTTCCGGAGGCGCATTTCGAGACCGCATTGGCCCGCCTGACGCTAGGCGACTTCAATGATGGCTGGAAGGCTTACGAATGGCGATGGAGGACCGGTGCGTTTGCGAGCCAGCGACGCTCCTTCAGGCAGCCGTTGTGGCGGGGTGACGCTCCCATTTCCGGCAAGACGATCCTGCTTCATGCCGAACAGGGGTTCGGCGATACGATTCAGTTCATCCGCTATGCCCGCTTGGTGGCCGACCGCGGCGCACGGGTGATCTGCGAAGTTCAGCCGGAGTTGGCTCCGCTGTTATCGCAGATCGAAGGCGTCGAAATCATCGCCAGGGGCCAAGCGTTGCTGCCGGCCTTCGACATGCACTGCCCGCTGCTCAGCCTGCCGCTGGCCTTCGGCACGGACGACGCAACCATTCCCGCCAAAATTCCCTATCTGACCGCAGAGGCAACGCGTGTGGCGCAGTGGCGCGAGCGTCTTGGCCCACGCGTTCCGCGCGCAGGCTTTGTCTGGTCCGGCTCGGCCACCCACAAGAACGATGCCAATCGTTCCGTTGCGCTGGCACGGCTCGCGCCGTTTTTCGAAAGCCTGCCGCTCGCATGCTTTGGGCTGCAACGCGACATGGGCGATGCCGACCGCGAGATGGTGGCGCGCGTGCCGAAACTGATCAATCTCGGCGCGGAATTATCTGATTTCAACGATACTGCCGCCGTTATCTCGCTGCTGGATGTCGTCGTTTCCGTCGACACCGCCGTTGCCCATCTCGCCGGTGCGATGGGCAAGCCGGTTGTGATCCTCCTGCCGCATGCGGCGGATTTTCGCTGGCTGCGTGGTCGCACCGATACGCCGTGGTATCCGACCGCCAGGCTGTTGCGGCAGCCGTCTTTCGGCGATTGGGACAGCGTCCTGGGGCGCCTGGCCGCCGAATTGCAGAACCATGTCGGTGCGGAAAGCGGCCCGTTAGGACTTCGTTAACCACGTCTGTTTACTGATTGGTGCCAATTGCGGCCGGGACAGCCATCCACGGTGGAGAGAAGCCGCAGGAGCGCCTGATGACTGAGCCCATTCACCTCGTGGTGGCGACGCCCTGCTTCGGCGGCCAGGTCTCCACCATTTACGTGAACTCCATCTTCGCGCTTCAGAGCGCAGTGCGGTCGCTCTCGAACCTGCGCCTCAAGGTCGAGTTGCGGGACGGTGATGCGCTGATCACGCGGGCGCGTGCAAACCTGATGACCTCGTTTCTCGACGACCCCTCTGCGACTCATCTTCTCTTCGTTGACGCCGATATCGGCTTCACGCCTGACCAGGTATTCCGCCTGATCGAATCCGGCGCCGATGTCGTGGCCGGCGTCTATCCGATCAAGCGCGTCAACTGGGAGAAAGCCCAGCGCGCCATTGAAGGCCGGCGACCGAACCTGCCTGCGGCCTCGCTCGACTATGTGCTGGAAATCAACGATCCCGACCATGTCGCCGTCGTCAACGGCTTTACGCGGGTACGTTACGCAGGCACCGGCTTTCTGATGATCCGCCGCCACGTTTTCGAGAAGATGTGCGCGCATCCGGATTATGCCTCGCTCAAATTCTCCGCCGAGCATTCGCACGACGTGCTGGCCGGAAGCCCGAATCGCTTTGCGCTGTTCGAATGCATGATCGATCCGGCGACCGGTACCTATCTCAGCGAGGATTTTGCCTTCTGCAAGCGCTGGACCGACATCGGCGGCGAAATCTGGGCCGATCTTCAGAGTCGGCTCGATCACGTCGGCCCGTCGGTTTTCCGCGGCGAAGTCGCTTCGCAGTTTGCCAGCCCGGCGCTCGCGACCGATGCAGCCTGAGCCGGAAGCGGCGCTTCCCGGCCGAACCGGCAGTTCCCGGCCGGGTTGCGCCGAGCGCATTGGTCTTGCCAGATTGACGCGCGCCTATGAGGCCGGGCATGACCTTCGGCCGCTTTGGCGGCGGCTGATCGAAAGACTCCTCGACGGCAGCATCGAAGCGGGCGAGGGGCTCGACCTGTCGCTGATCGCGCAACTGCTCGGCGACAAGGAAGCGGGGCTGGCGATCCAGCACGCCATCCTGTCGTCGCATCAGCTGTTTCGCTCACCCTGTGCGGCAAAGCCTGCTCGTTTGCGTGTTCTGGCGCTTGCGGCAGCGACCGACATGGGCAGCAACACGCCAATCGAATTCCTTCTGGAAGCGAGCGGCATCGAATTGACCACGCTCTACGTCATGCCGGATATCGAATGGCCCGACTGGCTGCCCGATCATGACGTCGCGATGGTGATCGCATCCGACTCCGACGACTGCCGCAGCGCACTCGACAAGATTGCCGAGGCCATGACGCACTGGCCGCGACCGTTGCTCAATTCGCCGCAACGGATCTGCCGTCTCGATCGCGACAAGCTGTACTGCCTGCTCAATGGCGTCGAGGGACTTCATATTCCGCAGACGGCTTGCGTTGCGCGCGAACAACTCGAGAAACTCGCACGATCGACGCTCGCGTCGTCCGACGTCGCGCCCGACCTCGCCTTTCCCCTCATCGTCAGGCCGCGCGGCTCGCATGCCGGCAGGGGGCTGGCGAAATGCGAGAACACAGCAGAGATCGCACGCTATCTCGACGAGCATACACACGCGGCATTTTTCATCTCGCGCTTCGTCGATTATCGGAGCGCTGACGGATTATTCCGCAAATACCGTCTCGCCTTCATTGATGGCAAGCCGTTTGCGTGTCATCTGGCGATCGCCGACCGCTGGGACATCTGGTATCTTAACGCACAAATGGCAGCGAGTTCGGACAAGCGCCGCGAAGAAGCGATTTTCATGCAGATGTTCGATCAGGATTTTGCAAAACGTCACCGCGCTGCTTTGACGGGCCTCGCGGGGCGCATCGGCCTCGATTATTTCACCGTCGATTGTGCGGAGACGAGCGACGGATCGTTGCTGATCTTCGAGGCCGACAATACGGCGATCGTCCATGACATGGATTCGCCCGAGATATTTCCATACAAGGTTCCGCAAATGCGAAAAGTGTTCGATGCTTTCGCCGCGATGCTGTTCCGCCGTTCGGGCCGCGCACACGAGGCCGCAGCTTGACCACCTCACCCAAGGCGCCATCTTCGGCGATCGGGCGAACCGAAACGCTCGATCCGGCGGACTGGGCTGAGGTGCGCGCGCTAGCCCATCGCATGCTCGATGATACGATCGATTATATCGCCAACATTCGCAAGCAGCCGGTCTGGCGTCCGATTCCCGACGAGGTTCGTGCGCGATTTCGCGACGAACTCCCGCGCGAAGCATCGGAGTTCGGCGAGATCTACCGCGAGTATTCCGATTTTGTCGCGCCCTATGCGACCGGCAATGTTCACCCTGCCTTCATGGGATGGGTGCATGGGGGCGGCAACGTGATCGGCATGCTGGCGGAGATGCTGGCGGCCGGGCTCAACGCCAATCTCGGTGGCCGCGATCACATGCCGATCGAAGTCGAACGTCAGATCGCCGAATGGACACGGACGATGCTGGGCTTCCCGCCTGGGGCCAGTGGTGTTTTCGTGACGGGGACGTCGATGGCGAACCTGATGGCGGTGTGGGTGGCGCGAACGGCAGCGCTGGGCATTACCGCCCGGCAATGCGGCCTCGGCGGCGATGGCGCCTTGCTGACGGCCTACACTTCGAAGGCGGCACACGGCTGCATTTCCAGGGCGATGGATCTTGCCGGATTCGGCAGTGATGCGTTGCGGACCGTGCCGTTCGACCGCTCGCATCGCGTCGATGTGGAAGCGATGCGCGGGCAGATCAAGCGCGACCGCGAGGTCGGCTTACGGCCGTTCCTCGTGGTCGGCTCGGCCGGCACTGTCGACGTCGGCGCGATCGACGATCTCGCGGCATTGGGCGAGTTGTGCCGCGAGGAAAAACTCTGGTTCCACGTCGATGGCGCCTATGGCGCACTCGGCGTGCTCTCGCCGGTCATCGCCCCGCGCCTTTGCGGACTGGAGCAGGCTGATTCCGTTGCACTTGATTTCCACAAGTGGGGACAGGTGCCTTACGATGCGGGCTTTCTGCTGGTTCGCGACGCTCAACGTCATCTCGACGCGTTTGCAGCGCCGGCGGCTTATCTGCAGCGCGAGGCGCGAGGTCTTGCTGCGGGCTCTCCCTGGCCGTGCGACCTGGGGCCGGATCTGTCGCGCGGATTCCGCGCGCTCAAGACGTGGTTCACGCTGAAGGCGTTCGGTACGCAAAAGCTCGGCGCGATGATCGAGCGCACTTGTGCGCTCGCGCGCTATCTGGAAGAAAAAATCTCGGCAGAGTCGCGGTTGGAACTGCTGGCTCCGGCGCAACTCAACATCGTCTGTTTTCGCTATCGCGCCGAGGACGCCAACCGCGTCAACAGCGAGATTGTAGCGGACGTTCAGGAATCGGGCATTGCTGCGCCGTCGACCACGACGCTGGATGGCAAGCTGGCGATCCGTGCGGCCATCGTCAATCATCGCACCGACACGCGAGATATCGATGCCCTGGTCGGAGCGGTTCTGGAATTCGGAGCGCGGCGTTCGCCCGGCTGAGCCAGTTCGGGCGAACCGAGCGTTGGTTCAGGCAGCCTGCTTGGCGCGGGCGTGGTCGAGCAGCTTCTTCTCGTAAGCCACGAGCTTCTTCGCTTCCTTCAGCGCCTGATACAGATCGCCGTTGAGGATGTTGATGTTGATCCCCTCGATGACCGGCCACATGCTCGGCGCCGCGGTGACAAGGTCGCGCAGCAGGTTGAAATAGGTGCCGTAATTGCTCTGCCGATCCGGCGAGATGTACATCAGCTGTACCGCCAGATAGATCAGCTTGGCCGGCGTGTCGGCGGTCTCCGGCGTGAGGATGTCCTTTTCGCGCAGGATCGGGATCTTGTCGCCTTCGATGAGCAGCCGAGCGCGCTGGTCGGTGTTGGTGATCACGCAGGATCCGATGATGATCCGCTCGTGTGGCTTCAGTTCGACTTTCAACGCCATGCCTGTTCTCCGTTGCCGCCCTCGATCGGACGGGATGTTCGAATTTGCGCGATGAAGCGCCTAAGAACGCAGGCGACGGACTCAAACAATCGTAGCCGGATCCGAGTCTTCCCGAGTCGCCCTTAAGAATTCGTAAACGCCGCGGAACCGCCGAAAATTACGTAGCGATTCCAAGGGGCTGGAAGCGCGGCTGCTATGGTGAAAAATCCGTTTTTAGCTCGAAATTTCAAGCATTTAGTCGAATGAGAGCGATCTGATTCATGCTTTGTTAGAGGGGCGGCTTCCACGGTACGCGGACGCCTGATCCTGGACGGGTCAGGCTGCGTTTTGAGTTTCACACCAGAAAGGTATGAATATGTCCGGTATCGTTCTCTCGGCGTCAGTCCGCCAAAACCTGCTCTCCCTCCAGTCGACGGCCTCGTTGCTTGCAACGACCCAGAATGACCTCGCCACTGGCAACGCGGTCAATTCGGCGCTCGACAACCCGACCAACTATTTCACCGCTCAGGGCCTCAACAACCGCGCTTCCGACATCTCCAATCTGCTCGACAGCATCGGCAACGGCGTGCAGGTGCTGCAGTCGGCCAACACCGGCATCACCTCGCTGCAGAGCCTGGTGTCGAGCGCCCAGTCGATCGCCAACCAGGTGCTGCAGACCCCGGTCGGTTACTCGACCAAGTCGAACGTGACCTCGGCTACCATCACCGGCGCCACCGCCGACA
>NZ_DAIDJE010000034.1 GCF_027451485.1 Bradyrhizobium sp.
GACCCAAAGCACCTGCATGGCCCAGGCTGGCAGCCTAGACTGACAGCGAAATCTAAATTGCATTGGTTACGGGTGCATTGAGGAACGCTCTGAATGGCGGATTAATCGGAGGAGCCTTCATTCTTCGATTTTCGGCCAACCCCTTCTTCGATATGGGAAATTAGACGCATCCGCCGGTGCGTCGCACAACCGAGCCGGATATTTTTTAAAGTACCGCCACTTGCGGTTGACCAGTCGTTGAACCGTCCGGTGAAAAGACCCGCTTTGCGCGCACAGCGGCTTTATTCCGCGAGCTCGACCGGTCGCGCCGGGCCCGCGAGAGGCCTCTCCTCCATCAGAGCCATGCAGATCGAGGCGATCACCATCAACGCCGCTGCGGCGCCAAACACAAAACGGAACGCGGCGATCATATCGGCGGACGGAATCAGGCTCGCGGCGCCGTGGTGGTCACGCGAAAGAGAGACGTCGGAGCCGAGCGCCGTCAGCAGGATGGCCGAGAATACGGCAACAGTGAAGGAGGCCATCAAGGCGCGGAAGAAATTGGTGGCTCCCGTAATGGTGCCGACCTGCGAGCGTGCGACCGCATTTTGCGACGAGACGGTCGAGACCGGAAAGGCCGTGCCAAGGCCCAAGGCGAATATCGACAACAATCCCAGCAACAGCCAAAGTGGCATCAGCGCGAGCGCCAGTGCCGTCGCGGTGACGGCGGCTACAATGGTTCCAACGATGGCAACACGCTTGTAGTGTTTCGAACGCGCCATGGTCCGTCCGGCGATCGCCGCGCCGAGGGTGGAAACCGCAGCCAGCGGAATCAGCGCCATGCCCGCCTCGCTCGCGCTGAGGTGATACACCCCCTCGTAGTAGAGCGGCAAATAGACCGTTAGCCCCAGCATCGCACCCATGGCGCAGCCGCCGCAAACCATCGCATAAGGTACGACCGTCCCGCCCATCAGCGAAAGCGGTAGGAACGGCTCGTCAGCCCGTAAGGCGTGCCACACAAACGCCAGCGCCAGCGCGACCGAAGCGCCGACCATGGCCATTGTCGCCGGCGATAGCCAGGCGAAGCGGTTGCCACCCCAGGTCAAGACCAGCATGACAACGACCGCCGCGGCCATCAGCAGAAGGCCGCCGAGCCAATCGACCTCGCGGCGGCGATGATAAACCGGGATCCGGCCCATCTTCGGCACCAGCATCGCGAGCGAGGTAAGCCCGAGCGGCACGTTGATCCAGAAGATCATCGACCAGTGCAGATGTTCGGCAAAAACACCGCCGAGGATGGGGCCACCGATGCCGGCGGCCATCCACACGCCACTGAAATAGGCCTGATACTGGCCACGCTCGCGCGGCGTGACCACGTCGGCGATGAGGGTCTGAACGAGCGGCAGGATGCCTCCCCCGCCCAGTCCCTGGAGCCCGCGGGCGATAATCAAGACGGACATGTTAGGCGCGAGCGCGCACAGGATCGAGCCAAGGATGAAAAGGCTCATGGAACTGATGATCATGGCACGGCGGCCATAGATGTCGCTCAAAGTGCCGAACACCGGTGCCACCGCTGTCGACGCGAGTAGATAGGCCGTGATCACCCACGACAGGCTGGACACGTCCCTGAACTGCCGGCCGATGGTTGGTAACGCGGTCGCTACGATGGTCTGGTCGAGCGCGGCCAGAAACATCGTCAGCATCAGGCTCATCAAAATCGTGCGGACTTCGTTAGGCGCCAGCGCGGCGGGCGGCGCTATCGGCGGCGCATCGCTCACGTCGAGGATGTCCGCAGGAACCACGGTCGGCTCGCCGGCGAGGCTTTCCGACAACGTCTGCTGATCGGCCGATGGACGGCCCTGCCGTTCGAACTTGTTCATGGGGAAGCAGAGCTGGAAAGGGGCGGTTCGCCGCGAAACATCGTTCCCTACTTAGGCGATGATTCGAGACTGTGGCAGCCGGCGGCGTGCATGGGTGCGTCCCAGACGACGCGGCTTGGTTCAAGAATTCGCTAACGGAGGCGTGGATTAGGGTTGGCGAGCGGATGTCGGGCGCTTCTTAAGCCGGGCGCGCTTGGGTAGGGTCGCCGGCCACTGCACGATGTGATCCTCGAGATCTTCATCGGCAATTTCGTTCTCGGTTCCCTCCACGCGCCCACGCACGGAAACGCCGGCCTCATGAACCGTATTCGGATCACCGGAAATCAGCGGATGCCACCAATAGAGATCGCGGCCTTCAGCCACCAAGCGGTAACCGCAGCTTGGCGGCAGCCAATTGATCGTGCGGACATTTGCCGGCGTCAGCCTGACGCAATCAGGAACCCGCTCGGTACGGTGCCGATAATCCTTGCAGGCACAAAGACCTGCATCGAGAAGCTTGCAGGACACGTGAGTGAAATAGATTTTGCCGGTGTCTTCGTCCTCGAGCTTTTCCAGGCAGCAGCGGGCGCAGCCGTCGCACAGGCTCTCCCATTCGACGACTGACATTTCTTCCAACGTCTTGGTCTTCCAGAAGAATCCTTCCTGTCCGGAGGGTGGCTCAGGCTTTTTGGTCATGGGATCAGGATTTTGGACCCAAATTTGCGCAACCTTGCTGCTTTTGCCGTTCTAGAGGTTGCGGCAACACCACCGCAAGTGGGGATGACGACCCTAGTTTGCGATACCCCTTAAGCCGTTATCCCTTCCCCCTTAAAATGTGAGGCGGGCCGTTGGTTTATCGTCCCCGCTCGGCTAGATAGGGATGTGACAGCCTGGGCGTCCAATGCCTTCGGTTTGCCGCAACATTCCCGCACGATTTGAGCGCGGTCCACCGCCAGCGGTGATCGATCTCAAGTCGAAAACGAGAATTCCGGTTTCAGGTAACGCCTGCTCGTGCTCAAGACCGTTTTAGCCGAATGGATCAGGAAGATCCGGCACTGGATGCTGGATCTGGACGCGCGTATTGATTCCACGCTGTTCTCCGCCGGAAGGGGCACCCGCGAACTCTATGAGCGGTATTCGGCCTTCATGGACCGATTTTATGTCGGTCGCTGGAAACGGTGGGTGTTCATCGAACCCCTGTCAGAAGCCGCCACCCTTGGACTCGGCGGCCTGATCCTGTTGCTGGCCCTGGCGGTGCCCGCCTTCCGTGAGACGGCCGATGAGGACTGGCTGAAGAAATCTGATCTCGCGGTGACCTTCCTCGACCGCTACGGCAATCCGATCGGAAGCCGCGGCATCAAACATAACGATTCGATCCCACTCGAAGACTTTCCGGACGTCTTGATCAAGGCGACGCTGGCAACCGAAGATCGCCGCTTCTACGACCACTTTGGCATCGACATCGCTGGAACGTTGCGCGCACTCGTGACCAACGCGCAGGCCGGCGGCGTGCGGCAAGGCGGCTCCTCGATCACTCAGCAACTCGCCAAGAACCTGTTCCTGAGCAACGAACGCACCATCGAGCGCAAGATCAACGAGGCGTTTCTGGCGATCTGGCTGGAGACGCGGCTGACCAAGAACGAAATCCTGAAACTCTATCTCGACCGCGCCTATATGGGCGGGGGCACCTTCGGCGTGGACGGCGCGGCCCATTTCTACTTCAACAAGTCGGCGCGTGACGTCAATCTGGCGGAAGCCGCCATGCTGGCGGGATTGTTCAAGGCACCGACCAAATACGCGCCGCATATCAACCTGCCGGCCGCCCGCGCCCGCGCCAATGTCGTGCTCGATAATCTCGTCGATGCCGGCTTCATGACCGAGGGACAGGTGTTCGGCGCCAGGCGCAATCCGGCGAGCGTCGTTGACCGCCGCGACGAGAACTCGCCGAATTACTATCTCGACTGGGCCTTCGACGAAATGCGCAAGCTCGTCGACACATTCCCGAAATCCTATAACGAGCGTGTCTTCGTCGTACGCACCGCAATCGACATGAACGTGCAACGCGCGGCCGAGGAAGCAATCGAAAACCAGTTACGCCAGTTCGGCCGCGACTATCACGCCACACAGGCCGCAACCGTCGTAGCCGATCTCGATGGCGGCGTCCGCGCCATGGTCGGAGGCCGTGACTACGGCGCAAGCCAGTTCAACCGCGCAACCGATGCCTACCGGCAGCCGGGCTCGTCCTTCAAGCCTTACGTCTACACCACGGCGCTCTTGAACGGCTTCACGCCGAAGTCAGTCGTGGTCGATGGACCGGTGTGCATCGGCAACTGGTGTCCGCAGAACTACGGACATTCCTATTCCGGCCCGGTGACCCTGACACAGGCTCTGACGCACTCGATTAACGTCATTCCGGTGAAGCTGTCGATTGCGCTCGGCGGCAAGGCACCCAATCCGGCCAAGGTCGGCCGCGCCAAGATCGTCGAGGTCGCCCGCCGCTTCGGCATCAAGGCGCCCCTGCCCGATACGCCGTCGCTGCCGATCGGCGCCGATGAAGTGACGGTGCTCGAACATGCGGTCGCCTATGCGACATTCCCGAACCGGGGCAAGGCAGTGACCCCGCACGCGATCCTGGAAGTTCGCACCGGCGCCGGCGATCTGGTCTGGCGCTACGACCGCGACGGTCCTAAACCGCGGCAGGCAATTCCGGCCAATATTGCTGCAGAAATGGCCGAGATGATGAGCCACGTCGTGAGCGAAGGCACGGCGCGCCGCGCGGCGCTGGACGGCATCCCAACCGCCGGCAAGACGGGTACGACCAATAATTATCGCGACGCCTGGTTTGTCGGATATACCGGCAACTTCACCTGCGCCGTCTGGTACGGCAACGACGACTACTCACCGACCAACCGCATGACGGGAGGTTCGCTGCCGGCGCAGACCTGGCACGACATTATGCTCGCCGCCCACCAGGGCGTCGAGATCAGGGAACTCCCCGGCGTCGGCATGGGTACAAAACTGCCGCAGTCGCCGTCCGCGGCCCTGCTCGCATCTCATGGCGCGGCGCCGAAACTCCCCGATATCAGGCCGCCCCCGGTGCTGACCAAGCGTGGCGCAGACGTCCTGGTGCGGGTGGAAAGAATGCTTGATGATGCCGCCAGGGCCGCCGACGAATCCGCGAAGCCGACCAAGCCTGTCTCCTCGACCTCGGCGGCGTATACTGAAAGCTTCGCTTCGGCACTTCCCGGCGTGTCCGCAACTGCTTCAAAGAACTAAGACGTGCGGCTCATTCTTGTCACCTTACTGGCGTTGATCCTGGCCGCCGTTATTGGCCTGGGCGCCACATGGACAACAGCGACCCGCGGCACTGAGATCGGCACGCTGACCATCGGCGCCTGGACGGCACGACCGAGGACCGGCACCGTCGAGGTGGACCCTTATTCGCGCGCAACCATCGCGCGAAGCGGTGAACTGCCGATCGGTACCGGCGACGGCATTGCATTCTCGGCGACCCGCGACGACCGCAAACGGCCTCTGGACGGACGCTGCGATGTGCTGGTGAGCGGCATTACGCCGCCGGCGCGGTTCTGGACTCTGACGCTCTATGACGCGAAGGGCCGAGTGGTGGCCAATGCACTAAAGCGTTACGGCTTCACCAGCGAGGAAGTCGTCCGCGGCGCCGATGGCTCGTTCGAGGTGCGGATCGCCGCGCGCTCGCGCGCCGGCAACTGGCTGCCGACCGGCGGGATCGAACGCTACACGTTGAAGCTGCGGCTCTACGACACCCCGGTCGGCGTTGCGACGCGCTCCCAGCGCGATGCCCCGATGCCCGCCATCGCGACCGTGAGCTGCCCATGATCCGGCTGCTGTTCACCATCCTAGCCGGCATATTCCTGGGCGGTATCGTCCATCTGGTCAGCGTGCTGGCACTGCCGCGGATTGCGACCCAGGATGCCTATTCGCGGCTCGCCCCGATCACCAAGCTGAACGCCGTCACATCGCTGCCGCAGCCCGACCCCGCCACAGAACCCCTGCCGTTCATGGACCCGGCCTTCGCAGTCGCGGTCTGCCGTTATGATCTTTCCGGCGGACCGATCAAGCTCGCGGTCCCCGTGAGCCAGGCTTATACCTCGGTGTCGTTCTATACACGCAATGAGCTCGCCTACTACGCCATCAACGATCGTTCCGCCGGGCGCAAGGTCATCGAGCTCGATCTGATGACGGAAGCACAACATGCAGCTCTGCCCGAGGACGAGGATGTGACCGCCGCGGACCGGCTGATCATCGATTCTCCAAGCACGGCCGGACTGATCGTCATGAAAGCGCTGGCGCCGGAGCCGGGATTGATGGCGCAGGCACAGGCCTCCCTTGCCGCATCAAGTTGCAAGGTACAGGCGGAGCCAGCACAGGCAAAGCGCTGAACTTAACCGCGCGAGCTCACAGCATACCCTGTAGCGGGCTGGATCATGACCGGTGGATTGGCCCTTAGGCTGGCCAATTCGTTGATCAGCCGGTCCGCTTCGGCGGCCATGCTGTTGGGGCCCTGAACGACGAGCCGCTCCAGCGCCCAGCGATACGACGAAACCCGCCGCTCCTGGCACTGCTGGACCCACTGCACGATCAAGGCGTTCTCTTCCATCCGTGCGACCGCGTCGGCGCGCTCCCGCGGAGACAATTGCGAGACATGGGCAAGGCTCGCATTACGTTTCCTATCGAGCTCCAGCACGCGCGCGGCCGTTGAATAAAACGGATCGAAACGGGTGATGTCGTCGCGTGCATCGTCGATCAATTGGGAATAGCGCGAGGCATCGGAGCGGTGCGGCTCGTCGATCAGCGCGCGACCGTAAGCGGTGCGATCGAAGACAACCCTCTGCCGCCACGGCGAAGCGATCACCTGGTAATCGCCGAACACCGCTTTCCAGGCCGGCCGGGAATGCGGAGGCTCGATTAGCGGATAAGCCCGGTCGCGCAGCTGTCTTTCGTCGTCAGTGAGTTGAAACTGAGAGGCTCTCAAACCCACGCTGCCGGTCGCTTCGGCGCCCATCCACCGATGCATGTCGTCGTTGCGGAAATCTTCGCGGGTGCGGCCGAAATCACCGCCACTGCAAGCGCCCAGCAGAAGACCTGCGCCAAGCAGCATCGCGAATGATGCAGAAGCCCGGATCAAGTGAGAGTTAGTCGGCATATCAAATCCGCCGCCTAGCGACGGCGGCGACGGCGCCCCGGGGCCGTCCCCTCCTCCGGCCCGCGATCCCCAGTGGTTTCTTCAACCTGGCGCTCGATCCGGATGACGGGAAGGATCAAGACCGTTCCCTTACCTTCCTGTGGGCTGCCATCCGTGGCTGATCCCAGCCGCCGCGAGGCCGCATCTGCTGGAAATTCAATGATGGTGCCCATGCCGAACTCTCTCCGGTTGCCGCGTGCGACGCGATTTGCGGCGACGGAGGTCATTAAGAACAAAACGTGGTTAACGGCTTCTTAATTTGCGACCCCGGTCGAATAGCGGCGTACGTTTCGCAAAGACCGACGGCGACACTCCGGGACTGCGTCGCAAAGACGGCGCATCCGCCGCGGAGAGCGGTCCCATTTTGGACTCAGATTTGCCGGCAACTCGATCGACCCTGTTAAACGACAGCGCGGGCCGTGTCGTCGAAACAAGGAACTGCCCATGGGTACGCCGCATGACGAATTGTTCGAGTTATTGTCACTGCTACTTGAAGAGCCTGCGACCGTTTCAGACGACGGCGCGCGGCGCCAAGGCACGGACAATGACATTCTGTTGCTGCTAGAAGCGAATGCCCGGCTTCGCGCACTTGCCGTCCAGTTATCAAACCTGGTTGGCGACCTACAGCCTCTTCCGAGATAAAAGATCCGCTTCGCCGGTATAGGCTCTCAGGCATTCCGGATGCATCAACGAACCGGGCAGATGTCTTTTGATGAAGCTGAGCTTGTGTGACCCGATGGGGACCTTTGAAACGGATGATGGTCCGGCGCGGTCATAGGCCAAAGAGAGGTTGGATGCGTATCGGTCGCGGAATTCAGCGGCCGGAGGCATCGTCGGTTTCGCGCCCGGATCAAACACGCGGTTGCACGCCGTCGGCCACTCTAAGCGGCACGATGCCCGTGGCCATCGGGCGGTCATTCGACTGGTCGAAAGGCAATGCTCGTACCGCGAAATGCAACAGAAAAAAATCGACGAACGAGGCATCGCGGGTGTGCCGCCGGCCGCGCACTGGCTGTCAATATTTCAACGGTTTAGAATCGTTAAGATTAACGCGGCGTTAAAGCAACGCGCCTAGGCTTACGCGAGATTTGAAATCAGTCGCGTATCGCCAAGATGACCAAGCCTCCGCTGTTCTCGGGCTTTGACGGTTTGATGAACCTCTCCCGCCGAGAGGGCGTCGATATCCGCCCTACTCTGCTTCGCGTTCTTGTTGATCTCTACGTTCAGACCAGCACGCATAGCGATGAGGAAGTCCGCCAGTTCGTCGAACTGACGTCGCGCCTGATCGACCAGGTCGACGACGCGACGCGCGCAGCCGTGCGAGCGCGCCTTGCCCTTTATCCGGCAACCCCGGCAGCGGTTCTAAGGCACCTCGGGCTCAAACCCACACATTCCGGGCAGCGCGAGCCTCTGACAGGCGAAATCAATGCATCTTCCAGCGCTGTGCCGCCGCCGGCGATCTCACGCGAACCCCGCCTGCGGATGAGCTCGAAGCTGTCGATGCAGCCGGCCGATGCGGCGGAAATCAGCGGTCTGTTTTTCGGCGCTGCCTCAGCCGAGCGCGCCTTGATCCTGCACAACCTGACTGAAACGCCGCTGAAGCCGTCGCCGCGTATTCCCGCCCTGCGCGCGGAACGAGCGATCGAAACACTTGAGATGGCAGCCTGGGTCGCCGACGTCGAAAATTTTACGCTCGAACTCGCCGAGGCGTTGATCCTGCCAAGGAAGCTCGCAACCCAGGTGGTGAATGATCCCACCGGCGAGCCGCTTGCTTGCGCCGCCAAGGCGCTCGGCATGACGAGCCCGGTTTATCAGCGGGTCCTGCTTTTCCTCAAACCCGAAATCGGCAGCTCCGTTCATCTGGTTTACCGGCTGTCGCGGCTCTATGACACGCTGAACGAGCGCTCAGCGCTGATCATGCTCGCCGCCTGGCGCGGCTCGACGTTGGTGGTCACGCGCGCCAATTATCGGCCGATGCTTTATGACGACGAACGCGGCCGGGCGCGCAGCGCGGCATCGCAGACCAGGACTGCCTCGCAGCCTGCTGGCGGCGCCGCGCCGCCTCGCGAGGGATTTTCGCAGACGCGGAGACGCTAAAAAACCGCGTTGGCCTTAATCGCGCGTCAGGTCGAGGAAGTGCCGTCCCGAACGATCCTCGGTTTCCACGATCCAGGCATCCGGATCGAACCGGATTTCCTTCTTCAGACGCTCCTCAACCGACTGCTCAGGCAGAGGGTCTTTCGAGATCGGCATGAAAAGCCGCTCGATAGGTCTTGAGTCGTCGTAAACCGTCTGCGGCGCGGGCACGTAGAGCATGGCGTTGCCGTCGAGCAGCGCCACCTTCACGAATACGGCGCCTGCCTCCTCCGCTCCACGCCGGCGCACCGCGCCGAAGATGCCCGCAGTCTGGCAGCGGCGCAAATAAGCCGCGACCCAAATATTCGATTTCAATCGCATCAAACGACGATAGGCCAGCCCACGTCGGGATGCTAGCTCAGCCTACTCGATCGGATGCCCGATCATGGCAGCCAGTTCCCGCACCAAGCGATCAGAGATTTGGCCGTTAACCGGAAGCCGCCGCGCCCGTTCGAATCTTTGGATCGCAGCCAGGGTGTCGGGCCCCAAAATGCCGGTGGGTTTCAACTGACCATAGCCATATTCGGTCAACGCGCGCTGCACCGCGGCCACGCGATGCGAGCCCGGGAGGGCGGTGCCCTCGGCGCGGGTCGATACCGGCACGGTCATCGGCGGACGCGGAATATTGGCTGTGGCCGGCTGCACCGTACTCGTCGTCTTGACGAGATTGGTCAGGGAATCCACGCCTCTCGCGTCGGCGGGTCTGGCTTCGGGCAGCGGGACGTCCGCTTCAACCGGGCGCGGCCGCGGCACGTGGCTGACAGGCACGGCCGCAACCGCCGGCATCACTGTCACAGTTCCGAACATCGGCGCGGGATGACGACCGGCTTGCATGAGCAGCGCGTTCGCAATGATCGCGATGACGGCCGCTAACGCAAGCCCGCCCGCAATCATATCCTTCGGGCTGTACAAAAAAATGCGCATCGCAAGGCTGCGCTCGGAATCTTCCTTGGTCGCTGCCGCTCTGGAGCGGCGGCGGCGCGGCATATCATCACTGTCAGTCAATTTCCTAGGCACTTCTCTTCACCTGAGGCGCTTGCTCGGGCATCGCGGAACGCGACGGCAGCGCGAGCGTGGTAATATTGCTTCCGGGTTGCGATGGCTGAGGTGTCAACGGCAATGCTACCGTAACGACCGTGCCTTCGTCGACCTTGCTCTGCACGGCCAATTCGCCGCCATGCAGGGCAACGAGACTCTTGACGATTGATAATCCAAGGCCTGTGCCTTCGTGGCGGCGTTGATAGGTCTTGCCTGCCTGAAAGAAAGGATCGCCGATCCGCTTGAGATCATCGGCCGTGATGCCAACGCCGGTGTCGGCGATGCGTACCAGAAGCCGCGCACCTTCGACTGCGGCCGACACCGTGACCTTGCCACCGCGCTCGGTGAACTTGACGGCGTTGGAGACCAGGTTAAGCACGATCTGCTTGAATGCGCGGGGATCGCCGATCATAACCGGCAAATCGTCCGCGGCCCGGGTAACAAGATCGATGCCGCTCTCGCGCGCCTTCAATGCCAGAAGATTGCAGCAGTTGACCAGCGCCGCCCGCGGAGCGAAGGGCTCGGGCATGATCTCGAAATTTCCTGACTCCATCTTCGACATGTCGAGAATGCCGTTGACGACCGACAGAAGGTGTTGCCCCGAATCGTTGATCAGCTGGGCATACTCCTTGCGGCGCGCAGCATTTAGCATCAGCGCGTCTTCCTGCATGATCAACTCGGAGAAGCCGATAATGGCGTTAAGCGGCGTGCGCAACTCGTGGCTCATGGTGGCGAGGAAGCGCGTCTTGGAAGCATCTGCCCGCTCTGCCGCCGTCCGCGCCAGATCCAGCGCATGTTCCTGATTTTTACGCTCGGTGACGTCGCGCATGACCGCGACGACCTCGGCTTCGGTGGTTTGCGAGAACACCGTTTCGAGCGGCCGGCAACGCATCTCCACCCAGATGAAATTCACCTGATTGACCCGTCCGGCCTCGCACCCGCAGACTGCGTCCCGCTTCAGGCGGAACTCGACGCTCTGCGCATCGCCTCGGCAAGCCGCATCCGCAAGCGCGGTAAGGTAGGCCGGGCGATCGGCGACATGAACGCGGTCGAACAGGCCAAAGCCGAGCAGACCCGAGGTCGGCGTCCCCAATAGCGCCTCCGCAGCCGGCGAGATGAACCGCACGGCACCGTTACGGTGATGACGTGAAATCACGTCGCTCATATTTTGCGCCAGCAGGCGATAACGGTCTTCCTCGACATAAAGCAACGACGCGCTGGTTCGCGCGAGCAATTCGGTGCCAAACGCCAGGCCTCCGGCGTAAAGCGTTGCGGCGGCCACGCCAAATGCGGTCAGGATCGCGCGCATATGCGGACTGACATCCAGGACAGGCAGTAGCTCGAAATGGCCAAATGCGATCAAGAGGCCAACACAGATCAAAGCAAGCGCCGAAGCGAAGGCGACGACACGGCGCGAGGCCGAAAGCGCGGCCTCTACCGGCACGACCACCAGCCAGATCGCCGCAAACGATCCGATGCCGCCGGTGCTCGATGCCAACGTCATGATCAGTCCGGCAAACGCCAGCGATGAAAGGCAGCAGGCCTCCTCGTAACGGCCGGTGCGCGACAGAAACCAAGACAGGAGAATAGGCGCAATCAGCCAGGCGAAGGCCGCGACCCCTAGCGCCGTTGGCGCGCCGTGCAGGGCAAGATAAACGGGGAACGCTGCAAAGGCCGTGAGGCTCCCCAATAGTCGCGGGGCGATAAAAGCCCGGTGGCGGGCTCGGGCCAGCACATCTTGCCGTGCGGACGGGTGCAGCAGCGCATCTAGGCAATCGCGAATGGTACTCAGAACTATCACTACTTTTCGCTTCGGCCTGCGCGTCGAAACCGACGTCCCGAAACGCCCCCCTTGTCGAAATCGCACCGTGTCAGAGCCACATTAAACGAACGCTAAGGCGGCCCGCATTGCGGCAAAAGACCGTATCTCCACGGCGCTTTCCATCTGCAATGCGAGCTTCAATCAACGCAGATGGTGAACGGCGGGTTTCCGCAAGTCATCGGCTATGGTTTCGAAATCGTGGATGGCCCATCATAAGCGGCCGCACTGGATATCAATGAAAAATTTACGCCGAATCAAACGAAGCGGTTTTTGCGCAAATCCTTCACCATTAACTTCAATGCAAACACTTGGGCTTTATCGACGGCTGTTAGAGATCGGGATTGAAGACAACGGGACAAGAGAGACAGCCGGACTAGCAAGATGTTTTTCCTGCTTCGCTTGGCGTTTTGGATTGGCTTGGTCCTCGTCTTGCTGCCGAGGGACAAATCTCCGGACTCTGACAAGACGCCGCAAATCAATGCCTCCGAGGCGATCTCGGCAGCCACCGCGGCCGTAAGCGACATGAGCCAGTTTTGCAAACGCCAGCCCGCGGCGTGCGAAGTCGGCGGTCAGGCAGCGTCCGTGATCGGTCAGCGTGCCCAAAGTGGCGCGAGGAAGCTGTACCAGATCATCACCGATAAACCCGACAAGACCAACAAATCCGATAAGCATGCGCCCGATCAAACCGGATCGATCGGTGGCATGGATAGCGGCGATCCCGCACAGTCGGATGGCGCGCCTGACACGTTGACGCCGGACGACGTGCAGATCGAATGGCAGGGCGCCCCGCCATCACCATAAATCCCGCCGAGATCAGGAACAATTCTGATCGGGAACGACCTCGCTTTCGCCCGCCTTCACCCCTATATAAGGGTTTGCGAAGGTTGAGCACGCTTATGGCGACGATTGACGACATCCGTGAAAATTTCGAACTGCTGGACGACTGGGACGACCGCTACCGGTATGTCATCGAACTCGGCCGCACGCTCGAACCGATGCCGGAAGCCGAGCATTCTTCAGCCAACAAGGTGCAAGGTTGCGTCAGCCAGGTCTGGTTGTCCAAAAAAGTCGAACGCAACGGCGCGGGTGAGCCCTTGTTGAAATATCTGGGCGACAGCGACGCCCACATCGTTCGCGGACTGGTCGCGATCCTGCTCACGCTTTATTCCGGCCAGACACCGCAGCAAATTCTGGCAACCGACGCCCTCGCCGTCTTCGACGAGTTCGGCTTCCGCGAACACCTCACGCCGCAACGCTCCAACGGTCTGCGCTCGATGGTCGAGCGCATCCGCACCGACGCGCGTGAAGCACTGGCTGCGGCGTCATAGGAGCAGCGCTATTTGCGACGGCGGCGCTGCTGGCCAAGCCCCATTTTCTTGGCGAGTTGCGAACGGGCCACCGCATAATTGGGTGCGACCATCGGATAGTCCGGCGGCAAGCCCCATTTCTCCCGATATTGCTCCGGCGTCATGTTGTATTGCGAACGCAGGTGCCGTTTCAGCGACTTGAAGCGTTTGCCATCTTCAAGACACACCAGATAATCGGGCGCGATGGATTTCTTGACAGAAACCGCGGGCCTTGCCGGCTCGGCGGGAGCTTCGGGTCGCCCGGTCGAAACGCGCACCAAAGCGGCATGGATCTGGTTGATCAGGCCGGGAATTTCCGATGCGGGCGTCGGATTGTTGCTGAGGTAGGCGGAGACGATATTCGCCGTCAGGTCGATGAAATTCTTGCCCGTTGTGTCGGTCATGGCCAAAGCCTTCTCAAGATCTTCATCGCGCAAGTGATCCCCTTGCCGATTTACGCTGCGGCACCAGCTTGGCCGATATGAGCGGATTACTTGGGCAGAGACAAGAACGGGGATGCGGTTTTCACGGCCGTTGATCGAGATGCGCGCGCAACTCGTCGATCGAGGCGAAACGCATCATGCCTTCCGGCATCTGCGCTTCGATCGAACCGTCGGAATAGAGCGAATAGGCCATACCGTCGACGACTCCGGATTTGAGGACCGTCACCGGCGGCTGACTTTCGGCAGAAGCGGGCTGGCGCATCGCGGCGGCAGGTTCGCTGAACGCCGGAGGACTCCGTGGCGGGCGGCGCCGAGGCGGCACATCGGCCGGCCGCGCCCGTTCGGACTTCGGCCAGGCATCCTCAAAGCTCGGCGGTGCAGCCTCGCTGGGCTCGGGAGGCGACGCGTCCCCCGCGGTTCCCGGGAGGGGTTCGGCGGCCACTGTATCGCCTGGAAGCCCTTGGGCGCGTTCACGGTCCCGGCGGGAGGAGGAGGAAAACATCAAGTTTCGTCGAGGTTTTGCAGGTTGTTCGGAGGCGGATGGCAATGGCGCCTCCTGGCGGGATCGATCGTGCGGCGCACTCTCTTCGTCCCAAGATGGCGCTGGAGGCGATGCCGGCTGCTCGGCGCGCGGTTCCATGCTATCGCCCGCGGTGCCGGCCGGGCGCGGCAAGGCCGCCCGCTGGCTTGCGCCGCTCTTCAAATCGAAGGCGGGCCTCGAAGCCAGCTGGCCCGCGGTGCCCTTCAATTCTCTGACCGCGACCCACAAGCTCAGGATAATCAGCCCGGAGCAGGTGGCGACGGCGCCAGCGAGGATCAGAGTGTTGCCAAGGCCAAATTCGTTGATGGGGATCCCGAAACCGATGGCTGCGAGACCTGCCCCCACGCAGCCGATCCCGGCGATCAACATTCCAATCATCATCAAACTTACCCCTGGGCCGCGCTTCGCCATGGCGCAGCCCCTACCGCGCCCGCCGCCACGATACCGTCATATTGCGTGCCGAGCCAACCGCCAATTAACAAGGTCATTCCGGGAGCTGCGTTCGCTGGAACCATGGTTGCGAGCCAAATCGCCCATTTCGTTGCGTTGCAATAGGCGAATTACGCCACAATTGCCAATTACTTGGCCTCCGAACTGCGCTATATGGTCGCCGGGGTTAAGGGCCCACGAGGCGCTGGATGGGCCGAGGGGACGCCGGGTTACTCAATAGCATGACATCAATCACGACTTCCGCCGTCGACACGCCTTCGCGGCGCTCGATCGAGCGGGCTTGCGACGACACGGCAATATTGGTGCTGGTCGTGGTCGCAGTGATCGCAGGCTTCACCTTCCGCGACTACGGCCTTGGCTGGGATGATTATACCCACGCTGAATATGCCGACCTGCTGCTCAAGATGTACGGTTCGGGCTTCAGGGACACCAGCGCGTTATCGTTTGCCAACCTCTACATGTATGGCGGCGGTTTCGACATGGCAGCGGCGCTGCTGCACAAGGTGATCCCGCTTGAGCTGTTTGAAACCCGGCGCCTGCTCGGCGCCATTGTCGGCATCATCGGCTTCACGGTGAACTGGCGACTGGCTCGTCGCGTCGGCGGCCCGCTGGCAGGACTTGCGGCGCTGTTGCTTCTTGCGCTGTGTCCGACCTTCTACGGCCACATGTTCATGAACCCGAAGGACGCGCCATTCGCGGTGGCGATGATCATCCTGATGCTCGGCCTGGTCCGCTTGGTGGAAGAATATCCGCATCCCACCCCGCGAACGGTTCTGATCACCGGCCTCGGCGCCGGGCTTTCAATCGGCTCGCGCGTTCTTGGTGGCCTCGCGCTGCTTTACGCGCTGATCGGGTTCATGCCGCTGCTGATCGAGGAAGTCCGCACCAAGGATGCACGCGATGCTATCAAGCGATTTGCGCAGACGGCCTATACGCTGCTGCCCGGCCTGATCCTCGGCTACCTCGTGATGGGGTTGATTTGGCCATGGTCGATCATCGCGCCCAACCATCCGTTCCTGGCCGTGACCTACTTCTCACACTTCTTTGAGAAGCCGTGGAAAGAGATGTTCGATGGCGCGCTTGTGTCGGTCCCCGACATGCCATGGTCATATCTTCCCACGTTGTTCGCCCTTCAGCTTCCGGAGGTTTTGCTGGCGCTGACCGTTGCCGGGGTCGGCGGGACTTTCATTGCGCTCGTCCGCAAGGATGTCTCCGGCCGCCGCAAGACGATTCTCTTGATGCTTGCGCTGGCTGCGGTATTGCCGATCGCGATCGCCATTGTGAAGCGCCCGGCACTTTACAATGGCATCCGTCATTTCATCTTCGTCATTCCGCCGATGACGGTGCTAGCCGGCCTCGCCTTCGCGCGGGGAATGGAAAAGCTGGGAGAAAATCGCCGCACTTGGCAACCGGCCGCGCTGGCGCTTTTCTTGTTCGGCCTGCTGCTGCCGCTTGGCGAAATGATCCGGCTTCATCCTTATCAATACACTCATTTCAACCACATTGCCGGCACGGTGCGCGGGGCCGACGATCACTATATGCTCGACTATTGGGGCCTCGCATTCAAACAGGCTTCCGACGGTCTCCACGAACAACTGGACGCACAACACCTAAGCCCGCCGCCCGGACGCAAGTGGAAGGTCGCCGTGTGCGGCCCGCAGCGACCGGCCCAGGTTGCGCTTGGACCGGATTTCACGATCGGCTGGGACAGCCACGCGGCCGACTTCGCCATGACGCTCGGCGAGTTCTATTGTAAGGGCCTGAGTGCGCCGGTGATGGTAGAAATCAAACGCGACGACGTGGTGTTTGCTCGCGTCTACGATATCCGCGGACGCACGATCTCAAGCCTCTTGTCGATACCGCCGCCTTAACCACGCATAGGCGCAGCGCCAAGCATAACTGCCACATCCATAACGCGCCTTGCCGGCCGCCGGCGCCGCGAATACGCTTACGCCAACCCGACAATGAATTAGGAGGAGGCAACATGTCGCGAGCCGAAGCTGTTTTGAAGGAAATCCCGTCTGGAATGACGGACGCGGAGTGGGAACAGCGCGTCAATCTTGCCGCGTGTTACCGGTTGATCGCCTATTATGGCTGGGACGACCTGGTCGACACCCACATCTCTGCACGTGTTCCGGGACCCGAGCATCATTTTCTCATCAACCCTTACGGGCTGATGTTCGATGAAATCACGGCCTCGAGCCTGGTCAAGGTCGATCTTGACGGCAACCTGCTCACCAAGAGTCAGTACAACATCAATCCGGCTGGGTTCACCATCCATTCGGCGATCCATGAGGTTCGCGAGGACGCCGGCTGCGTGATCCATCTGCACACGCCGGACGGCACTGCGGTCGCAAGCTCCGCGGAAGGCCTGCTGCCGCTCAATCAGACCGCCCAGCTCGTGACCTTCGATCTTGCCTATCACGATTATGAAGGCATCGCGCTCGACCATGACGAACGCCCTCGGCTTCAGCGCGATCTCGGCGACAAAAATCATATGCTGTTGCGCAATCACGGTACGCTGACGGTCGGCCGCTCGGTTGCGTCGGCCTTCGAGCGGATGTTCCACCTCGAGCGGGCCTGCACCATGCAGGTGCGGACCCGAATGCTGGGACCGACCGCCTACCCGGTCGATCCTGCCGTGATCGACAAGAACACCCGGCTGCTCAACAACCCCGAACGGGCTGAACTGCGCTCAACCATGCTGGTATGGCCGCCACTGTTGCGCAAGCTCGACCGGCTCGACCCCAGCTATCGGAATTGAAAGGCCAGCAAATCCGGTATAAGGTTTTTCCATATACCTCTGCACGCCGAATCAAACGCCGCTCAATTCCGGGCGGCGTTTTTACATTGAGCGGTCCGGCTCCCTTTGCCACTGCGTGTTGCCGCCATATTCCTCGACAGGCGCGCGACCACCGGCTCGTTGGGATGACGGCCCCGGGAGATACCATGAAGAAGCGCATCATCCTCATCGCCATTGCGGTGGCATTGGCGGCTTTTTCGCCTTCAGCAATGGCCCAGCAGGCCGACCCTCCCATCCAGGGGCTGTCGGCCAAGATCAAACAGAAATATCTGGAACACCGGGCAAAGCTCGTAAGCCGCGTCAAGGACATCTATTTTGCGGTCGGCTGCAAGATTGTGCCGAGCGAAGCCGGGTCGCGTTCACTTACCCGAAAGGAGAGCGAGCTTGCCCAAATCAGGGACCAGACGGTCTTTGATCTCAAGGAAGATCAGGAACTCGTGGAAGCCGCGAAGCAGGAGGGCCTGGAACGAGCAGCCAAGCCGGGTGCGTGCGAGTTCTACCGCCGCCATCCGGACGCCGCCGAAGCGATGCGACGGGCAGCAGACGACGACGCGAAGCAATAGCGGTCGTCGACACCCATCGCACCATCGTTTCGAACCGGATCTATTCCGCCAGCGCAGCGAGAATCCGGGCCCAGGAACGAATGCCTTTGTGAAAGCTTCGAAGATCGTATTTCTCGTTCGGCGAGTGAATATTGTCGTCGTCGAGCGCAAATCCGACCAGCAGCGAGTCCAGACCAAGCGTGCGCTTGAAATCGGCCACGATCGGGATCGAGGCGCCCGATCCCATCAACACCGCATCCTTGCCCCACTCCTCCGCCAACGCACGGCGGGCGGCGGCGAGCGGCTTCATGTTCCAGTCGAGGGCAACGGCGGGAGCATTGGAGTGATCGGTGAATTCCGCGCGGCAATCGCCCGGCAACCGCGCTGTGACATAATCGCGAAAGGCGTTCCTGATCCGGTCAGGATCCTGTCCCTGGACTAACCGGAACGAAACCTTGGCGGAAGCCTCCGCGGGAATCACCGTCTTTGAGCCCTCGCCGATGTAGCCGCCGACGATGCCGTTGACATCGCAGGTCGGTCGGGACGCCACCTGCTCAATCAACAGGCGTCCCTTCTCGCCTGCGGGGATCGAGAGCCCGACCGGCTTGAGGAAACTTTCGGGCGTCATTTCGAGCTTGCGCCATTGCTCCAGCACGTCTGGCGGCAAATCCTTGACGCCATCGTAGAAGCCCGGAATCGTGATGCGGCCATTGTCATCGAAAATGCCGCCGAGAATTCGGGTCAGCACCCGGATCGGGTTTTGCGCGCCGCCACCGAAAATGCCGGAATGCAGATCGCGGTTGGCGGCCTTGATCTTTACTTCGTCATACACGAGCCCTCGCAGCGAGATGGTGATGGCCGGCGTCGCGGGATCCCACATGCCGGTATCGCAGACGAGCGCAAAATCCGCAGAAAGGTCCGCCTTGTTCTTTTCAAGGAATGGAACGAAGTTTTTCGAACCGACCTCTTCCTCGCCCTCGATTACGATCGTCAGATCGATCGGTAGCGACCCCGTCACGGTTTTCCAGGCGCGGCACGCTTCGACGAAAGTCATCAGCTGTCCCTTGTCGTCTTCGGCGCCGCGCCCAACAATAATTTTCCGGCCGTCCGCGTGATCGGCAACGGCGGGCTCGAACGGCGGTCGATGCCAGAGATTCAAGGGGTCGACGGGCTGAACGTCATAATGACCATAAAACAGAGCGTGCGGCCGCCCGCTGCCCGACTTCCCGTTGGATTTGGCGACAACGGCCGGATGGCCGTCAGTGGGCCGTACCTCAGCGCTCAATCCTAGCGTGGCGATATCCTTCGCCAGATGATCGGCCGCCGCCTTGCAGTCGGCGGCGAAGACCGGGTCGGCCGAAATCGACTTGATCCGCAATAGCGTGAACAGACGTTCGAGGCTGGCGTCAAAATCCGCATCAATGCGATCGAGAACTTCTTGAAGTTGTGCGGTGCCGGACATTTCCGATCTTCCTTCAGTTGGCGGGCCTGTCTTGCTTTCAAATCTACGGCAGGCTGGCGGATGCGGACAAGGAGCCGACCTGGCGCACAGTCTTATCTTCCAGGGGGTGCAGGAGATGCCAGGCCAACGTCCCGGCAAGCACTGCGGTCGCAAGGAAGTTGTTCCCGAATGCTTGAAAGCTACGTGGGAAATACGGCAATGCCAGGCAGAGCAGGATGCCCGCAATCGCCAGTGCGGCCCATGTACCTTTGCGCGCGCCCGCGCGGGGATCGTAGGCCGCACGGTGCAGCAGAACGGTCAGTGGAAAGAACAGCCATATGAAATAGTATTGGCGCGCGAGCGGCGAGGCCACCGTCATAAGACAAAACAGGATGCCCAGTTCCTCGGCATCCGACTGCGGCGTCCGGCGCGACATCGGCGGCATTACGGCGATAAAGCCGAGACCTAGGATCGCCGCCGCCGCCAATACCACCCAGTTGGCGGTCTTGAAGTCAAGATCGAGCAAGTTCATGTAGGCCGGCGTGCTATTCGGGTTGTCCTGATTGTAATCCACCGGGCGGGTCAGGCGATGGGTCAATGAGATCAGCGACTGGTTCATCCACGACCAGTTCTGGTCATCGCGCTGTCCAAATCCCGCTTCCGAACTGGATCCAACCATTCCCTGATACCAGGTCTTCAGTTCGGAGAGATTGTGCTGAAAGCCGCGTATCGGCGTCGGAATGGCAATGAGAAAGACCACCAGAAAGATCATCATGCTCGCGACCGGCTTCCACTGCCGCCGCCAGACGAGATAGGGCAGTACCGCAACCGGAAAAACCTTGATCGCGGTCGCGAGCGCGAACAAGATTCCCGAACCCCAGGGACGCTCGTGTCGCAGCAGCCAGAACCCCCAAAGCATCAAGGCGAGCAGGACCAGGTTGGGCTGACCAAGATCGAACATGTCGAACGTGAAGGAGATCATGACAATCGAGGGCAGCGCCGCGAGCCAGGAAGATGCAACCTTGCCGTCGCCCGTCATCGCGTTGGAAAGCTGCGCCGTCATCCACCACGCAGCCGCGTTGAGCAGTGACAGCCAAAGATAGAGCGGGATTTTTCCGAACGAAGCCGGGATCGCGAGCAGAATGGCGGCCGGCGGTGGATACAGGAACGCGAACGAGACGTGAGGATCGTGCGGATAGAGATCGCCCCCATGCAAGATCTGCTGGCCGGCCCAGAACCAGAGCGGATAATCCTTTGTTTTGCCGTGACCAAAGATTTCGGGACCGAGCACGTCGGCGGTCAGGATAAAGCAGCAGATCAGGAAAAGGATATCGAGCGGCGCTCGTAATGACGGAAGTCTCAAAACGCTTCACTTTCTGAAAGCTGAAACAGGATTACGCCGCATCGAGAGCTACCGGCGCAGCAGCCCGCCGAGTGCACCGCGTACAATGGCGTGCCCGATCGAACCTCCGATCGAACCGCCGACGGACTTGCCGAGATCGGCCACCACGCCGCCCACAACCTTGTTGGTCACCGAACGGGTGACGCTGCGGGCGATCAATTGGCCAGTGGACAACTTGCCGCGGGGCGTGTTTGTGCCGAAAATCGTCCCCACGATCCCGCCGATTTGGCCCAGAACTCCACCGGCTCCGCCGCTGTTGCCCGCCAGGCGGTTTTGCAAAACCTCATAGGCGGATTCGGAATCGATCGCGGTATCGTATTTGCCCTTCACCGGGCTGTTGTCGATAATGGATTTGCGTTCTTCCGGCGTAATCGGCCCAATGCGCGCGGTCGGCGGCCGCACCATCACGCGTTCCACCATCGCCGGAATGCCATTTCCTTCCAGAAACGACACCAGCGCCTCGCCCTTGCCGAGTTGCATGATCGCCTGGGCGGTATCAAGCTTCGGATTAGGCCGGAAAGTCTCCGCCGCCGCGGCCACAGCTTTCTGGTCGCGCGGCGTGAAGGCACGAAGCGCATGCTGGACGCGGTTCCCCAGTTGGGCGAGCACTTTGTCGGGAACGTCGATTGGATTTTGCGTGACGAAATAGACGCCGACGCCCTTGGAGCGTATCAGCCGGACCACCTGTTCGATCTTTTCCAACAGCGCCTTTGGCGCGTCGTTGAACAACAGATGGGCTTCATCGAAGAAAAACACGAGCTTTGGCTTGGGAGGATCGCCGATTTCCGGCAACTGCTCGAACAGTTCGGACAGCATCCAGAGCAAGAACGTCGCGTACAGCCGGGGACTTTGCATCAAGCGATCCGCGACCAGGATGTTGATCATGCCGCGGCCGTCGCGGTCGGTACGCATAAAATCCTTCAGATCCAGCGCCGGCTCTCCGAAAAACTTGTCGCCGCCCTGGTTTTCCAGCACAAGAAGCTGGCGCTGAATGGTTCCGACGGTCTGCTTCGAGACGTTTCCATACTGTGTCGTCAGTTCGCCGGCATGCTCTGCGACAAAGGACAGGATTGCCCGCAGATCCTTCATGTCGAGGAGCAGCAATCCCTCCTCATCCGCGATACGGAAGGCGATGTTCAGCACGCCTTCCTGGACATCGTTCAGATCCATCATGCGCGACAGCAAAAGCGGTCCCATTTCCGAGACGGTAGCGCGCACCGGATGTCCCTGCTCGCCAAACACATCCCAAAACACCGTCGAAAACCGGTCCGGCTGGAACGCGAGCCCGATATCGGCCGCCCGCTTTAGGATATAGTCCTTTGTCTCGCCGAGCTCGGAGATGCCGGACAAATCACCCTTGATGTCTGCTGCGAAAACCGGGACGCCGGCGCGCGCAAATCCTTCCGCCATCACCTGCAAGGAGACGGTCTTGCCGGTACCGGTGGCTCCCGTCGCCAGGCCGTGCCGGTTGGCCAGCGCAAGCGTCAGCCATGCCGAGTGCTCGCCCTTGCCGATGAAAATCTTCTCAGCCGTATCCGCGGTCCGATCGTCCGGTGTTGTCATCGTATCATCTCTTGTGCGCCTCAAGGCGCCCTGCAAGCGCCGGAGTTATACGGCATGTTGCCAGCGGATTGAAACGTTCAACGAACGAAGAAGGAATCAAAACGCATTCAGTTCGGCACAGTTCGGGCGGTTTTGCGGCTCCGCGTCATCAACTTCGCAACAAAACTTCTCGATAATCCGGGAAACAGGCGCTTGCCCTTGCAAGGCTGCAACACCCGTGGCCCGATTCACATCGGCACGCACCGTGATCGCTTGTAATTCGCGGCGCAGCAGATCAAGATAAATCTAAAGCAGGGATCCGGCGGACAAGCTGGCCGAGGACGGGGCGCAATGGATGAATTGACAGCGTGGCTGGCCTCCAAGGCCGGCATAGAACGTGCCATGGCCGAGAAAACCATCGGCATCATTCTCGGCTACCTTCGCAGCGAAGGCCCTTCCGACAAGGTCCAGGCCTTGATCGACAAGATTCCCGGAGCCGAAGCTGCGATTTCCGCATCCGAGAACAGCGGCGGCCTGACCAGACTGATGGGGGGCGGCCTGATGGCGGTCGGCACCCGGCTGATGAGCCTGGGCCTTGGCATCAGCGACATTCAAAACATCGCACGCGAACTTTTCCGGTTTGGCCGCGACAAAGTCGGCGAAGATCAAATGGGTGCGATCATCGCGGAGACGCCCGGTCTCAGCCAATTCGCTTGAAGCACATTTCCGATCGAAAAATCATGACATATCCTATTTCCGAGATTGAGGGTCTTCCCTCCTTTGCAGCCGCCAAATTGAAATCGCAAGGCATCCGCACTACGGCCCGCCTGCTGGAGGCGGCAAGTACGGTGAGAGGACGCAAGGCGCTCGCGGCCAAGACCGGCATCAGCGAACAGCAGTTGCTCGAATGGGCCAATTTCTCCGATTACATGCGGATTCCCGGAATGGGCCGGGCCAAAGTCGGCCTGGTCCGAGCGGCCGGCGTTCCGACGGTTCGCGAACTTGCGCTGCGAAATCCGTCACGTCTGGCGCAGAACATGAAGGAAGTGAATACCAAGCGCAAACTTGTGCGAGTCCTGCCTTCGGAAAAGTCGGTTGAACAGTTGATCGCGAAGGCGCGGAAGCTTCAGCCCAAAATCACTTACTGACCCCTTTCACCGCGGTGCGGTCAGCCAGGCTCGCCCCGGCGTCGCTCCCTGATCCCTTGACTCCCCGGCCCCGACCGCGCAAAGCGACCGCATGACCGCGAATTCGCCTGGAACTGCCGCGGCGGCAGCATCGGCGGATCGTCGGACCTGGCCGGAACGCCTGTCCCGACCGTATCCGCTGGTGATGGGGGTATTGAATATCACGCCGGATTCGTTCTCGGACGGCGGACGCTTCTTCGCGCCGGCAGGCGCCCTTGCCCAGGCAAAGCGGATGGCCGCCGAGGGCGCTGACATCATCGACGTCGGCGCCGAGTCCACCCGGCCCTATGGAGCGCAGGCGATCTCCGCCGATGAAGAAATTCGGCGATTGCGGCCGATCCTGGCCGATGTGGTCTCGCTGCAAATTCCCGTGTCGATCGACAGTATGAAAGCGATCGTTGTCGCGTGGGCGCTTGATAATGGAGTCGCGATCGCCAACGATGTTTGGGGCCTGCAAGGCGATCCCGACATGGCCAAGCTGATTGCAGAGCGGCGGTGCCCCGTCGTGATCATGCACAACCGCGATCGCGCCGACCCCGCCCTCGACATCATGAGAGATGTTGCCGAGTTCTTCACGCGCTCGCTTGAGATTGCCTCGCAAGCCGGCATTCTGCAGGAAAATATCGCGCTCGATCCCGGTATCGGTTTTGGCAAGACGCAAGAGCAAAGCATCACGGTGCTGGCCCGCTTGAGCCAGTTCCGGAGTTTCGGACTGCCTCTCCTGGTCGGCGCCTCGCGCAAGCGCTTCATTGCCAGTATCTCGCCGTCCGAGCCCGATCAGCGGCTCGGCGGCTCGGTTGCGGCGCATCTGATCGCGGCAAAAGCCGGCGCGCAGATCATCCGGGCGCACGACGTCATGGAAACCTTGCAAGCCTTGCGCGTGGCCTCAGCCATCTGGGACAGGGAATGAGCAATACTATTTTCATCACCGGCATTGTCATCCACGCCCGCCACGGGGTGCTGGACCATGAAACCGAGGTCGGTCAGCGCTTCGTCATCGATCTTGAACTTTCCGCCGATCTCTCCGAATCCTCACGCACGGACCGGCTGGCCGACACCGTGTCTTATTCCAATGTGGTGGCGACCGCGACCGCAGCTTTCAAGGACGACAACTACAAGCTGCTGGAACGCGCCGCAGGCGCGGTGGCAGATGCGGTGCTGACGCAATTTCCTAAGATCAGTGCGGTCAAGGTCACCGTCCACAAGCCGCATGCGCCGATCGCAGCGATCTTCGAGGACGTCGGCGTTGTCCTGACGCGCACGCGGAACGGTTGAATCTCGGCATGATCACTTCGAGAGCCGGGCTGCGATCGCTTTTTCGGATTATGCCCTGATGGCCCGGGCCCTGATCGCACTCGGCGGCAATGTTGGCGACGTCCGCGCCACCTTCCGAAAGGCGATCGCCAACATCTGCGGCATGACGCAGGCCGCCCTTCTGGCGCGCTCCTCCGACTATGCCACCCCGCCCTGGGGTGATGTCGAGCAGGCTCCTTTCGTCAATGCCTGCGTCGAGATCGATACCTGCCTTGATGCCCACGCGCTGCTATTTGCGCTGCAAAAGATCGAGAGCAAATTCGGTCGCGATCGCCGAAAAGAACGACGCTGGGGCCCCCGCACGCTCGACCTCGACCTGATCGCCTATGATGACGTATCGCTCAACACAGCGGAACTGACGCTGCCTCACCCCCGTTTGTTCGAACGGGCCTTTGTGCTGGTGCCACTCGCCGAGATCGCCCCAGACCGCGTGATCGGCGGCCGCAGCGTTGCTTCCGCATTGGCCGGGCTCTCTACCGACGGGATTGAGCGGCTATCGGACGCCATCTGAGCTCAAAACTCCGTTTGGCTTGGCGGGGCGCCCGTGGCAATTTCGCTGTCCAATCATGGTGACTTCGGAAATGATATTGCCTGACGAACTGATCCTGGCCGCAGATTTTGCGCCTGCGACTTATGACGACTGGCGCAAGCTGGTGGACGGCGTCCTGAAGGGGGCGCCATTCGAAAAGCTGGTCAGCAAAACCTATGATGGTCTGACTATCGAGCCGATCTATCGCCGCGCCAGCGGCACGCCTCCGGTCACCGGCCGGTCAGCGGCGGCGCCGTGGCAGGTTATGCAGCGGGTGGATCATCCGGATCCTCTAGCTGCCAATGCGCAGGCCATCCATGACCTCGAAAACGGTGCCACCGGGCTTGAGATTGAGTTTGCCGGCGGGCCCGGCGCCCGCGGCTTCGGCATCCCCGATGCCGCGCCGGAAACGCTGAGACGACTGTTCGACGCCGTCTTATTCGATGCCGGGATTTCGATTGCCATCCACCCGGTGATCGGACGGGGAAATGCTGGCGAGACCTTGGCTGCACTGATCGAGGAGCGCCATGTCGATCCAGCGAATGTCAACCTGCGCTTCAACTATCAAGCGCTGAGCACGATGGCGGTAAACGGCATTGCCCCGGCGCCGTGGCGCGAGATGGCAAAGCCGTTTGCCGGCGTGGTCGGTGGACTGATGAAACGCGGCTTTCGCGGTCCGTTCGTGCTCGCCGACGGCCGTGTGGTCCATGATGCCGGGGGGTCTGAGGCTCAGGAGTTGGCGTTCGCTCTCTCCTTGGCGGTGGCGTATCTGCGCATGCTGGAAGATGGCGCGATCGATCTTGATGCTGCGCGCTCGGCGATCTCATTCAGGCTGGCGGCAGACACCGATCAGTTTTTGACGATCGCGAAATTCCGGGCGCTTCGCATGCTGTGGGCGCGCATTGAGGCGGCGTGCGGGCTGACGCCGAAGCCGACTTTCGTCGCAGCCGAAACCGCATGGCGCATGCTGACCCAGCGCGACCCTTACGTGAACATGCTGCGCGCAACGATGGCAACCTTCGCAGCGGGCGTTGGCGGGGCGGATGCAATCACCGTGCTGCCGCATACGTTGGCGCTTGGATTGCCGGAGATGTTCGCACGGCGCGTCGCCCGCAATACGCAGCTTATTCTTCTGGAAGAATCGAACCTGGCGAAAGTGTCCGATCCGGCCGCCGGCTCGGGCGGCATCGAAGGGCTGACACAGGCGCTTTGCGAGGCGGCCTGGGCGCTATTCCAGGAGATCGAAAAGGCCGGCGGGGCCTTTGCCGCGCTCGAGCAAAACCTGATCCAGCGCAAGGTTGCGGCCATCCGCAAAGCGCATGAAGGCAATATCGCCCGGCGCAAAGACGTGCTGACCGGCGCCAGTGCTTTTCCAAACCTCGATGAGGCGCAAGTTGCGGTTCTCGCCGTCGAGCCGGCCGAGTTCGCTCCTTCGAATGAAACCAAGATCAAGTTCGAAGCGCTGTCTCCGATCCGGCTCGCCGCGCCCTTCGAGCTTTTGCGCGACCGTTCCGACGAGATGCTGAAAGCCAAGGGAGCAAGGCCCAAAGTCTTCCTCGCAAACCTCGGCACGGCGACCGATTTCACGGCGCGAGCTACCTTCGCCAAGAGCTTCTTCGAGACCGGCGGTATCGAGGCAATCGGATCAGAGGGTTTTCGCGATCCGGCGGCCCTTGCAGTCGCATTCAAGGCATGCCGCGCGCCGCTCGCCTGCCTCTGCTCGTCCGATACCGTCTATGCCGAACAGGCGGAAGAAGCAGCGAAGGCTCTTCGAGCGGCCGGCGCCAGACATATCTATTTGGCAGGCCGCGCAGGCGAGCAGGAGCCAGCTTTGCGCTCAGCCGGTGTCGACGATTTCATTTTTGCCGGCGGCGATGCCTTGGCCGTGCTGCAGGAGGCTTATGATCTGGCGGAGGCGGCATGACGGAAGCGATCAAAGCTGTTCTTTCGGGCGGATGCCAATGCGGCGCCATTCGCTTTGCGCTGGCAGCACCGCCGACCAGGGTCAGCATCTGCCATTGCCGGATGTGCCAGAAAGCTGTGGGCGCTCCGTTCGCTTCTTATGCCGAGGTCGGAAAGAGCGATTTCGCCTGGACCCGCGGCCAGCCGGCTGCGTTCCGCTCGTCCTCCATTGCCGAGCGCGACTTTTGCCGGGACTGCGGCACCCCGTTAAGCTTCCGCCGCATCGACGGACCCCGCATCGAGATCCTGACCGGCACCTTCGACCGGCCAGACCGGCTGGTTCCGACGCGGCAATATGGCACTGAATCCCGGCTCGGTTGGGTCGTCGCGATCGCGAACCTGCCGAGCCAGACCACGTTGCAGAATTACGGCCAGGAGAAGTTGTCCGGAATCGTCAGCTATCAGCATCCCGACCATGATTAGCCGCCGCGACTGTCGAGACCGGATCGTGATAGAGTTGCAGCCATGAGCCGCATACCGAACTTCGTCAATGTCGCCTTCGAGAAGGTTGTCCCCGCCGCGCCCGCCGGCAGCGCCGAGCCATGGCTGACGCCCGAAGGCATTCCGGTCAAATCCTCCTATGGAGAAGCGGATCTCGCCGGCATCGATTTCCTCGACACCTGGCCCGGAATCGCGCCTTACCTGCGCGGCCCCTACCCGACCATGTATGTCAACCAGCCGTGGACGGTGCGGCAATATGCCGGCTTCTCCACGGCGGAGGATTCCAACGCCTTCTATCGCCGCAACCTTGCCGCCGGACAGAAGGGCCTTTCAGTCGCCTTCGACCTCGCCACCCATCGCGGCTACGATTCCGATCATCCGCGCGTCGCAGGCGACGTCGGCATGGCAGGTGTTGCGATCGACTCGATCTACGACATGCGCACTTTGTTTGCCGGCATCCCGCTCGACCAGATGAGCGTGTCGATGACCATGAACGGCGCGGTGCTGCCGATCCTTGCGCTGTTCGTCGTGGCCGCCGAGGAACAGGGGGTTCCGCCGGAGAAACTCTCGGGCACCATTCAGAACGACATCTTGAAAGAGTTCATGGTGCGCAACACCTACATCTATCCGCCCGCGCCATCGATGCGGATCATTTCCGACATCTTCGCCTTCACCTCACAACGGATGCCGAAGTTCAACTCGATCTCGATCTCCGGCTATCACATGCAGGAGGCCGGAGCGACGCAGGATCTCGAACTCGCCTATACGCTCGCCGACGGCGTCGAATATCTGCGCGCCGGGCTCAAGGCGGGTTTGGACGTTGACCGCTTTGCGCCACGGCTATCGTTCTTCTGGGCGATCGGCATGAACTTCTTCATGGAAGTCGCCAAGATGCGCGCCGCGCGCCTGTTGTGGGCCAAGCTGCTCAAGCCGTTTGGTCCGAAGGACCCACGCTCGCTGTCGCTGCGCACGCATTGCCAGACCTCCGGCTGGTCGCTGACGGCGCAGGACGTGTTCAACAACGTGATGCGGACGACGATCGAGGCGATGGCGGCGACCCAAGGCCACACCCAGTCGCTGCATACCAACGCACTGGACGAAGCGCTGGCGCTGCCGACCGATTTCTCGGCACGCATTGCCCGCAACACGCAGCTCTTCCTGCAACAGGAAAGCGGTACCACCCGCATCATCGATCCATGGGGTGGTTCGTATTATGTCGAACGACTGACCCGCGATCTTGCGGCGAAGGCATGGGGCCATATCCAGGAAGTCGAAGCGCTCGGCGGCATGGCGAAAGCGATCGAAGCCGGCCTTCCCAAGCTGCGGATCGAGGAAGCCTCCGCCAAGACGCAGGCCCGGATCGATGCCGGCAAACAGGCCGTGATCGGCGTCAACAAGTACAAGCCGTCCGATGAAGCGCCGATCGATATTCTCAAAGTCGACAATTCCAATGTCCGGCGGCTGCAAATCGACAAGCTGGTACGCTTGCGAGGCGAGCGCGACCAAAAGGTCGTCGAAGCGGCGCTGGCCGCGCTGACGCGGAGCGCCGGCGAGGGCAATGGCAACCTGCTTGCGCTCGCTATCGATGCGGCGCGGGCCAAGGCCACCGTCGGCGAGATCTCAGACGCGTTGGAGAAGGTATTCGGCCGACATCGCGCCGAAATCAAATCCATCACCGGCGTCTACAAACGGGAGGCATCGGCCATGTCCAGCCGCGTCGAGAAGGTGCAAGCGCTGATCGATGCATTCGAGGAAGCCGAAGGGCGGCGGCCGCGAATTCTCGTCGCCAAGATCGGCCAGGATGGCCACGATCGCGGCCAGAAAGTGATCGCCTCGGCGTTCGCTGATGTCGGCTTCGACGTCGATATCGGACCGTTGTTTGCAACGGCTGAGGAGGCTGCCCGCCAAGCGGTCGAGAACGACGTGCATATCCTGGGTGTATCGTCGCTGGCGGCGGCGCATCTGACTGCCGTGCCGGAGCTGAAGGCGGCACTGAAAAAACATGGCCGCGATGACATCATGATCATCGTTGGCGGCGTTGTGCCGCCGCAGGATTACGATGCGCTCTACAAGGCCGGCGCGGAAGCGATCTATCCACCCGGCACAGTCATCGCCGATGCCGCCGAAGAACTGATCCACAAGTTGAATGCGCGATTGGGGCACAGCGAGGCGGCGGAGTAGTTGCTCCCTCTCGCCTCCCTTGCTCAGCCGATGTAAAGCAGGGCATGCCCACACCAAAGAAAGCTCCGCCGAACCTCGAAGCCTTGGCAAATGACCTCCGCAGCGGCCATCGCGCGGCATTGGCGCGCGCGATCACCCTGATCGAAAGCCGGCGGACCGATCATCAGGCGTCCGCGCGCGAGCTTGTCCAAACCTTGTTGCGCGACACCGGCAAGGCCATTCGCGTCGGCATCACCGGCTCGCCGGGCGTGGGCAAGTCGACCACGATCGATACGCTCGGTATGTTCCTGATCGAGCGCGGCCACAAGGTCGCCGTGCTCGCAGTTGACCCCTCTTCGGCCCGCACCGGTGGCTCCATTCTCGGCGACAAGACGCGAATGGCACGGCTTGCCGCCTCTGACACCGCCTATATCCGTCCCTCGCCTGCTTCCGGCACGCTCGGCGGCGTCGCGGCAAAGACGCGGGAAGCGATGTTGCTCTGCGAGGCCGCCGGCTTCGATGTCGTGTTGGTGGAAACCGTCGGTATCGGGCAATCAGAAACTGCGGTCTGCGACATGACCGACTTCTTCCTCGCCTTGATGCTGCCTGGCGCCGGGGACGAACTGCAAGGTATCAAGAAAGGCCTCGTTGAACTCGCGGACATGATTGCAATCAACAAGGCCGACGGCGACAACGTCAAACGCGCCAATGTCGCAGCGGCCGAATATCGCGGCGCATTGCATATCCTTGCGCCGCGATCGGAGCACTGGAATCCGCCGGTCGTGACCTATTCGGCCTTGACCGGTTCCGGCATTGATACGCTGTGGCAGAAAATTCTCGACCACCGTACCGCGATGGATGCCTCGGGGGAGTTTGCAGCCCGACGTCAGCAGCAGCAGGTGAAGTGGATGTGGTCGATGCTGGAGCAGTTGACCATGGCGCGGCTGCGTGCGGATGCCTCGGTGCGCGCCAAAGTAAAGCGGATCGAAGCCGAAGTCGCGGGCGGTCGCGTCTCCCCAGCGCTTGCCGCCGAACAGATCGCGGAGATGCTGCGGTGAATAAGCGTCTAAGCATAATCGTAACTGGCTTTGGTCCGTTTCCTGGCGCACCGTTCAACCCGACTGAACCGCTGATCGCTCGTTTGCTGCGGCTGCGGCGTCCCTCCTTGAGCGACGTCGATCTGGTCGGCCATATCTTCCCGGTGACGTACAAGGATGTGGATCGCGAGTTGGACGAGATGCTCGTGTCGCATCGCCCCCATGCACTGTTGATGTTTGGCCTGGCCTCGCGCACCGCGCATGTGCGGATCGAAACTCGTGCGCGTAATGCCATCACGACGTTGTGGCCCGACGCCGGCCGCGCCAAGCCGCGCAAGGGATCGATTGCAGGCGCCGGCGACGCCATGACGTTCGGTCCGCACACGGACAGACTCTTGCGCGTCGCGCTGGCGACGGGCATCGATGCCCGCATCTCCCGTGACGCCGGCAGCTATCTTTGCAATTATTTGAGCTGGCGGGTGATCGAGGCGACCCGCCGCAGTGGCGGTCCCCGCCTCGCTGCTTTCGTGCATATCCCGCTGTTTCCGCGGGATGCTTCACGGCGCAGGAACGCTGGACCCGCAGTTGCCTTCGAGGCAATGGTCGATGCCGGCGAAGCCATGCTGATGGAAATGGTGAAGCTGGCCCGGCAGACCATACGAAATCCGGCACCGTCCGCTCATTAACCCTACCCCCAACAATCGTCCCCGCGGACATCCATCTTCGCCCGGCGGCGAGGTGTTTTCTTGCTACCTGTGGGATGCGAGGGCGGCCCTCTCATTTCAGTGAGGATCAAAGCGACATGGACGTCAACCGCCGCAACCTGATTGCGCTAGCCGCCGGTGCGGGAGCGCTCGTGGCGTCATCTCGCGCAGCGAGCGCAGCGCGCCCGATGTCAGCCTTTGGACGCGATGCAACCCAGTACGGCATTCGCGCCGGCAGCCCCGACGACCAGACCAGAATTCTGCAACGGGCGATCGACGAAGCCGCGCGTGTGCAAGCGCCGCTCGCCTTGCCGCCGGGCGTCTATCGCACCGGCGCACTTCACCTGCCAAACGGCGCACAGTTGGTCGGCGTGCGCGGCGCAACGCGACTCGTTTTCACCGGGGGCGCGTCGATGTTCGCGAGCGAAGGTGCCAGCAACGTCAGTCTCGATGATCTCGTTCTCGACGGCGGCAATATCCCCCTGCCCTCGCGCCGCGGCCTTGTCCATTGCCTTTCCGGCAACAAGATTAGCGTCAGCGGCTGCGAAATCACCGCAAGCGGCGGTAACGGCATCTGGTTGGAAAATGTCGCAGGCGATATCAGCGGCAATACAATCACGACGATCGCCGTCACCGCGATCACGTCATTTGACGCCCGCGGCTTGGTCGTCACGCGCAATACGATCCAGGACACCAACGACAACGGCATCGAAATCCTGCGCACCTCGATCGGCGACGACGGCACGCTGGTGGCCGATAATCGCCTCGAGGACATCAAGGCGGGACCCGGCGGTTCCGGTCAGTACGGCAACGCCATCAACGCGTTTCGCGCCGGCAACGTGATCGTTCGCGGCAATCGCATCAGCAATTGCGACTATTCGGCCGTTCGCGGCAATTCCTCCTCAAACATCCAGATCACCGGCAACAGCATCACGGATGTGCGTGAGGTCGCGATCTATTCCGAGTTCGCCTTCGAGGGCGCGGTTATCGCGAACAACACCGTCGACGGTGCCGCGCTCGGCGTTTCGGTCTGCAACTTCAACGAAGGCGGACGGCTGGCGGTCGTGCAGGGCAATATCGTCCGCAACCTTCTGGCGAAGCGGCCGATCGGGACCGCGCCCGACGATGACGGCGGCATCGGAATCTACGTCGAAGCCGACACCAGCGTGTCCGGCAATGTGATTGAGAATGCGCCATCGCTCGGCATCGTTGCAGGCTGGGGCAAATATCTGCGCGATGTTGCGATCACCGGCAACGTGGTTCGTAAGGCGCTCGCCGGCATCGGCGTTTCGGTGACGCCGGGCGCCGGCACCGCGCTCGTCAACAACAACGTGATTTCGGAGACCCCCCGCGGTGCGGTGGTCGGTCTCGACCACGCGCGACCGATCACGCCGGATCTTACCACCGAAGGCGCGCCTCAATTTGCGCAAATAACCGTCGGCGCGAATGCCGTGCGGAAGATGCCTTAGAAAACGACAACCACTTAGAAGGTATTCCGCAGCAGCGGATAGCGTGCCGCGATCGTCGCTAGGTCCAGCACCGCCGCCCACGTATCTTCCTGAGGTGGTTCGGCGGCCGCGGTTTCGCTCGCGACCTCCTTCTCAGCAAGAGCTGACACCTCTCGAAGCGGCTTCATCGAAATGTCCGCTACCCTCGGCGAACCGATGCGATCACGCCGAAATTCATTCCGTGGCGGCGCCGTTCGGTCACCTCCAATCCAGGACAAGTCGATCGCACGATTGTCACGCGAGGCCTCGCGCGACAACAGCTCGCGCCAGGCTTCCACGGCGGCCTTGGCCTCGCGGATGTTCTCCAGGAAGCCCTGCTCGCTGTGAAAGCGGCGCCAGCGTCCCGTTTCAAAGAGCTCGGTGAGGTATTCGAGCCGCCGTTCGGCGAGATTGCACCAGCGCGCGACGATCTCGCGCCCTTTGGCGACGTCCAGTTGAGGTGCCATAAATCTGCCCGCAAGGAGGAAAGACGCGGACGCAACCGGTACGAATCAGCCGAAGGCGATGAATATATTTTGTGGAAAACCCAAACCATGTCTAGCGGTATGCGTCATCGGAGATCGCCGCTTCCTTGATCTTGCGGACCTCCGGAAAATGAAAGACCCGTCCGGGGGGACAACCGGACGGGTCGAGCCATATGGGCGCTTGGGGTGGATGGGCGCTCGCGCCAGATATAGCTGTTGGGGAGGGATGACCGCTCCCCACGCATATGGGTCGCGGGAAAAGCGGTGGGCGTTCAAAGACTGTTAGGAAATTTTTCGCACTGCGTTTCACGTCTGCGAGAGCGAAATCTCGGGCCTCGCGGCCTCGTTTGGTCCCTATCCGGGCTGAGGGCTCGCCCGCCTCGGCCGGGGCCGAAGGCGCTCTGTTGGCGCCGTTTCCTATGCCTTTGGCAACTGGTCTTCGGCCGGGTTTTCCGCCGGCGTAACCGGCATCGACAACAGCGATCCCCAAGACAGCGGCAAAGACATCGGCCCTCCGCCCTAAACTGGTCGTCCAGCCGGGCGGATCGAGGGCCTTCCGGTTTTCACCAGGATCACGCGGACCCCGAGTTCGTAAAGGCGGCTGCCGCGTCGGCGCACGAACTTAGGAAAGTCGGCACTCCGGGACTTGCCGATCTGCTCACGGCGTCGCCACGGAGAGACTGACGATCTTTTCGTTCTCCAATCGATTGAGGACACCTGCGAACCCGTCCTTCGACCTCGCCGCGTTGGCGAATTGCAGGCGGAACGTGCCGCCATTGGGGCCGTCGACGATCGAGGCCTGATATTTGTCAAGCAGCGCGGTGATGTCGCTAGCGCGCGCATCCGGCGTAAACCGCACCAGCGCACGCAGCGCCGGCGTGGCCGCAAGATCGGGCGTAATCGGCTCGGGCATCCGCGATTCATTCATGCTCAATGAAGCAGTTTGAAACGTGGACAGCCGATCATTCATCCGTACCGCGATAGTCACGCCGGCTTGCAAAACGACGACCAGCGCTGCGAGGCTGGCGGACCATACGAGTGTCCTCGGCAAAAGGCTCGGAAAGAAAGCGTTGAACCGGGCCGCAATTTTCGTCGAAGTGCGCGCCGGCTCCGCATCAATCGCAGCAAACAGCTTCTGCATCGCGCGCAACGACGGCGTGCCCAGGCTTTCGTTGAGATCGATGGTTCCGGCATACTCTTCGCGAACGATGTCGTATTGCCGGGCGAGCCCGGGATCGCGGGCGAGCGCCTCCTCCGCCTTGCAGGCATCGCACGCGTTCAGCGTGCCGGCTGCATGCCACGGCAGCAGTAGTTCGATTTCGGCCGTCAGCGCCGTGATGTTGCTGTTCGCAGCCATCATGGCCGGCCACGTTCGATGCTCGCTGCGTTGAGCAGCTCTGGCAATTTCTCGCGTGCGTAGAACAAGCGGGTCTTCACGGTATTCTCCGATAGGCCGACAATTGCCGCGCTTCCTCTATCGACTTCTTGCCGTCATCCAGCGCCGCATCCTTCCTGCGAAAGGTGCCTTGAACCGCTTGGTAGCCACAAGCCAGGTTGAAACCGCGGACTGTTCTAAGAGTTTCGAGAGGGAACACTTCGCTGATCAGGCCTTCGGCAACTTGCTCGTCCCGGACGAGCCGGAGACCGAACCGGAACACCTTGGTGCGTCCATACAACACTTGCATGACAAGCCGGGCCGCCGTGGGCGATCAGAACTCCGTCCAAAGCCGCCGGTGTGGCGCTCAACGGCCATCTCGGAAGGTTGGTCGAGCCGGATCGGCGGATGGTTCGATTTGAAGGGCAAGATTCCGATAGCAACGGCGCGGCCGAAACCGTGATCTCCCCCGCAGACTGAGAAGCTGCGGCTTGCAGTATCTTATTACCGATATCCGTCCGGCATTGGGCACTCCTGCCACCTGGGGCGATGAGGACGTGCCGCACCCCCGGATGGCAATTTTCCCCGTCCGAACAAGGATGAAGCCTGTCTTCGGGGTCAGATTTCGCCGCGAAAGATACCAAACCTAAAGGCTTTGCCGCGTAGATTCTGGCCCATCGCTTTCACCATCGGCGAATTTATGGGCATTGCTGCGTCGCCTTTTTTGAATCCGACGGCGGATACGCCGAGCGGCGTCGGCAGGAAGCTGACGGCCGACGCGCTATCGCGGCGGGCACGGCAACGGCGGCAAATCCAGGGAATGATCGGCGTCAGCTATGTCGTCGATGCCATGATCCTGCTCATCTATGCCCACGCAGGCACCACCTCAGCGAGCGTTGGCCCGGCATTCGCCGTTTGCGGTCTCATCTCGGTCACCGGATACATCGCGCTGTCGGAATCCGGGTTCAACGAGCGTTTTAAGGACCACTACCTGGTGGTCCCGCAATCGATCGTCAGCATGATCATCATGCTCGCTTTCACCTATGCCGCGCCGGAAGTGGGCGCGATGTTCCTGTGCGAGCTGTTCGTCGTGTTTGCCTTCAGCTCGCTGCGCTCGACGCCGTGGCAAGCAGCGGTGGTCTGGACCGCGATGGCACTGGGCCTTGCCGGGCTCTTCCTGCTGACGCACAAGCCGATCTCGCTTCCCCATACAACCTTTCTGGAACGCTTCGCCACGATGGCGATGTTCATACTCACCATTGGGCGGTGCATGTACATCGGCATCTTCTCGAGCACCCTGCGCGAATCGCTCTACAAGAGCGGGCTTGCGCTGAAGGAAGCCAACCAGCGCATCGAAGAACTCGCCGAACTCGACGATCTCACCGGCTCCTTCAATCGCCGCCGCATCATGCACTTGCTGGACGACGAAATCCTGCGCGCCCAGCGCATCGACGCCCCCTGCTCCATCGCGTTAATCGATCTCGATTGGTTCAAACGGATCAACGATACCTACGGTCATCCGATCGGCGATGAAGTTCTCAGGACATTCGCCATCACTGTCTTTGCGAACATCCGTGGGGTCGACCGGTTCGGCCGCTATGGCGGTGAGGAATTCCTGCTGGTGCTTCCCGATACGCCCGGAGAGACCGCCACGCGCATGCTCGAGCGGCTGCGGACCATCGTCGCCGATCTCGACTGGAGCGCATTCTCGAGTGGCTTGCGGGTGACCATTTCCGCCGGCGTCGCCTCGCTCGGCCCGAACGAGACGGCTGACAGCTTTCTCGCCCGGGCAGATCGCGCGCTCTACAAGGCCAAAGCACGAGGACGTAACCGCATCGCCAGCGCCTGAATTTGATTATTCATCCCGGGGGCAAAGAAGCCGCCGCGGGTTCAACCGATAGCTACTCCAGGACAGAGTCATGAGTTCGAAATTCGTCTCCACTTCCGAAGGCCTGCTTGACGAATTGCAAGCCACACTGGCCCACGGAACCGTCGCACGCCGCGTCGAAACGCTGCGCCGTGTCACAGATCTCTTCATCAGCGGGGTCGTCGAGTTTTCGGACGATCAGATCGCTTTGTTTGACGATGTATTCCAGTGCCTCATTCATCACATAGAGACCTCCGCCAGAGCGCTGCTTTCCAACCGCCTCGCCCCGATCGACCGCGCGCCCCCTCTGACCGTGCGCGCGCTGGCGTTCGACGACCTGATCGAAGTTGCCGCTCCTGTGCTGTCCCAATCGGAACGGCTCGATGACGATGCCCTGATCGAAACTGCACGAAGCAAGAGCCAGGCTCATTTGATGGCGATTTCGACCCGCAAGGTGCTGAGCGGCGCCGTCACCGATGTACTGGTCCAACGGGGTAACGATGAAGTGGTTGAAAGCGTCGTCCGCAACGCCGGCGCCGAATTCTCCGACCGCGGCTTTGCCAGGCTGGTCAACCGCGCTGAAGGTAACGATGGGATTGCCACCTGCATCGGCTTGCGTCCCAACATTCCGCGCCACGTGTACCTGAAGCTGCTTGCCAAGGCTTCGGAAACGGTGCGGGCCAAGCTGGAGGCCGCCAATCAGCCGATGGCAAAGGAGGTGACGAATGCGGTCCGGCAAGCGACGCGGCTGGCGCGTTCGGCGCCATCGGCCATGAGCCAGGAAACCACCATCGCGCACGCGCTGGTCAAATCACTGTACGACGATGGCCGCCTGGACGAATATCAGGTGGCGGCATTTGCCGAGGCGGGCAAGTTCGACGAAGCCAATGCCGCCATCGCCGCGCTCGCCAATGTCTCGGTCTCGATCGCCGAGAATATGATGGTAGAAACGCGCGCCGAGGGCGTGATGATCCTCGCCAAGATTTCCGGCATGTCATGGTCAACCGTCAAGTCGATCATCCAGATGCGCGACGAACTATCGGGCAGGGAGCCGTCCGACCTCGACAGTTGCAAGGCCACTTATGAGCGGCTTCGTCCCTCGACCGCGCAGCAGGTACTTCGCTTCCACCGCATGCAGCAGACTGCATCGCCGCCTGCGGCCTGATACCGGCACTGTCGCGCTTGGCTAGAACCTGAGCACCTTCGAGCCGATCAACGCGCCTGCTGCCGTCACCATCGCGGTCGCGATCGAGTACCACGTCACCACGAACAGCGGAGAGTCGTCGGTACAGTGCGAGGCGTATAGCGTCGCGGCGAGGCCTGCCGAGATCAGCCCTGCAATGGCCCCGGCCAGTGCCGGGCGCGCCGGAGCGCCGTGACGCAGGCCCACCAGCGCTCCCGCCAGAAGCGGCAACGACAGCAGCGGAATGGCGGTCATGCAGATGCGGGAATTTTGACCGATCAGCCGCGTCATCGCCGGCAGCCGCTGCGGCAGCATCATCTCGCTCCCGATCCCGGCGGCAATGATTCCGACCGGGATCAGCAACAGCCAGCCCCATCCCTTCATCGAGGCCTCCGGACGTGACAAATGCAGCGCGACGATAATGGCCGAAATCGCCAGCGCCAGCGTGACGACAAACTTCAGATCGAAAAACGGATTATGCATCGCCGTCATGACGTCGGGCCGCACGCCAAGCGCCGTCATGAACATCAGAAACGACACCGGCGCTGCCGCCAACAGAGCTAGCGTCAGGATAAATCCGACAGGACGAGCACGGTACCGATTGTCGGCGGCGAGCGTTCGAATGAGCTGTTCGGTTTCCATGTTCTATTGCTCCCGCAATTTTGCGGTGAGGCCGGTAAGTGCGCGATGAAGTGCCACGCGGACTGCTCCCTCGCTCATCGCAAACTTCGCGGCCGTATCCCGGATCGAGGCGCTTTCAACCGCGATCGACTGCAAGACCTCACGCTGACGCGGAGGAAGCGTTTGCAATAGCGTTGCAACCTCATTGGCGGAAGCAGTCTCGGCGGCGGGCTCTTCAGGAATGGTCTCGGCAAAATCGTCGATGTTGACGAAAACCCGGCGGCCCCGGCGCCGCAACGCATCGATCAGCTTGTTACGGGCGATCGCGAACAGCCAGGGCGCGAGCGGCGCGTTAACGTCCCAGGTATGCCGTTTCAGATGCACCGCCAGCAAAATCTCCTGCACGATATCCTCGGATTGATCGAGCGGCTGACCCGCCCGCGCCAGCCCGCGGCGAGCCCCGGCCCGCAATACCGGAGTGACCGCCTTGAGCAGGCGGTGATAGGCCGAGTTGTTGCCTGAAATGGCCAGCCGCATCAGGCCGGTCCACTCGTCTTCACCTTCGCGCACACGCGCTCCCAAACTTCAATTCGCTCGTTTCTTCAATTTGTTACGCTGACGGGCGGTGATCACAAACTCGTGATAGAGCCCCTCGCAACGATATCCGGAAATCGCCACCTGACCTTCGCTCCGCAAGGCTCATAACACATTCTACGCCGCTGAAGCCGGGCCTGATGAATCACGGCTAATTCAATGAGCCTGCCCCGTTTTGGCCCGGACTTGTCCGAAGATTCCCATTTTTCGCCCCGCTGCGGACATGGCACGCGGTCTTTTTGCCCACGGGGACTGGCAAACGGGAGATTGCCAATGATCATGGAAGCCAGCAGACGCTCGGCCTTGATCGCAGCCACCGCCGGACTTTTTGTGCTGCTCGCAGGCCCGGTCATGGCCACCGACGGGGCAGATTCCACATCCGGCGCAGCATCGGATAATCAGGCCGCGGCGCCTGCGAAGCTCCACAGAACCTACAAGCAAGCGTGGCACCATCGGAGGCAATACGCGCACCACAAGTCCCATGCGGTCGCCAAGGCCGACGAGGATAGAACGGCCGACGACGTCAAAAAGCCTGTCGTGCCGGAGGCGGCTACGGTCGCCAGCGACAACAAGCCTTCTGCCGAGATGCCGCCGTCGGTCGCCAACGCCAATGCGCAGATGATGCTCGCCGGAGTCCAGATCAATGCTGCCGTGGCGATGCCGCCAGGGACGGACGTTCCGCAGGCGGCAACAACCAACACCGCGAGCGCGGACAATAAGGGGGTGGTGGTCGCCTCGGATCAACTGAACGATATCGATCGGACGCTGCAGGAGGCTAGCCCGTCGCCGGCGACAAACACCAGCCCACCGCAGGCATCCGCAGCGACGATGACCGGCGAAAGCTCCGTCTGGGATCAGACTTCGCTGATCGGGAAGATTTTCATCGGATTTGGCGCCCTGCTGACAATGGCCTCGGCCGCCCGCATGTTCATGACCTGATCGCAGCGCCGGATGATCGGCTGCTGGTCGGATAATGCGACATTGTCCGGCCAGAAGCCGGGCGAAACAACGCCCCCTTGAAGCTTGTCTCGTTGGCAGGCACATTGCCGACACCGGTTAAAGCACAGGCGGCGAAAGCATGAAGACCTACGAGCACATTATCGTCGAGACCAAGGGTAAGGTTGGCATGATTACGCTCAACCGCCCGAAGATGCTCAATGCATTGTCGTTCGGCGTGTTTCGCGAAATCGCCACTGCCATCGACGATCTCGAGGCGGACGACGGCATCGGATGCATCGTTGTGACCGGTAATGAAAAGGCATTCGCCGCCGGCGCCGACATCAAGGAGATGCAGCCGAAAGGCTTCATCGACATGTTTTCCAGCGATTTTATCGCGATCCGCGGCGATCGCGTTGCCACCTGCCGCAAGCCGACGATTGCCGCCGTGAGCGGCTATGCGCTCGGCGGCGGCTGCGAGCTTGCGATGATGTGCGATATCATCATCGCTTCCGACACGGCAAAGTTCGGCCAGCCGGAAATCACGCTCGGCACCATTCCCGGCATCGGCGGCACGCAGCGGCTGACGCGCGCAATCGGCAAGTCCAAGGCGATGGACCTCTGCCTCACCGGACGGATGATGGATGCCGCGGAGGCGGAACGTTCCGGCCTCGTCAGCCGTATCGTTCCCGCCGACAGGCTCATGAATGAAGTGCTGGCAATGGCGGAAAAGATCGCCGAGATGTCGCACCCGGCGGCGGAAATGGCCAAACGCGCCATCAATCGCGCATTCGAAACTCCGCTTTCGGAAGGTCTTCAGGTCGAGCGCGACCTGTTCCACTCCACTTTTGCCTTGGAGGATCGTTCCGAAGGCATGGCGGCGTTCATTGAAAAGCGAAAGCCGGTCAACAGGAACCGGTAGATCACTGCGCCTACACTCAGAGGCACAGGTTCGCCCGGCTCTGCGCCAAGGCTGCGATCACCAGCGCTCGATAAAGCCTTTCCTGCCAGGTCGAAGGCTTGTCCAGCCCCAATCTCGCCAGGCATTCGAAGTCGTGCGGTTGAGGCTGCTGCCTCCATCCCTGCCAAATCAGCGCGGGCAAACGCAGAGGCCAACGCGGCACCTCTTGAAGGAATTGCAAAGCGGGGATCAGGCGCCGCTCGGCATCGGTAAAATCGCAACCGAAGGGAAACGACGGAAGCCAACCCGCCTGCCGCGCTGGCCGCAATGCTTGTGCGATCCGCTCCGGATAATTTTCGCGGAAGGCACGCGGAATTTCAAAAGCGACCGGCAATTTACCGGCATCTTTCGCCTGGCGGGTCAGTTCATCCTGGAAACGGGAATCCGCGACCTGCAACATTGCCGCGATCACTTCGGCGTCGGATTTTCCCCGGAGATCGGCGACGCCGTATTCGCTGACAATGACATCACGCATGTGCCGCGGAATGGTCTCGTGGCCGTAGTTCCAGCGAATATTGGATTCCAGGCGGCGCCCTGCCCATCGGGTCGCCTCGACGGTCAGGACCGAGCGTGCGCCCTGCAGAGCAAATGCCTGCGCCACGAAGTTATATTGTCCGCCGACGCCACTCACGACCTGGCCGTTGTCGAGGCCGTCGGATATAGCGGCTCCCAGCAGGGTCACGATCATCGCGTTGTTGACGAAGCGCGCATCCACACGTGCGTGACGTTTGCGATCTTCGTCGCCATAGAGTTCGTTGGTGAACGAAACCGCGGTCATCTGGATGCGCGCGATCTGCTCCGGCGTCATGCTGCGCAAGGCGCGGTAAAACGATTTTGGTCCTAAGAAAAATGCGCCGTGTAGCAGAACATCGTCGACCTCTCGCTTGATGATGCCGGCATCGATCAGGCCGAGAAAAGCCTCGAAAATCATTTCGCTGACGCCGTAAAGCCCCTTTTCGAACGAAGAGGTTTCAGACGGTGGAGTCGCGGGCGCAAGGCGCTTCATCGTGGCGGCGAACTGAGCGGAATCGCGATGGCGCAGGATCAGGCCTTGCGCCAGCGCATCGCCGACCTGGCCGATGCCGATCTGCAACGTACCGCCGTCGCGAACGAGACCGGCCGCATGCAGTCCGATCGCGTATTTCGTGTCGGTCACGGGTTCGGAGGGTGGCGCGAACAGCGGAAACTCAGTCTCCCGGCTCTCAAGGACAGCGCTGAATTCCTCGCCTGCAAGATCGCCGGCGCCGGGCATGAACGGCAATTCGGAATTCACTTGCCCAATCAGTTTGAACGTCGCACGCCCCTCGGCACGCGCCCGCAGCAAATCGAGAGTCATGTCGGTGTTGCAGCTCAGGCTGTAGCGGGCGGCCCCATCGGACGTGCGCTTGGCGACGAGCTGAGCGATGACATTGAGCCCGCGCGCGAGCAGATAGGATGCGGCATGGGTATAGTTCGCGGAGATATAGTGCTGCTGAGCAAACGGCACGTGCAGCCATCGGCCAGCCAGAAAGAAGAACTCGTTCACCTCTACGTTGGGAGGCAATTGGTTCGCCCGTAGCGCCCCGGCATAAGCGAGGTCCGGATAGCCGCCAAACAGCCGATCGATGACGGGCGAAATGAAGCGCCGCTCGAGCAGACTGGACGGGTGAGGCTTCTCCAGCGTCAGCGCCGAGAACAAAGTGAGATGGATCGAGCGGTCCGCAGCCGCCCGCGCGTAGAGCGCGTTGACGACGTGGTTGGCCTTGCCGAGACCAAGCGGCAAGCCGACGACAAGATTGGTGCCGAGGTCGCGGATGATGTCTTCCGCAATGGCCTCGGGATCGGAGAACATCTTCGGCATCGATTTTTCCTCAGCGCCGCCCGGGCCGGCACAACGCCATCCGCCTGCCGCATTGGCGACATGCGACATACCGCTTTCCCTGTTCGTTCGGCTGCGATATCGGATTTGTCAATGGCATGGTTCGCTTCGGCAAAAAGTGGACGAGCGCCGGAAATTCCCATGGGAGGCGACGATGATGAAATTGTATTACGCGACGGGCACCTGTGCACTGGCTTCCCATATCGCGCTTGAGGAGGCCGGCGCCGACTATTCGACCGTCAAGATCAACTTCGCAACCGGTGAACAGCGCTCGCCGGAATATCTCGTCATCAACCCCAAGGGACGCGTCCCTTCGCTGGTGACGGAGCGAGGCATTCTGACCGAGACGCCCGCGATGCTCGCTTACATCGCCCAATCCTATCCGAAGGCAAAGCTGGCGCCGTTGGACGATCCCTTCGGCTTTGCCGAGGTGCAGGCGTTCAACAGCTATCTCTGCTCGACCGTTCACGTCGCTCACGCCCATCGCATGCGTGGCACACGCTGGGTCGATGATCCTGCGGCGATCGATGCCATGAAGCGCAAGGTACCTGAAACCGTCGGCGCGTGCTTCGAGCTGATCGAAACCAAAATGATCAAGGGACCCTGGGTGATGGGCGATACGTATACGATCTGCGACCCCTACCTCTTCACGATCGCGAACTGGTTGGAAGGCGACAGCGTCGACCCGGCGCGCTTCCCCAAGGTCAAGGCGCACCGCGACCGCATGGCGGCGCGGCCCGCCGTCAGCAAGGTGGTGGCGGCCGAAAAGGCCTGATAGCCATCGAGCTTAGGGCCCTTCCCGCCCGAGGCTTATCTCGATAGTGTGACGACAAAGCCGGGGGATCATAACGCCCGGGAGGGAGAGAAGCGTGCCATGAGACAGCTGCGGCGTGCGATTATGCTGATCGCGGCAATGATTGTTTTCGTCAGCCGCCGCCGACCAAGCTTGTCAACCTCCTGAACGTCGTATCCCTCCTGCTTTTTCTCCAGGCAATGCGGGACTTTTATCACCCATTCCAACTAGCTCCTTCCACAAGCATCAGGCAGGCGCGATAGCAAAGCGTCTTCAAGAAGTTGAATACAAGCAAGAGGAATTTCATGGCGGCTACGGAAGCCACAACCGCAATCGAGCGCCAAACGATCGCAAAGGTTTCCTGGCGGCTGTTGCCCCTGGTCGCTCTCGCCTATTGCATCGCCTATATCGATCGCAGCAACGTTTCCGTCGCTGCACTGACCATGAACAAGGATCTGGGTCTCAGCGCCTATCTCTACGGCTGGGGCGCCGGAATCTTTTTCTTCGGCTACTTCCTGTTCGAGATTCCCAGCAACCTCATTCTGGAAAGGATCGGTGCGCGAATCTGGATCGCCCGGATCATGATAACCTGGGGAATCATTTCAGCCCTCACCGCGCTCGTGACCGGTTCCACCAGCTTCCTGACCATCCGATTTTTGCTCGGCGCCGCGGAAGCCGGATTTTTTCCTGGCATGATTCTCTATCTCACCTACTGGTTTCCGGCCCAATACCGCGGCCGCGTTATCTCAACCCTCTTCATCGCACAGCCGGTCGCCAATGCCGTCGCGTCGATCGCCTCTGCCGCCATTCTTGGCATGCACGGCGTGCTCGGGCTCAAAGGCTGGCAGTGGATTTTCATCATCGAGGCCCTGCCGGCGGTCCTGCTTGGGCTAGTCATCTTGCGGATCATGACAGACCGGCCGACGCACGCCGACTGGCTTGCCGAGGACGAAAGAAACTGGCTGCAAGCGAGACTTGACAGCGAAAGCCGCGAGGTCGCGAGCGGTGGACATCTGACCTGGACAAAGGCGCTGGCCGATGGACGGGTTGTTGCGCTGTCGGCGATCTACTTCATGTCTGTGACTGCCAATTACGGCATCGTTTTCTTCATGCCGCAGATCGTCAAGGGAATGGGTCTAACCGACATGATGACGGGCGTCGTCTCTGCGCTTCCCTATGTCGTCGGCACGGTTGGCCTGATCGCCTGGGGCTGGTCGTCGGACCGCAACAAGGAGCGGCGCTGGCATTTGATCGCCGCTTCAACATTGGGCGCACTCGGACTTGCCTACGCCGGCTGGTCCGGCGCATCCTATTGGGCCCTGCTTGGAATGGCGGTCGCCACCGTCGGCATCTACGGCTCGCGCACGGCGTTCTGGCCGATTCCATCGATGTTCCTGACAGGAACTGCAGCGGCAGGCGCGATCGCGATGATCAATGCCGTCGGCAATCTCGGCGGCTATGTCGGCCCGTTCGTCGTTGGCTGGATCAGGGAATCCACCAAGAGCTTCGGTGCCGGACTTTATTTCCTGGCCGCCTGTTCGCTGATGGCGGCCGTCATTACGTTCCTTGCGGCGCGCGCGGCGGGCGCCCCCGCTGCTGTACCGAACCCAAGTGCCGCCGAATAATCAACAAGAACTGGAAGAGGAGACGACCATGCTCAATCGACGAGACCTTTTGCTTGCATCCGTTGCCGCCGGCGTCGCGATGCAAAATCAGGCAGCTTTCGCCAAGGCGTCGCAGCCATCGACCAAGGTAAATTTCGAAGTTCCTGCCCACGCCTGCGACTGCCACACGCATATTCACGAGCCCGACAAGTTTCCGTTCTTTGCCGGACGCGTCTACACGCCGGAGTCTGCCTCGCCGGAGGAAATGGCGGCGCTGCACAAGGCGCTCGGCATCGAGCGCGTCGTGATCGTGACGCCGAGCGTCTACGGCACCGACAACCGGGCGACGCTCGACGGCATGAAATTCCGCGGCAATACGGCGCGCGGCGTCGCCGTCATCGACGACAAGACGCCTGAGAGCGATCTCGATGCGATGGGCAAGGCCGGCATCAAGGGCATCCGCGTCAATCTGGCCACCGGGGGCATCAACGATCCCTCGGTCGGCCGCAAGCGCCTCGAGGCGGCGATCGATCGCGTGAAGGGCCGCGGCTGGCACGTTCAGGTCTACACCATTCTTCCCCTGCTCAAGAACATCACCGATGTCCTCGCCTCCTCGCCGGTGCCGGTGGTGTTCGATCACTTCGGCGGCGCCGAAGCGGCGAAGGGTCTCGAACAGCCCGGCTGGGCAGAACTGATCGAGGCCGTGAAGAGCGGCAAGGCCTATGTGAAAATCTCCGGCGCCTATCGCCTGTCGAACAAGGCACCGGACTATCCGGACGCCGTACCGTTCGCCAAGGCCCTGATCGCCGCCAACCCGGACCGTCTGGTTTGGGGCACGGATTGGCCGCATCCGGATTCCGTGACGCCGCCGGGCAGGAAGCCGACCGACCTGACGCCGCTTTATCAGATCGGCGACGCCCGCGTGCTCAATCAGCTCGCGGTCTGGGCGCCGGATGCCGCGACCCGCAAGAAGATCCTGGTCGACAATCCGGCCCGGCTCTACGGTTTCGCATAGCATGATTTGACTCCTGTGGCCGGCGCTCACCGCGCCGGCCATTGCGGCGGGTGACGGCCAAGCGGAACCGCACTGCGCGGTGCGCGCCCGTTATAGCTGCGCCGCCATTCGGCGGCCTTGCGCAGTCCGCCGAATGGAAACAGGTGAAATCCGGCAATTGAAGCCTTCGATTTTTCGCAGCCGGATTGCAATCCGCGAATGACGTCACCCGGCCCGGCATCGGTCAGCAGGCGGCTATAGCGGCCGATCTGGTTGCGCACGGATCTGATCGAGGTTCCGATCCCGCAACGGAGAGCGAATTTGATCAAGGTCGCCGGCGTCGCCGGACCGGCAAGGCCGACGATGACGGGAAGCCCTCCGCCGTGCGCCTCCAATTCGCTGATCCATCCGAGGATCGGCGCGCTTTCGAAACAGAACTGCGTGATGACCTCGACCTGAATGCCGGCCTGCCGACCCCAGTCCCGCCAGGTGCCAAGAGCCTTGAAGGCGTTTTGCTGCGCGAGGTACGGGTGACCTTCGGGGTGACCCGCAACATTCACCGACTCGATCCCGTTCGCCTGGATCAATCCGCTGTGGCACACATCAAGGCTCGACCGGAAGGGCCCTTTTGCGGCCGCGACATCCCCGGCGATGACGAGAATGCGCGTGACATCCGCTTCTCCCCGCGCCCGCTGCAGGAAATCGCCGAGCGCATCGCGCGAGGTCATCTCCCGCGCGGCGATGTGAGGAACGGGGTTGTAGCCGGCCCGGCGCAGCGCGGCCGCAGTCTCGATGTTACGGCGGTAATTGTCGCCCGGCAGAAACGTGATCGTCACGCTGGTGCCGCGATCAAAATTGTCCTGCAGCGCAGACAGTTGATGACCATCCGATGAGATCTCGACGGAGGCCGTCGACACGAGCGCCGCGAATTCGCTGGAGATGAGTTGATCCGATGCCGTCATCGCGCGCTCCCGAACGTCAGGCCGGCGCGCGTCGGCGCGAAATCACATAGGTCTCATCGTTGAACCACAAGCCGCCGTACTTTTTCAGGACGCGGTCGGTGGCCTCGAGATATCGCCCGTCGCGAACCACTTCCGAAAGCCTGTTGTCCTCAATCTGCGCGACATAGATCGCCGCATTCCAGGCCGCAAACAGCGTGGAGGTTCCGATCGGCCCACTGACCTCATCCGGAAGTGTGTGCATGTGATAGCGGAAAATCGAGCGCGCATCCGAAGACGCATTGAAATTGTAATGCCGGGCCGCCGCGCCCAGTTCGTGCTTGACCTGGCGCAGTATGGCGTGGCGATCGGACGTGAAGGGATTGTCGCCCGGCCAGACGCCTTCGATGATCTCCATTCCGGGATCGTTGCCGTGCGAGTGGATGCCGATCAGCCGACCGCCCGGCCGCAAGGACCGCACCAGTGGACCAATCACCTTCGATGCCTTGAACTCGACGCTGGCCCTCGCGCGATAAGGCTGCGATGCGATGACAAGGTCATAGTCGGCTGTGACACGGCCGGGCCGCGGCATGATCGGATCGAGCAGGAAGGAATGGTCTTCCCGCCGCAGCGTCAGCACGATCGGCCGCGCATAAACCGGATTGCCGGTGGTTGGGCTGATTCCGGCGCGCCAGTTCTGGGCGAGAAAGCCTTCCAGCTCCCTGATCTGCTCGGCAAAACCGTGGGCCGTGTTGCCCGACAGCGCGACATCCTTCCAGATCAGACCTTGTGCCGCGGTTGCCGAGCGCGGCGTCAGCCAGGGCGCTTCGGCATAATAAAGATTGGTAACGACCAGCACCGTCGCAGGATGCTCGAACAGACGGTCCGCCATCTTCTCAAGCATCAGGCGGACGTCTTCGTAACTGATCTCTTTCGCGACGGCATAAAGCGGCATGGTGGGAAAGCGCGCATGCAGTGCCCGCATGACGCGTGACAACACGGTGCCGTCTCCCACGCCCGCGTCGAATATCCGAAGCGCCGGTGGCGCCGGCTGCAAGCTGCCGAGTTCAAGCGATATCCGGTTTGCAACGTCAGTCTTCTCGCTACAGGTGGACACGAACAGGAGATACTTCTGCCTGTTATCGAAGAACCGGAATCCGGGAGGCGCCGCCTCCGGCCTCACCAGCGCTCCGTTGCCGGGCTTCGGTTGCACCGGTGGACCGCCGCCGGGCGGCGTGGCGACGCTGCGATGCTCGGACAGGTAGTTGCGAACCTTGTCGAGCGTGCCGGTCGTGATCTTCGCCCCATCGCGCAAGCGCGATACCAGCTTTCCGTCATTCACGACGAGCCGTCCGAACGTGGATTCCGCCGTCTGCGTCGCCCGGCAGTAGTCACGGATCTCGCTCAAGATCTGATCGGAGGTCCCGGGCTGGCCGTGAACTGGGCCCTGGTGCTCTGCGCTCCGCATGATGAACTCCGGCATTCCGTCCCTGATGGATAGTCAAGGTCGGCATGCGGGAACCGTCAACCACAATCGGCGTGGGCAAAAGCTGTGGGCATTTGCCCATCATTCATCGGGCCGGCCATTGCGCCGGATGGCTCCCGAGCGGCACTGCCGGCCGCGACCAGAACGCCGGCGTTCGCGACAACTGCGCGGCATGACGGATCGCCTGGAGCGGTCCGAAGCCGGATGGCGTCTGTTCGACAAATGGCTTGATCGCGTCGCCTTTCAGGTCCTCGGTCTCAAGGCCATCGGCAACACGTCCGAAATTCCAGATCCATCGTCCGGTCTGCGCCAGCGAGACGCGGACATGCCAGCTGCCGCCTTCGCAGCCCTGCCGCGCTTTAGCCATCATGGCGCCGAACGCCATCAGGTAGCCGGTCGCATGATCGAGGATCTGCGCCGGCAATTCCTTCGGCCCGTCGATGCCGGCCGCCTGTCCTTCGGCATGGTTGAATCCGGTCGACGTCTGCACCAGCGAATCAAAGCCGCGCCGCTCCGCCCACGGTCCGGTATGCCCGTAAGCCGATAGCGACACGTAAACGATGCCGGGATTGATCTTTGCTGCCTCCTCCGGCGAGAAGCCGAGATGGGCGAGCGACTGTGGCCGATAGCCTTGCGAAAAAATATCGGCCTCCGCGAGCAACCCTTTCAGCTTGTTGCGTCCCTCGACGCTTTTGAGATCGAGAAAAGCCGAGAGCTTGCCGCGGCCGGTATCGATGGTCAGCCACGGAATCGCCGGAAGCCCGGGGCCGGACACCAGCAGTACGTCGGCGCCATGTGCCGCGAACGTGCGGCCCGCGACGGGTCCCGCGATCACCCGCGACAGGTCGAGCACACGCAAGCCCGAAAGCGGCCGGTCGCCCTTGGGCCACGGCTTCGGCGCGGCCTCGCCGATCTTTTCGATCGAAGCGACCGGCAGGGCAGCCAGTGCTCTTGCTTGTGGCGTCGCCGACCACTCTTCATAGGACCGCATCATCGAGACCACGCCGCCGGCCGCATATGCAGCGGTCTCGAACGGCTCGGCATCCCATTGCATCAAGGCGGCCTGAACCGCGTCGCGTTCCGCCTTGCAGTTCAGAACGCGGCAGACGGCATCGCGGTGATGCGGAAAATTGGTATGCAGCCGAACAAAACGCTGATCGCGCGTCTTGTAGATTCCGGCGATCGCATCCCAAGCCGGCGGCGGTGGGGTGCCCTCGAGGCGGAGGTAACGCTCGCTGCGGCACTCGACCACCGCGTGGCGCATATCGATGGCGACCTGCTGCTCCTCGCCACTGCGCAATTGCCAGATCCGGGCCGCCGCCAGTCCGGCCGCAGCGATGCTCACTTCCGCCGCGGCCGCGACCCGAAAAGACGACGGCAATTGCGGTTCTTCGCCTGACAGCGTGACGGCACTGAGCGCGGCGGCATCGCCGCCAGCCAGATTCCAGAGGTCTTCAAGAATTTCACGAGGCGTCTGCATCCAGCAATCTCTCAAGTTGTTCGCCGCTCATGCGCGGACTTGAACCGCGCATTCATCCGACTTCGCTTTTTGTGGCCGATGGATTGCCGGGTCAAGCCCCGCAACGACGGGCACAAGGATACGGGTTCACCTTCCCGCGACGCGATGCGTCCGGGCTTTGCAAGAGTCTCTCACCCGGGAGGGCGCAGGGAATGCCGGGCGCGAAGCGCACCCGCGGCCTCGTGTGCAAAGAAAAA
>NZ_DAIDJE010000035.1 GCF_027451485.1 Bradyrhizobium sp.
CTGCATGAGCTTCAACTATCACCGCGACCACTTCGGCCTCACCTGGGACATCAAGGATGCCAATGGCGCGCCTGCGCACACTGGCTGCGTGGCGTTCGGCATGGACCGGCTCGCGGTTGCGATGTTCCACACCCACGGCACCGAGCTGGCGAAGTGGCCGGCGTCGGTGCGTGAACTGCTCGGGATGTAGAACCGGGGCGAGTGGTCGCTACGCCGCGTCATCAGCCGTGCGCGAACTCCCAATAGAGCTTGCGCGCGCGCTGAAAGAATGGACCCGCCTGCAAGGAGCGATCGTCGATCCGGATCACCGGCGCGACCTTGGCAAAATTGCCGCTGGAGAAGATTTCGTCGGCGGCGAGGAAATCCTGGTACCTGAGCGTCGTCTCGACGACGCTGATGCCGTCGCCGCGCAACAGCTCGATGACCCGCTGCCGCGTGATGCCGTTGAGGAACGTTCCGTTCGGCGCCGGCGTATAGACCACGCCGTCCTTGGCCATGAACACGTTCGAGTTGCCGAACTCCGCGACATTGCCGAGCATGTCGAGCATCAGGCAATTGTTGAAGCCGCGCGCCTGCGCTTCGATCAGGGCCCGCGAATTGTTCGGATAAAGGCAGCCCGCCTTGCAGTCGACCGGCGCACTTTCCATGGTCGGACGGCGGAACGGCGACAAGGTGATCGCCGAACCCGTGACCGGCGGCATCGGCGCCGCATAGATGCAGAGGCACCAGTTGGTGGTTTCGGGATCGAACAGGACGCCGCCGCCGCTGCCGGTCTGCGCCCAGTACATCGGCCGAATATAGAGCTCGGCCTTCTTGTTGAAGCGGGCGATGCCTTCACGCGCCAGCGCAAGCCAGGTTTCGACATCGACCACGGGCTTGAGCTTGAAATTGACCGCGGAGCGATTGACGCGCTCGCAGTGCCTGTCGAGATCGGGGGCGACGCCCTCGAAAGCCCGCGCGCCGTCGAACACCGTGGAAGCGAGCCACGCGCCATGGGTGCGAGGGCCCATGATCGGCACATTGCCGCTGTGCCAGTCGCCTTCGAAGAAGGTTAAGGTTTCGGAAAAATCGACCGGCTTCACGGTCGGAACTGAAATGGCCATCTCTGAACTCGGGAGCCGCGGGTGCCGCGGACGACGGAATCCATATTGTCCGAACTTCCTAAGGATTTCTTTTCGGTCCGGCTTGCGCGAGGCGGCGAGACCATCGATCACGGCTCGTGCCGAGCGCGTGCGCCGCACCGCAAACATGGTTACGAAAGCCTGATGAACTTGCGCGAAGCTTTAATCAACAGATGCGCCTTCGTTAGGGTTATTTCATCAATCTTGGCGCGAATTATTGAAGGGTTGACGGCCAGAGCTCTACAAATTGGCCTTTGGAACAAGCACGTTGAAGTGCGTTACGCGCCAAGAACGTAGAGATGACCGATGCGCAGCGAAACGATTGCCATTCACGCAGGTTACGAACCTGATTCCGCCACCAAATCGGTCGCCGTTCCGATCTATCAGACCGCGTCCTATGCATTCGACAGCGCCGATCATGGCGCTGCGCTCTTCAATCTGGAAGCCGAAGGTTTCCGTTACAGCCGCATCTCCAATCCGACCACCGCCGTGCTCGAAAAGCGCATCGCCGAGCTCGAAGGTGGTGTGGGCGCGCTGGCGGTTGCGACCGGCCAGGCTGCATTGCATTTCTCGATCGTCAACCTCGCTGACGGCGGCGGCAACATCGTCTCGGTACCGCAGCTCTATGGCACCACGCATACCCTCCTCGCCCATATCCTGCCGCGCCAGGGCATCAAGACCCGTTTCGCCGAAAGCGACAAGGCCGACGCGATCGAAAAGCTGATCGATGATGACACCAAAGCCGTGTTCGCCGAGAGCATCGGCAACCCCGCCGGCAATATCTGCGACATCGAAGCACTGGCGAAAGTCGCGCATCGCCACGGGGTGCCGCTCGTCGTCGACAACACCGTGGCGACGCCGATCCTGCTCAGGCCGTTTGACTACGGCGCCGACATCGCCGTCCACTCGCTCACCAAGTTTCTCGGTGGCCATGGCACTACGCTGGGGGGCGCCATCGTCGACAGTGGCCGCTTCCGATGGGCCGATCACGCCGCCCGCTTCCCCGCCTACAACCAACCTGATGTCTCCTACCACGGTCTGGTCTACGCTGAACGTTTCGGCGAGAAAGCCTATATCGAGCGCGCGCGCAGCGTCTATCAGCGCACCATGGGCGCGGTGCTGTCGCCGTTCAACGCCTTCCTTCTCCTGCAAGGCATTGAAACCGTGGCGCTTCGCGTCGAACGTCACGTCGAGAACGCCCGCAAGGTCGCCAAATTCCTGCGCGACGACCCCCGCGTGGACTGGGTCAACTATGCCGGCTTCACCGACAGCCACTATTATCCACTCGTCGCCAAATATCTCAACGGCAGGGCTTCCTCGCTGTTCACGTTCGGCATCAAGGGAGGCATGGAAGCCGGCAAGGTGTTCTACGACTCGCTGAAGCTGATCACGCGCCTCGTCAATATCGGCGATGCGAAGTCGCTTGCCTGCCACCCAGCCTCGACCACCCATCGCCAGATGACCACAGAGCAGCAGCGCGTAGCGGGCATCCTGCCGGAGACTATTCGTCTTTCGATCGGCATCGAGCACGTCGACGATATCATCGCCGATATCGATCAGGCGCTGGCCAAGGCGAGTTCACAGGCCAACCGACTAGAAGCGGCGGAATGATTCTGCAGCGGATTTGACGTTTCCATTGAATCGGAGCTCTAGGCGCGACATGACCGTCCTGTTGGAAAAGCGGCGACTGATCGTCAGTCCCGGTCTAGTCCCGGCGCAGCAGCGGCGAGAAGACAAGTACGGCCATCCGAAAGACGTTGACGTCGATCTCACGATCGGCCTCGTCAACAATATGCCGGACGCCGCGCTGCAAGCGACCGAACGTCAGTTCATGCGGCTGCTGAGGCAGGCAGCCGGAGACATCCGCATCGATTTCCATTGCTTCTCCTTGCCCTCAGTGCGCCGGTCGCAATCGGCAAAAGGACGCGTGGAGACGCAATATACCGATATCGCCGATCTAGACCGGCTGCCGATCGACGGGCTGATCGTCACCGGCGCCGAGCCTCAGGCCACAGACCTGAACGACGAGGCCTATTGGCGTGATCTCACCGACATCATCGACTGGGCGAAGGACAACACGCGATCGACGATCTGGTCGTGCCTCGCCGCCCACGCTGCGGTGCTGCACCTGGATGGCATCGAGCGCAGGCGACTCGAAACGAAGTGCGCTGGCATCTTCGATTGCACCCGCGTCTCATCCCATTGGCTGACGGATGACCTTCCCACCCTCTTCAAGATTGCGCATTCGCGTCTCAATGAACTAAACGCCCAGGACCTGACGGCAAATGGTTATCAATTGCTGTCGCGATCGGCGAAAGGCGGCATCGACAGCTTCGCCAAGGATTTCGGCAGCCAGTTCATCTTCTATCAGGGACATCCGGAATACGAGGCGCTGTCGCTGGAACGCGAATACCTTCGCGACATCGCCCGTTTTCTCGCCGGAGAACGTGACCGGTATCCCGGCATTCCTGTCGGCTATTTCGATGCCGAGACCGAACAGAGGCTCGCCGCCTTTGCCCTGCGCTCGCAGACCGAGCGAAGACCGGCATTGAGCACCGAATTGCCCGAGCGCAACCTCCGGCAGGACATTGCGACCGGTGCCGCGGCAGCCGTGATGTTCCGCAACTGGCTTGATTTTCTGTTCGAGCACGCCCATACCCCCTTACTCGAAACCGGCGTCTGATCGGGCGACTGAAATGACCGCACATGGCTATCTGCGGGACTTTGGTGCGCGCGTCGAAAACCGTCTGTCGCGGTATTTCTACGCGACGCCGTTCAAGCTCGCCAACCGGCAGCCGATCGTCAGTTTCACCTTCGACGATTTCCCCGAGAGCGCGGCCTCCTTCGGCGTTCCCCTTCTCGACCAGCATCATGCGAAGGCGACATTCTATGTCTCGGGCGGCGAGGTCGGCAAATGGTCCGGCCACTGGCAAGTCGCCGAAGCCGAAACCATCGTGGATCTGCACCGGCGCGGCCATGAGATTGCCTGCCATACATTTTCTCATGCACGCGCGGCCGACCTCGACGCGACAGGCCTGGCCGGCGAGATAGAGCAAAACCGCCGCTATCTGCTCGGCCTCGACCCTTCGATAAAAATCGAGAATTTTGCCTATCCATACGGTCTTGGTTCCGTATGGCACAAACCGCTGCTTGCGAAGCACTTCCGGTCGTCCCGCGGCATCATTCCCGGCATCAACCGCGGCACGATCGACCTGCAATACCTGCGTTCGACCCCTCTGATTGATCGTCACATCGATAATGGTGGGATCGATCGCACTCTCGACGAACTCGCCGCTAGTTATGGATGGCTTATTTTTTATGGCCACGACATCGCGACCAAGCCCAGCCCCTTTGGTTGCACTCCGGATTTGCTGCGTCATGCGCTAAGTGCCGCGGCTAAACGTAACATCCCCATCATGACCGTGGCTGAAGCGCTTCGCGCCTCGGGGCTGTAGACGAAGGTCTGTTGATCCAATCGTGATCGGCAGCACCGCAAGATCAAGATGGAATGAACATCATCGCTGCCGCGATTGCCATGATCGCTGTCGCGATCCCGCCGAGCACAACAATGAACCGTCTCGAAGTAAACCGACCCATTACGGACGTACTCGTTGCGATCAAGAGGACAACGATCATCAATGGGACAGCCACGATGCCGTTAATGACTGCACTCCAGAAAAGTGCTTTCATGGGCGTGATGGGCGAATACTGGATGACCAGTCCGGACAGAACGCTGACCGCTATGACTGAATAGAATCCGCGGGCATCGTGAGCCTTTCGTTCCAGGCCTGATCTCCAGCTCATCGCTTCGGCGAGCGCGTAGGCTGCAGAACCGGCCAGGACCGGCACACCGATCAGGCCGACGCCGATGATGCCGATCGCAAATAGCAGGAAGGCAAAATTTCCCGCCAGAGGCTTCAACGCACCAGCCGCCTGAGAAGCGGTTTGAATGTCGGTGATCCCCGATGCGTGAAGCGTGACCGCCGTGGCGAGAATGATAAAATACGCCGTCAGGTCGGAATAGAACATACCGGTCCACGTGTCCCAGTGAATTCGTCTCAGTTCACGGGTAGCCGCAGCAGGTTTTGTGAGGAGCGCAGCGCCATGTTTGGCGCGCAGATCTTCGACCTCCTCGGAAGCCTGCCAGAAAAACAGATACGGACTGATGGTCGTACCGAAAATGCCGACAACCATCGACGCGGTGTTGAAATCCAGGCTCAAGGCTGGCCACGCCGTCTTTTTCGCTACCGTGGCCCAGGGAACGTGCACCATAAAAAGAACGGCCACATAGGCGAGCAACGATACCGTCAGCCATTTCAGAAAGAAGACGTATCGGTGATAGGGCACGAAGATCTGAAGAATCAGGGTGAGCGTCACAAAGGCCGCTGTCATGAGATGGCGGTCGAACCCGCTGACGAGTTCTGCAACCTCCCCCATCGCGGCGACGTCGGCGGCGATATTCAACGTGTTTGCGATCAGCAGGAGCAGCACCAGACTCCTGAGCACGATCGGAGGAAATTTGGCCTTGATATTGGCCGCAAGTCCCTTGCCGGTGACGCGGCCGATTTCCGCGCACATCGACTGGATCGCCGACATCAACGGATATGCCAATGGCATGGTCCAAAGCATATCGAGCCCGAACTGAGCACCGGCTTGGGAATAGGTCGCAATTCCGCTCGGGTCGTCATCGGCGACGCCCGTGATCAGGCCCGGACCGATCCGCGTCAGCCGAAGCTGCTTCAGGCGACGCCGGAGGCCTGCCATCGATTTGGTTCGTTCAGACCCTTTGTGGCCTTCGGAGGCCATGACGGCGGCTATCCTTCCAAGATTGCGCCATGCATCATCGCCCACGATCCCGGGGACCGTCCATTAACCTGGCCACGGCAGGCCGACGAATTCACGCAATTTCTTCCACCGAATTGCAACATCAAAGCGTCAAGTGAAGTTCCAGCCGAAGCGGGATGCTAAAGCGACCTCCTGTTGCAAGCTTCCCGATCGCCGGCTTCTCCCTCCTATCAGCGGAAGTTTCCCTTGGTTTCCGGATTGAGAAGCGCGCCGATCAGATAGATCGCAAAGATGACGACGACGAAGACGGAGAGTGACATCGGGATTTGCGATGGCCCTCCGGCCGCTAGAGAAACGAAGGTCGGCATCATGCCGCCCAGCGCAAAGCCGATATTCCACGACAGACCGGTGCCGCTGGCGCGAATTTCAGTCGGAAACCGCTCATTGAGAAAGATCAGGATCGGCGCATAACCGGCATTGCCAAGGAACGCGATCGCCAGCGCATAAAATGCGATCGTGCCGGTATCAGTCGCGGCGGCCATGCGGAAGTAGCAGATCGGCAGCAGCACGATCATGCACGCGCCGGCCACGAGAAACGTCTTCTTGCGGCCAATCGCATCGCTGAGTGCGCCAACGGCAATGGCAGAGATCAGCGCCATAATGCTCGCGCCGATCAGGATGAGGGAAGAGACGTGATTAGGAATCTTGTTCACCACCTTCAGGAATGAAGGCAGATAGCCGGAAGTCAGGTAATAGCCGGCCCCTCCGCCGAAGGTGACGAGCAGATTGAGCAGCAAGACATTGCGCCAGGAGGCCGAAAACAGCTCCTTGACCGGCGCCACCGGCTTATCGGCGACCCCGGCGGCCCGCTTTTGCTGCCGTTCCTTGAAAAAGGGTGACTCCTCGAGGCTGGAGAAAATAAACCAGCCGAGCAGTGAGCTGAGCAGTCCGGAGAAGAACATGCATCGCCATCCCCACACCGCGAACGCATCGCCCGGAAAGATCGACGACGTGATCAGGAAGATGAACGAGGCGAGAAGCGCGCCGATGCCCGCCCCGCCGCCGCCGATCAGGCCGGACATCGCGCCACGCCGCTCCGGCGAGACCGACTCGGTGCCGATCGTATGGGTCGAGGAAACGACGCCGCCGACGAAAATGCCCTGGATCAGACGCAGGATCAGGAACAGGACCGGCGCCAGATAGCCGGCTTGCTCGATCGTAGGAAGCACGCCGAATATCGCCGTCGAAACACCGACGCCGACGATTGCCGTAAACATCGCACTCTTGCGGCCATGAACGTCGGCATAGTGACCGAAAATCGCCGACCCGACCGGCCGCATTAACAGCGTCACAGCAAACGAAGCATAGACGGCAGCCAGCGAGAGCGTCGGAGCGCTCGCCGGAAAGAACAACGCCCCGACGACAGGCGCGACATACAGCAGGATAAAGAGGTCGAACAGATCGAGCGACCAGCCAAGCACCGAGGCGATCGTCGCGTTTCGCATTTGCCGCGCTCCGACAGGTGGCGCGGCTTCAATACTCCTGGTCTCGGCAATCGACATTTGTCCCCTCCCAATTTCCCCTGGAACTACAATTGAATTCAGCGCCCGATGAATTTCGGCGGCCGCTTGGCGTTGAAGGCTTCGACGCCCTCCTTGAAATCATCCGACTGACGAAGACGGCTGTAGCAATGGCCTTCCAGTTCGATCGCGATCGAAAGCGTCGACTCCTCGGTATCGTTGAGAAGCTTTTTTGCCGTCCGCTGTGCCAGCGGGGAGAAGGTGCGGAGTTCGTCGACGAGCTTGTCGGTCGCCTTTTCAAGCTCGGCATCAGGTACGCACTCCGTGACAATGCCCCAGTCGAAAGCCTGCTTTGCCGTAATGCGCTTGGAACGCATCACGATATCCTTGGTGCGGGTGATCCCGATCATCTTCTGCAAGCGCGCCGAGCCGCCCGAACCGGGGATCTGACCGAGCTTCTGCTCTGGCAAGGCGTAGAGTGCGGTATCGGAGGCAATGCGAAAGTCGCAAGCCAGTGACAATTCAAAGCCGACACCGAAACAATAGCCGCGATTGGCGACGATCACGGGCTTCGAGCAGCGTGCGGGCGAAGCGATATTCCAGGCGAGCTTGGAAACCGTCTCAGGCGTAGCTTCCATGAAGCCGCCGATATTGCCGCCGGAGGAAAAATGCTCGCCGACCGACCGCACGACAATGACGCGCACCCGCGCATCCTCATCCAGCGTCTCGAACACCAGACGGAGTTGGTCGCGCTCCGGCATCGAGACGACGTTTAGCGGCGGCCGGTTGAGAATAATATCAGCGCGCTCGCGCGTCTCATCGATCTCGACCTGAAAGCCATCGAGCTTGGCGAGCCTCGGATCTGCAAAAGTGTAAGCGGAAGCCATCGTGAGTCCTTTCTGTTTGGTCAGGCCGCGCTGGAGGGCGGCGGCAGGCGTTCAGGCTGAAAATCGCCTGCAACAAGCAGGCGACGGAGCAATTTTCCAACCGGCGATTTCGGCAACGCGTCGACGAACACGAAGCGCCGCGGCCGCTTGAAATCAGCCAGCCCCGAGCTGCGGCAGAATTGATCGAGTTCAGCCTCCCCGACCGCCGCCCTGCGTTTGACGAAGGCCGTGACGACCTTGCCCCATTTCTCATCCGGCAAGCCGACGACCGCGACTTCCAGCACTGCCGGGTGCAGAGAAATGCAGCTTTCTATTTCCACCGGCGAAACATTTTCGCCGCCGGTAATGATCATGTCATCGACGCGGCCGGTAACAAAGAGATCGCCGTCGCGATCGACGAAGCCGGTGTCGCCGGTAAAATACCAGCCTTCGCGCAGGGACTTTGCGTCGGCGTCAGGGCGCCGCCAGTACCCGTCGAAGGATTCGTCCCCCGCCATAAGCGCAATGATCTCGCCCTCTTCCTCGGGCGCGGCAAGATCGGTGACCGAAGCCGCGTTCAGCTTCACGACCCTGACTTCCTGGTTGATCCCCGCCTTGCCTGCCGATCCCGGCTTGACCGGTGCGTTCTGGTCGATGGTGAAGGTGTAGATCTCGGAACTGCCGTAGTGATTGACGAACAGATCAGGATGGAACGCCTCGTCCAGCTTCTTCAACAGACCGTCCGTCATCGGCGCACCGGCAAAGCCGAGCTTGCGCACGCTCGATACGTCGGTCGAGGCAAACTCGCGGGCGTAAACCAGATCGTGGTATAGCGTCGGCACCAGGTATAGGTTCGTGACCTTTTCCGTTTCGATCAGCGCCAGCGCTTTCTTCGCGTCATAACGCGGCAGGCAGACGAACGTGCCGCCGATCAGCGACATCGCGATCAACGAGCGCACTCCCATAGTGTGGTAAAGCGGCATGACCCCGAGAGTCCGTTCGCCGCGCCGGTAAAGATTCTGTGCCACATGGGCGACGCCGGCGGCGCGTTCGGCGCGATGCCGGCGCGGCACGCCTTTCGGCCGCGACGTCGTGCCTGACGTATAAAGCATGACCGACCAGTCTTCGGGACCGACGCGCGGCGTTGCATCGGCCGCGGGCTCGGCGACGATGCGCGAAAAGGCGATCGCACCTGCATCGTCGCAGCCAATCGCAATGCGCGGCAGATGAGGCGCGCGTTTCGATTTCGCCGCCGCTTGCGCGGAAACGTCCTGATAGACGACAGCGCGCGCTTCGGAATTCTCGATGCAGAAATCAAGCTCGTCATCCTTGGCGCGCCAGTTCACCGGCGTGATCACGAGACCGGCAAGCTGACAAGCCCAATGCAGGGTCGCGGCCGCCTCGCAATTCTGGAGCACGGTGACGATGTGATCGCCGGTCTTCAGGCCGATTCGATCAAAGGAGGCCACCACGGACGAGATGCGTCGGTACCACTGCGCATAAGTCAACCGGACTTCGTCGTGAACAATGGCCAGCACATCGGGATCGCGCGCGACGCTGCCGACAAAGCTTGTTCCCAAATCAAGCATCGGATTTCTCCTTCGCTGGTCGGTCCGCCATTTCCGCGGCGGCTTCCATCGCCGCGCGCACGATTGGTGCATACCCGGTGCAGCGGCACAAATGGCCCGTCAAGAGATCGCGGACCTCCTGTTCGCTGGGTCTCGGATTTTCCCGTAGGAAGTGGTCGAGCGACATCAGGATTCCGGCGGTACAGAATCCGCACTGCAAGGCGTGGTTCCGCTTGAACGCCGCCTGTAACGCACCCAGTCGATCGGGCGCGGGAGCAAGGCCCTCGATCGTCCGCACGTCGCAGCCGTCGGCCTGTACCGCCAGCGTGAGACAGGCGCGCGCGAGATTTCCGACGATCTCGATTGTACAGGCCCCGCAGACTCCGTGCTCACAGCCGACATGGGTGCCGGTGGCGCCGATCTCGTGGCGCAGGAAATCAGTCAGCAGCATGCGAGGCTCCGCCTCCCCGCTGCACGGCTTGCCATTAAGGGTGAGATGAACGGCATGGCGCTGATTAGCAGCAAGGCGAGTCATGAAAGCACCTCGCGAATCAGCTCGGCGCCCAGCAGACGAACAAGATCGCGCCGGTATCGCGCCGAGGCATGAACATCGTCACGCGCATCGAGCTCGTAGGCGAACGTGTTCAAGGCATCGTCGAGCGCGCCCGATGCGAGGCGCGGGAATTCCCGCGTCACCGGCGTATCGCCAACGCCGCCGATTGCGAGGCAAACGCCGCCTTTTGTCGCGACCGCCGCACAGGCGACGATCGCGAAATCGCCGTGACGGCGCGCGACCTCGCGAAAGGCGCAGGCGTTCCGATTGGTCGGCAGCGAAATCGCCTCGATCAGTTCATCGTCTGCGCGGGTCGTCACCATCATGCCGGTAAAGAAATCGTTCGCCGGAACACGGCGCCGTTTTCTTCTGCTCCGCAGATGCACCTCGCCACCCAACGCACACAGCACCAGCGGTAATTCGGCGCTTGGGTCTGCATGCGCGACCGATCCACACACGGTACCCCGGCTTCGGGTTTGGACGTGGCCGGTCCAGGGCAACGCGCGGGCAACCAAGGGCAACGTCTCGGCAAGTTCTGGCCATGCCAGCAGCGTGGACTGACGCACGGCGGCACCGATGATCACGTTGTCGCCGTTGCGTTCGATGTGCGCGAGTTGCGGAAGCCGCATGATATCGATCAGCGTCGTCGGCCTGGCGAGGCGCATGTTGAGCATTGGCATCAGCGACTGACCGCCGGCGATGACGCGCGCGTCGCCGCCCTCGCGGTTAAGCGTATCCAGCACTTCATCGAGGTGTTCGGCGCGGACGTAATCGAAGGCCGCCGGCTTCATCGCTGCCCTCCGAACCACTGCCGAAGCCGAGCGATCCACGAAAGCCGTTCGGACGCGAATGAACCACCACCAGCCGTTCGCGCCAGGGCCGCAAAGAATTGTCCGATGATGACCTTTGCGGCGCCATCGAGAAGACGGCCACCGATGCTCGCGACCTTGCCGCCGATACCGGCCTCATAGATATAATGGATCACGGTGCCGCCATTTGGCGCGGGGCGAAGGGTGATGCGGCCCTCACCACGACCAAAACCAAGCGCGCCGTCCGCACTGCCAGCGAGCGTCACCGCTTTCGCCGGATCGAGATCGGACAGCTTCACTTCGGCGCGATAGCGTCCTTTGACCGGTCCAATGCCGAGCGTCACATCGGCGCGGAAGTGCGTATCGGAGATCCTTTCGACGCGGTGACAGCCGGGGATCACGCCTGCCAGCGTGTTTGGATCGAGCAGCATGTCCCAGACCTGTTGCGCGCCGGCACTGACGACGGCCTCGCCCTCCCCACGCAACTTGCGATCGCCGTCGCGCTTTTCTTGCATTGGCGAATTCTGACGCGCCGGCGGCGCAGGTTCGGCGCCGCGAACGATCGCGGCCAGCTTGGCAGGCACCAGCGGCAAAACGATATCTTTCGCACCGACCGCGTCCGCGACCGCATTGGCGATGCAAACCGGCGTCGACATGCAATTTCCTTCGCCAACACCTTTCGATCCGAGCGGAGTGAAAGGCGACGGCGTTTCCATGTGCAGGATGATCGGACTGGGCACTTCCGCCGTGGTGGGAAGCAGATAGTCAGCGAGCGTTCCGGTCAGAAAACTGCCATCCTCGGCATAGGCGTATTCTTCGTAGAGCGCGGCACCCAGCGCCTGGGCAAATCCGCCGCGCACCTGCCCATCGACCATGGCCGGGTGCAGGATGGTCCCGCAATCGTGCATGGTGACGTAGCGGTCGACCCGCGTCTGCAAGGTCGTGCGATCGATCTCCACGCCGCAAAGATCGAAAATGAAGCCGTGGCACAGCGACGAATTAATGTGGTCGCCCTCGTCGGGCGCCGTTAGTTCCGGCGGCGTCCAGAACACGGTTTCGCGGATGGTGTGAGCGATACCATCGGGCAGGACGGCGGGCGACCAGTGGCTCAAGGCGGCAATACGCGAAAACGAAATCTTGTTGTCGGGGTTGCGCCTCGATCCGACGTGACCGTTCACAAAAACGATGTCGTCGACTTCCGTGTTCAATTGGCTCGCCGCGACGCGACGCAAACGCGCGGCGATCCGATCGGCCGCAAGCTTCGCCGTGCCGGCGACCGCCGGCGCGAATCGGCTGGCATAGTTGCCGGAGGCGATCGACCAGGCGTCTTTAACAGTATCGATCTCGGTATTGACGCGAATGTCGGACGGCTTCAACCCGAAGACATCGGCAACCACCTGCGACAGAACGGTGCGGTGGCCCTGCCCCTGCGGCACAGACGCGACATGAACGCTGACGCTGCCGACCGGATCGATCGCGATCGTTGCGGTCGCCTGCGCGCCGTTCTTTGGACCTGCCTTGCGCCGCTCGGCCGGCGTCAGGACGGTCGTGATATAGCCCATATTGGAGACGCTGGGCTCGACCACCGCGGCATAGCCGATGCCGTAAAGACGCCCCTCCGCGCGTACCGCATCGCGCCGCGCTTTCAGCTCGGCGAGCGCCCCCTCCCGCGCGCCTCGGCGTACTGCTTCCTGATAATTGCCGGAATCCAGCAGGGCGCCGCTGGCCGTCTTGTAGGGGAAGGCATCCGCAGGGACCAGATTGCGCGTGATCACATCGAGCGGATCGATATTGAGTTCGACGCCGATTCGCTGAACCAGACGTTCCAGCGCGAAATAGACCTGCGGTCCGCCAAAGCCGCGGTTCAATCCCGTCGGCGTCTTGTTGGTGACAACGACGCGGTTGCGGACTTTCAGATGGCGGATGTCGTAAGCGCCGGTGAGATTGCCGTGCATGCGGTAGAGCGTGGCGGGCTCGGGTGCCCTCAAATGCGCGCCGCAGTCCTCGATCTGGTCCCAGTCGAGTGCGAGAATACGGCCGTCCTCTGCGACGGCGGCAGCCAGCGAAACCGCGCGATTGGTTGCGGAGACAGAGGCGGTCAGATGTTCGAGACGGTCCTCGATCCACTTCACCGGGCGTCCGGTCGCGCGCGCCGCCGCTGCGATCAGGACGATGTAGGGGAATACGCCCTGCTTGACACCGAAGCTGCCGCCGGAATCCGGCGGCGTGCGCAAGCGCAGACGATTGCCGGGGACTTTCAGGGCGCGCGACAGCACCGCGTGAATGCTGAACGGCCCCTGGAAATTGGCCAGCACGTCATAGGCGTCTTCGCCCGCGTTGTAGTCGGCGACCACGCCATAGGTTTCGATCGGCGTGCATGAATTTCTGGGATAGCTGACATCGATGCTGATCCGATGCGGCGCGGAGGCAAATGCGCCGTCGGGATCGCCGTAGCGGAACGAGCGATCGCTCGCGACATTGCCGCCAAACCCATCATGCAGAACGGGGGCTTCCGCTGTTAGCGCCGCGCGGAGATCGACCACGGCCGGCCGCACCGCATAACGCACGTCGATGAGATCGACGGCGTCTTCGGCGCGGTAGCGGTCGCTGGCCACAACAATCGCGACGGGTTCACCGACATAGCGCACGCGACCAACCGCCATCGGCCAGCACTCCACCGGCGCCTTGACGCCAACCACCAGGCTCGAGGTCATCGCCCTGATGTCCTCGCCATGGAGTACCGCGACGACGCCGCGCGAGCGCATCGCCTGCGACACATCAATCGATATGATGTCCGCATGGGCATGCGGGGAGCGCAGGAAGGCTGCATGCAACGTCCCCGGACCGACGCCGATATCGTCAATGAAGCGGCCACGCCCGGAGAGCAGCGCCGCGTCCTCGACGCGCGCAATCGATTGGCCGACCCAAGGCGAGCCGGAGCCAGGACGGGCTTTGGCTGAGCTGGCTTCCGCCATCCCTTAACGTTTCTCCCGCGCAAATTACTGCGTCAGGAAAAGCTATTCAGCGGCTTTCGGGGCTCGCAATGCCGCGCAATCTCGAAACTTACCATCCCGTCTCATTTCGCTGATGGTGTGCAACGCAACATCAACTTGCGAGACGTGAAACGTTTCGGAACTCGCGCGGGCTTACACCGCTGTGGTTGCGGAAAAAGCGGGTGAAATGCGCCGGTTCGGCGAATCCGAGTTGACGGCCGATCTCGGAAACACTGGCGGATCGATTGAGCACCGCATCGACCGCCTTCTCCATCCGCACGACGTTGAGATAGACCTTCGGCGGCACGCCGACGGATGCCTCGAACAGACGGAAAAAATGCGCGCGCGACAGCCCGGCTTCCCGCGCTAACGTTTCGATCGCGGCGCCGCGCCCGGCTTCGGAGCGCATAGAGGCAGCCACTTTGCGGATCCGCCAATCGCCGCCGCGGGCGCTCATTTCCCGAATCGAGGTTGGAAAGCTTCGCCACTGCGTGAAACGCTCGATCACTGCGATCATCAAATCCGACAGCAGCGCTTCGTGCTCGGCGCGTGCCTCCGGGCGGGTCATCATGTCGGCAGCCAAATTCATGGCGAGACCGCGGATGTGCGGCGAGACCTCACCGGAGGGATAGCTGAAGAAGCCGGGCGCGCCGCTGGCGGCCCAGCCCGGCCGAAAGACCGTCAGCCACTCCGGCTCGATATAAAGCGCGAGGATGACCGTGCGCGGCCGCTCCGGATAATGCACGTAGGAATGCGGCTGCCAGCCGTTCACCAGGACGGCGCCGACGTCGGTCAGCGGGTAAACACGGTCACCGACGATGAACTGGGTGTCCGCGCCCTCGACCTTCAGCAGCACATGGCAATGCGGATGGGCGTGCCGCACCAGCGACGCGTCCATATCGAGGAGCGCAACCCGCCCAAAGGCTCCGTGCGCAATCCGCAGTGCCGTCGACATCGGAAAGCCTTCCCGACGGCGCCTCGCGCCGTTTCTCCAATTATATGAGGACGGTCCAGGCTCGTCGTCAACCTGCGACAATCCGTGCAAAAGCGACTTTCGGATCGCCTTCCAGCACCTTGCCGAGATCGACCTTCTCGATGCCCTTGACCTGAATTCGCTTGAACTCCATCGCATCGGTCGAAAGTGGCTTGGTGGCGTCAATCCCCATCTTGGCGCTGATGCCGTTGTCCGAGGACGGATCGAGCTTGGAGCCCTGCGCACCGGAAACCACGACGAGGTCGCGGTCGGCCTGGAAACGGGTGGCCACCGCCCATTCGATTTCGCGCTCGTCGTCGATATTGACGTCCATATCGACCACGACCACCTGCTTGATGTCATAGTGGCCGCCGAACGCGCCCATGATGATGTTTTTCGCCTCGCCCTGGTTTTTCTTGTCGATCTTGACGGCGAGGTGGTAGCGACAGGTGCCGCCGCGGGTTAGGCGCACATCGCGCACTGAAGGAAAACTTCGTTGCAAGTGCTCTAGCAACGTCGCCTCGCGCGGAATCCCGCCGAGCAGCAGGTGTTCGACGCCGCCGCCCGTAATGGTATGAAAGATCGGGCTCTTCCGATGGGTGATCGCATCAACCTGGATCACCTCGCGGTCGGCTCGCGGCCCATAATATTGTGGGAATTCGCCGAACGGGCCTTCGGGCTCGCGTACTTTCGGCAGGATACGGCCCTCGATGACAATCTCCGCATGCGCCGGCACCCGCACGCGATTGGTGCGGCACTTCACCATCTCGATAGGACGGCCGAGCAGCGCGCCGGCGATTTCCATTTCATCACTGTCGAGGGCCGCGATAGCTTGGGATGCAAGAATACAGGCCGGGTGCACGCCAATCACGAGCGCAATCTCGAGCCCCTCGCCGGTCTCCTCGGCCATCCGGAAATAATGCAGCGTATGCCTGGGCAGCAGCAGCACGCCGATCCGGTCGGACCCACTGACCTGACAGCGATGAATGGAGACGTTCTGAATGCCGGTCTTCGGATTGCGCGCGATCAGAAGCGCAGCCGTGATGTAGGGGCCGCTGTCATGCTCGTTATGTTTCGGGATCGGCAGCTGTCTGAGGAGATCGACTCTCTCATGGAAGACTTCCTGAACCGGCGCGACGGCGACCTCGACCCAGGGCAGCGGATGCCGAACGGCATCCTGGAAGGTCGACAGCAGCTTGTCAGCCGGCACACCTAGCGCATCCGCGATCCAGCTGCGGTCGGCGAACAGATTGGCGACGACGGGGATATTGTGCTGGCCCGGCTGGGGGAACAGCACGGCGCGCTCATTTTCGAGTTTCTTGGCAATCGCCGCCAATTCATCGATCAGTGAAACGCCCTTGTGCGCCACTGCGAGGCGCCCGACGCCGGCGAGCTGGCCCAACCAGTCGCGGAGATCGGGATGCGCCGTCTCGCCCGTATTGGAACGCCTTGCCTCCATTGCCTGCTCCCTCAAGTCTCGATCGGATCGTCATCCACGACGTTAAGGCCGATGGGTATTCCTCATTCCCTTTACGTCCGCTCCGTCGAGGATTTCAATCAGGCTAACGCATGGCAGCAGCCTCCAAAAGCTGGATTCATGCGAGTCAGCTTAACGTCGACGGAGGACCCTGCTAATCTGGCGGGAGCTGCCTTCTGGCCTGACCTTAATCCGTTCTGGTTTCGATGAATTCACATCCGAAGCGATTGATCGTCGGCATGACCGGCGCCTCCGGCGCGATCTATGGCGTCGCCCTGCTGCGACTATTGCGGAACACCGATATCGAAACCCATCTGGTGATGAGCCGGTCGGCCAGGATCACCCTGACGCAGGAGATGGACATCGATGTTGCCGAGGTAGCGGCGCTGGCCAGCGTGGTGCATCCGGTCGACAATATCGGCGCCTCGATCGCCAGCGGGTCCTTCGGAACGATGGGCATGGTGGTTGCGCCTTGCTCAATACGAAGCCTCGCGGAGATTGCCACGGGCGTCACCTCCTCACTGGTCACCCGTGCCGCCGACGTCGTTCTCAAGGAGCGACGCCGTCTTGTGCTGATGGTTCGCGAAGCCCCGCTTCACCTTGGTCATCTGCGCGCGATGACGGCAGCCACCGAAATGGGCGCGATCGTCTACCCGCCGGTTCCGGCCTTTTATGCACGGCCTGCAAGCCTGGAGCAGATGGTCGATCACACGCTTGGGCGGGTGCTCGACCTCTTTGAGATCGAGAACACCGCCGTCAGCCGCTGGGGTGGATTGAACTCGATCAAGACCGGCGAATGAAATGAAAAGCGAAGTTCGGAAAGTGGGCACTAGCCCCGAACTCGAAGCGGATAGCTGGGCGTTTGCCCTCGCGCTCTATGCGCGCCCCGGCGTCGCCAAAGCCTGCCTCGCCTTGCAGAACGAACTGGACGTCGACGTGATGCTGCTGTTGATGGTGACCTTCGCCGCGGTCAGACATCGCATCCTGCTGACGCCGGGCGAGATCAGGGCACTGGACGCGACCTGCGGCCCGTGGCGCGAGCAGGTCGTTCGAAAACTGCGGGCCATCCGGACCCACCTGAAGACGGGACCCGCATCGGCGCCAGCTAGGACAACCGAACAATTCCGCGCGCAGGTCACGGCGCTCGAACTCGAGGCCGAAAAGATCGAAAACCAGCTATTGGCCGAGCGTCTGCCGCTGAGGCCGGGGCAGGAGAAGGTCAGGCATGAACAGCTTCGGGCGATCCTTCATGAGGTCGCGAAGCGCGGCGGTCGGCCAGGAACCAACCTTGGCGCCAGTCTTTCTTCATCGATTGCGGCGATCGTCGAGGCGGCCATGCAGGATGCGTCCTGACCACGGGACGTGAAGGGCATTGTCCTCTGATCTTCCAGCATGCGAAACCCTCTCCGAATGGGTGGGTTGCGGGGATTGACGCTTGATCTTGCGCCGCCTCTCAGCAAACTGCGGCCCCTGCGATCCGGCGCCCCGCGTCCGATTGCGAGTAAACAGGAACACGAGATGTCAGAAACGATGCGGGCGCTGCTCTTGCGCCAACACGGCGGGTTGGAAAATCTCCAGCTGGTGAACGACTACCCGAGGCCCAAGGCGAAGCCGGGGAGTGTCGTGATCCGCGTGCGCGCTTCCTCATTCAACTACCATGACGTGTTCACGGTGAAGGGCATGCCGGGCATCAAGGTGCCGCTGCCGGTGGTGATCGGGCTCGATATGGCGGGCGAGATCACGGAGATCGGCGAAGGCGTATCGGGCTGGAAGATCGGCAGTCGCGTGCTGGTCAACCCGCTCAACAAGAAAAAGGGCCTGATGGGCGAGATGCTCGATGGCGGCATGGCGGAATATTGCCTGGTCGAGGCCGACCAACTGATCGTCATGCCGGACGGCGTCAGCTTCGAGGACGCGGCATCGCTGCCGGTCGCCTACGGCACCGCGCACCGCATGCTGATTACGCACAACACGATCAAAAAGGGCGACCGCGTCCTGATCCTGGGCGCGAGCGGCGGCGTCGGTACCGGCTGCGTCATCCTGGGCAAGCTACTCGGTGCCGAGGTTATCGCCTGCGCGAGCAGCGCCGAGAAGCTCGAAAAGCTCAAGGCGATAGGCGCCGACCAGACGATCAACTACAAGGAGGTGGATTTCTCGAAATGGGCGATCGAGAAGTACGGCAAGCCACAGCGCCGCACCTATGAAGGCGGCGTCGACGTGGTGATCAATTTCACCGGCGGCGATACATGGGTGCCGTCGCTGCGTTGCCTCAAGCGCGGCGGCAGCCTTTTGGTCTGCGGCGCCACCGCAGGGCACGATCCGAAGGAGGACCTGCGTTACATCTGGAGCTTCGAGCTGAAGGTGATCGGCTCCAACAGCTTTTATGAGGACAATCTGACCGATCTGATGAAAATGATCGCCGAGAAAAAGATCGCGCCGGTCATCGACGCGGTGCTGCCGCTCGAAAAGGCGGCGGAGGGTCTGCGTCTTATCCAGGACCGCGAGGTTATCGGCAAGGTCGTGGTCAAGCCGTAAGGACCAGCTTTCGGGCCGCGAGAAATGGCTATAAGAATTATAGAGAGTGTGTGCGATGAGTGACGTTCCCAGCATCGAAGACGTCCAGAAGCTGATATCCCGCGGACCGTACCATCAATGGCTCGGGCTTAAGGTGGTTGCGGTCGGTGAAGGCACGATCGAGCTGACCGCAACATGGCGCGAAGAATGGGTCGTCAATCCCGATCGCGGCTACACCCATGGCGGCATTCTGGCTGCGCTGGTCGACCTCACCGCCGACTGGGCCATGGTTTCCAGGACCGGCCGTGGCGTGCCGACGATCGATTTGCGGGTCGACTATCACCGCGCGGCGATGCCAGGCGTGCTGACGATGCGCGGCGAGATCGTGAACTTCGGCAAGCAATTCTCGGTGGCGGAGGCGAAGGTTCTCGACAAGGACGGCCGCCTGCTTGCCAGCGGCCGCGGCACCTATCTCACGGCGCCGCCAGCCTGACGGGAACGCCGCGGTGGCTGCCATTCCTTCGTTCGTAAACCTGGGAGCCCTGACCTCTCCACACGGCGATCCCGACAAAGTCGCAGTAATCGATCTCGGCACGGGACGCGAGCGCCGCTTCAGCTATCGTGATTTTGAGGCGCAGGCCGGTGCTGTCGCGCGGGCGCTTGGCGCGCGCGGCCTGCGACGAGGCGACCGCGTTGCGATCCTCTCGGCCAATCGCTTCGAATATCTCTCGACCGTCCACGGCATCATGCGTGCCGGCCTTGTCGCGGTGCCGGTCAACTTCAAGTTCCCGCCGGCCACCATCGACTATATCGTTCGCGATGCCGGCGCCAAGCTCGTGTTCTGCGACGCGACGCGCCTGACCAGCGCGCCCAAGGATGTGCCGCGCGTTGGCTTCGACGGCGGCAATGGAGCGGAGGACTTCGCGGGCTTCCTCGACCCCGGGCCGTTTGCGCCGATTGCCCCTGGCGATCGCGAACCGGCGATGTTTCTTTATACGTCGGGCTCGACCGGACGCCCGAAAGGCGTCGTGCTCTCGCATCAAAGCCATATCTGGGTGGTCGAACAGCGCATGGCCGCGCAGGACATGAGCCAGCACCGCTTCCTGGTCGCAGCGCCGCTCTATCACATGAATGCGCTGGCGATGAGCCAGCTGGCGCATGCGGCCCATGCCACGATTGTTCTGCTGCCGCAATTCACCACTCAACTCTACCTGAAGGCGATCGCGGACTATCGCTGCACCTGGCTCACGGCCGTGCCGCCAATGATCGCGATGATGCTCAACGACAAGGAGCGGTTCGCGGCGACCGACCTCTCCAGCGTGAAGTATTTGCGAATGGGGTCGGCCCCCGTCAGCCAAAGCCTGATGGACGCAATCCACCGCGCGCTTCCGCGCGCAGCGGTGACCAATGCCTATGGCACCACCGAAGCTGGCCCCGTTGTCTTCGGGCCGCATCCTGAAGGCTTGACCCAGCCTGATATGTCGGTCGGCTATCCGCATCCGAAGGTGCAGCTCCGTTTGATCGGAGACGACGGCGAGCCCTCAGATGCAGGCGTGCTCGAAATGAACAGCCCGGCAGTGATGAATGGTTATCACAACCGTCCCGATGTCCCCTCGCCGATCACCAAGGACGGCTTCTATGTCACGGGCGACGTATTTCGGCGCGACGAAAACGGCTTTCACTTCTTTGTCGGCCGCACCGACGACATGTTCGTCAGCGGGGGCGAAAATATCTTTCCCGGCGAAGTCGAAAAGATGCTGGAGAGCCATCCCGATGTCAGCCAGGCCTGCGTCGTGCCGGTCGACGACGACATCAAGGGAACCAAGCCGGTGGCCTTTGTGGTCAAGCGCGAGGCTAGCGATCTCGATGAAGCGAAGCTGAAGGCCTTCGCGCTGGCCAACGCGCCAGCCTACCAGCATCCGCGCTCGATCTGGTTCGTCGAGAGCCTTCCCTTGGCTTCGACGAACAAGCTCGATCGGAGGACGCTGCGGGTGATGGCCACGGAGCGGCTGGGCCGAAAAGCTGCCTCAAGCTGACGAAGTCAGCAAAACTCGAACAGCGTATTGAGGGATGGTGCGAGGACGCGCAGCGAGGTCTTCCCGGCTTCGAAGCGCAAATCGGGAATCGATGAGACAAGACTGCCGACGCGCACGAGGTCGGGAGCCACGAATACCAGCGCGCCGAAGAAGCTGCCCCGACCATCGGCCTCGACACCGAGGTCGCCATAACGCGCTCGATAGCGCGCGGGCGAGATCAGCGTGAGATAAAAGCCGCCTGGCAGGACGATCCGCCAATCGTCCCCTTGCCTCTCCGGAGCGGATTGCGCGGCTTTCGCATAGGAGGGAACGTCGGCTTCCGCATTCGAGGTCACGATAACCAGTTCCTTCAAGACGCGAACGCCATTGGGATGCGCCATCCATGGCCGGTGCCAGACCAGTTCCGGTGTATAATGCTGGCAATAATAGACTCGTCCCGCGTCGAACAAGTTCGGCGCAGTGCGCACCGTGCGAAAGCGGGCCAGGTGCTCGACGCCATCGATGGTGACCGGCCGCGAAAAGCTCTGAGGCTCGAGCGCAGCAAGGCCGGCGTCGCCCAACGCGCGCTGGCAGGAATCGATATCGCCGACCTTGAATACAAGCCCGTTCAGGCCGCGCGGGCTTTCGAGCAGATCCTTGCGGATCTTATCGGTGCCCAACGGCAGCCCAATCAGCTCCACATAATCCTGCTCGAACATCATCAGATGATTGATTGACCCAAGCGAATGATAGCCGCGCGGCGTCAGCGTGAAACCAAGCTTTGACATCAGCGCGGCAGCGCGCTCCATGTCGAACAGCACATTGATCACTACATGATCGAGCGCAAAGCTCATGGGCATCGGCCTCGGCTATCAGGCTTCCGGCGGCGGAACGGCGCCGACGCGACTCGTGATCAAACCATAGTGCTCGATGCGGCGATGGCGGGCGAAATCGAAGATGGTCTTCTTGCCAAAGACCGTTGCATCGAGATCGCACGGATGAACCAGCAATTCATCACCCTCGGTCTCGGCTTCCGCGACAATCTCTCCGTCGGGATCGACAATCAGGCTGCCGCCGATCAGTGGGAAACCGTCCTCGACGCCGGCTTTCGCGACGGCGACCACCCAGGTCGAGTTCTGATAGGCACCCGCCTGCACC
>NZ_DAIDJE010000036.1 GCF_027451485.1 Bradyrhizobium sp.
GCACGGCTGTCCGGGGAAAGGTATCGGTGATTCGATTTGTCGCGGCTGCATGCCCCGCCCGACGGGGGTTTCCCGCCTATTCTGTGTTTGCGAGACTCAGAAAAGGACGGGGCATGCGGTTCACTTCTAGCATTTTCGCCAAGCTCCTTGAACCGCTCAATCGTCGTCAGTTTGACGGGATTGTGGCGCGTCACCGGGGGAACGCGTACGACAAATCGTTCGAGAGCTGGGATCATCTGCTGGTCCTGATGTTCGGGCAGTTCAGCAAGGCGGAGACGCTTCGCGGCGTTGAGGCGAGCTGGAACGCGAACCGGCAGCATCATTACCATCTGGCGAGCGGTACGGTGCAGCGCTCGACATTGTCGGACGCGAACCGGCGCCGGCCGGTAGAAGTGTTCAGCGACACCTTCATCCTGCTCGCGGGTCAGCTCGATCGTCTGGCACGGCGGGACGGCCGGGCGATGCTGCGCCTGATCGATTCGACGCCGATCCCACTGGGCAAGCTTTACGGCTGGGCGAAATCGAATGGACGCTTCAAGGGCATGAAGGTGCATATCGTCTACGCCCCCGAGACCGACAGCCCGCGCATCCTCGGTATCACCAACGCCAACGTCAACGACGCCCCGGTCGGCCGCACCGCCACGATCGAGGCTGGTGCGACATACGTGTTCGACAAGGGCTATTGTCATTATGGCTGGTGGCGCCAAATCGCCGATGCCAAGGCGTTCTTCGTGACACGTCCCAAGAGCAGCATGAAGCTCGAGCTGGTCGAGCAGCGGCCGCTTCTCACGGTGACCGGCGATGGCTTTACCGTCCTCGACGATGCCGAGGTGAGCTTCGCCAGCAAAGGCGACTCCAAGCTGCCGATCCGGCTCCGCCAGATCAAGGTCCAGCGCCACGAGACCGGCGATGTGCTCACCCTGCTGACCAATGACTTGGCGCGCCCGGCGCTCGAGATCGCCGCACTCTACAAGGCGCGCTGGCAGATCGAGCTCCTGTTCCGCTGGATCAAGCAGCACCTCAAGATTCGTAAGTTCCTCGGAAACAACGACAATGCCATCCGCCTTCAGATCTACGCCGCCATGATCGCCTACGCCCTGCTGCGCATCGCCGTCCGGACTTATAAGATTCACCTCTCCATCCTTCGATTCACCGATCTCGTCGCCCAATGCCTGTTTGACCGCCGTGACATCGCCGCGATCGACAGGCCACCGCCCGTCAACCCAAGCACCCGAAAAACGCGAAGCTCTCCACACCAGCTCAGGTTCACCTATGTCTGATTTTTCCCCGGACAGCCGTGCGCCGGCCGGGTTTATCGGCGTTGAGCGGCCGCGGCGCAAGCCGACGATTTCGACGCCGCCGTGCGAAACCCGGCGTTGGTGTAGCATGTCACGGACCACGCGCGGGGCGCCGTCATGCGCAAGCCCATCTTCATCCTTCTCGGTATCCTCGGGACCCTCTTCTATCTCGCCCTCGCCGTCCTCGGCGAGGGCGGCGTGGCGCCCTTCTTTTCGCGGCCGCCGCTCGTCGCGCTGGCGCTCGCCCTCGCGGCGCTGCTCGTCGCCTCGTTCTTCATGCGGGGCAATCTCAACACCGGCGAGCGC
>NZ_DAIDJE010000037.1 GCF_027451485.1 Bradyrhizobium sp.
GTCTCGGCCGGTCGGGTCCGGAACGTCTTTCAACCGCTTGTCATCGTACTTGGGGCTGCATCGCTTGCGGCCTGCGCGCAGTCTACCGCGGTCCGAAATTCCGAATTTACTGGCCTGAGCCGGCACGCGTCATCGAACCACGATCGAACGGCATCATTCGTCACCAACAGGCATGTCGCATCCACGAGAAGGCATACGCCGTTTGCGCGGCCCAATGACGCGACGCCGACACAGATCGCCTCGCAGGGAGTTGCCAGCTTCTACACAGAGGGGCAACAGACCGCGAGCGGCGAAAAGTTCGATACGCACGATTTGACCGCCGCTCATCCTACGTTGCCGTTTGGCACCCGGCTGCGGGTAACGAACGTCGTGACTGGGCGATCGGTGACAGTACGGGTCAATGATCGCGGTCCGTACGTTCCAGGACGAGTTGTTGATGTCTCACATTCCGCGGCCGAGGCGCTTGGGATGGTTGAAAGTGGGATCGCAAAGGTGAAACTCGACGTTGTTCAATGATTAGGGAAGTGGTCTTGGGAAACCGAATGTTCGGTGCCTTCAATGGTGATGTCGTGGCCGCGTTCCCGCACGCAAGGCATTCCTCTCTTTCCTCGGAATAGGCGGCGCGCAGAAGTGGCCCGACCCAAGCAGATCTCTTGGTGCCAAGGACGGATGACGAACTTGGATATTTGGGTTTGCGAGGCATGCAATCAGAAAACCGACCTGACCGCTGAGCCGTTCAAATTAGCTCTGGTGAGAGACTTGAACGCAGCGCTGCAAATCGATCTGCAGGAGAAGGAAAAGGGAGAGACAATGACGTGGTTGGCTTAGCCGTTCGGCCGTGACGGAAATTGACGAAAATCAGCGCTGGTGGCCTAAGCCGATCCCGAGCTTTAAAGCCTTCTGCCTCAGAGAGCCGACCGAGCGCTTCATCTGCTTTGATATCTTTGATACCGGTGTTCGCGCCTTTGAGTGCTGCTTCAGGGCTTTGATGTCGGCTGACGTATATGGTTTGCGAGCAAGCTTTTTCTTTGTCGCCTTTGCCACGTTGTGACTCCTGTGAGTGAAACCACGGCAGATAGCACACCTGACCTAAGCATCAAATGGCCGAACTCCGCGCGCCGAATTGGTGAAAGCGGTCAAACGCCGTCCGGAACTGCCCCTTTGTGTCATGAAGAACTGCCCCCACCATCGGGATTATGATTTCGGTCGAAGATTGTTTCCGCCGGTGACGGGCCGGAGGGAGGCGGGGCCGACCGGAGGGCCGTCACCGGCGGTCGGCGTCTTGATGAGGCAGCTCTTGCGCTTGGCGCGGAGCCGGCGCTGTCGCCGCGGATCGTCAGCACGTGCCCCCATCGATTTGATCTGCGGTTGGAAAAACTATATCGAGTAGGAGTTTATCGGAGAGCCCAAGGATTGATCGAGGTCAAACTGACGATCGTTCAGATGCACGTTGAAGAGAAAGCGCGCGAGTGGAAATCGGGGCCCGTGAGCGGACGGCAGCATGGCTTCCAGCTGCGCCGACTTGCGGAACATTGGGCGCAATCGCAGCTGGGCGAAGGTTTCACGCTGTCTCAGGAATTCGACGGTGGTGCCGCAACCAGCAGCTTGCTGTTCAAGCATGAAGAAGCAGAGACGTTCGTGAGGCTATTGATTTTCGGGCCGTACAAGGATGTCGACGAATACTCCGCTCGTCTCAACTCGTTTATGGCCCAATTGGTTAGCACTGCTGCTGCCGCCGACAAAGTGATCGGGCTTGTGCCGTATCCAAGTCGCGAGTACTGGAATTACCTCGATCTTCAGGCTGTGAGTTGCTCAAACATAGAAATATTCGTCGTGCATTTTGCAAAGGACGTCTTTGAGCCGATAAAACTGGAGCGGGCGGCAAGCAGGTAAACTGTCAATCGCGGCGAGTAACGTCGAAAACCCCTATTTAAACCGGATCCATTCCCTTCGACTTGAGTACCGCTGCGGCGACTGGACTGGCCATAAATTCGATCAACGATTCGGCGGCCCGTGGAATTCGACAATTAGATCCCATACCGGCAGAGAAGATCATTCTGCTGTTGAGATCTCCGGGTAGAGGCCCTACCACTCGCGTCCCTGGAACGACGGCGATTTCGCAAGCCTGCGCCACGCCGATCTCCACTTGGCCTCCGGCGACGAGTTCGCCGGCTTGGGCGTTTGGGACCAAAACCGTCTTGGCTTTCATTTGATCGGAAATGCCGAGACGATCGAGAACTCCAGCGAAGTAGACGCCGCTGGCGCCGCCCTTCGCAGGATCGGCGTAGGAGATCGACTTGGCAGCGAGAAGCGTTTCCTTCAGCTTTTCCTGCGTCGAGATGTCGGGCAGACGCGCGCCAGCGCGGATGCCCACGGCGACGTAAGATATCCCGATATTGACGATGCTGCCGCTGATAAGCTTACGCTGGGCCTCCAGTTTGTTCAGAATCTGACGCGATAGGATAATCACATCGGCCGTATCGCCGTTGTCTATGCGTTTCTTCAACTCGCCGATCGTATTGTAGATAATCATCAAACGGTTGCCGCTCTTCTCGTATGAGGGAACGAGTTCATCAAGCGCAGGGGTGAGTGCAACCGTGCTTAAGACGGTTACTTCACCGATGTGCATGCGGTTCGTCGAAGTCATGTGAGCAAGGAACCACCGAAAAAGCCATGGCGGGTGTTGCCTGAAGTAGCTCGCACTATGATTTACCTCATGCGCGGCTCATTCTTCCCGAACGTTTCGCGGAACGGCAGATATAATGTGAGCAGGCCGTCATCGGTGCACAGCAGCGGTGCGGCTGCCCAGGAAAGTTTCCGAAACCACGGGATCATCAATCAGGCCCTTTGCCGGGCCAGTCGTGATCACGCAGCCGGTCTCCAACAGATAGGCGCGATCCGCGATCTGCAGCGTCTGACGCGCTTTTTGCTCGACCAAGAGGACGGTCAGGCCGTCGCGCCGGAGGTCCTCAATCATTGCAAACACCGTGTCGGTCATTCTCGGCGAAAGTCCGAGTGAAGGCTCGTCGAGCAGCAAGAGTTTTGGCTTCGAAAGCAGCGCGCGGCCTATCGCAAGCAACTGCTGCTCGCCGCCGCTCATCAGGCTCGCTAGCAGATGGCCGCGCTGGGCGAGGATCGGAAACCTTTGGTGGATTACTGCGAGATCCAGTTTGGCTTGCGCCTTATCGTTGCGCGTATAGAGGCCCATCAGGAGATTTTCCTGGACCGTCATTGTGCCAAGGATGCCGCGTCCCTCCGGCACCAGCGCGATCCCCAGGCGGAGATTGCGCTCGGCCGCGTTGGGTTTTAGCCTTACGTCTTCAAATAAGATCTCGCCGCTATACGACAGCAGGCCGGCGATGGCGCGCGCGACCGTGGTCTTGCCAGCGCCATTGGAGCCGATCAGCGCGACGATCTCCCCTTGCTCGATGTCAAGATCGATACCGCGTACCGCCTGAATGGCGCCGTAGCCAACGACGAGGTCGCGAACCCTCAGCATTATGCCGCCCTTCCAAGATAGGCGTCCAGCACAGCTGGATTTGCCCTGATTTCAGCGGGCCTGCCGTGCGCAATCAATATACCAAAGTCGAGAACATAAAGCTCATCGCAGAGGTTCATGACGAAAGCCATGTCGTGTTCGATCAGGAGGATGCTGAGGCCGCCCTGGCGGAGCCGTAGCACCAGGGCCCGGATAGCCTCGGCCTCATCGTGATTCATTCCGGCGACCGGCTCGTCCAGCAGCAAGAGCCTGGGCCGCGCCGTCACCGCGCGCGCCATCTCGACCCTGCGCTGCAGGCCGTACGGCAGCGTCCGCGCCGGGCGGTTACGAACATTGCCGAGAGCGAAGAACTCCAGCACCTCCTCGGCGCGCTCGATCGTCTTTCGGTTGGAAAAGCGCATCGGCAGCAGCCTGCGAACGGCCAAACCTGAATGCGGTTGCGCCACAAGCAAATGCTCCCAGACGGTCATGTCGGAAAACAGTCTGATATTCTGGAATGTACGCATGATCCCGGCACGCGCGATTTTGTGCGGCGGCTCCGAGGTAACGGCTTGGCCGTCCAGCAGCACCGTGCCTGAGGAGGCGCGATAGGCGCCCGTGATGACGTTGAAAGTCGTCGTCTTGCCGGCGCCGTTCGGTCCAATCAGACCGATGATCTGACCGGGCATCACATCAAGCGAAAGATCAGTCAGGGCATGTACGCCGCCGAAAGCCTTGGTGATGCGGTCAAGCCTGAGGCGAGGGGGCAATGTCGTGTTCATGCCCGCGATCCCCGCCAGGCGAAGCGCAACAGCGCACGATCGAGAAGACCCTGGCGCCGAACCAGCAGCATTGCGATCAGCAGCGCGCCGAAGGCGGCAAAGCGCCATTCGGCGAGGAAGCGAAGATATTCCGGAAGGATCACCAGCATCACGGCTCCGGCAAGCGCGCCCGACGCAACGGTCGAGCCGCCGAGGATCACGGCAAGCACCAGATCGACCGAGCGCTCAAACGAGAAGTTCCCGGGCTCAATGTAGACGTGATGATGCGCGAACAGACCGCCGGCGATCGCCGCGACCGCGGCGCCGCAGCCGAAAGCGCCGACCTTGATCTCGGTTGCGTTGAGGCCGACGAGGCCGGCTGCGGTCTCGTCATCGCGGACCGCGCGGATTTCGAGCCAAATCGGCGAGGCCTCGATCAGCATGACCAGGACGAGTACGCTAACCGCCCAGGTCCAAATATAACCGGTCGAGATATGGTGCATACCATGGAAGCCTTCGGGGCCGCCCATTGCGGCGAAATTCAGCAAGAAGCTGCGTACTACCTCGCCGAACCCGAGCGTCGCCATCGCGAGATAGATGCCTTTCAAGCGAAGCGCGGGAAAGCCGACTGCAACGCCGATTGCACCGGACACGAGCGCCGCAATCACGAGCGCCACTGTGATCGGGAGGCCCGCCTCGACCGTCAGCCAGGATGTAATATAGGCTCCGATCCCCATGAAGCCGGCATTGCCAAGTGAAAGTTGCCCCGTGGCTAAAATGATGTACACGCTGAGCGCGCCCAACAGGAGAATGCCGATATCCGAGAGAATACCAGCATAATACATCGACATGGTCAGACCCTCTGGCTTTGATCGCCGCGACCGCTGCCAAGCAATCCTTGTGGTCGCAGCAGCAGGATCAGAATCATGAGTCCATAGACCACGAAATCGCGAATCTGCGAGCCAACATAGGCGACCGTCATCACTTCCACGATTCCGATCAGGGGACCTGCGATGAGCGAGCCCCATATGCGCGTGGTGCCGCCGATGACCATCACCGCGATCGCCTTGAGGCCAACCTCGACGCCGATATACGGCGTGATCGCTGCATAGTGCACGCCGATCAGAACGCCGGCAGCCCCGGCGAGCGAACCGGACAACATGAAAGCGATAAGCGTGATGCGACCAGCCGGGACGCCAAGTAGCCGGGCGACGTCGCGATTCTCGGCAACGGCGCGGAGCGCGCGGCCGATTGAGGTCTGCTGCACCAGAAACGCCAGCGAGGCCACGAGCAGAACCGTCACGCTCAACACCACCAATTGGATTGCGCTGATGCTGGCGGGGCCGATGTTGAATCGCCCACTCAAGACTTCGTCCGAAAGTTGAAGCGGGTCGGAACCCCAGACGTTCGTTGCCACATTCTGCAGAATAATTGAGAACCCAAGCGTCGACAGCATCGGCGTCACCACGGGCGCTCCGCGGAACGGCTGATACCCGATCCGTTCGACGATCGCCGCTACCAGCGCAGCACCGGCCATTCCTGCGACCAGCGCGACGGGCAGCGGCAGTCGCGCCAATAGTATCGCGAAACCGAAATAGCCGCCGAGCATGAACAGCTCGGCGATCGCGAGGTTGAGAACGCCGAGTACTCCCATGACCAGTGAGAAGGAAAGCGCGATCAGCGTGTAGACCGCGCCAAGCGTTAGACCATTCACCAACTGCTGGATCAGCACGAATGCGTCCCAAAAAGAGATAGGGCTTGTGGGGGTGGCGTTGCTTCTAGTCTTCGGCACGCCCGGCCCTGCGCCGGGCATCTATTTGGAGATTCCATGAAAGAAGGGCGTGACCGGCCAGGACAGGCCTAGCCATGACGATCTTTCATGAATTCAGCAGCCGTGCTTGCCATCCGGCGCGCTGCACCCGCGGACTTTCGATTCCCACGCACCGTTCTGGCCCTGCACGATGTAGAATGCCTTGATTGCATCGCCATCCTGGTTGAAAGCGATCGGGCCGCCGAGGCCGGGGAAGCCCGAAAGCTTTGTCATGTAGTCGCGAATTTTCGTGCGGTCGGCTTCGAGGTCCTCCGGCTTACCTGTAACGCCGGCTTTCTTGATCGCATCGATATAGATGCTGCCGATTTCGTAGATATTGGCGTCGTACATTGAGGGTTCGATCTCGGCTGGCAGGCCGGATATCTTGTGCAACAGCGGCGTCAGTTCCTTAACAAACGTCTGCGGCTTGTCGCCGGGCATGCTGGCATAGAAGGTCGCGGGTGCCACGATCGGAATCTCGGGCGCGGCTTTCAGGATAGCGGACGAAATCAGCTGTGTTGAGCCGACAACCGGCTTGATCACGCCCTGACGCTTCATTTCGCGAATCACAGTGACGGCCTGGCTGTAGTCGGCGCTGACGACGACGCCGTCAGGATTAAGCGCCTTGATCTTGGTCACCTGCGCGCTGACGTCGAGGTCGCCGGTGTTGAAGGACAGCGGATCGTTGGCGTTGAGAACCTCAATGCCGTTTTCTTTCATCAGACCGGGCATGATCTTACTGCCGACCGTGGCGGCCGTTGCGTCCTTCGCGTCGAAGATGATCGCCACGCTCTTGATGTTGAAGGCCTTCTTGTAATACGGCACTGTGGCGCGGCCGAGCACACTTTCGTCAATGGTATTTCGGAACGCCCAGGGGCGGTTGTTCTTGGCTACGCCGGGCTTTGACGAAGCCTGCGATGTCGCAACGACTTTCATTTCGTTGGCGACCGGGAAGGTGACCTCCGCCGCGCTCGAGGTCAGCGGGCCGGCCACCGCGAGCACGTGATCGTCGCCGGCGAGTTTGCGAAGATCGTTGGTCGCCTGCGCCGGCTTGGTAGCGTCATCGAGGATCACGATACGTAACTTGGCGCCGTTGACACCACCAGCATCGTTGACCTGTTTCTCCAGCATTTGCAGTGTCGCAGTATTGGTGCGGCCCCATTCGGCGAATGGGCCACTCGACGGCACAATGGCGCCCAGTACGATCTCGGCGCTCGCCGCGTGAACGGGGCCGCTTGCGATGATTCCCGACAGGGCCGCCGCGAGCCCCGCCGCACCGAGCACCTTGGTCAAACTGGACGTCATGCGGAAACCTCCCTGTTCGTCGCGTTTCTTTCCTGCGATCCTTGTGCCAATCGAGAAGTATGCCCAAGCAGACTCCTAGGCCTCGCTTGCGTGAAGCTTAGCATCAGAAAGCGAGCTTGAAAAGCTTCGTGAGTTATGTAACTGTGGAAGATAGTTTTGCGATCGGGAGGGGCGACGATGACCGAATTGGACGCCGACACCATGCGAATCAAGCGTCTACTGACGTTTATTGACGAGATTCGATCGGCAGACGCGCGCGAGACGGTGCCGCCGCTGCGCAAGGCGGCGGCGGTTGCGATCATCGACAATCCCTTTGCCGGTCGTTTCGTGCACGATCTGTCGCCGCTGACGCAAGCGAGCGAGGCGATCGGGCGCGAAATCTGCTCAATCGCTGTGCGACTGTTGGCGCCGGACCGGGCAGTGAGCTATGGCAAGGCCGCGGTGGTTGGTATCAATGGCGAGCAGGAGCATGGCAACGCCATGCTTACCACCGTATTTGGCAATGTGATGCGTGAGGCGGTCGGCGGCGGCAAGGCATGGATTTCGTCGATGACCAAGCGCGCATCGCCGGGCGCGATGATCGACATTCCCCTGGCGCACAAGGATGCGCTTTACGTGCGTTCGCATTACGATGGCATGACCTTGACACTGCCGGATGCGCCGCAGCCGAACGAGATCGCGATTATCGCTGTTTACGCCACGCGCGGCCGGCCAAATCATCGGGTTGGCGGCCTGTCTGACGCTGACATCAAAGGTCAGGATGGACTGACTTAATCGTTTTGCCGGTCCCCGGCCAGACTAACAACCAAAGTATCTGGTGGAGCGAAACATGACGGTTGCAAAGACGGGTGCCGAGCACATCGCATCCTTGCGGGACGGGCGCACGGTCTACATCGATGGTACTTTGGTAGAGGATGTCACGGCGCATCCCGCGTTCCGTAACGTAGTGCAGTCCTCGGCCGCGCTCTACGACTTTCAGGCGAAACCAGAAAATATCGAATTGATGACCTTCATGCCCGAAGGTTCCAACCGCCGCGTCAACCGCGCCTGGCAGATGCCGAGGAGCTACGAGGAAATGGTGACGCGGCGTAAGGCGCTGCAGGCCTGGTCGCGCGTACATTTCGGCTTCATGGGCCGCTCGCCGGATCATGTCGCGTCCGCCTTGATCGGCCAGCGCATGGGCATTGAGGTTTTCCGAAAGCATGGGCCGCAGCGGGCCAAGGCGCTCGAAGATTATGTCGATTACGCCACGAAGACTGACCTGTTTCTCACCTATGTGATCATCAATCCACAAGCCGAACGCGCCAAGAACTGGGGCGATCAGGTGCCGGACCTTGTCGCGCGCATCGTCGATGAAGACTCGAGCGGCATCACGATCCGCGGCGCGAAGATGCTCGGAACGTCCTCGATCATGGCCAATGAGGTGCTGGTCGCCAACTTGCAGCCGCTGAAACCAGGCGAAGAAGACCTTGCCTTTTCCTGCGCGCTGCCGATGAATGCCAAGGGCATCCGCGTGCTGTCGCGCAAGTCCTATGAAGCCGCGGCGGTATCTGTCTTCGACAATCCGCTCTCGTCGCGTTTCGATGAGAACGATGCGCTAATCTATTTCGATGACGTCAAGGTGCCTTGGGACCGCTTGTTCGTCTACCGCGACACCGACGTCTGTCGGCAGCAGTTCCACGATACCTGGGGCCACTCGTACCAGAACTATCAGGCGCAAATACGTCTATCGGTGAAGCTCCGTTTTCTCGCCGGTCTCGCCCGCCGGCTGACCGAGGCGATCGGCACCACCAATATTCCGTCCGTTGGCGAGAAGCTCGGCTACATGGCCGCGCAGGCCGCGATGGTGGAAGCGATGCTGTCGGGCATGGAAGCGAGTGGCTCCAAGGCCGGCGAATATTGGGTGCCCAACAAGCACTTCATGTATTCGGCGCAGGTGCTGACGCAGGATCTCTATCCGCAGTTCATCAATGCGATCCGCGAACTGTCTGGTGGCGCGATGATCATGCTGCCGTCCTCGATCAAGGATTTTAGCGATCCCATGCTCAACAAAATCATCCACACCACCCAGCGTGCTGCGAATCTAGAGCCGGAGGACAAGGTGAAATTCCTCAAAGCCTGTTGGGACGCAGTGGGTTCCGAATTCGGTTCTCGTCACCAGCAATACGAGATGTTCTATGCGGGGGCGCGTTTTGTCACGGCAGGCCACAGTTTCCGCACCTACGACTGGAACGGCGCAACCGCGATGGTCGAAAACCTGATGGCCTCGTACAGTCTCAGCGACGAACTTGACGAGGTGAAACACTAGGCGGGGAGGTTAGTATGAGAGTCGCAATCACCAATCTCGGAACAATTGTTTCCGGCGACTGGCGCTCCCCTTTCATTCACGGCGACACGGTTGTGGCGCATGACGGAAAGATTGTTAGCGCCGGGACGGCAGATGTTTCCGTTGTCGAGGCCTGTGATGTGGTGATCGACGCCGGCGGCATGACTGCGATTCCGGGCCTGATCGACTCTCACGTGCACATTACGTTCGGCGACTACACGCCGCGGCAGCGCACGGTCGGCTATCTCGAAAGCTATCTGCACGGTGGCGTGACTACGTCGATCTCGGCTTCCGAAGTGCATGTGCCGGGCCGGCCCCGCGACGCGGAGGGCGTTAAGGCGCTGGCGATCGCGGCGCAGCGCTGCTTTGCTGACTATCGCCCCGGCGGTATGCGCGTGATTGCCGGCTCTGTCATTCTCGAGCCGGGCCTCAAGGACGAAGATTTCGTCGAACTCGCCAAGAAAGGCGTCGGCCTCGCCAAGGCGGGTTTTGGCGCGGTGAAGACAGCGTATGATTACGTGCCGCTTGTGGCCGGCGCCAAGGCGGCCGGTCTAATCACCACCTGCCATACCGGCGGATCATCGATTCCCGGTTCCGGCGCGATCACTGGCGATCATCTTCTGAAGATGCACCCGCATGTCTCGTTCCATATCAATGGTGGGCCGACGGCCATGCCGGATCGCGATTTCGAGCGCGTTATCCGGGAGAGTGAGATCGCACTTCAGGTCTGCACAGCGGGCAATCTGCGAACGACGCTTTTGTGTGGCAAGCTTGCGCTGGAGTTGAACGCGTTCGACCGCTTCATCATCGCGACCGACACGCCGACCGGCAGCGGCGTCATGCCGCTCGGCATTCTCTACACTTTGGCGCATCTTGCGAGCCTCACGAGCATGACGCCGGAACAGGCGATATGCGCCGCGAGCGGCAACAACGCGCGAGTCTATCGGCTCGACAGTGGTTTCCTGAAAGCGGGCCATGCCGCCGATATCGTATTGCTCGATGCGCCGGATGGCGGCACGCAAGGCACGGCACTTGATGCGATCAAGAATGGCGACATTGCCGCGATTGGCGCGGTCGTCAGTGCAGGCGTGCCGCGCTTCATCGGGCGCAGCCGCAATACGCCGGCGACGACTCGCAAGGCGCGGGTTGTCAAGTCAGCCGTGATGCAAGACTTTTCGGCCGCGGCGCACTAAGAGTGCGCCGCGTGGATCAGCCCCGTCAGGCTGGATCAAAATAGTGTATTTCGAATAGCAGGCAGCCCTTCTCGGATTTGAACGGGCCGTGCCAGGCGCCGGGCGGCCGTGAGGCGTAGGTGTTGGGCGCGAAGGATTCTCCGCCCTTGCCTTGCTCGTCGTTGCCGACCGTGAGATCGCCCGAGATCAGGTAAACCTCCTCCCAGTATTCGTGCACGAACGGCTTGGTCGTGAAAACGCCGGGATCGAAACGCAACAGGCGCGAACGCGAACCTTTCTTGTTCTTTTCGTCAAGCGCGCCGGAGAGGATCTTCTGCTGAATACCGTTGGGATAGCCGGCCGGCGTCTCCCAACCGCTAGACATATCGAGCGCATGAAATTCCTTGTGTTCCTTGTTGATTGCCATAACAATCATTCCTTTCGTTGAAATCGTAGAAACTCTCACCAGCCGTGCAGAAGCTCGACTTCAGGCGGTGGCGTGTGGGCGCTCGCACTGCTCGCAAGCTGGCGATAGCGGCCTTCGAAGAATACGAGCGGCCGCTGATATGTGAAGGCGTGCTCGTGCAGGGCCTCGACGCGGCCGACGAATATCTCGTGGTCGCCTCCATCGTAGCGGGCGTAGTTTTCGCACTCGAATACCACGCCGGCGTTCGGCAGCATGGGCGTGCCGTTTTTCCCTATGAGGGTCGCCAGCCCCTCCCATTTGTTGGCGCTCGGGCGCGCGAACTGGTTGGACACTTGTTCCTGATCCTCATTGAGGATATTGACGGCGTAGCGCGAAACTGACTGCCACGCTGCAAAGCTGAGCGCCCTTCGGTGAATGCTGAAAAGGATCAGCGGCGGTTCGAGCGAGACAGAGTTGAAGGAGCTCATGGTCATCCCGACCAGCTCGCCGGATGGCGTGCGGGCCGTGACCACGACCACGCCAGTCGGAAACTTGCCAAGAGCATTGCGGAATTTGAGGGGATCCATGCTGGTCTCCAGAACAGCCTTGGGTTATATACTCCATAAATTAGCTAGTTTACAAAGTATTTTGGAGAGAAGAAGGTCATGCTCGAATTTCAGCTCGCACCGCGGCAGGGTACGACCGAGCGCATCGGCTTCGAGGTCATAAACCTGATCGTTGCCGGTTGGACCGGCCGTGATGAAACGGCGCTGCGCCACCATATCGAGGAGCTTGCCGCCATCGGCGTGCCGCGGCCGTCCTCCGTTCCAGTATTCTATCGCAACAGTGCGCTCAACGTAACGCAGGTGACGCGCCTTCAGGTGCTCGGCCCGGACACCTCCGGCGAGGCCGAGCCGATCGTTATCGCGCATGGCGGGCAGCTGTGGCTGACAGTCGGATCGGACCACACCGACCGCAGGGCCGAAACGATGGGGATTGCGCTCTCAAAGCAGCTTTGCGGCAAGCCCGTCAGCCGCGGACTATGGCTGCTCGATGATGTCGTCGAACATTGGGATGAGTTGCAGCTGCGTGCGTTTGCCACCATTGACGGCCGACGCGTCGCGTATCAGGACGGCACGCTCGCCGGCATGCGTACACCCTCCGATTTGATCGCTCGATTCGGTCACTCGCTCTCGCAGGGCACCATGATGTTCTGCGGTACACTGGCGGCGATCGGCGGGATCCGCCCGGCGACCAGGTTCGAAGTGGAGCTTGCGGATCCCGTGCTCAATCGCGTGTTGCGGCACATCTATGATATTGACATCCTGCCGGTGGTTACTTGATCCATCGCATAGATTTACAGGCTGATTCTCGTCAGAGTTCAAAGTCAGTCGAGATATTGGTCCAGACGGTTACCCGGAGAATGCAGGTGTCGCGCCAAAAAGCCAAAGGTGAGCGGGGGCATCTGCCGCGCCGAGCCGAGCCGAGCAATGCGCGTGGCGGCATGCCGCTGACCACTACCCGGCCCGAGCTGCTGAACAACGGCTCCGACCGCGATTTCCGCAGGTTGGTTCACAATATCTTCGCATTTATGGCCCGCCATGAATCGATCCGAGACGGTCATGCGCGGCAGATTGGGCTTGCGGGTATCGAATATACGATCCTTATTTCGATTGGTCACCTCGGTCTAGATGGTGACGTCAACGTTAAGACGATCGCCGATCACTTGCATATGAGCGGCGCATTCGTCACCACCGTAACCAGTAAGCTCCAAACGCTGGGACTCGTAGAGAAGACTCAGGACAGCACCGACCGGAGGCGGATATCGTTGGCCATCACGGAGAACGGCAAGGCGCTGCTTCGCAAGCTTGCGCCCTATCAGCGTGAGATCAACGATGTCGAATTTGGCCCGCTCAGCCGCGAGGATTTCCAGACAATTTCCCGCATTCTGGAAGCGTTGATCGATTCGAGCGACAAGGCTTTTGCGCTGCAACGCTACAAGTCCTCAATCAAGGAGGCTACGACGG
>NZ_DAIDJE010000038.1 GCF_027451485.1 Bradyrhizobium sp.
CTCCACAAAGGCGGCAAGGCGGTCGAAATTGTCGGACCAGAAGCGCTGGTAGCGGTTGAGCCAATCCATCGCCTGCTCCATCGGTTTCGCGGTGAGCCGGCAGGCCACGACGCGGCCGGTCTTCTCGCGCGCAACGAGACCCGCGTCCGACAGCACGTCGAGATGCTTCATGACCGCGGGCAGCGACATCGCAAACGGCTCGGCCAGTTCGCTCACGGAAAGCGCATCGCGGCCGGAAAGCCGCGCCAGCAGCGCGCGCCGCGTCGGATCCGACAACGCGGCAAAGGTGCGATCCAGATCCCGGTCATTATACTTAACCATCTGGTTTAGTATAGGCGCAAACCGTCCGGTGTCAAGCATCGCCGGATGAAATTCGAGGACCGCGCCGGAACGCCAATTGGAACAGCCGATGCGATCACCATCGAGCGATGGAAGGCCGCCACGCCGGAGAAGACTGGCGGCGCCGCCAGGGATTCGATTTACCGATCATTGACAGGACGGCGTGTGCTTGCCAGCCTTTCTCCGGACAGCAAAAGCAAGGAGCGCTTCGTGGTTCTCGCGCCGGAACTCGCGGTATCGCACTGGTTCAACACCAGCGAACCGCTGACATTGTCGGGATTGCGCGGCCGGCCGGTACTGCTGCATGCGTTCCAGATGCTTTGCCCCGGCTGCGTCGCGCACGGAACGCCGCAGACGCAGCGCGCCTTCGAGCTGTTCAGGCAATCGGACTTGCAGGTCGTCGGCCTGCACACCGTGTTCGAGCATCACGAGGCGATGACGCCGGTCGCGCTGCAGGCGTTCATTCACGAATACCGCCTGACCTTTCCGATCGGGGTCGATGAGGCCGGCGAAGGCACGCCGATCCCGAAGACCATGCAGCGCTACGGCATGCAGGGAACGCCGACCAGCATTCTGATCGGCCGCGACGGAAGCATCGTGCATCATGGATTCGGCCAGCAAGGCGACATGGCGCTCGGCGCTATTATCGCAGCGGAGCTCGCCGCTTTTCGTCACGCGGCGTCCTGACGACGGCACCGCCAACCGTCCGGCAAACGCACCCGGCCGAATGATCTACTCTACTGTGCGGCAATCCATCGCGCGATCAACGGCCAGTGATCGCGCAGCGTCCGCGCGCCCATGAACAGCCCGATGTGACCGCCCGGAACCGTCTTCTGCACGATGCGGTCCTTCGGCGTTCCGACATATTTCGCCGCATCGAGCACCTGCTCGGGCGCCGTGATGTCGTCCTGGGCGCCGGCGAGCAGGTAAACCGGGCAGACGATGGCGCGGAGATCGAGCGTTCGCCCGAGGCCGACGAAACGGCCTTTGGCAAGCCGGTTCTCCTTGAAGAGCTGCTGGATCACTTGCAGGTACCAGCGGCCCGGCAGATCGATCGGATTTTCATACCAGCTGTTGAACGTTTCTTCCTTGGCGACATAGGCGGGGTCATCGATGTGCTCGTAGAGATCGACGTGATCCCGGATGTAATGCTGGCGCGGATGCATGTTCTTCCAGCCCTGCAGCATGAATTTTCCCTGCATCAATCCGCCGCCGAGCGCGACCAATTCCTGATAGAACGACTGCGGCGAGGCATGCACCATGCGCTTGATCGGGCCGTCGCCGGCATCGGTGTCGATCGGCGCGCCGGCAAGCACCAGCGAGTGGACCTTTTCGGGGAAGCGCGCCGCCAGCATCGCCGAGAGCCAGCCGCCCTGACAGAGCCCGACGAGATTCACGCGGCCGCCGAGATCGTCGATGGCGACGACGAGCTCGGCCAGATAGTTGTCGATTTCGAGATCCTTCATGTCGGGCGTCGCCGACTTCCAGTCGGTGAGCGCGACATGCGCGATGCCGTTTGCAAGCAGCGTCTCGATCAGGCTCTGGCCCTTGTGGTAGTCGGCAATGACAGCGGTATGTCCGGCGTAGGGCGCATCGACCAGGGTCGGGATCTTGCCGGGCCTGCCGTAGTCGCGCAGCCGCATGGTACGCAGATCGAGCCTGACCTGATTTGGCGTCGCCAACTCGGGACGCAGATCCTCATGGATCCTGATCTCTTCCTCGACGAATTTCAGATTCTTCGCGTAGAGTTCGGCGCCTTCCGTCGCAAGCGACGCCGCCATGGCAACCGGCCAAAACGCCGGAATGCTCGCCAGCGAGAAACTCGAGGGTTGGACGGGCGCGCGATTTTCCATCTGTGTTCAACTTTTGCGGATTTCGGGAAAAGGCGCAACATGACTGCGCCATTGTGGTTCGTTGTGAAAAAGAACAGGCCTTGGCCGGGCCAATCCCCGCTATGAATTGCCGCTCGGAAGGACAGTCACCGGTTCAGGCGTGGCGCCAGTGAGATGGGACGGGCTGGGCCGGGGGCATCATCCAATCGAGAAGCCCGCGATAAAGCATCGCGGCCTGCAACTTCGGCATCTCGGTCACAAAAATCGCAGCTCGAATGCCGCCCAACAGCATGACCATGAGGAGAACCTTGATCGTTTCATTTGTCATCTCGACACCCTTACGGTTCAGAGGCGAGCTCGTTTGAAGATTAATCCCGCTCACCGATCAGCCGATATTGCGTTCGATCCCCTACGGGACAGCACTTAGGTAGGATCACGTAAGGCTTTCGGCGGCACATCTCGCGGATTTGAACGGAATGCCGATCCGCCTAAAATCTTCTTGAGGCACGCCAGGCAAATCCGGTCGCTTGATCCTGATCAAAATCTTCAAAGCCGGCTTGGCTAGCCTTCGATGCGGCCAGGCGGCGACGAGCGCTTTGCATACGAGCACATTCCCCAAAAATCGCGGGTCACCGCTTCAAACGTTGGTTCGGCCGAGGCTGCAATGGAGCTCTCCTCACAAGCGACAGGCACAGTCATTTCGGTGCGCGGCGCCGTCATCGACGTGGCGTTCCCGGTCGCTGAACTCCCGAAGCTCGGCGATGCGCTCGTGGTGGAGTGGGACCAGGCGGAAACGCTGGTCCTCGAGGTTCAGGCGCATCTCGACGAGGCCACCGTGCGCGGCGTCGCTTTGCAGGCGACCGCCGGCCTGAAGCGGGGCGTCATGGTGCGGTCGACCGGCGGGCCGATCAAGGTCCCGGTCGGCGATGCCGTGCTCGGTCGCCTGCTCGACGTCACCGGCCGCGCGCGGGACAACGGTCCCGCCCTGCCCGATGATCTGGCGCGCGCACCCATACACAGCCCGGCGCCGCCGCTCGGCGAGCGGAGCCCGGCCACCGCGATGTTCGAAACGGGGATCAAGGTCATCGACCTCCTGGCGCCGCTTCCGCAGGGCGGCAAAGCCGCCATGTTCGGCGGAGCCGGCGTCGGCAAGACCGTGGTCGTGATGGAGCTGATCCATGCGATGGTGCAGAGCTATCAGGGCATTTCCGTCTTCGCCGGCATCGGCGAGCGCTCGCGCGAGGGACATGAGCTGTTGTCGGAAATGCGCCGCTCCGGCGTGCTCGACCGCAGCGTGCTTGTTTATGGCCAGATGAACGAGCCGCCCGGCGCGCGCTGGCGCGTCGGATTGACGGCGCTGACGATCGCCGAATACTTCCGCGACCAGAAGCACCAGAACGTGCTGCTGCTGATGGACAACGTGTTCCGCTTCGTGCAGGCCGGCAGCGAGGTGTCAGGACTGCTCGGTCGGCTGCCGTCCCGCGTCGGCTATCAACCGACGCTGGCGAGCGAGGTCGCCGCGCTGCATGAACGCATCGCCTCGGTTTCCGGCGCTTCCGTCACGGCGATCGAAGCCGTGTACGTCCCGGCCGACGACTTTACCGATCCGGCGGTCACTGCGATCTCCAGCCACCTCGACAGCATCATCGTGCTATCGCGCACGATGGCCGCCGAAGGCATGTACCCCGCCGTCGATCCCCTGAACTCCTCGTCCATCCTGCTCGATCCGACCGTCGTCGGCGACGAACATTACAGGACAGCTGAAGCGGTGCGGGAGACGATCGCGCATTATCGGGAACTTCAGGACATCATTTCGCTGCTCGGCATCGAGGAGCTGAGCGCGCAGGACCGGCAGACCGTGGCGCGGGCGCGGCGCCTGGAGCGCTTTCTCACGCAGCCGTTTTCGGTCACCGAGGCGTTCACCGGCGCGCCCGGCCGCTCGGTGGCTCTGGCAGAGACCCTCAAGGGCTGCCAGGCGATCCTTCGCGGCGCGTGCGATCGATGGGCGGAGAGTTCGTTCTACATGATCGGAAGCCTCGACGAGGCCGAAGCGAGGGAGACGCGGGCCAGGCCTGCGGCGGCGGCGCCATGAGGCTGTTGATCACCACGCCGACTGCGATCGTCGTCGACGAGTCCGGCGTTACGAGCGTTCGTGCCGAAGACGACAGCGGCAGCTTCGGGGTTCTGCGCGGCCACGAGAATCTCCTCACCGCTCTCAGGCTTTCGATCGTCAGCTGGCATGGCCTCGACGGCCGCCCGCATTATTGCGCGGTACGTCGCGGCGTACTTTCCGTGATGGGCGGCAGCGAAATCGCCATCGCGACCCGCGAAGCAATCCCGGGTGACGACCTCGATCGGCTGGAGCAAGTCGTGGCGAACCGGTTTCGCGAACGCGGCGAACTGGAACGGGCATCGCGAACGGAGAACCTGCAGCTTCAGACCAAGGCCATTCGGCAGATCGTCCGCTACCTGCGGCCCGAAAAGCCCGGCGCGATGGGAGGCCGATCTTGAGTGCTTCGCCCGAACCGAATTCGAACGGCCTGACCAAGGCCATCCGCGTGCAGCGGGAGCGCCGCAAGCTCTGGCATCGCGAGGGCGAACCGTCGATGCTGCGCTTCGTCGGCCAGATCGGCGTGCTCGGCTGGATCATCGTCGCGCCCACGCTGCTCGGTCTTTTCATCGGAAGATGGATCGATCAGAAGGCCGGAACCGGCATTTTCTGGAGCGCGCCGCTGCTGCTTGTCGGGGTGGTGATCGGCTGCTGGTCCGCCTGGCGATGGATGCATCAGCAATGAGCGGCGCAGCCCAGCAAAATCTTGCGTTCATTGGCGCGCTCACCGCGTGGTTTGCCGCGGGCACCCTGCTCGGGGTCCTGCATTTCACTTCGCTGCGCTGGAACGTGCGATGTCTCGTCTCGGGGCGGGCGGTGTTGTCGCTCGTCGTGCAATTGGCTCGCCTTGTCCTGACCGGCGCCGCACTGGTGCTGACAGCGCGGCTGTTCGGCGCCGGCGCGCTGCTCGCCGGTTCGCTCGGTCTGCTGGCCGCACGCAGCGCTGTGCTTCTCGGGGAGGCGTCATGAACATCGGTTCTCCCCTCGCCGCCAAGATCGTGTTCACGGTCGGACCCGTCGCCGTCACCGAGCCGGTCGTCGTGACCTGGGGGCTCATGGCCGCCCTTGGTTTCGCCGGTTTTCTCGCTACGCGTTCGCTGTCGCTGAGGCCTTCGGCCAGCCAGGCCATCGCCGAGCTGATCGTCGACGTCATCGAAGACCAGATCCGGGCCACCATGCGCGTACCGCCGGCGCCCTATCTTTCGCTGATCGGCACGCTCTTTCTGTTCATCCTGGCTGCGAACTGGTGCTCGCTGATCCCCGGCGTCGAGCCGCCGACGGCGCACATCGAAACCGACGCGGCGCTCGGGCTGATCGTGTTCGCCGCCATCCTGTATTTCGGCGTGCGGGCGCTCGGGCCGCTCGGTTACCTCAAGACCTTCGCCGAGCCGAGCCTCGTCATGATCCCGCTCAACATCGTCGAGACCTTTACGCGGACGTTCTCCCTGATCGTGCGGCTATTCGGCAACGTCATGAGCGGCGTGTTCGTGGTTGGCATCGTCCTGTCGCTCGCCGGTCTGCTGGTGCCGATTCCGCTGATGGCGCTCGATCTGCTCACCGGCGCCGTCCAGGCCTACATCTTCACCGTGCTGGCGATGGTGTTCATCGGCAGCGCGCTGGCCGAATCCCGCGCTTCAACGAAGGAACAGTGATCATGAACTGGATTGAAATCGTCAGCATCCTGGCCGCGGCGCTGGCCGTCTCGTTCGGGGCGATCGGGCCGGCGCTGGCCGAAGGCCGCGCGGTCGCGGCCGCCATGGATGCCATCGCCCGGCAGCCCGAGGCGGCGGGCACCATCTCGCGCACGCTGTTCGTCGGTCTTGCCATGATCGAGACCATGGCAATCTACTGCCTCGTGGTCGCGCTGCTCGTGTTGTTCGCCAACCCGTTCATTCATTAGGGCCATGCATATCGACTGGTGGACATTGGCGCTCCAGACCGTCAACGTCCTCGTTCTCATCTGGATCCTCAGCCGGTTCTTCTTTCAGCCGGTGGCCGCGCTCGTCGCCAAGCGGCGCGCCGAGGCCGCAAGGCTGATCGCGGATGCCGACGCGGCGCGCAAGGAGGGCGAAGCTCTGCGCGCCCAGGCGGCGCGGGCGCGCGCGGACATCGACGCGGCGCGCGATCGCCTGATCGCCGAGGCCCGCGAGGCGGCGGAAGCGGAGAAGGCTTCCGTGCTCGCTGAATCCTCCCGCGCACTGGACGAGCAACGAAGGACTGCCGAGATCGCGATTGCCAACGAGCACGCCGCGATGCAGCGCAAGGTGCTCGACCGCGCAAGTGAGCTTTCCGTCGACATTGCGCGACGGCTTCTCGAGAGACTTCCCGCGGCTGCCGGATTTTCCGCCTTTCTTGACAGCCTCGCCGCCGAGCTCGCAAGGCTGCCGGCTGAAACGCGCCGGAGCCTCGCAGCATCGAACGCCGAACATCCGCTCGAAGTGTCGGCAGCGGCGACGCTGAGCGAGGCCGAGGCCAACAGGCTGCGGGAAACGATTTGCGCGGCACTGGGCGGTGCGATGCCCATGCGGCTGTCCTGCAACCCGGCTCTCATCGCCGGCTTCGAGCTCCGAAGCGGGGGTGTCGTCGTTCGCAACAACTGGCAGACGGATCTCGCGACCATTCAAAGGGAGCTGGATCCGTGACCGACGCTGCGTATCTGGACCGATGGCTTCTCGACGCCAAAGCGCGGGTCGGTGCGGCCGCGCTCGCGGCGACGACCGAGCACATCGGCCGCGTCGAAGCCGTGGCCGACGGCATTGCGACGGTGTCAGGCCTGCCGGAGACGCGGCTTGACGAACTCCTGCGTTTCGAGGGCGGCCAGACCGGTTATGCCGCCACGCTCGACCGCGACCTCCTCGGTTGCGTCCTGCTCGATGACGCCGGGGGACTCGAGGCCGGCAACCGGGTGCGCAGCACCGGCGAAGTGGTCCGCGTGCCCGTCGGGCCGGCGCTGCTGGGTCGCGCGGTTGATCCGCTCGGACGCCCGCTTGACGACGGCATTCCGATCGAAGCCGCGGGACACGAGCCGATCGAGCGCGCGGCGCCCTCGATCGTCGATCGCGATTTCGTCAGCGAACCCGTGCAGACCGGAATTCTCGTGCTCGACTCGATGTTCGCGCTCGGCCGCGGCCAGCGCGAACTCATCATCGGCGATCGCGCCATCGGCAAGACCGCAGTAGCGATCGATTGCATCATCAATCAGAAATCCAGCGATATCATCTGCGTGTATGTCGCGATCGGCCAGAAGTCTTCGACGGTCAAACGGGCGATCCAGGCCGTGCACGCGCATGGCGCTCCCGAGCGCTGCATTTTCGTCGTAGCTGCCGCTTCCGCTTCGGCGGGCCTGCAATGGATCGCGCCGTTTGCCGGCTTCACGATGGCGGAATATTTTCGCGACCGTGGCCAGCATGCGCTGGTGGTGATCGACGACTTGACCAAGCATGCCGCGACGCATCGGGAAATCGCGCTGCTGACCCGCCAGCCCCCTGGCCGTGAAGCCTATCCGGGCGACGTTTTCTACGTCCATGCGCGGCTATTGGAGCGCGCGGCCAAGTTGTCGAAAGAAGCCGGCGGCGGCTCGCTCACGGCGCTTCCGATCGCCGAACTCGATGGCGGAAATCTCAGCGCCTACATTCCCACCAACTTGATATCGATCACCGACGGGCAGATCGTCCTGGACAGCCGGCTTTTTCATGAAGGCCAGAAGCCGGCCGTCGATGTCGGCGCCAGCGTGAGCCGGGTCGGAGGAAAGACGCAGGCACGCGGCCTGCGCGATGCGGCACACACCTTGCGGCTGGACTACGCCCAATTTCTCGAATTGGAAATGTTCACCCGTTTCGGCGGAATGGCCGATGCCCAGGTCAAGGACAAGATCGCGCGCGGCAGGCGCATCCGCAGCGTGCTCGCTCAACCCCAATATGCTCCGATGAGCCTGAGCGAGGAAATCGCGCTGGTCACCGCGTTGCAGACCGGCCTGATCGACCGCGTCGCGCTCGATGATATCGCGGCGTTTCGCAGCGAGCTTCCTGCCTGGCTCGGGCGAGAGGCACGGGAGGTCGTCGCAGCTGTCGAGCGCACGGGCGAACTTGACGCGCAGCAGCAGGCTGCGATGACGGCGGCATTGACCAGGCTTGCCGCGCGGTTTGCAGACAATGATCCGGGCAAGCCAACCGGAGCTGGATGATGACGGAGCGGCTGGCCGACGTCTCGAACCAGATCCGCAATATCCGGCAGCTGGAGGCGGTCGTCACCGCGCTACGCGGCATCGCCGCATCGCGAGCCCAGCAGGCGCGTTCGCTGCTTGCCGGCATCGAGGCCTACAGCACGGTGGTCTGCGGTGCGATCAGTCAGGCTCTGTCGTTGATTCCGGCCGACGTTCGGCCGGGCAGCGAGCGCAGGCGCGAGCGGATCGGCCTGATCCTGTTCTGCGCGGAGCAGGGATTTGCCGGCGCGTTCAGCGAACGTATTCTCGACGCATCGAAAGGCGATCTTGCCGGCGCGATGACCTTTGTGATTGGAACGCGCGGCCTCGCTGTCGCCCGCGAGCGCGGATTGATCCCATCATGGTCGGCGCCGATGGCAAGTCACGTCGACGCCGTCCCTTCCCTGGCGAACGAGATTGCCGACGCGCTGTATGGGCGGGTCACGGCGCGTGGACCTTCGACGATTCAGATGATCGTGCCGAGGTCTGATCCGGCGGGCGCGATCCGGATCGAGCAGCGCTCGCTGCTGCCTCTTAACCTTTCGCAATTCGCCGCGGCTTCCGAAAGCCCGCCGCCGCTGACGACGCTCAAACCCCAGGAGCTGCTCGAGCGCCTCACCGCCGAGTATGTCTATGCACGGCTTTGTGAGGCCGCCATGCATGCCTATGAGGCCGAGAACCAGGCGCGGATGATGACGATGACGGCCGCGCGGCATAATATCAGCGGCCGGCTTGAGGCCCTCACCCATCGCGAGCAACAGCTTCGCCAGGAGGAAATCACCAACGAGATCGTCGAGCTTGCCGCCGGCGCCGAAGCATTACGGGAGCGTCGCAAATAGCCGACGAGCCGCTGCAAGCAACAGATGGAACTGCCGTGACGGAAAGTATTGACCAGCCTGTCGAACCGGGAAAGTTGCCGATCGCTCCTGCCGGGTTGACCGACGCCGAAGCAAGCCATCGTCTCGCCGATTTCGGCCGCAACGAAATCCCCGAGCGGCATCAGCGCCCGCTCTTGGCGTTGTTGAAGAGGTTCTGGGGACCGATTCCCTGGATGCTCGAGGCGACGATCGCCATCCAGCTTCTGCTCGAGCGGCGCACCGAGGCGGCGATTGTTGCTGCTCTCCTGGTGTTCAACGCCGCAATCAGTGTCATCGAGGAAGGCAGAGCCAACCGGGCTCTGGCATTGCTGCGCGGTCGTTTGACGACTCGCGCGCGGGTGCTCCGTGACGGCCAATGGCGTTCGGTGCCTGCGGCGGAGCTTGTTCCCGGCGATGCCGTTCATCTGCGGATGGGCGACCTTGCGCCGGCCGACGTCAAAATCACCGATGGCAATGTCCTCCTCGACCAATCGGCGCTAACCGGCGAATCCGTACCGGTGGAGGCCGGAGCGGGAAAGCTTGCCTATGCCGCAGCCGTGGTTCGGCGCGGCGAGGCTACGGGGGAAGTCGTGGCGACCGGCCTGCGCACCTACTTCGGCAAGACAGCAGAACTGGTCAGGACCGCCAAGTCGACCAGCCACCTGGAGACGACCGTCCTTTCCATCGTCAAGATACTGATGATACTGGACGCGCTGCTGGTCTGCATCCTGCTTCTGTATGCCACATGGGCCGGGCTGCCGTTCGCGGACGTGGCGCCCTTCGCGCTTATTCTTCTCGTCGCCTCGGTCCCCGTCGCACTGCCGGCCACCTTCACCCTGGCAACCGCGCTCGGATCCAGTGAACTGGCGCACCATGGCGTGCTGGTCACGCGCCTGTCAGCAGTGGAAGAAGCGGCGGGGATGGACGTCCTCTGCACCGACAAGACGGGCACCATTACCGAAAATCGCATGGCGCTTGCGGCAGCGTCACCACTGGCTCCCGCCTCGGAAGATCAGTTGCTGTACTGGGCCGCACTTGCCTGCGATCCGGCGACGCAGGACCCGATCGATCTGGCAATCCTCAATGCGGCTGCCGCGCGCAAGCTTCCCGCTGCACTGCCGCAGCGGCTGGAGTTCGTTCCGTTCGATCCCGCCAGACGTTTTTCGCTCGGATGTTACCAGGACCGGACAGGCCCGCTATGTGTCGTCAAAGGGGCGCCACAAGCAGTGGCGGCCCTCGTCGCCAACGCCCCCGACGTCGGCGCGCTCAGCGCCCAACTGGCGGCCGCCGGAAACCGCGTCCTTGCCGTGGCTGCGGGCAGCGACACGGATCACCTGCGGCTCGCCGGGCTCCTGGCGCTTGATGATCCGCCGCGCGCGGATTCCGGATCGCTGGTCAAAGGTCTTCAGGATCTTGGTGTTCGCGTGGTGATGGTCACGGGCGACAGCGTTGCGACCGCCTGCGCGATTGCGCAACGGGTCGGCATCGGCAGCCGCGGCGCTACCGCCGAAGCGATGGAGCGGCTCGACGCCGACCGGGCGCTTGATCACGACGTCTACGCACGCGTGTTTCCTGAACACAAGATCCAGCTCATTCGTCTGCTCCAGGAGGCCGGCCATGTGGTCGGCATGACCGGCGATGGCGTGAATGATGCGCCCGCCTTGAAGCAAGCCGACGTTGGCATCGCGGTTGCCAGCGCAACCGACGTCGCCCGGGCTTCTGCGGGAATCGTACTTACCGCTCCGGGCCTGGTGGATGCCCTCTCAGCCGTGCAGATCAGCCGCCGCATCTACCAGCGCATGCTGACCTATACGATCAACAAGATCATGAAGACGCTGGAGATCGCCGTCTTTCTCAGCATCGGCGTCATCCTGACCGGAACGTTCGTCATTACGCCGCTGCTTATCATTCTTTTGCTGTTCACCAACGACTTCGTCACGATGTCGATTACGACGGATAACGTCTCCTACTCGCAAAAGCCCGACCGCTGGAACGTCAGGACGCTGATGTTCGTCGGCGCGGCTCTGGCGGCTCTCGTGCTGGTCCTGTCGTTCGCCGTATTCTTCACGGGGCGGGACATGCTTCACCTGCCGCTCGCGCAACTGCAAACACTTGTGTTTGTCATGCTGGTTGCGACCGGCCAGGGGAACGTGTACCTCGTGCGCGAGCGCGGCCATTTCTGGCGCTCGCGGCCAAGCGCGCTGCTCGTCGCAAGCTCAATTGCCGACCTTTTCGTCGTCGGATTGATGGCTTCAAAAGGCGTGCTGATGGCGCCGGTCAGTCCGGCATTGCTTGGCGCGCTCCTGCTGGCGGTCGTCGCTTACCTGCTTGTTCTCGACCAGGTGAAAGTATTTATCTTTCGGCGCTTCAACGTCCATTGATGGGCGGCGCCGCGTAACGGGCTTTGATCAATCAAGCCGGACTGGCTCTCGCGTGCCGATTCAGGATCTTTTTATCATATGGGTCCAGACCCTAATGTGACATCAGGATCGGGAGGCGCATGCGTGAGAGCATATCCCGCGTGACACCACCGACGATGTCCTGCCAGAACCTCGGGGGGCCAAAGGCGCCCACCACCAGGAGATCCGCTCCCAGAGCACACGCCTTGGCCTGAAGCGTATCGGCAAACGAGTCAGCTCCAACATTCTGCAACTGAATGACGTCGACGGAAAGATCGTGTCGCTTCAGGTGTGCGACCATCTGCTCGATGGGAAGAGCTCCATGCTCAGCGATAAATTCTTCAAGATTGATCGTCAGAATTGTTGCCTTCTCTGCGCGTTCGAAAAGCGGCAACGCGTCATTGAGCGCGCGGGTCGCGGCAGGACTGGAATTCCACGCCACGACAATTCGCCGCCCCAGCGTTTCGAGCGGTATGCCGGCCGGAATGAACAGCACGGGGCGGCCGGTCACGAAGAGAAGCTTCTCCGTGAACGTGTCGGCGACCGAGCTCTCGTCCCCCGGATGGTCGCGGCCGACGATGCAGAGGTCCACGCAACGCGCATGCTGGGACACGACGTTCGACGCCGAACCGTCAACGGCGCGCCATTCCGCCTGAAAGCCGCCTTCCCGTTGCAGCACCTCAAGCAGCGATTTCAGCCGTTCTTCCGCACCACTGATTGACGCCTCGATATCCTGATCCAAACGCGCGACCTGGCGTGACGAGACCAGGCCGAGTTCTGCGATTCCACGTCTGCGCAATTGAGCCGGCGTACATTCCCTGACGTAAAGAGCGATCAATTTGCACCCATGGCGTCTTGCGAGATCGCTCGCAAGACGCAGGCGCGCGGCGGCACCATCGGTCTGATCAACGTAAACAAGCAGGTCCGCCAGCTTCATTGTGTGCTCTCATTTCGACGACGTCATGCACCTCGAATCATGTCGTGTAACGAAATTGAACGACCTTGACCACTGATCTTGCCCTGACTGGCAACTGGCAGCCGACGCAATCCTGATAGAGCGTTCCACGTTGATTCAGATCAAAGTGATATCGCGAGTCTCTAAACAATATTTTCCACCTTCCTGCTCAGAAGACTTAAATTTAATTTAAGTGACGCGCCCCGCGGCTCAACAACTACCGATACATATCCGTCCTGCATCGACCGCGTGCGCAGGCGCGCATCGAATTGTCGGCGACCGCAACCCGATCATCATGCCTTTAAGCCTTATTGCCCGGCAGCGGCAGTCGCGGCGTCGGCGAGCCTGAATTTATCAGCCACGGGACTCATCTGGAGGTGACGCTGATGGAGGGCGACGACCGTCGATCGATGGCCAATCGACATGAGCGTCGCTTTGGGCAGGCGGCGCGCCAGCACGGCGTAGAGCTCCGCCTCTAGCTTCTCGTCAACGGCCGACGTCGATTCGTCGAGGAAAAGCCAGTCAGGCCGCATCAGGAGGGCTCGCGCAATTGCGACGCGTTGTTGCTCACCGCTCGAAAGGCGCTGAGACCATTGATCCTCGCGGTCGAGTTGATCGGCGAGACCGCCGAGATGCGCATCCGTAAGCGCGCTGCGAATGACCTCGTCGCTGTAGATGTCCGGCTTGGCCGGATAAGTGACCGCTGCGCGCAAGGTCCCGGTTGGAATATAGGGACGCGGCGGCACGACCATAATGCGCGCATGCTGCGGAATGCGTATGCTGCCGTCACCATAAGGCCAGACTCCGGCAATTGCCCGAAACAGTGTCGATTTTCCGGAGCCGGAGGGTCCGGAGACGGCCACGCTTTGGCCCGGCGCCAGCTCCAGATGTCTCATTTCGACGATATGCCTGCCGCCCGGCAGGCAGAGGTCAATATCGTCGAGTACAATGCTGGTTTCGCCGCCGGCTTCGGCCACGCGGTGCGGTCCGGCCTCACTGAGAGCTTGCGCCTGCTGGATCGCCACGTCGAACGAATTCAAACGATCGACGACCGATTTGAACGCGGCCAGATAGGTGTAATAGGTGACGAAGAACGTCAGCGCCGCAGCGACCTGACCGAACGCCTGCGCGGTTTGCGTCATCACGCCAAGCTCGATCTTGCCGGAGAAATAAAACGGCGCGGTGAAGACGTAAGGTATGATCGGAGACAGCTGGCCAAACGTTTGCGTGAATGCCGTTACTCTCATGAGCCGGAAGACGACTGCGAGATAGTTGGTGATCAATGCTGCAAAGCGTCCTCCGACGACGGCCTGCTCCGCTCCCTCGCCGCCCAGAAGCGCAATCTGCTCGGTATATTCACGCAAGCGGGCCAGGGAGAAGCGGAAATCGGCTTCCATATGCTGGCGCTTGAAATAGAGAGCGACGAGAGGACGTCCGATCAGATGCGTGATCACCGTTCCGAGCCCAGCATAGATCAGTGCGACCCAGAACAGAAAGCCGGGCAGAGCGATCGTCGTGCCGGGCCATGTAAACGAGGTCGAAAGATTCCACAGCACGACCGAGAACGAAATGAGCGACGTGATGGTGGAAATCAGCAGAATGGAAAAATCGTAGAGGCCGTATGCTGTAATCGAGCCGTCCGAACCGCCATTGATAAAGCGAAAGATATCCTCGGCAATGCGCTGGTCAGGATTGTCGGTCTGGCCGGCGACAAGGCTGATCCGATAGTGATTGTGGCGACTGAGCCAGCGCGAGACAAAATGGTCGGTCAGCCAGCGCCGCCAGCGGATGATGAGCATCGAGCGCATGAAGAATTCGACCAGCGTCATCCCCACATAGCCGAATGCCCAAGGCGTGAAGACGAACAGCAATTGCTGCCAGAAAACGGACGTCGCGCGATTTTGAATCGCATCGAACAGATCGCGGTTGAAAAAGTTCAGCCGCACCAGAACCGCGACTTCGGCCTGATTCAGGAGAACCAGGACGACGACGAGGGCAATGGCAACATGCCGCTCCCGTGCTCTGAATCGGCGAAAAGGCCAAACGCGAGCATGTCCAAGTTCGTCGGCATCGAAATAGCGGTCGGCAATCTGCGTGATCTGCCGGACGGCATCGAACCGTGCGACGACATAAACGAGGATTGCGAAGGCTGCCACCGTCAGCGGCAGGGTCAGGGGCGGCCGATAGCGCAAGAGTTCTACAGGCCAAAGGCCGGCGTGGTCTGCGGTAGCGGCCGCACCGAACAGGATCGTTTCGGTGCAGAAGATGCCAACGAAGATCCTCAGGAAGCTCGATATAGCGATCGAGCGCAATGTCGCAGCGGCGCAAAGCAGCATGGCGACGCCCAGCAGCGCTCCTGAAGCATCGCGTTCGATGACCGGTTGCACGAGAGCGAGGATGCCGAACAGCGCGACGCCGATGCTTAATGGTTTCATGTGAGTTGTCCGATGATGCGCAAGGGGCGCGAGTTGACGAAACCGTGCCTGCCTGCGCAGCGTTCCGCGGCCGTGGTCGCAGCGCGCAGATATGACTTCACACGTTCGGCAAGCGAGGATACGCCAGGCCTCAGACCATTGCCATGACTCGATGGGAGGGACGATCTCGCCTCATACCCCAACGCAGTGAGCCTCACCGGCCGAACCGGCCCGCGAACCGATGAGCGGATCGATAAACGACGGCAACGGTTTTGCCGGCGATCGGGCCATGAGATGTTGCGTCTTTGAGGCATATCAAGCGCATTAGCCCGTTCGGATGGCAATATGAGTTTTCTGAAACCGATTCGCGCATCGAAAGTCAGAAGGGAAGGCTCGCATGTATAAGCGCATCCTGGTCGCTGTTGACGGAAGCGACACGTCCAACATGGCCTTGAATGAGGCGATCAAGCTGGCAAAGGACCAGCAGGCCGCCATTCGAATTGTTCATGTCGCTGATCTGATTCCCACCTTCACGGACCTGGAAACGCCCGGCCAGTTTGCTCAATATCAGGAAGCGTTACGTCAGATCGGGGAAAAGACCCTGTCGGACGCCAAGGCGGTGGCGGCGAAATCGGCCCTGCAGGCCGAAACGGTGATGCACGTCATCGAGGCGCCCGGCGAACACGTTTATGACGCGATCGCGGAAGAAGCCGTCAGTTGGCCGGCCGATCTCATCGTCATCGGCACCCATGGGCGGCGCGGCATCCGCCGTTTCCTCCTCGGCAGCGTTGCCGAAGGCCTGGTGCGGGTCGCAACCAAGCCAGTGCTCCTGGTCCGAGGCGCCTGAGCGATCGCTTGAGTTCGATTCTCTAGCCGGCGGCTTTCTCGCCGGCCGGCATGCCAAGCTCCTGTAACGAGCGCAGGAAGGTAATAGCGTCGTCGCGGCTCAACATTCCGACGACTTGTCCCGCCTGCACCACCGGCATTTGGTTGACCCCGGCCTTATCCATGTTCTGCAACGCTGACCAGAGTTCGGTTTCGGGCGCGGTACATTTCAACTCATTGAAGGGAAGCATCACGTCGGAGACGTTCGTGACCGCCCATTTCTCCCGCGGCACATCCTTGACCCGGTGCAAGGTGATCATTCCGAGCGTGCTGTCTCCGCGGTTCACCAGAAAATAGCGCTGCCCGGTGCCGAGAATCCTTTCGTCCACCAATTCCTGCAGTCGCAGATTTTCCGGAACGATGGCGTAATGGGTGTTCATGGCCTGCGCAACACGATGGCCGCTCAGCATGCCCTGAAGCAAAAGCTGCTGGAGCTGAACGGAAGCCGCATTGTCGAGGAACCAGCCGATGAACGCGATCCAGATGCCGCCGCCGAAGTTGCCATTCAGCATCTGCACGATGCCGACAAAGATAAGCAGAAGCGCGAAGAAGCGTCCGACATTCGCCGCAATGGATGTCGCACGCCTCATGCTTCCGGTGACTGCCCAGATGATTGCCCGGAACACCCTGCCGCCGTCGAGCGGGTAGCCGGGAATGAGATTGAACAGCACCAGCGCCATATTGATGTAGGCGAGATATTTGGCCAAACCGAGAAGCGGCGCCACGGCGGAAACCGCCGGCTGCACCGCATAGAACAGCACAGCCAGCGCGAGACTGACGAGTGGGCCTCCGATGGCGACGAAGAATTCCACCTTGGGGCTGGGCGGCTCCTTCTCGATCTGGGCGACACCGCCGAACAGGAATAGCGTGATGCTGCGCACAGGAATCTTGTAATGCAGCGCGATCACGGAATGCCCGAGTTCGTGAAGCAGCACGCTGACAAACAGCATGATTGCGGTCGCGGCGCCTGTCAGCCAATAGAGCGATGCAGACCAGTTCTTGAATTCGGCAGGGAAGTAGCTGGTCGCCAGCATCCAGGTGAGTAGCGCGAAGATCACGAACCAGGAGTAGTCGAGACCGATCTGAATACCGAAAATCCTGCCCAAAGGAATATTGTGTCGGGTCATTGATGCCTCATTCACGAGAGCTTCCGCGCGCCGAAAGATGTACGCCGGAAGCCTCGCCTTCGTCGTCTAAAATAACTTTTCCGTTGCAATGCATCGGTCTTCTTTGATCGAAATCAAATGCAACCGGCAGGTCATGCATCCTCCACGATTCAGCTGGTCTTGCCGGGATCGCGCGCCGCTCGCAGCTTTGGCCTTTCGCAATTGGCCGTCCCCTGAAATCCCGTAGAATTCGTCAAGGATAGGCACCGGACAATCGAGGTCTCACCGGCGCAACTTGAACCGAATCGGAACTTGCGTGTTAGGACGATATGGAAAAGCGTTTCGAGAAAGGCGATCGCGTCAGCTGGAATTCCGAGGCCGGGCGTGTCAGCGGCAGGATTGTCAAAGTCCATACCAAGGACACCGACTACAAGGGTCACACGCGTCATGCCACCAAGGATGTGCCGCGATATGAAATCAAGAGCGACAAGACCGATCATGTCGCCATGCATAAGGGCTCGGCCCTGAAGAAACTCGGCGCGAAGTGAGCAACTACAGCAGCATCGGATTTTCGGGCGGATAGGTCACTTGCTCGCCTTCCACCCGGGCGAAGCGTGTGAGCGTGTGCATCCGATAACTGGTCTCCGACAGGATCTCGACCACCGGCACGCCGCGTGCGCAAAGCGCGTCGGCGACCAGCGAGCGGTGGCAGCGCCATGGTACCGCCTCGGCGCACATGATCGCGACGCGCTTTTCACCGCTCATGCGGATGAGCATCTGCAGTCCCTGCTGAAAATCCAGGGTTTGCATGTAGTCGGCGTAGCCGCGAAAGCTTTCGTTTCGCCAGCCGGTATTGGGTGAATCCTTGCGCGGACGCCGCAGCCCACCGAGCGAGGCCATGAGCGCATATTCGATATTGCTTGCATCCAGCGCCTCGCGGAGCGCGTCGCCGTTGAATTGTGGATTATGCCGCGAGCGCGGAATGGTGCGGATGTCCGCGAGCCGCTCGATGCCGTAGGCTTTCAGCAATGCAATAAACTGTTCGATCGGCAGGGTTGAATGCCCGACCGTGAAAACGGCGCCTTCCGGCCAGCGCATCTCTCCCGGCGGTGTCTGCACAATCCGCGCCTCATCCCTGGCTCAGTTGTGAGACGTCGGCGACGGTCACCTTCACGTTGCGGACTTCTCCGTCGCGTTCGACGGTGAGGCTCACCTGTTTTCCGATTCCCGCGTCCTGAAGTGCCGAGGCCAGTTCCTCCCTGCTGTGGACCGGCGTGCCATCGACCTCGGTGATGACGTCCCTGATGACACCGTCGACGGTGGCGCCTTCGATTCCCGCCTTCGCGGCCGGCGAACCGGGTGTCGTCCGCACGATGATGACCCCGTCGATGCCGAGACGTGTCGCCTCGCTCTGACTGGCCGCCACAATTCCAATGCCCGGCAACGGCACGCGTCCGGTGCGGATCAACTGGCTCGCAACACGGTTGACGATGTCGACCGGGATGGCGAAGCCGATCCCCGCCGAAGCGCCTGAGCGGGAGAGAATGGCCGTGTTCAGGCCAATCAGCCGCCCGGCGCTGTCGAGCAGCGGCCCACCCGAATTGCCTGGATTGATGGGCGCATCGGTTTGGATCATGGCCTTCACCTCGTGCGCCGTGCCGGACGGCAGGCTGCGTCCGAGCGCGCTCACGATCCCGGAGGTCAAGGTCTGGTCGAGCCCGTAGGGGTTGCCGATCGCAAACGTACTCTGTCCTACCTGCAGGTTCGCGGATTCGCCGACCGCGATAGGTTGAAGGGCGGATTTCGGCCGCAGCAGTTGCAGAACGGCGAGATCGTAATTCGGAGCCGTGCCGACCACGCGCGCTTCGACAAATTCGCCTGAGGTCAGGCGAACGCCGATCTGGGCGGTGCCGTTGATGACGTGATTGTTGGTGATCACATGTCCGGCGGCGTCCCATATGATGCCGGAGCCGGATTGGACGACGCTTTGCTCCTCGTCGGAAAACAGCGAGACAGTCGGTGCGGCCCGCGCGAAGACGTGTACCACGGATGGCGATACTTTCTTGAAAAGCGCAATGGTGGCTTTTTCGCCCGCGGCAAGGTCGCCCCTCGGCGCGACAGTGCGAGGCGACGAGGCAGAAAACCACAGGGCAGTGAGGTAAGGCTCCATCACCCAGAGGGTGGCGAGCAACAGCAGCCAGATGATCGAAAAGCGCAGCAATCGGATCGGCACGTCGGCCCTCCTCGCCGCTCTCAATGCCAGGTTCGAACCAACGTTCCCAAAAGGCCGTGACGCGCGCAAGGGCTATTGCGCCTCCCAGGTCAGGCACGCCGAACTCGCCGGTGGCGGTCCGCTTACCCGTCGCCCGCTCGATGACGGTGAAGCGCCCGACACATTTGCCGGCCGCAAGCACGAGAGCCATCCCGCGAGGAGAATGAACTCCAGGCCGGCTAGTGCTCCATCGCGGCCCCCTTCCCGAACTTCGGAAAAGCCGTGGGCTACTCACAAACCTGTTGATTCCAGGACCGCTTTGTCGATCTGCGGCCCGAGCCAACGCGCCGCCTTTCGTGCGGGGATTTCAGATCGGCGGTCTGGCCGGCCTCACGGCTATCCGACTTTGTATCAAAGGATCGAAGCCGGCCGCACCGCGTTGACATGAACCTTGCCGGGGGCGCCCTCGCGAGGAGACGTTACATGCGAACAGCCATCGCTTTCGTCGTTCCGCTGCTGACCGCGCTGTGCGCCGTTCCTGCAGAAGCCCAACAACCGCCCGGCAAGCCGGTGTCCGTCAAGATCGGCGTCCTCAGCGACATGTCCGGCCTCTACGCCGATATCGGCGGCCCGGGATCGGTCGTCGCTGCAAAAATGGCGGTCGAAGATTTCAAGCCCGACAGCCACCATATGAAGGTCGAGATCGTCTCCGCCGATCATCAGAACAAGCCTGACATCGGATCTTCCATTGCGCGCCGGTGGTTCGACACCGATCAAGTGAACGCCATCGCGGACGTGCCGAACTCCGGTGTCGCACTGGCAGTCGCCGATGTGACCAAAGAGAAAAACGGCGTCTTCCTCATTTCGGGAGCAGCGGATTCCGACCTGACCGACAAGCATTGCTCGCCCAACAACGTGGACTGGACCTATGACACTTGGGCGCTGGCACACGGAACCGGCGGCGCGATCGTGCGGCATGGCGGCAAGACCTGGTTTTTCATCACGGCCGACTATGCCTTCGGCCATGCGCTCGAGCGCGATACCACGGCCGTGGTCGAGGCCGCCGGCGGCAAGGTGCTCGGCGCCGTTCGCGCTCCTTTGAACACAGCCGATTTCTCATCCTATCTGCTACAGGCGCAAGGCTCGAAGGCGCAAGTCATCGGGCTGGCCAACGCCGGCGGCGACACCATCAACGCCGTCAAGCAGGCGGCCGAGTTCGGCATCGTTCAGGGCGGGCAGCGGCTCGCCGGACTTCTCGTCTTCCTGACCGACGTTCACGCGCTCGGCCTGCAAACCGCACAGGGCCTGACGCTCACGACCGCCTTCTATTGGGACCTCAACGACCAGACCCGTGCGTTCGCCAAGCGCTTCGCCGCGCGCAACGATGGCAAATACCCGACCATGGATCAGGCCGGCGTCTATTCCTCGGTGCTGCACTATCTCGAAGCGGTCGCCAAGACAGGCTCGGCAACCGACGGTGCCAAGGTCGTCGAGGCCATGAAGGCTGCCCACTACGACGACCCGCTGTTCGGAGACAGCACGGTTCGCCCGGATGGACGCGCGGTTCATGCCATGTATCTCGTCGAGGTCAAGAAACCATCGGAGTCGAAAGGACCCTACGACTACTTCAAGGTCCTCGAGACGATCCCGGCCAGCCAGGCCTTCCGCCCGCTGGCCGACGAGAAGGGCACCTGTGGCCTCGTGAAGAGCGCATCGCTCTCAGGTGCAAGGTAGACTAGGGCAGTCGTCCCTGCGTCCTTTGGACGATCGCCTGCGGCAAGCCGGAATCCGCTCACCGGCGATTGATGGCCAATCATCACAGGGAGGGTCAAGCATGAAGATCGTCGTGATCGGCGGAGCCGGCCTGATCGGCTCGAAGACCGTCGGAATTCTGCGACAGGGCGGCCATGAGATCATCGCAGCGTCGCGCAAGAGCGGGATCGACGCCGTGACCGGCCGAGGGTTGAAAGAGACCCTGGCCGGCGCCGCCGTCGTGATCGATCTCGCCAATTCTCCCTCTTTTGAAGACAAGGCGGTGATGGCGTTCTTCGAGACCTCCGGCCGCAACCTTCTTGCCGCCGAGGAAGCGGCGGGCGTTCGACACCATGTCGCGCTGTCCATCGTCGGAACCGACCGGACGCCGGACAACGGTTATTTCCGCGCGAAGCTCGTACAGGAGAAGCTGATCGCGGCCTCGGGCATCCCCTACACGATCATTCGCGCGACCCAATTCATGGAATTCCTCGGTACGATCGCCGCTGCAAGCGCCGATGGAAACGTGGTGAGGCTCTCGCCTGGCCTGTTCCAACCGATCGCGGCCGACGATGTGGCCGCCATCGTCGCCGATGTCGCGCTCGCGCCACCGCGCAACGGCATCATCGACATCGCCGACCCGGAACGAGCGCCGTTCAACGAAATCATCGCCCGCTATCTGAAAGCAGTGGACGACCCGCGCGAGGTGGTGAGAGACCCCAAGGCTCGCTACTGGGGAGGTCTGGTCGAAGAGCACTCGCTGGTTTCGCTAGGCGAAGCGCGCCTCGGCCGTATCGGCTTGGACGAATGGCTCCGCCGCTCTCGCGCAGGATCGTGACAGCCCCTGACGTCGTGCTTACCTGGCCGCCCCGCTGGCGGCAGCCTGCTTCGCCTCCGCCTGCCGCGCGCGACGCTCATCGCCGAGCTGAAGCAGCCGCTCGCGATTTTCGGGCGTCACCCGGCCATATCGCGCCCGCCAGACGGCGCTGTCCTCATTCCAGGCAAAGGGCGACCTGACGGTCGTTCGTGGCGCTTTCGCCGTCTCGAACAGTTGCAGCCCATTCCGCACGATCTCGCGCTGCATGTCGGGCGCGAAGGGATGTCCGCACGGATTGCCCAAGGGAAAATCCGTGAAGTAGAAGCGCGGGACGCCGCAGTGCTCGACGACATCCAGCGCCGAACCGATGATGACTGTCGGAATCCCGGCTGCTTCGAGATGACGCGCCACCAGGCTCATGGTCTGATGGCAGACGGGACAAAGCGGACAAAGGACGGCAGCATCCGCGCCATCTTGCCGGACGCGGGCGAGGATTTCGGGCGCGTCCTCCTCCTTCGTCTTTCGCTGGCTGTATTCCGTCGGCACGCCGTGAAATCGCGCGGTGAGGCCAGCGAAGATTCCCTCTCGCGCCAATTCGGACGCCGCTTCGATCGGCAGGAAGCTCGCCCGGTCGTTGGTATGTGTCGATTCCTTGTCCCACGCCACATTGTCGGTGAAGAGCCGCTCCGGCGGCGGCGACACCGGCCCCGACCACACGCGCTTGACGCCGTCAAAATCCGCAGGGCTTGCGGTCGTGATCAGCGCAATACGCAAATCCGAAAGCGGCCGCGGCAGCGGCGCGAAGGGGACATCAGCAAAGGTCGCCCATTTGTAGTCGTTGGCATAACCGAGAGCGCGGTAATAATGGCGCGTGCGCTCCATGTAGCGGACCGGGGCATCTGCTTCAGCCATATCACGCCTCCCTTCTGCTTCGTTCAACCCTGACGCCACGCCCTAGCCCTGCACATAGAGCCCGAAATTGAAGGCGATGGAAATGCGCAAGTCGTTGCCGCGGTAGGGCCGCACGGCGTGCAGCAGGAACGACGGAAAGATGAACATCATGCCGGCGCGCGGCCGGATGGTCTCGGCGCTCCCGGCGGAGCGGCCGTCCTCGCCGGCGAATTTCAGTGACGGCGCATGCATCATCGGCGCCGGGCCGCGCGGATCGAACATCTCGAATTCGCCGCCAAGCGATGGATCGTCGGCGCAGCCGCCGTCGCGGACATAATAGGTGCCCGACCAGAACGATCCCGGATGATAGTGGCAGGAGTTGGAATCACCGGCGGCGTTCACATTGGCCCAGGCCTCGACGACCCAGTCCGGCCGCACCGGCTTCCCGTCGCGGTCGCTCGTCATCTGAGTGACGACATTGCGGGCGACGCCAAGCACTTCCTCCATCCGCTTGCCGCCCCATTGCGCAAGATCGCGCCGCGAATGCCAGCCTCCGATATTCGAGGCGCCAATGCTGCCGTGCTCGGCGCGGCGGCGCAGGATAATCTCCTCCAGTTCGGCATTGCGCGCCTGCGCATCGGGCAGCATCAACGCCGCCACCGGCGTGGCGAACAGGCCCCTCACTTCGACGTTGCCGCCTGCCATCTCCACTTTCCTTCTCGTCGGCGCAGCGATTGAGCAGAAGGATACACCACTTGGCCGCCAAGCGAAGCGGCGAACGGCCGCCATCTACGGCGACTGTACCGTGCGGCGTTCCGCCATGAAAACGTCCAGCGCCTTGATCTGATCGCCGGTCAGCCGCAAGCCGAGCTTGGAGCGGCGCCAGACCACGTCAGCCGCTTCCTCCGCCCATTCCTCGCGCATCAGGTAAAGCACCTCGGCTTCGGAGAGCCCGGCGCCAAAGTCGCGCCCGAGCGCGGTCTTCTCCTTGGCTGGACCAAGAATGCGCCGTGCCCGCGTTCCATAGGCGCGGGCGAGACGGCGGCATTGCAACGTCTCAAGCCATGGATAATCGCGCGCGAGATCCGCCACAAGCTGTTCAAATCCCTGTACGGGAAAATCGCCGCCGGGCAGCGGCTGGCCCGCCGACCAATCATGTCGCCCGCGCGCCTGCGCACCGATATGCTGGCCGAGCTTCTCCAGCACATGCAGCGCCAGACGCCGGTACGTGGTGATCTTGCCGCCGAATACGGACAACAGCGGCGCGCCGGCTTCATCGAGTTCGAGCACATAGTCGCGCGTCGTCGCCTGGGCTGCGCTGGCGCCATCGTCATAGAGCGGGCGGACGCCGGAATAGCTCCACACCACGTTCTGCGGCTCGACGGCCTGCGCGAAATATTCGCTCGCTGCAGCGCACAGATAGTCGATCTCTTCCCTCGATGCGGCAACCTTCGAAGGATCGCCGTGATAGTCGAGATCGGTCGTTCCGATCAGCGTGAAATCATGCTCGTAGGGAATGGCGAAAATGATCCGCTTGTCGGCGTTCTGGAAAATGTAGCAGCGGCCATGATCGAACAGCTTCGGCACCACGATGTGCGAGCCCTGCACCAGCCGCACCTCGGCGCGGGTCTGACGGCCGAGCGTCAATGCGAGCACATGATCAACCCAGGGCCCGGCCGCGTTGACCAGAATGCGCGCGCGAATGGTCTCGCGCTGTCCGTTGCGGCAGTTCTCCGTCGTAACCTGCCAGGCGTTTGCGCCACGCTCGGCGGCAATCGCCCGGGTGCGGGTGCGGATCGTGGCGCCGCGCTCCCGGGCGTCGCTCGCATTGAGCGCTACCAGCCGCGCGTCCTCGACCCAGCAGTCGGAATATTCGAAGCCGCGCCGGTAAACGCCGGCCTTGAGCGGCTTGCCGGCCGCATCGCGCGTCAGATCGAGTGTCCTTGTCGGCGGCAACAGCTTGCGCCCGCCCAAATGGTCGTAGAGGAACAGCCCTAACCGCAACATCCAGGCCGGACGCAGGCCCTTGTGATAGGGCAGAACGAAGCGCAGCGGCCAGACGATATGCGGCGCCATCCGCCACAGCACCTCGCGCTCCATCAGCGCCTCGCGCACCAGGCGAAACTCGAAATATTCGAGATAGCGCAGGCCGCCATGGATCAGCTTGGTCGCCGCCGAGGACGTGCCGCTCGCGAGATCCCCCTGCTCGCACAGATAAACGGAGAGACCGCGGCCGACCGCATCGCGCGCGATCCCGCAGCCATTGATCCCGCCGCCTATCACCGCGAGATCATAGGTCCGGCCCGGTCCCGCCTCGGCGCTTTGCTCGATGTCCGATTGCTCCATCTGGCGTCAGTCCTGCATTTCCTCAGGAGGGCTGTCCGGAAGCGCCTCGACCACTTGCACGCCGTGCGCCGCGCAGGTCTCCCGCAAGGCAATCGAATCGAGCCGGTCGGTCACGAAGGTGTGGATTTGCGACATGTGGGCGATCCGTACCGGTGCCGCGCGCTGAAGCTTCATACGATCGCAGACCAGCATCACCCGTCGCGCATTCTCGATGATGGCGCGCGAGGCCGTCACCTCGAGCGCGTCGAAATCCAGGAGCGAGCCGTCCTCGTCGAGCGCGGAGGCGCCGATCACGGCAGTATCGACCTTGAACTGGCGAATGGAATCGACGGCGCCGCCGCCGATCACCGCGCCGTCGGAGCGGCGTACCGGGCCGCCGATCACGATGACCTCCATCGACGGATGCGGATAAAGCATCATCGCGACGTTGAGATTGTTGGTGACGACGCGCAAGCCGCTGTGGCTGCGCAGCGCCATCGCCACTTCTTCGGTCGTGGTGCCGATATTGATGAAGAGCGAGGACTTGTCGGGGATCAACGCCGCGGCCGCGGCGCCGATCGCGCGCTTGGCATCGGCTGCGATCAGGCGGCGGGCCTCGTAGGACAGGTTCTCCACGGAAGAGGAAATCAGCGCGCCGCCGTGGGTGCGTGTCAGCACGCGGCGGTCGCAGAGATCGTTCAGGTCGCGCCGGATCGTTTGCGGCGTGACGTCGAAGCGGACTGCCAGGTCCTCGACGGTGACCCGCCCCGTTGCGCGCGCGAGCGAGACGATATCGTTCTGGCGATCAGAAAGCGGCTGCATCGGCGCTCCCGGATCGAATGAGGTCAGGCGCGCGCAAACCGCAAGGACAGATGATTGCGATCAAGGACATATGCCGCCCCCGATACCGTTCCCGAACAAGAAAACCTCCCGCATGGCGCAGGCCCCAGCCACCCGACGCCTCCGCTCCTCTGGACCCGACGTCGCCGCCCATTCAGAAGTGCATTTTCTTTTCATTTTCGTTTTGCTCGCTTGCAGACTAAATTAGGCTCGTATAGAAAACAATCAATCAAATATCGAAACCACAAGATCGAAACAGGGGACGCGGGAGGGGCCCAATGCCGCCAGTCGGGATCATGCGGGCTTTTGCCCTGTCGCGCCGTCTTCAGCGCAGCAGCCGCGAGCGGGACAGCGCGGCGACGGCGATTTGCCCCGATACGGTTTCGCGCGATCGGAGCCACGGCGGCTCTCGCGCGCCACGCACGTTGTTTCCTCCTTTGTCGGCATGAGCGCGGATGAGCATTCATCTGCAGCATGTCAGCGTCGAAATCGGCGGCGAAAAGATCATCGATGACGTCGATCTCGCACTCGAGCGCGGCACGATGAACGTGCTTCTCGGCGCGACATTGGCAGGCAAGACGAGCCTGATGCGTCTGATGGCGGGCCTTGATAGACCGACAAGCGGAAAAGTGCTGGTCGACGGCACTGACGTGACCGGCGTGCCCGTGCGCAAGCGTGCGGTCGCGATGGTCTATCAGCAGTTCGTCAATTATCCCTCGCTGTCGGTCTACGAAAACATTGCCTCGCCCCTGCGCGTCGCCAAGGTAAAGGGCGACGAACTCGACCGGCGCGTGCGCGAGGCGGCACGCGTGCTGGGCCTTGAACCATTACTGAAGCGGCAGCCTTCGCAGCTTTCCGGCGGCCAGCAGCAGCGCACTGCGATCGCCCGCGCGCTCACCAAGCGCGCCGACCTCGTGCTGCTCGACGAGCCCTTGGCAAATCTCGACTACAAGCTGCGCGAGGAACTGCGTGAAGAGCTGCCGCGGATCCTGTCGCAAACCGGCGCCACGCTGGTTTATGCAACGACCGAACCGCTCGAGGCCCTCCAACTCGGCGGCAGGACTGCGACGCTGTCGCAAGGACGGCTCATTCAGTTCGGCCCGGCGCCGGACGTCTATCATCGTCCGAATCACATCGAATCCGCGCGGGTCTTTTCCGATCCCCCCTTGAACGAACTGCCGATCACCAAGGCTTCTACGGAAATCCGCTTCAACGACGGCTCGACGCTGCCGGCGCTCGGCACCCTCGCGCAGCTTGCCGATGGCGCCTATACGATGGCCTTCCGCGCCGACATCGTCAGCCTGCGCGCTGCCTGGCCGCAGTCCCTGACCTTTGCCGGGGAGATTTCGGTCGCGGAGATCTCTGGCTCGGAAAGCTTCGTTCATGTGACTTCGCCGCGCGGCACCTTCGTCTGCGTCGAGGCCGGCGTCAGCACGCTCCAGCCCGGCCAATCCGTCGACATGCACGTCGACGCGGCGCGGGTGTTCGTGTTCGATTCCGCCGGCGCACTCGTCGCCGCCGGCCGAGAGAGTTGAGGAGCGGCAGATGGCACGCATCACGCTCGACGGCATCGCCCACTCTTACGATCAGGATCGCTCCTCCTATGCGCTGAAGCCGATCGATCACGAGTGGTCGCAGGGCCGCTCCTATGCGCTGCTCGGCCCATCCGGCTGCGGCAAGACCACGCTTCTCAACATCATCTCCGGCCTCGTCATCCCATCGCAGGGGCGGCTGCTGTTCGACGGCAGGGACGTCACCCATCTCGCCCCGGAGCAGCGCAACATCGCGCAGGTGTTTCAATTCCCTGTCGTCTACGACACGATGACGGTCGCGGAAAACCTCGCCTTCCCGCTGAAGAACCGCGGCCTCGGCCGCGCAGCGATCCGGACGCGCGTCAGCGAAATCGCCGATCTTCTGGGCCTGACCGGCGACCTCAACCGCCGCGCGCGGGGGCTCACGGCCGATGCCAAGCAGAAGATCTCGCTCGGCCGCGGCCTTGTGCGATCCGACGTCGCAGCCGTGCTGTTCGACGAGCCGCTGACGGTGATCGATCCGTCGCTGAAATGGGAGCTGCGCTCGAAGCTCAAGGCGGTGCATCGCGCGCTCGACGTGCTGATGATCTACGTGACGCACGACCAGGTCGAGGCGCTGACCTTCGCCGATGAAGTCGTTGTCATGAAGGACGGCCGCATCCTGCAGATCGCGACCCCGACGCAATTGTTCGAGCAGCCGGAGCACACGTTTGTCGGCTACTTTATCGGCTCGCCGGGCATGAACCTGGTCGAGGCCGAGGTCGACGGCGCCGAAGCGCGAATTGGCGAACAGACCCTTCGTCTTCCGGCGCGCTACGGCAAGCCACCGTCCGGTAGTTCGGTGCGCCTCGGCTTTCGCCCCGACTACACCACGCTGGTCTCGGGCGGTGATCTGAGAGTGCGCGTGCAGAAGATCGAAGATCTTGGACGCCGCCGCATCGCCAGGGTCTCGCTCGGCGCGCAGGACATTTTCGCCATCGTCCCACATGGCCGGTCGATCGAGGGCGATACAGCCGGGATCGCGATCAAACCCGAACGTCTCTTCGTCTACGTCAATGACGAGCGCGTCGCAGGAGAGCCGCTGTGATCGAAAAGCCGATCAACAACCGCGCCTGGCTGCTGGTTCTCCCGGTGCTCGCTTTCGTGCTGTTCTCGGCGCTGCTGCCGATGATGACCGTGGTGAACTACTCGCTGCAGGACAGCATGGGCGCCAACAACTTCTTCTGGAATGGCGACGCCTGGTTCCGCGACGTCCTCAACCCGTCCACCGATATCGGCGCGCGTTTCTTCGACGCCCTGATCCGAAACCTGAGCTTCTCCTTCGCGGCTCTCCTGATTGAGGTGCCGCTCGGCATTGCCATTGCGCTGTGCCTGCCGCGCTCCGGCTGGGCGGTCGGCCCGTGCCTTGTGCTGATCGCGTTGCCGATGCTGATCCCGTGGAACGTGGTTGGCACGATCTGGCAGATTTTTGCGCGCGCCGATATCGGCCTGTTCGGCGCGGCGATCAACGGCCTCGGCATACCCTATAACGACACGCAGGATCCGGTCGCAGCCTGGATCACCATCGTCATCATCGACGTCTGGCACTGGACGCCGCTGGTTATTCTGCTGAGCTATGCCGGGCTCCGCGCGATTCCGGATGCCTTCTACCAGGCCGCGCGCATCGACGCCGCGAGCCGCTGGGCCGTGTTCGTCAACATCGAGCTGCCGAAGCTGCAGAAGGTGCTGGTGATCGCAGTCCTGCTGCGCTTCATGCAGACCTTCATGATCTATACCGAGCCGTTCGTCGTGACCGGCGGCGGGCCGGGCAGCGCCACAACCTTCCTTTCCATCGACCTCGTCAAGATCGCGCTCGGCCAGGTCGACCTCGGCAACGCGGCTGCGATGTCGCTGATCTACAACCTCATCACCATCACCCTGTGCTGGATCTTCTACACCATCATGACCCAGCTCGACCGCAGGAGGGATGCCTGATGCGCCGCGGCGTGATGCCCAAAATTGTGCTCGCCGCATATCTGGCGATGCTGATGCTGCCGATCTATTGGCTCATCAATTTGAGCCTGCGGCCCAACGAAGACATCGTGTCCCGCATGGCGCTGTGGCCGCATCATCCGACATTGGAGAAGTATTTCTTCATCCTCAACGATCCGACCTGGGTGCACGCCTTCGGCGTCTCGCTGACCTATGTGCTGATCAACACCGTGATCTCGGTGACGGTCGCGCTGCCGGCCGCCTACGCCTTCAACCGCTTCAGTTTCATCGGCGACAAGCACCTGTTCTTTTGGCTGCTCACCAACCTGATGGCACCGGCCTCTGTTTATGCGATGCCGTTCTTCAACCTCTATTACGCGGTCGGCCTGTTCGACACGGTATGGGCGGTGGCGCTGGCGCACTGCCTGTTCAACGTGCCGCTGGCGGTGTGGATTCTCGAAGGCTTCATCGGCGGCGTCCCGCGCGAGATCGATGAGGCGGCGGCAATCGACGGTTACTCGTTCCCGCGCTTCTTCATCCGCATCTTCCTGCCGCTGATCGCCAACGGCATCGGCGTCACGGCCTTCTTCTGCTTCATGTTCTCCTGGGTCGAGCAACTGCTCGCCACGACGCTGACGGCGACCAACGCGCTGCCCTTCGCCGCGGTGATGACCCGCAGCTATTCGGTGTCGGGGATGGACTGGACGCTACTCGCGGCCGCGGGCGTCCTGACCATGGTCCCGGGCGCCGTCGTCATCTGGTTCGTGCGCAACCACATCGCCAAGGGCTTTGCCCTTGGACGCGTTTGAAGGAGGCGTTCGATGTTCGCCTCGATCGCCGAAACCTTCAGCGAGATCGGATCCAAATTCACCTGGATGGCCTGGACCTGGGAAACCGCGATCTTCTTCGGCTTCATTGCGACCGCGCTCGTCATCCTGACCCTGCTCGCCGTCTATCGGCCGGAGATGCCGCGCAAGGGCATTCTCGGCTTTCCCACCACGCGCGGCGACCGCTTCTTCGTGACGATGCTCGGCGCGGCGTACATCCACATTCTATGGATCGGATTCGGCGGCGGAGAGCTCTGGTATGCCCTCGGCATATCGGGGCTGTTCGGCATCGCCATGTTCATTTTCGCCTAACGAGGCGAGAGCCTGCCGCGCATGGTGCACGGCAGGTCAAGAGGGAGGAGCCAACATGGACATCAAACGTCGCGACGTCTTGAAAGGCGCGGCGGCAACGGCGGCAACGACAGCCGTCGCGGCCCCCGCATTGCTGACCCCGACGCCGAGCTACGCGCAGCAGATGGATGCGGCCAAGAAATGGATCGATGCCGAATTCCAGCCGTCGACGCTGACCAAGGAACAGCAGATGGCCGAGATGCAATGGTTCATCAAGGCCTCGACGCCATTCAAGGGCATGAAGGTGAGCTGTGCTTCGGAAATTCTCGGCATTCACGAGTATGAATCGAAGACCCTCACCAAGGCCTTCGCCGAGATCACGGGCATCCAAGTCAATCACGAGATGATGGACGAGGGCCTGATCGTCGACAAGATCGAAGTCGAGATCCAGTCCGGCAAGCCGATCTACGATTTCTGGATGAACGATTCCGACTTCATCGGTACCCATCCGCGCTACAACGACATCATCGGCGGATCGCTCACCGATTTCATGGCGAGCGCCGACGGCAAGGACATCACCAACCCCAACCTCGATCTCAAGGACTTCATCGGGCTGTCGTTCGCGACCTTCACCGACGGCAAGCTTTATCAGCTTCCGGACCAGCAGTTCGCCAACCTCTATTGGTTCCGCTACGACTGGTTCCAGCGGCCGGACCTGAAGGAAGGCTTCAAGAAAAAATTCGGCTACGATCTCGGCGTGCCGGTGAACTGGTCGGCGTATGAGGACATCGCCGACTACTTCACCAACACGGTCAAGGAAATCGACGGCCAGCGCGTCTATGGCCACATGGACTACGGCAAGAAGGATCCCTCGCTCGGCTGGCGTTTCACCGACGCCTGGCTCGCGATGGCCGGCAACGGCGACCGCGGTCTGCCCAACGGCAAGCCGGTCGACGAATGGGGCATCCGGATGGAAGACGGCATTCCGCGCGGCTCCTCGATCCGCCGCGGCGGCGACGCCAACGGGCCGGCGGCCGTCTACGCGCTTACGAAATTCGTCGAGTGGCTGAAGAAATATGCTCCGCCGGAAGCCGCCGGCATGGACTTCCTCGAAGCCGGCGCGGTGCCTGGACAGGGACACATCGCCCAGCAGATCTTCTGGTACAGCGCTTTCACCGCTGCGCTGTCCAAGCCCGACCTTCCGGTCATGAACAAGGACGGCACGCCGAAATGGCGCATGGCCCCCAGCCCGCACGGCGCCTACTGGAAGGAAGGCATGAAGCTCGGCTATCAGGACCAGGGCTGCTGGACCTACCTGAAATATGCGCCAAAGGACAACATCAGGGCCGGCTGGCTTTACGGCCAGTTCTGCGTCTCGAAGACGGTCTCGCTGAAGAAAGCCGTCACCTTCCTGCACGTCATCCGCGAGAGCGACATCTGGCATCAGGCGATGACGGATCTCGCGCCGAAGGTCGGCGGCTGGGTCGAGTTCTATCGCAGCCCCGCGCGCAAGCTCTGGACTCCGACGGGCGTCAACGTGCCGGAATACGGCAAGCTGGCGCAGGTCTGGTGGCAGAATGTCTCGAAGGCGATCTCCGGAGAAGCGACGCCGCAGCAGGCGATGGATGGCCTTGCGCGCGACCAGGACGCAATTCTTGCCCGTCTTCAGAAGTCCGGCGTGCAGGGCAAACTCGGACCGAAGCTCAACGAAGAGAAGGATCCCGAGTACTGGTACGCGAAGGCAGAGAAGGACGGCAATCTTGCGCCCCAGCGCAAGCTCGCCAACGAGAAGCCGAAAGGCGTGACCGTCGACTACGACGAACTGATCAAGTCGTGGAAGGCGGAAAAGCCGAACAAGGGCTGAGGCATAGCGAAAGCGCGGGACCGCAAAGGTCCCGCGCTTTGATGCTACGCTTTCTTCGGCGACCAGCCATAGGCCTTGGCGCAGGCGCCGCCCATCAACATCGCTCGTTCGGTTTCGCTCAACCGCTTGGTTTCGAGGAACGGCTTGACCGCCTGCTCGTAATTGACGACCGCAAACGCACGCGTCCAGTCAGTGCCCCACAGGCAGCGCTCGAAGCCCCAGGCATCGAAGACGCGAGCGAGCGGATCCCAGATATCGTTGAAAGGATAAGGTTCTTTCGAGAGCGTGCAGGCGCCGGATACCTTGATCACCACGTTTTTGCGTTTGGCGAGATCCAGTACCTTCGGCAGATCCGCCCACGGCTCGGCCGGCGGGCCCGGCACGCGCGGTTGCAAGATGCCGAGATGGTCAAGAATAAAGCGCGTATCGGGGTGGCGGTCGATCAGCGTCGTGCCGGCTTCCAGATTGTCCCAGCAGAGCACGTTGACCGGAAAATCATGGCGCACGGCTGAACGCGCGATGCGGTCCAGCCCGGGATGTTTGGGATCGCGCTTGTTCTCCCTGGTCAGCATGATGCGGATGCCGACCGTGCCCGGCGTCTTCTTCCATTCGGCAACAACGTCATCGACCGCCGGATCGTCTGGATCGACCGGCTTGACGATCGCCATCCGACCTGGATGAGCGCGCTGCACCTCGACGGCATAGCTCGCGTCATAGCGGTACATGGAAAAGGCGGAGATGAAAATCGCGCCGTCGACGCCGACCTTATCCATTGCCGCCACCATCTCGTCGCCGGTGACGTGGGGCGGCCAGTTCGGCACGGTCGCCCACGGCCGCTGCGGCGTATTCGCCTCATAGGCGTGGACCTGGGAATCGATAATCGGCATGGGAGCGCTCCTCTTTTGTTTTGCCGGGAGTTTTGACGTCGCCGGCGGAACGTGTCCAGAGGCGAAGGCCATCTTGCATGCGCCTGCTTGCGTCGTGCATGGCAGCTCGCTGGAAAAAGCCAAGGGCACGGGCCGGCCGCCCGCGCCCTTTGTCGTGGTCGATCACGCCGTACGGCGCATCAGTGCCTGAACACCTTGCGGTCCGGGTCATCCGCGTAGGGCGGCGGCCATATTTTGCAGTCAAAGCTCCGGCCGATGCCCGGACAGACCGGACCGGACTGGCTGCCAGGTCCGACCATCGGCGTTTCCGGATAACCGTACCGGGCGGGGCCGCCGTGATGTCGCCAGTGCCGCTGATGTTTCATCTGATGATGGTGCAGATGGCGGCTGTTCTCCGTGGCCTGAGCCGGCGACGATGCCGCCAGCAGCGCGGCCGCGCCGATCGCCAGCACTGACAGCCGGATCGCAGGTTTGGTCATCGTAAATCTCCAGTGTGCTTCCCTGTCCGAGGATAAACCCCTTCAGCCTCGGCCTATTCATTTAAACAAATTCAGGACACTATCATCTCACGCAGGCCTTTCGACAGGATTTCCGAAA
>NZ_DAIDJE010000039.1 GCF_027451485.1 Bradyrhizobium sp.
TTCGTCGGCGAAGCCAGGTTCGGCCTCATCAATCATTGGCGCTGGGGCGAGAAGGCCCTGCCCCGGTTCCTCGACAAGAACGCCGCGCTGGCGTTGCCCGATGGGGCCACGCGCCCGGCGGAATGGCCGGTGCCACAACTGCGGGTGCCGCCCGAGGACGTGAAACGCTTCCGGCAGACGCGCGGGCTTGGCCAAAACACCGCCGTGGCGCTGGCGCCCGGCTCGGTCGGCTCTTCCAAGCGCTGGACATATTATCCACAGGCCGCAAAGCTTCTCGCCGGGCGTGGAATCGACGTCTGGGTCGTCGGCGGCCCCGGCGAGAAGGCGATGGCAGCCGAGATCGTCGCCGCAGGCGGCGCGCGTGTGCACGATCTCACCGGAACCGACCTGCGGAACGGCATACTGGCCATGGCGGCTGCCAGCGTCGCGGTATCCAACGATTCCGGGCTGATGCACATCGCCGCCGCGCTTGGCACACCGACCGTTGGCATCTTCGGCCCGACCAGTCCCTATCTCTGGGCGCCGATCAACGGCCTTGCCGCCACCGTTCAGACCAGGACAAGAGTGCCGTGCCAGCCCTGCCATCGCCCGGTCTGCACCATGAACGATCACCGCTGCATGCGCGACATTCCCGCGTCCGATGTCGCCGAAATCGTGGCCGACGTGCTCGCTGGGACGAGTGCCGGCGCACCGCATTAGGTCGAGTGCCACGCTTGCACTGGCCAGCCGGCGTAGCTACCAAGTGCACATGACCCAGTCGGTGGACGCTTGAGCCAGATTTCGAAAGATCCGATTTCCGCGCATCTGGAACTGTCGCGCGCTGCGGTCGAGCGCGCGGCGCTCGACGTTCATCTGCTTGATTCTGCGCGAAAGATCGCAGAGGCAATCGCCAAGGCGTTGCGCAGCGGCAAAAAACTCCTGATCGCCGGTAATGGCGGCAGCGCCGCTGACGCCCAGCACATCGCCGCCGAAGTCGTCGGCCGATACAAAAAGGACCGGCCGGCCTATGCAGCAATTGCATTGACCACCGATACGTCTGCACTGACCGCGATCGGCAACGACTATGGTTTTGAGCAGGTGTTCGCGCGCCAGGTCGAGGGCTTAGGTCAGCGCGGCGACGTGCTGCTGGCGATCACGACGTCGGGCCGCTCTCCCAATATCCTGGCCGCGCTGAAGTCGGCGCAGCAGCAGGGATTGGTCACCGTCGGTTTCACCGGCAGCAATGGCGCTGGGCTGGCCTCATGCTGCGATCATCTCCTGGTCGTGCCGAGCGAGGACACCGCGGTGATCCAGCAACTTCACATGGCCTTCGCTCACGGCATTTGCCACGTGATCGAGCAGACGCTGACGCAATCGGGCCGAACATGAGCGGCGACAGGTTGAACCACTCCGCGCCGCGGCCGGCGGCGTTCCTCGACCGTGACGGCGTCGTCAATCACGACGACGGCTATATCGGCAGCAGCGACCGCATCCGCTGGATGCCGAACGCCGCAAAGGCAATCCGCCGGCTCAACGCGGCCGGCTATTTCGTGTTCTTCTTCACCAATCAGGCCGGCGTCGCGCGCGGTTTCTACACCGAGGAAGCGCTTAACGCGCTGCATGACTGGATGCGGGCCGAACTGTCAGCGCAAGGCGCGATCATCGATGACATCCGCTATTGTCCGCACCACCCGCAGGGGACGGTTGCGGGTTATCTCGAAGACCACCACTGGCGCAAGCCCAAGCCCGGCATGATTCACGATCTGATGAAACATTGGCCGGTGCGCCACGCGGGCAGCTTCGTGATCGGCGATCGCGCAAGCGACATCGAAGCGGCGGATGCCGCAGGTCTTCCCGGTTTTCTGTTTTCCGGCGGCGATCTCGACGCCTTCGTGGCCGATATTTTACGGTCCCGGAGCGGCACTGATTCGAAGCCGAATTCGCTTGAAAAACCCGCTTAAGAGAGGCAAAGGGGGTTCGGACTCGGCCGAGGGCGCCGCAGCCGCTGCCCATGGACAATGGATGAGCGAACTTCCGCGAAAAATCACGGATGATCCCTATGGCGCGGCGGTGCTGATCCGTCGCCTCATCATGGAGCAGGGCCTCGTCTACTGGCGGCGCTATCTGCTGGCCTTCTCGCTGATGGCGGTTTCCGCCGCGACCACGGCCGGCTCCGCCTGGCTGCTCGGCCAGGTCATCAACCAAGCCTATGTCGACAAGAATGTCCGCGGCATCGCGATCCTTTCGCTCGTCACCGTCATCATCTTCATCATCAAGGGCGCGGCGACCTACGGTCATCAGGTGATCCTGTCGAAGATCAGTAACGCGATCCTCGCCAGCAACCAGCGCGCTTTGTTCGCCAAGCTGATGAACGAGAGCGTCGGCTTCTTCTCCGACCGGCATTCCAGCGAATTTCTGGCACGCCTCACTGCGGGCGCGACCTCCGTTACCCAGGTGCTGAGCCTCTTGATCAACGCTGTGGGGCGCGACGTGCTCTCGCTGGTCGGGCTGGTGGTCGTGATGGTGTCGCAGGATCCCTTGATGTCGCTCCTCGGCTTTCTGGTCGCCCCGCCGGCGATGCTGGTGCTGCGCACCCTGGTGCGGCGGATCAAGAGCCTGGCCCACACCCAGTTCACCGGAACGGCCGACATCATGGAGACCATGCAGGAATCCCTGCAGGGCATCCGCACCGTGAAAGCCTTCACGCTCGAGACTACGATGCGCGAGCGGATCGACGCCAGCATCACGGCGGTCGAAAACAACGCCAACAAGATGGCGCGGGTTTCCAACCGCTCGAGTCCCTTGATGGAAACCCTCGGCGGCCTCGCCGTCGCCGGCGGGTTGATGTATGGCGGCTACAGCGTGGTGGCGCTCGGCGCAACACCGGGACAGTTCTTCTCCTTCCTGACCGCGTTCCTTCTCGCCTATGAACCGGCCAAGCGGCTGGCGCGGCTCAATCTCGAACTGAACTCGAGCCTGATCGGCACGCGCAAGCTGCTGGAGATCATCGACAGCCCCGCGAGCGAGCCCGAAGATGGCGACAAGCCGGCGCTGAAACTGACGGACGCGCGGGTCGAACTGCGCGACGTGAGCTTTGCCTATCGGCCGAACGAGCCGGTGCTCGATCACATGAGCTTCGTCGCCGAGCCCGGCAAGGTCACGGCGCTGGTCGGCCCTTCCGGCGGCGGCAAATCGACCGTGCTCGCGCTTCTGCTGCGTTTTTATGAAGCCACCAGCGGCGAGATCCTGATCGACGGACAATCGATCTTGAGTATCTCGCGCCATTCGCTGCGCGCCCAGACCGCCTATGTCGGGCAGGACGTCTATCTGTTCCGCGACACCATTGGCGCCAACATCGCCTTCGGCCGGCAGGGCGCCGGCCGGGGCGAGATCATCGCCGCCGCAACCGCCGCCTGTGCCCACGACTTCATCATGGGTTTTCCGCTCGGCTACGACACCCCGGTCGGCGAGCACGGCGCGCAGCTTTCAGGCGGCCAGCGCCAGCGCATCGCGGTGGCGCGTGCATTGCTTCGCAACGCGCCGCTGATCCTGCTCGACGAGGCGACCGCCGCGCTCGATTCGGAATCCGAAAAGCAGGTGCAGGAAGCCATCGAACATCTCTGCCAGAACCGCACCACGATCGTGATCGCGCACCGTCTGCACACCATCATGCATGCCGACACCATCCTGGTGGTCGAAGGCGGACGGATCGTCGAGCACGGCCGGCACGACGAACTCCTGCGCCGCAGCGGCCGGTATGCCTCATTCTTCCGCCTGCAACAGCGCGCGCCCACGCTGGCGCCATCGGAAGCAACCGCATAGCAAGCAATCGCATAAGACCAGGGACGAACAACTCCAACCAACGAGAGCGCCATGAACGCCACCTCCTTCGTCATTCCCGCATTCCCGCAGCCTTCGCTCCCCGTCGTCGGCGAACAGGGCGTCTATCCCGTTCGCCGCATCTGGTGCGTCGGGCGCAACTACCTCGAGCACATCCGCGAGATGGGCAATGATGAGCGCGCGCCGCCGTTCTTCTTCGCCAAGCACGCCGACATGCTGGTAGGCGACGGCGCCACCATTCCCTATCCCCCGCTGACCAAGGATCTGCATCACGAGGTCGAACTGATCGTCGCCATGAAGAGCGGCGGCCTCAACATTCCCGCCGACAAGGCGCTCGATCATGTCTACGGTTATGCGGTCGGTATCGACCTGACGCGGCGCGACCTGCAGATTGCCTCACGCAAGAAGGAGCGGCCCTGGGAAGTCGGCAAATCCTTCGACTATTCGGCGCCCTGTTCGGCGATCCAGCCGGCTTCGAAGATCGGCCATCCCGGCAAAGGCAGGATCTGGCTCACGGTGAACGGCAAGGAGACGCAAAAAGGCGATCTCACCGAACTGATCTGGAGCGTGCCGGAGATCATCTGGCAGCTCTCGCAGCAGGTGAGGCTCGCTGCCGGCGACATCATCATGACCGGCACGCCGGCGGGCGTCTCCCAGCTTCATCCCGGCGACAAGATCGAGTGCGGCGTCGATGGCGTCGGCACGCTGAAGGTTGCGATCGGCGAGCCGGAGAAATGAGGGTACGTGTCCCGGACGCGGTGCGGGCCGCGTAACGCTGCTCTGCAGAGCCGGGACCATGGAGCGAACGTGTCGACCTCGGATCAGCAGCGCATCCTTACACGCCGCGCTGCATCCGGGGAACGCGGATACAACGGGTGAGGCTGGATTGCCTCGCTGGCGCTCGCAATGACGGTGGAAGCATTTTCGCCTCCCTCCGTACTGTCATTCCGGAGCGCTGCGAAACGGCGAGTCCGGAATCCATTCCTCCTGTACTTCAGCGGTAAGATGGATGCGGGGTCGCGCTTGCGTGCGACCCGGAATGGCTCGCGAGGTCGCGTCGCGGTCCGTTTCACGAATACCGCATCACCCCGTCATTTACCTTGCCGAAGCGAAGCGCCACGATGTCGAGCGCGTAGTTCTGGTAGAGGCGCCACGGCCGCTTGGAGCCTTGCTTGGGCATTTTCGCGATCGCGCGCTGCACATAGCCTGAGGTGAAATCCAGCGCCGGCATCTCCTGGACCGTCGGATCGACATTGTGCGGCACGCACTGCTTGTAGCCATGCCGGTCCATGTAGTTGATCAACCGGCAGACATATTCGCAGGTCAGATCGCATTTCAGCGTCCAGGACGCGTTGGTGTAACCGAAGGCAGACGCGAGATTAGGCACGTCCGAATACATCATGCCCTTGTAGTTCAGCGCTTTGGCGAAATCGACCTTGCTGCCGTCGACCGAGACTTCCATGCCGCCCAGGACCTGCAATACGAGGCCTGTCGCAGTGACGATGATATCGGCCTCGAGCTCGCTGCCGTCCTTCAGAAGAATGCCGTGTTCGGTGAAGCGATCCATCTCGCTGGTGACGACGGAGGCGCGCTTCTCCCGGATCGACTTGAAGAGATCGCCGTCGGGCACGAGGCACAGCCGTTGGTCCCACGGGTTATAGCGCGGGTTGAAGTGGGTCAGGACATCGTAGTCGGCGCCGAGCGCCATCCTCACGCCACCAAGGATCAGTTTCTTGACGCGTTCGGGCTGACGCCGCGAAAGCTGGAAGAAATACATGCTGAACAGCACATTGCGCCAGCGGATCAGATGGTAGGCGATGCGACTGCCGAGCCGCCGGCGCAACTTGATCGCGAGTTGATCCTGCGCAGGGCGCGCCACCACATAGGTCGGCGAGCGCTGCAGCATGGTGACGTGACCGGCGGTTTTCGCCATCTCCGGCACCAGCGTCACGGCGGTCGCGCCGGAGCCGATCACCACCACGCGCTTGCCCGCATAATCCAGCGCCGCCGGCCACTTCTGCGGATGAACGATTTGACCCTTGAAATCATCGCTGCCGGAAAAGTCCGGCGTATAGCCGTCCTCGTAACGGTAGTAGCCCGAGCACATGAACAGGAAATTGCAGGTGAAGCGCACGGTCTCGACCGCACCCTCGCCCGAGAGTTGCTCGGCTTCGACGGTCCAGCGCGAATCCTTCGTCGACCAGGAAGCGCGGCGAACCTTGTGGCGAAATCGAATCTTCTTATCGATGCCGTTCTCGGTCGCGGTCTCGCGAACATACTTCAAGATGCTCGGCCCGTCCGCGATTGCTTTCGGTGCGGTCCATGGCTTGAAGGAATACCCGAGCGTGAACATGTCGCTGTCGGAACGGACGCCGGGATAGCGAAACAGATCCCAGGTGCCCCCGATGCAGTCGCGTCCCTCCAGAATGACGAAGCGCTTGTCCGGACATTTGCGCTGCAGGTGATATCCCGCGCCGACGCCCGAGAGGCCGGCGCCGACGATCACGACATCAAAATGTTCCGCTTGCTGGTTTGTTTGCATGGGTCCCGATTAGCGCGCAAAGCACGGCGAAAATCAACGACAAACGTCCGGCGGCAAGTCGCACCTCGTTCCGCTGTGCGGACAATGCGAGGAATGATGTGGATCAGGCAGAGCACACAGCTTGCCGCCAGCATCGCAAGCTCCGGGTTCATGCCTGACCACCTCTGCTCGATCAGTAAGGCGGCGGCTTCCGCTGCCGTTGCGCCTGGGCAGCTTCGATCCACCACAGCAGATCGTCGGCGAAGCGTGGAAACGCAGCCTCCAGCGCTTTACCCGCCTCGCCGATCGGCTCGCCTTCGATTGAGAGCGTGTGACCGATCTGGCCCACGGCAAGGGTGCTGGACACGACCACCATTCCCATCTCGGACAGCGTGCCGTGCCAGGCGGTTGCCGCCCGCGCGCCGGACAAGCGACCCGCCGAGTAACTTGCGATCGCCGCCGGGCGCCAGAACCATTCCTCCAGAAAGTGGTCGGTGAGGTTCTTCAGCCCCGGCTGGATTCCCCAGTTATATTCTCCTGTCACGAACACGAAGCCGTCGGCGGCCTTGATCTTCCGCGCCAGTTCTTGCAGCGCTGCCGGCGCTTCCCCGCTCGCATATTCCTTGTACATCCGATCCAGCATCGGCAGGTTGATCGCCTTGGCGTCGACCAGTTCCGCCTTCTCACCGCGCCGCCGCAGCCGATCGACCAGGTATTCGGCGAGCCGAATGCCCATCCGGTCGGAACGATAAGAGCCATAGAAGACAGGGATACAGGCGTTCATCACAGTCGCTCCGCGGCACGTCCGCCGGCCGTCGGTTGGGTGGACCGCCGCCGGGAGCAGGTTAGCAGAGCGGGCTGCGAGCCGCGAGCGCCGACGGGTCGCCCGACGCCGACCGACAATTGGTCAAGAGCTTTTGGGCTGGTGGCGAGCTAAGGCAACAGGTGTTCATGCAGCATTTTGGAGAGACGACGCATGTCCAGCGGCTTCGCGCATCGGGGCGCATTGGTATAGGCCTCCGGCAGGGCCCATCCGTCGTAACCTGTCGTCAGCACGAAGGGAACGCCTCTCTCTCGCAGCATATCAAGGACAGGGAAGATCGTGTCGCCTTGCAGATTGACATCGAGGACGGCTCCATCGGGCGTATCTCCCGACCGAAGCAGCGTCAGCGCCTGCGCAAGCGTGGCGAACGGCCCTACCACCTCGACGGCCAGATTCTCGAGGACCTGCCGCAAGTCTTCGGCCAGCATGTATTCGTCTTCCACAACGAGAATGCGGCGGCCCCGCAAATCTGCAGCGGGCAATGCAGCGGGCATCTTGAAGCCTCCTGACGGTTCGGCGAATGAAGATGAGGCGAGCGGGCGGATATCAGAAGTCCCCTGGCTGCACGCGCGGCCTTAATCGTGCCAGATGCGCTCGCCGCACCGATGGCACTCGTAAATGGAGACGGTCCGCCCCCGCGTCGAATCGAGGAAGGAAAGGGTATGGCGCTGAAAGGCTGCACATTTCGGGCATTGCTGGTGCGTTCCCCGATCGGGGGCCTGGGACGGAATTGAGCTATCCGGATCATCCGCCGTCATCATCGTCGTCACTCGGCCGCCCGTGGCGAATCACTCATCATAGTCCGTGATTCGGATCGGATGCACTTACTTAGGTTACTAAGTGGACACTTGTGACATCCCGGGTCTAGGCTGAACGGATGTCCAAATCGTGAACGCGGGGCTTGATTAGACGTGCTACCGTTAAGTGATCATCGGCAACGGCCTCTGCCCTGGGCGCCGATGGCTGAGAGACCGCTCGCGCTCCCGCCTGCATCATGCAAGGAGCGTAGCCATGTTGTATCGACGCGGCATTTGCCGGCTGTCTCCATATGAAATCAGCGAAATTGATCGCTTGCGGGAATTGGTGCGGCAATCGGCCGAACTCCTCAAGCACTTGCCAAAACCCGACACGTTCCTCGGCCGCAAAACGCAGGAACCGTTTCCAAAGGCCGAAGGACGGTAATTATCCGATGCATGGCCGGGGCGCCACTGATGATGACGCCAGGGATTGTCCTCATCTCCCGATTCTAGTTATTGACCGAGCGGGATGAGCTTTTCCTCCAACATTCGACCAGGACAAGAGCGGCGGACCGTCTGCGGGCTCGGGCCCGGAGCGGCCTGATGTTCAGCGCAACCGCCGCGACCTGCGGCATCGCGGGGCTTGCGACGCTGGGCGTCGTCATCCGTCCCTGGAATTTACCGGAATATCTCTGGGCCGTGACCGGCGCGCTGCTCCTGGTCACGCTCGGCCTGTTGCCATGGCAAGAGGCCGTCGCTGCGGCGGGCAAGGGGCTCGACGTCTACTACTTCCTGATCGGTATGATGCTGCTTGCCGAGGTAGCGCGGCAGGAAGGCTTGTTCGATTGGCTGGCGGCCGAAGCGGTCCGATGGTCGCGAAAGTCGGCGTCAAGACTGTTCCTGATCGTGTATGGTGTCGGAATTCTGGTGACGGTATTCCTGTCCAACGACGCCACCGCGGTAGTTCTCACCCCTGCTGTCTATGCGGCGACGCGTGCCGCGCGCGTCGAGCCGCTGCCCTATCTTTTCGTCTGCGCCTTCATTGCCAATGCCGCAAGCTTCGTGCTGCCGATCTCCAACCCGGCCAATCTCGTCGTGTTCGGCACCGCGATGCCGCCGTTGCTCGAATGGCTGCACTACTTCGCCTTCCCCTCGGTGGTCTCGATTGCGGCGACCTATTGCCTTCTTCGCTTCACACAGCGCGCCGAACTCGCCAGGGACGTTGCCGATCACGATTCGTCACCACACCTGACAACAAGCGGCAAGATCGCAGCGGCCGGAATCGCGGCGACGGCCGTTGTTCTTCTCGCCGCGTCGGGTGTTGGCAGCGACCTCGGATTGCCGACCCTCGGCTGCGGCCTCGCGATAACCGCCCTGGTGCTGGCGTTCGAGCGCAAACCGCCATGGCCGGTGTTCGCCGACGTCTCGTGGTCGGTGATCCCGCTGGTCGGCGGACTGTTCATCCTCGTCGAAGGCCTCGATCGGACCGGACTGCTGCCTGCGCTCGCCGGTCAACTGAAAGCGATGGCGGCAGCAGCCCCGCATTCGACCTCCTGGGCCGCCGGCCTGGTCACAGCTTTTGCTTCCAACCTCATCAACAATCTTCCGATGGGATTGATCGCAGCCACCACGACTCAAGGCGCGCAGGTGTCGCACGAGATGACAGGCGCAGTCCTGATCGGTGTCGATCTCGGGCCGAACCTCTCGGTTACCGGTTCGCTTGCGACCATTCTCTGGCTGATTGCGCTGCGCCGCGAAGGCGAACATGTCGGTGCGCTGCGTTTCCTGCGCGTCGGCATCGTGGTGATGCCGCTTTCCTTGGTGCTTGCCCTGCTCGCGCTCTCGCTGATGGCGCTCTAAAGGGTCGAGCACACGACCAGTTGACATTGCTGCTATTGTGAACCCGGCTGATTTCTCCGCGCTTCCGCAATAAAGGAAATTTTAGAGCACCGTTTCAGGAACGCGCTACATTCAGTCGACTTGGTTATTTCAAGACTTGAAAGCCAGGACTTGAAAGACAAGGACTTGGAAGACAAGGACTTGGAAGACCGGACTTCGATAGGACTCGAACATCGCAAGACGGTAATCCCAAGACAACGAGGAGGCCCGCATGACATTCAAGGCAATTCTTCGCGCCGGCGCTGCTGCCGCTGCATTTGCAGTGCTCGTTTCGCCGATGACGGCAGAAGCGACCACCAGCAAGGCCGCAACGCCGCACCGGGTTCACCATGCTCGTCACGCCATGTATCGATCACGTACGGTCTACACGCGGCCAATGGTTGCATACGGCCAACCGCTGCCGCCTGCGCCGGAGTACGGCTTCCTCACGCACGTTCCGCCGAACGCGATCCAGATGCCCGGCTATACGTTCGTACCAGGCAAGGGGATCCTCGGCGAGTCGTGCGACTTGCCGACCAGCGCCTGCTCCAATCAATACCGCGACGTACAGTAGAAAGACGGACAGTAGAAATAAGTCGAACGTTTTATGAAGGAAATATGACACGGCGGAGCCCGCGCTGCCGTGTCGCCTTGAAAGCAATTTGACAAACCAAGACGCGGCTCGTTTTTTGCGGCTTTTGGGCAACACTGTGTCGCGAATGCGCCGACATCTGCCCTGTGTCATCCAGCATTCATCAACCTCGCCCAGAAACTCCCTGCCGTACCACCGGTCGGAAGAAAAATTTTTCGCGCACGTTGCGCAGGAGGTTGTCTATGAAATGCAGTCCATCGGCACCCGCGGACGTTTCCGTGGCGTGCCTTTCCGTTCTCCCTTCGCAAAGGGAAGGAGGCGGAGGCCGAAAATTCAGGCAAGGATTGGGCGGTTTGTTGGCCGGTGCGCTGCTTGGCGCATCTCCGCTGGCAATCCTCCCCGCCCATGCCGACGAGGCGCAATTGCAGCATCAGATCGACGTGATGCAGAAGCAGCTGGCAAAAATGCAGCGCGAGCTGGCGGAAAAGAAGCAGGCGCCGGCACCACGAATGGCCGGCGCACCGGCCGGGGCCGCGCCCGTCACGACGCGCAACGGCAACGAACTCATCATTCCCGCGCCGTCGGCCCCGCCGCCGGTGTCGGCGGACGGCCGGACCATCTTTGCCAAGGCGCTGCCATCCTGGGTAGACGGCATTCACTTCTCGATGGCCGGTTCGTTCATCGCGATGGAAGGCGCGTACCGCCAGCACAGCGAGGTCTCGGACGGCGCGAGCAGCCCGCCCTTCGGAAGCCCCGGCATTCCACTGCAGAACTCGGCTCTTTACAGCGATCGTGAGTTGCGCATGAGCGCGCAGCAGAGCCGCATTGCCATGAAGATGTGGGGCGATATCGACCCCAATCAGCATGTCAAGGGCTATTACGAAATGGACTTTCTCGGCGCCTCGACCGACGCCAACAACCGCGAAAGCAACAGCTTCACGCCGCGCATCCGCCAGGCGTTTGCCGAATACGACAACGACCTCTGGCACTTCCACTTTGTGGGCGGTCAAGCGTGGAGTTTCCTGACGCAAAACCGCGTCGGCGCCCTGCCGAATACCGAGAACGTGCCGCTGACGATTGACGCACAGTACGTCGTGGGCTTCGACTGGCTGCGCAACCCGCAGCTGCGCTTTGTCTATGACATCAACAAGACCGCATGGTTCGGTGTCTCGGTGGAACAGCCCGCTACGGTATTCCCCGGTGCGCCCGCCAGCGGATTCACGAACTCTGTACCTCCGGGGTTCGCCACGAACATCAACAACTTCTGCCAGGGCGCGTCGCATCTCAACAACACGACCACCTGCTCGAACGACGTTGCGCCGGACGTGATCGAAAAGATTGCTCTCGATCCGGGCTTCGGCCACTACGAAGTGCTCGGCTTGGAACGCTGGTTCTCTGACACGGTCAACAATGGCGTGGCGGGCTCGGGCTGGTCGCAGAAGACGACGATGGCTTGGGGCGTCGGCGGCAACGCTTTGCTGCCCGCGATTCCGAAGATCCTCGACCTGCAAGGCAGCGTTCTCTACGGACAAGGCATCGGCCGCTACACGTCGAGCCAGTTGCCTGACGCCACCATCGGCGCGGACGGTACGCTGAGCCCCATCACCGAGCTGTCGTTCATGGTCGGCGCTGTCGCCCATCCGTTCGAGGGCAACGACATCTACACCTACTACGGCGAGGACCGGAGCTACGCCAACTCGTGGACCTCTGGTACAGCGCAAGGCGGCTGGGGCAATCCGAACTTCCTGAACACCGGATGCGTCAATCAGAACCTGGCGAATAACCCCGGCTCGCTCGGAGGAGGCCCTGCTTACAACACGCCGGTTGCGGGTACCACCTGCAGCTTCAATGTTCAGAAGGCCCAGGAGTTCACCATCGGCTTCTGGCAGGATGCCTATAAAGGCAATCTGGGACGTCTCCGCTACGGCTTGCAGTATGAATACGTGCGGCTGACCGCTTTCCAGGGCGCCCCTGGTCCGATCACGGCAACCAGCACGCCGAACGAGGGGCTGAATCCCAACAACAACATTGTGATGTTCTCGTTCCGTTACTATCCGTTCAACTGAGATCGAACGGGACTGGACGCAATACGTTGGAGCCTGCCGGCGACTCTCGCCGGCAGGCTCTTTTGCTAACCGCTTGCATATGCCATCGCAGCAGCCACTTCAGACCGGCGATCCCAAGCGCCTAATAGCGCTCGGCTACAACTCTCACGCCCTTGATTTTGGTCTGGTCATTATAGCGGTTCTTCTCGGAACGCGGCGGTAACCTGACCCGCTCGCCGCGTACGCGCTTGTAAGGAATGTTTTGCAGAACGTATGAAATGCAGTTGAGGCGCGCTCGCCGTTTGTCGTCTGAAGGAACGACGCACCAGGGCGCGTGACTGGAATGGGTCGCCTTCAGCATCCTGTCACGAGCTCTGGAATAGTCGTACCAGCGCCGGTAGGACTCGAGGTCCATCGGACTGAGCTTCCATTGGCGAAGCGGATCGTCGATACGAGCCCTGAAACGCCGCTCCTGCTCTTCCTTGCCGACTTCGAGCCACAGCTTGATCAGGATGATGCCGCCGTTCACGAGATATCTCTCGGCGGTCGAGCAGTTCGCCAGGAAAGTCTCGTACTCGGCCGGCGTACAGAAGCCCATGACACGTTCGACGCCCGCGCGATTGTACCAGCTGCGGTCGAAGATCACGATTTCGCCGGCCGCCGGAAAGTGCTCGATGTATCGCTGCATGTACATTTGCGTCTTCTCGCGATCGGACGGCGCGGGAAGCGCCACCACGCGGAAGACGCGCGGGCTGACCCGCTCGGTGATTGCCTTGATCGTGCCGCCCTTGCCGGCGGCGTCACGCCCTTCAAACACGATGATGACGCGGAGCCCTTTGGCCTTGACCCAGCTCTGGAGATAGCAGAGTTCGACCTGAAGCTTGCGCAGCGCCTTTTCATAAACCTTGCGCCGCATCTTCGCTGGCGCATCACTGTCGGTCTGCTTCTCCGCCATTCATTCCTCCAAGAAACGCTACGCGGCGACGTCATTTCGACGCCGCGGGCTTGCCCCGTTTGAAAACGAGTGATCGCAATTCATCCTGGCCGAGGACCCTGGCGAGTTCCCTGTAAAAGAAGAACGGGATCAACCCGAAGAACAGGATCACAGCAACAACGGCCGTTCCTCGCCAGCCTCCGCCACCCATTTCGGGAACACTCTCGGCGATCGTGCTTCCGTTCCTGACTCCTACGAGCACTTCCTCGGCGATGTAGAAGGCCGAGAGAAGTGCGCTGAAAACTGCCGATTTGAAAACGATCGGATAGATGAGCGGCCTGTCTTTGAAGTTCTCCGCCACATGGGCCAATTCGGCGAGAAGAACGACTTTGGCCAGCACCAGAGCGTTTATAATCGCAAACCCTTGATGATACAGGATATGCTCGTCACCCAACGTGGCGGCCTTGAATACAGTGAATAGCCCGATCAGAAGAAAGAAGTAGAGCGCGATCCCGAGCAGACGCTTGGTCTCATGGAAGATCATCGCAGGAAGATTACCCAGAAATTCCGCCACTGGAGTCTCTCGATCATTGGAGGAACTGCACTCGTCAGCTCCCGAAAATAACCCTCCGGAACCGGCTCAAAGCGAAGATGAAATAGACGCTTCCGATCGCAAACATCGCAAGCAGCGGTTGCCAAACCAGTGACAGATCGGCCCCCCGGAACAACACCGCCTGCGAAAAGCTGACAAAATGCGGCGTGGGGCTCACCGTTTTCACCACGTATTGCAGCCACACCGGCATGCTCTCCATGGGAGTGCTGCTGCCCGACAGCAATTGGGTCACCATCAGCACCGGCATGGCCAGGAGGCCAAACTGCCCCATGGTGGTGGCGAGCGTGCCCAGCAAAATCCCGAGCGCGGCAACCACCAGGGCATATTCCGCCGCTCCCAGCAGGAACAGCAGGCGCGATCCCGCGATCGGCGAACCGATCCACCAATGGACAACGAATTGCAGCGACAGCATCGCTGCGACCAGGATGACGAGGCCGTTGGCCAGCATCTTGGCGAGCATGATCTCTGCCGGCACGACCGGCATCACCAAAAGGTGCTCCACTGTCCCCTGCTCGCGTTCGCGAATGAGCGCCGCACCGGTCAGAATGACGGTGAGCAGCGTGATCTGGTTGATCACCTGCGTCATCGCCGAGAACCATGACGTAACCAGGTTGGGATTGAAATCCGTGCGGACAACCAGGTTGATCGGCGAGGATTTGGCGGCCGTCGTTCCGCTCAGGAAGGACTGGATCTCGTTGCTGATCGCGGTCTTGAGGTAATTGGCGCCGTTGCCGGCCTGCGCGACGATGGTGGCATCGATATTGATCTGCAATTGCGTCTTGCGCTGCGCCCGCAGATCGGCCTCGAAATTCGGCGGGACCTCGACCACGAACAGGAAATCGCCTCGATCCATGCTGGAGTCGATCTCGTTGGCTCTGATATGCACGGCGGGCTGGAAAGTCGGGCGTAGCAGCGCCTCCGCGATCTGGCGCGACAGCGCGGAGCCGTCCTCGTCGACGATACCGACCGACATGTTGGTCGCGTCCGTCACCGCGCCGGTTGCCACCGTATTGACCGAGATGCTGAATGCGTAGACGACCAGCACCAGCATGGTTGGATCGGCGCGGATGCTGCGCAGCTCCTTGATGACCAGCTTGATGACGTTGACGACATGATCGAGCCACGTGAGCGGCGCGGCCTTGACGAGAGGCGACGGCGTCAATCCAGCAGCCGTGTTTTCAGCCATCTCACGCCTCCTGCTTGCGAAGGAACGCCAGCGACAGCAGCAGGAACACCAGCGCGATCACCGTGATCGCGGCGATGTTGGGCCATAGCGCCGTGAATCCGAGGTCCTTGGCGAACACGCCGACCGCGATCGGCTGATACCAGGCCGATGGGAAGCTGAGACCGAGGACCTTCGCCGATCCCGACAACGATGAAACCGGCGCGAGCAGACCGGAGAGGTTGATCGCCGGCACCATCGACAGAATGGCGGTGGCGAACACCGCGGCGACCTGGGTCTGCGTGAACGACGACACCAGTTGGCCGAAGCCCGTCGTGGCGATCACGTAGATCACGGTGGCAAGCAGCAAGATCAGGAACGGTCCCTTCGGCGGCACATGGAAGATGCCGACCGCCATGAGAAACAATGTCACGAAGCTGATCAGCGAGATCGCCACATAGGGGAGCTGCTTGCCCAGCAGAAATTCGAGCCTCGTGATCGGTGTCGAGCGGAAGTTGGCGATCGATCCGGTCTCCTTTTCGCGCACGACCGCGATCGCCGACATGATGGCAGGTATCAGGCACAGCAGCAGCATCATCACGCCAGGCACCATCGCATTGACGCTGAGGAAAGCCTGGTTGTAACGGAAGCGCATTTCGATGTCGTCGTCGTTCCAGCCCGTGCTCGAGGCGCCGCGCTTCGACGTGAGTTCGTTGCCTTCCTTGCGGACCACGCCGATGACGTAGTTCTGCGCAGTCTGGCCACGGAAAGTCATGGCCCCGTCGATCCGGGCATCGACCTCCGGCTGGCGCTTCGCGAGCAGGTCGCGCCCGAAACCCGCGGGTACCTCGATCACGATCTGGGTGTTGCCGCTACGCATCCGCTGGTCGGCTTCGGCAGCCGAACGGATGGGCGGCTGTACCGAGAAGTACCGCGAGCCATTGAATCCGTCGAGGAGCTGGCGGCTCTGCGGCGTGTTGTCCTGGTCGAATGCCGCCATCTGGAGGTTCTCGATATCGAACGAAATACCGAAGCCGAATGCCAGCATAAGAATGATCGGCCCCAGCAGCGCGAAAGCGAGGCGGATCGGATCGCGCAACAATTCAAGCGTTTCGCGCCGGGCATAGGCCCAAAGCCGCGCCGGATTGAAGCTTCCCGGCGCAGCTGCCTTGGCGTCAGTTTTGTCCGTCCGGTTGTCGGGCGCGGCCGGCGCCGGCTTTTTCGACCGGTCAATACCGGCGGCGTCGGCAAGGTATTCGACGAACGCTTCATCGATCGAGGCGCTGCCGCGCGCCTTGACCAGCTCCTGCGGCGTACCGACTGCGAGCACCTTGCCCGCGTGCATCAGTGAAATGCGGTCGCAGCGTTCCGCCTCATTGGCAAAATGGGTCGACAGGAAGATCGTCACTCCCTCGTCGCGCGACAGATCAATCAGCGTCCGCCAGAATGCGTCACGCGCCACCGGGTCGACGCCTGAAGTCGGCTCATCGAGAATAAGCAGCGGCGGTTCGTGCAGCACGGCGACCGCGAGCTGCAGCCGCTGCTTGAGGCCGAGCGGCAGGCTCTCGGGCCGTTTGTCCGCGACGTCGCGCAGGTCATACCGCTCCAACAGCTGCTCGATACGCGCGACCGCCTTCTCCGGCGACAGATGGTATAGCTGGGCGTGCAACTCGAGATTCTGCCGCACCGTGAGTTCGCCATAGAGCGAGAAGGCCTGCGACATGTAGCCGACGTTGCGCCGCATCTCCAGGTCGCCCGCTGTCATCGGGCTGCCGAACAGCTTCGCCCAGCCGTCGGTGGCCGGTAACAGGCCGGTCAGCATCTTCATCGTGGTCGACTTGCCGCAGCCATTGGAGCCGAGGAAGCCAAATATCTCGCCGCGGCCGATGCGGAAATTGACGTGGTCGACGGCGACGAAATCGCCAAACCGGCGCGTCAACCCCTCGGCTTCAATGGCCGGAGTCTCGTCCGCAGGCGTGACGCGCGGACGCACAATCACTTTTTCATGGCCGACCCGCTTGGATTCCGGCAACAATGCGATGAAGGCATCGTCGAGGTTTGGTTCGCCAGTACGCTCGAGCAGCTGTCGCGGCGTGCCTTCAGCGATGATCTTGCCGCCGTCCATCGCAATCAGCCAATCGAACCCCTGCGCTTCGTCCATGTAGGCAGTCGCGACGATGACGCTCATTTGCGGGCGACGCGCGCGGATGGTGTTGATCAGGTCCCAGAACTGGCCGCGCGACAGAGGGTCGACGCCGGTGGTCGGCTCGTCCAGGATCAGGAGGTCGGGGTCGTTGATGAGCGCGCAGCACAGGCTGAGTTTCTGCTTCATGCCGCCGGAGAGTTTGCCGGCGGCCCGGTCCTCGAACGGGCTCATGCCGGTGGCGCCGAGCAGCTCGGTAATTCGGGAGCGCCGCTCCCAAGGCCCTTGCCCGAACAGCCGCCCGAAGAAATCGATGTTCTCGAACACGCTGAGCGTCGGATAGAGGTTGCGGCCCAGGCCTTGGGGCATGTACGCGACGCGCCGCCGCACACCCTTGAGATGCTGCTTGTCGGCCATATCGCCGTCGAAAACGGTAACGGTGCCCGTCTGGATCTTGCGCACGCCGGCGACCAGCGCCAACAAGGTCGATTTGCCGACGCCATCCGGGCCGATCAGCCCGACCATGGTTCGTGCAGGAATGGCGACGGTCACGTCATTGAGGGCGATCGATGTACCATAGCGGTGCGAGGCACCGGCCACCTTTGCGACGGCAGGAGCAGAGTCAGCGGCTTCGCGTTTCGTTTCCACCGGCACGGCTGCGATGCCTTCGGGGGTCATTGCAGCCGCTGCTTGACTTGCAGGCTTTCGGGCCAGGCGACATCGGCATTGGTCCGCACGAAGCCGATGCCGCGAATGCCGGTCTTGACCCGCGAGATGTATTTCCTCAATAGGTCCGGATTGACCTTCAGTTTGACACGGAACATCAGTTTTTCGCGTTCGTCCTTGGTCTCCACCGTCTTGGGCGTGAACTGGGCGTCGGCGGCCACGAAGCTGACCGTCGCGGGAATGACGGTGTCCGGAATCGGATCGAGCACGAGGCGCGCCTCACCGCCGACCTCAAGCTTGCCGGCGACGGCGGCCGGCAGAAAGATCGTCATATAAACATCGGTGAGATCCAGGATCGTCAGGATCGGCGCGCCGGCGGCAACCACTTCGCCGGCATGGGCGAGCTGATATTGCACGCGGCCTTCGCGCGGCGAAACCAGAGTGAGGTCGGCCAGCATGGCCTGAATGCGCTCGACCTCCGCGGTAGCGTTGCTGACCGCAGAGCGAGCCTGGTCGCGCTGGGCCTGCACCGCAGCGGTTGCAGCCTGCGCTCCCTCGAAATTCCGCTGGCGCTGGTCGTAGATTTGCTTGGTGATGTTGCCGCTCTTGATCAATTCGACCGCGCGATCGAAGTCACCTTTGGCAAACTCGAGCGCCGACTGGCGGGTCGCGATTTCGGCCTCGGCAGCGGCGACCGCGTCCTTTGCTTTCTGAACGCTGGCCTGCGCCGCCCGGAGCTGCGCTTCCATCTCGGGCGAAGAAATTTTTCCGACCACTTGCCCGACCTTGACCGGCGACCCCTCCTCGACGTTCATCTCGGAAATCCGACCGGCATATTTCGCGGAGACGTCAACCTGCGTCGCCTCCAGCCGACCGTTCGAACGGGCGATGCCTTCGGGCAGCTTCGCGCCGCGCAAGCGCGCGATGAGGTTCTTGATTCGAGGCTGCGCGTGCGCCGCCGCTATTGCGGACACCTCCAGTTTCGAAGCGGCATCATACGTGATCGGCAGCGCAATGATCCCCGCACCGATCGCGGCGGTCAGGATCCCGATAAATCTTCGGCTCATGTTTGTCTCCAGCCAGGGCACGCTGGAAGCTAGGCGCCGAGCTGCGCGGATGGCTTGAGCTAGATCAAAGCCAGGTCTGGTCAGCTTGCCGATATTGCATCGTGAGGTCGTGGACCCTTAGGGAGTGACACATGTCAAACGACGTCGCGCAGCCCAAAACATCACCGGCAACTTTTTCCAATTCGGCAATTTCCAGTTCGGCAATGGAATACGTGCTGGATGCGGGTCAGCGGACCATCCTGTTCTGGGATGTGATGCGCCAACGCGGGCAACAATATCAGGAACATATGGCGGAAGCCGTTCCGCACGTTCTCAACTACCAGGCTGAACTTGTCGTCGACGGGCGAACTTTGCCGCGGCCGGTAAACTATGGTCTCGCTCGCATCACTCCCCCTCACGGGATTCAGGTGAATGCGGCGCTGCGACCATTTGTCGTCGTTGATCCCAGGGCCGGCCACGGCCCCGGCATCGGCGGCTTCAAAGCGGACAGCGAGATCGGCGTTGCGCTGAACGCCGGCCATCCGTGTTATTTCGTCGGCTTTCTCCCGGAGCCGATGCCGGGTCAGACCATTGAAGACATCGCTCGCGCCGAAGCGGTATTCCTGGAGAAGGTCATTGCGTTGCATCCACAGGCCGAAGGCAAGCCCTGCGTAATCGGCAACTGCCAGGCCGGCTGGGCGGTGATGATGCTCGCAGCAATTCGCCCGGACCTGTTCGGTCCCCTGATCATTGCGGGATCGCCGTTGTCCTACTGGGCGGGGGTGCATGGCAGGAATCCGATGCGTTATTCCGGCGGCCTGCTCGGCGGCAGTTGGCTGACGGCGTTCGCGAGCGACCTCGGTGGCGGCAAGTTCGACGGCGCATGGCTGGTGCAAAACTTCGAAAATCTGAATCCGTCGAACACGCTCTGGACCAAGCAGTACAATGTTTATTCCAAGGTCGACACCGAGGCGCCGCGCTACCTGGGATTCGAAAAATGGTGGGGTGGCCACGTCAATCTCAACGCCGAGGAAATCCAGTTCATCGTCGATGAACTTTTCGTCGGAAACAATCTCGCGGCAGGCCGGATCAAGACGACGGATGGGCTGGGAGTCGATATGCGCAACATCCGTTCGCCCGTCGTCATATTCTGCTCGCAGGGCGACAACATCACGCCGCCGCAGCAGGCGCTTGACTGGATCCTCGATCTCTATGAGGACGTGAACGAGATCAGATCCTACGGGCAGACGATCATCTACACGATTCACGAAACGGTCGGGCACCTCGGCATTTTCGTCTCAGGTGGCATTGCCAGGAAGGAACACAACGAATTTGCAAGCAACATAGACCTGATCGATCTTTTGCCGCCGGGTCTCTATGAGGCGACGTTCGAGCGCAAGACTGCGGAGACCGTGAATGCCGACCTCGCGTCCGGGGACTGGATCATGCGCTGCGAGCCGCGCACGCTCGATGATATCCGGGCATTGGGCGCAAATTCACCCGACGACGAGCGGCGATTTGCGACCGCTGCGCGGGTCTCCGAAATCAACCTGTCGCTCTACCGATCGTTCGTGCAGCCATTCGTGAGGGCCATGGTTACGCCGCAGCTCGCGGACAGTCTACGCCGCCTGCATCCCTTGCGCCTGCAATATGAGGCGTTTAGCGACGGCAATCCACTGATGCCCCGGCTGAAGAAAGCGGCAGAAAGCGTTCGGGAAAAGCGAACCCCGGCTCCCGCCGACAATCCATTTATTGCGGTACAGGAGGCAGTTTCCGCCGGGATCGTCAACGCACTGGATGCCTTCCGTGACGCGCGGGATCGGCTGGCCGAAGCGACATTCCTTGCGATCTACGGCAATCGCGCGCTTCAGGCCGCTGTTGGAATCAAACCGAACTCGCTTGCGGAGAGGAAAGCGCCGAAATCGGCGTTGTACAAAGAGCTTCTTGAGAAGCGGATCGCCGAACTCAAGTCTCATATCGAGCAGGGCGGGCTGAGAGAATGCGCCGTACGCGGCCTGATTTATGTTGGTACGGCACGCGGCGGCGTCGACGAGCGCGGCTTTGCCGCCCTGCACCGCATCCGGCTCAGCACCGATCTGGCGCGCCTGCCACTCCCGGAATTCAAGGCGATGATCCGCGAGCAATTCCTGCTCATGGTCCTGGATCAGGAAGCCACGCTGGCCGCGATCCCAAAGCTTCTCCCGGCCGGAATCGAGGAGCGCCGCGAGGCATTCGCGGCTCTGCGTCAGGTGCTTGCTGCAGGCGGTGAACTGACCGGCGAATTGGCGGTTCGGCTTGCCAGGATTGCCGAGTTGTTCGGTGTCAGCCACGCCGAATTCGCCAATGTCCCCCTTGCGGCGAGAGTCGAGTTGCCCAAGGCATCGTGACGGCGGCTTCAGAAACAGGGAATCGCGCCATGAGCGTCGTCTCAACAGAATCCTGCACGGCTGTACCTCACGCCAAATACGAGCGCCTGATTGCTGCCGCGCGACAGGTGCCGCCGGCGGCTACCGTCGTGGTGCATCCGTGCGACGAAACATCGCTGAAGGGTGCCTGCGAAGCCGCCGAGATTGGAATCATCAAACCCATCCTGGTTGGCCCAACCACCAAGATCAGGGACACGGCAGCGCGGTTCGATCTCGATATCTCGGGCTTTGAACTCGTCGACGCGCCTCACAGCGAGGCGGCAGCGGCCAGAGGCGTTGCGTTGATCGCTGAAGCCAGGGGCGAACTGCTGATGAAGGGCAGCCTGCATACCGACGAACTGATGCGGAGCGTCACCGCCAAGGACGGCGGCCTGCGCACCAACCGCCGCATCAGCCATGTCTTCGTGGTGGACGTGCCGACTTACCCCGAGACACTGTTCATCACCGATGCGGCGATCAATATTTTCCCAGATCTCGATGCCAAGCGCGACATCGTGCAGAACGCGATCGACCTCTTCACCCAGGTCGGCCTCGGCAACCATCCGCGCGTCGCACTGCTGTCAGCCGTTGAGACGGTGACGACAAAGATCCCGTCGACAATCGACGCGGCGGCCCTGTGCAAGATGGCCGATCGTGGTCAGATCACGGGCGGTGTGCTGGATGGACCGCTGGCTTTCGACAATGCAATCGACGTCGAAGCCGCGGAAATCAAGGGCATCAAGTCGCCTGTCGCCGGCCGCGCGCAGATATTGGTCGTGCCCGACCTCGAGGCCGGCAACATGCTGGCAAAAAATCTCATCTTCCTTGCGAAGGCGGATGCCGCCGGCATCGTGCTGGGAGCGCGGGTGCCGATCGTCTTGACCTCGCGCGCCGACAGCGTGCGCGCGCGCATGGCGTCCTGTGCTGTCGCCGTGCTTTACGCCCATGCCCGTCGGCGCTTCCAGCCGATCGCTGCCTGAAAGAACACGGTCATGGATACGATCCTGGTCGCGAATTCGGGTTCCTCGAGCGTCAAGTTTCAGGTCTTTGCGACCGGGCCTGACGGCGGACTTGAACGGCAGGTGCGCGGGCAAGTCGATGGCATTGGCACACATCCGCGATTACGCGCCACGGACACGGATCGCAAGGTGCTGGTTGAGCGTAGTTTGGACAACCAGACGGTTCCCGACGTTCAGGCTGCCCTGATCGCTGCAGGAAACTGGCTGCGCGATGAACTCCGCATCGCTCCGGTTGCCATCGGGCACCGCGTGGTTCACGGCGGTCCGCTCTTTGAACGGCCCGTCAGGGTCGATAGCGGGGTCTTGCAGCAGCTTGAGAAATACGTTCCCCTCGCGCCGCTGCACCAGCCGTATAACCTGGCTGCCATTCGCTCCGTCCTCGCGCGGTTCCCGGACATTCCGCAGGTCGCCTGCTTTGATACTGCCTTTCATCGCGGCCATGGCGAACTCGCCGATCGTTATGCAATCCCGCAAGACCTCTACGCCGAAGGCGTTAGGCGTTACGGCTTCCACGGCCTTTCCTACGAATACATCGCAAGCATTCTCCCCCAGGTCGCTCCCGAGATCGCATCGACGCGGGTCATAGTCGCGCATCTCGGGAGCGGTGCATCGATGTGCGCCCTGCAGGCCAGGCGAAGCGTCGAGAGCACGATGGGTTTCACGGCGCTCGATGGAATACCGATGGGAACGCGGCCCGGCCAGATCGATCCGGGAGTGGTACTCTACCTGATGTCCGAGAAGGGCATGTCACCCGCAGACGCTCAGGCATTTCTTTATCACGAATGTGGCCTGAAGGGCCTGTCCGGCATCAGCAACGATATGCGGGAGCTTGAAAACAGCAGCGATCCCCGCGCGCAATTTGCGATCGACTATTTCGCATACCGCGTCGCCCTCAACGCGGGAATGCTGGCAGCCGCCATGCAGGGGGTCGACGGATTTGTGTTCACGGCAGGCATCGGCGAGAACTCGCCGAAGGTCCGCGCAGCGATCGCCGCCAGGCTTGCATGGCTGGGGGTTTCCCTTGATCCGGGAGCAAATGCAAGGAACGAGCAGAGAGTCTCGCGGTACGAGAGCCGCACTCCAGCCTATGTCGTGCGGACCGACGAAGAACTGATGATTGCCCGTCACACCGTGACGCTGCTCGCCCCGGGACCCCACCCCTCGCAGTACGAGAAGGCGTCATGACCATACCTGTGTTTCCCGACAGCAAGGTCGCCCTCAAGGGGCGCAAGGGCCTTATCGTCGGAATTGCCAACGACCAGTCGATCGCATGGGGATGCGCAAAGGCGTTTCGCGCGCTCGGCGCCGACCTTGCCGTGACCTATCTGAACGATAAGGCGAAGACGTTTGTCGAGCCGCTCGCACACGAGCTCGATGCACAGATTTTCTTGCCGCTCGACGTTGTGGTGCCCGGTCAGATGGAGGCCGTTTTCGAACGGATAAAGAGCGAATGGGGGCAATTGGATTTCCTCGTCCACTCGATCGCCTTTTCGCCGACGGAGGCCCTGCACGGCCGCGTGATCGATGTCGGTCGCGACGGCTTTCTGGCGACGATGGATGTGTCGTGCTGGTCATTCATCCGCATGGCCCATCTGGCGGAGCCGTTGATGAAGAATGGCGGAACGCTCTTCACCATGACCTACTACGGCAGCCAGATGGTGGTGGAACACTACAACGTCATGGGCCTGGCCAAAGCCGCGCTCGAATGCGCCGTCCGTTACATTGCCGCGGAAGTCGGGCCAAAGGGCATCCGCGTCCATGCGATCTCGCCGGGTCCGCTGGCGACGCGTGCCGCGTCAGGCATTCCGGAGTTCGATGAACTGATGGAGAAGGCTCAAGCCAAGGCCCCGGCACGAAGTCTGGTCAGCATTGACGATGTGGGTCGGGCGACCGCGTTTCTGGCGCTCGACGGCGCCAGGCTGATCACCGGAGCGACGCTTTACGTCGACGGCGGCTATCACATCATCGATTGAGCCACGTCGTGAACAGCACCTGCAGGAGCATCAAATTTGTCGTCCGTTGCCCGATTCGTGCCGGTCTCGCGGTCGCTACATTCATCAGCCGATGCCGACAAGCAAATTGATTTAGCGCAACACGGATCAACATCAATCGCGCAAGATTGCTGCCCTCAATCGGCAGGAGAGAAACATGAGAAAGAATGTCAAGCTCCTTGGTATGATCGTAGCGGCGACACTCTTGACTGGAACTCCGTTCTCGCTCCGCTACACACCGACCAATCTATTGTCGGTATCCCTTGATCGCGCTGAAGCAAGGGTCGGACGACCCCTCACGCCTGGAAGCGTCGCGGGCGTCCACCGCAGAGTACATCGCCGCGCCTATTATGGAGCGGCGGCGGTAGGGGCTGCGGCGGCAGGGGCGGCAGCCTACGGTGCGTATCACCGAGCTCCCGCCTGCGGTTACTATCCCTATCCGCCCTGTTACTGAAGTTCGCGCAAGGCTCGCCATTCCTTTCCCGGCGAAAGTGATGGCGAGCCTCTTGATCCCCGATGCCTCGATGATCGCGATTGCAACTCACTGATATGAGGCCATGCTCTCGATGACGTCCACCATCGGCTGTTGGCTGACGCTGATAAAGCCGGATGTCGGCCGGTCGAGATCCTGAACCAACAAGATGACCGAGGCGACGATCGCTCCCGTCAAATAGGTCGGAAGCCGCACCCGCCGCTTTTCGAGCCCGTTGGCATATCCGACAAGGGCGAAGGCGACGATGGCGACGCCGTAGAGCGCAAGAAACACGATATCTGGCACCCGGTTGTGGAAGGCAGCCAGTCGCTTGGCATGGCTGTCGATCATCTCATTGAGCGACCGGATGAAGACGCCGGTCGGAACGGGGGCAGGATCCCTGGCGGCAACCGCAATCGTATTCTGCCAGAGCTTCTCATGGATCTGGTTGGAACGAACGATCGCTGCGTTGAGCGCCGACGCGTCCAGGACGGATTGCGTGACTTCGAGCCGGACCTGAGCATATTCCTTGAGCAACTTCAGCGCTTCCGAGCGATTTGGCTCGGGCAACAGCCGCGCCCGCAGGGCAGTCGTGCCGATCGCGTTTGCCTCCGTCACGATGGCATCCCGCCGCACCTCAAAGCGAGCCAGCGCCATGGCAAAGGTGAACCCGATCATCAAGGCCAGGAGACCAAGGGTCGAGCCTTCCAGGGTCGAGACGTCGCCACCGCCACGGCCGACGGCGCGTGTCCCACGCAGACGTCCGATTTCGCCTGCACTGAAGATTGCGATCAGCACGACCGCGAAGAGCGTCAGCAACCCATGGTTATTCAATTCTACCATGTGACCAAGTCATCTCGGAGTCACTCTGTACCCAAGCTCGGCCTTTGCGCCGGGCGCTCCTATTTCACCCGACGACGGACCGGCGGAAGCGGAGGCGGCAGATAGCGCTGCCAGATGGTCCCGTTGTCGAACTGGATGGTCATGCCATCCGGCGTATAGACAGCGCCAATATCGTAGACATCAATCCAGAGACGGTTCAAAGGTGCGTACCAGTCCGGCCAGGCGCGCGTGGCGACACCGGCTTCGGTGAGGAGATTGAGCGCAGATCCGTTCTGCGTGACGTAGGCGAGCCTGTCGCCCCGGCACATCTGAATACACTGGTAGGTGCCGGTGAGATCGACGGATTGGGCAGACGCACCTGTTGCCATCAACGTTGCAACGGTGCCGAGCACAAATGACAGACGCTTCATGAAAATGCCTCTTCTCAAATGACGATCACTGACTAATCGAGAAAATCGTTAGATGCGCCACCGGGGAAGCTTTTGACCTAAGTCAACGAATTGGCCGATCTCCTTCGAGGCGCAACTGAGTGCCCGTTGAACACTCAAAGCCGGACAAGGGTCTTGCATTTTGGCTCGCGGCCATCGTCCGGACAATTGCCCCGCTCACGCCTGCTTGATTCGGCGCCATGCCTCGTTGCGGGAACTGAGGACATTGACTCGCGTTGATTTCCAGCCGGCATGCGAGCACTCATGGCCAACGACTCGGAAATCTGGATTGCGAAATGCGTTGCCGCGAAGCTGGATCGGCTCAGGCACGGCAACCATGTCACGCAAGAGCAGCTTCGGAAGTCGATTCAACAAATTACTTTTTCTGCGGAACTGCTCAAGCTGCCGGTCCCGGATGTCTGGCATCCG
>NZ_DAIDJE010000040.1 GCF_027451485.1 Bradyrhizobium sp.
TTTTCGCCGAAATCGGAGGCGTTATAGACCGATATGATCACGAAAGCGAACGGCGCTGCGCCGGCTCCTAGTGTGTCGGTTCCGAAGTTCGTGTTACGCCTCAGCACCCACTTTCACGAACTTCGGAAAGTCATGGGGAGCTAATTTACTGATTCTAGTACCGCCTCATCGATCCGAAGTCCCAGACCCAATCAGCCGCTTGTGGTGCAGGCACTTCAGATCGGCGGCGCGATTCCGCAGGTCAAAGATAGCGCTTGAGGTCGGCGGCGGCTTGCTCGGGCTTCTGATTGATATTGAACGGAGCGACGAACTTGCCGTCGCGATCCATCAAATAGATCAGTGCCGTGTGGTCCATGGTGTAGTCGCCGTCCTTCAACGGAACTTTCTTGGAATAGACGCGGTATTCGGACATCACCTTGGCGACCTGCTGCGGCGAGCCGGTAAGGCCCTTCAGGCGCGGATCGAAACTCGACAGGTACTCCTTCATCACCGCCTGGGTGTCGCGTTCCGGGTCGACCGAGATGTAATAGGCGTTCACCCGGTCGGCGTCCTTGCCCATCGCCTTCAGCACTTCGGACATCTGGAAGAGGGTCGTCGGGCAGACATCCGGACAGTGGGTAAAGCCGAAGAAAACCAGGGTTGGGCGGCCCAGCATGGATTTTTCGGTGATGGTCTGACCGGTCTGGTCGGTGAGCTGGAATGGGCCGCCGATCGCAGCCGGGGCTGTGACGTGGCGAAGGCCGCCCATCACCCAGAGCATCAGGACCGCCCCGACGACGAGGCTTGCAGCGAACGCTCCAATGACGACCAGCGGCCGGGCGGTCTGATCCTTCATCCAAACCTCTGTTCTAGCAACGGGCGGCGAGGGACCGGCACGCGGCCATCAGGCGCTCCGCGGTTCAAATAGAGCGTACCAGCGCCCCCGGCAAGCGCCGGGACCGCTGGCACAATTCACGTGATGCTGATCTTGAACCCGGATTCGGACCGTTAATGCGCTGCCGATGCCCGCGCGTCGAGGAAGCATGGGTGATACATGCTCGTCAGCTCCTTGCCCCGCAGATAGATCATGTGCGGGGTGAGCCCGCCGCGTTGGTTGATCCACCTTTTCACCGGAGCGGGATACATCGAATAGAGCATGTGGGTGGCTTCAGGATTGGTGATGGCGTGACCGTCCTCGTCAAGGTCCCAGGCCGCGTGGAAGCCGAGCGCCGCATGCGAGGTCACGCAAATCTTGTCGTGAGGGATGGCCCCCAGCACGATGGTGCAGGCCGAAGCGCAAAGGCCGTCGATGATCACCATCTGGCCGGAGGAACGCACCTCCTGATACTTGTCGACGTAGGTGCCGATCCGCCCGCCGCGGTCCTCGCCGATCCGCACCACCGCATGACTCGTCCCCACGCTCGCCAGCAAAACAATCACAGCGAGCAGCCCCATCAAGAATTTCATTTTGTCCGGCCCCAGTTCGAACCTTGTCGGACTTTCACGATCCGACGACGGTGTGTGATGCGTTGCGAGAGCGTGTTTCGAGTTGGCTATTTTGTCCAGATGGTCCGCGGAGTTCATATTAAATTCAGACCGAGTGTTGCCGGGGTGCTGCACCGATCGGGTCCCGGGCAGGAACACGACCTTTGGCCGAGCTGCTGGCGAAGGCTGCCTCGGCCAACGGCCCATTTTGACTCTCCCGGTTGCTGTTGACCATCCGGGTGAGTGCGGGCTTCACTCATTTCAGCAAATTGGGGAAACGCGATGGCAGACGAAGCTGACGTCATCGTGGTAGGCGCGGGATTGGCCGGTCTGGTTGCGGCGACCGAGATCGCATCCGCCGGAAAGCGCGTCACCGTGGTCGACCAGGAAGGCGCGCAAAGCCTTGGCGGACAAGCGTTCTGGTCGTTTGGCGGACTGTTCCTGATCGATTCGCCCGAGCAGCGTCGCCTTGGAATCAAGGACAGCTACGAACTGGCCCATCAGGACTGGATGGGCACGGCCGGTTTCGACCGCGAGGAGGATATCTGGCCGCGGCGCTGGGCGGAAGCCTATCTGGCGTTCGCCGCAGGCGAGAAGAGAAGCTGGCTGCGCGCCATGGGCCACCGTATTTTTCCGGTGATCGGCTGGGCCGAACGCGGCGGCTACGACGCGATGGGCCACGGCAATTCCGTGCCGCGGTTCCACGTGACCTGGGGCACCGGCCCCGGCATCGTCGAGCCGCTCGTCCGACGTGCCCGCGAGGCGGAAAAATCCGGACGGCTCACCTTCAAATTCCGCCATCGTGTCGATGGCCTGACCATCGCCAACGGCACCGTGGAAGGCGTACGAGGCACGATCCTCGAATCGGATCCGGTGGCGCGCGGCGTGAGCAGCTCGCGCAAAGTCATCGCCGAATTCACGCTGCGTGCACAAGCGGTCGTCGTGGCTTCCGGCGGCATCGGGGGCAACCACGAGCTGGTGCGGCAGAACTGGCCCGCGCGCCTTGGAGCCCCGCCTGCCGAGATGATCTCCGGCGTGCCCGAATATGTCGACGGCCGCATGATCGGCATCACCGAACAGGCCGGTGCGCGGCTGATCAACCGCGACCGCATGTGGCACTATGTCGAGGGCATCAGAAACTGGTCGCCGATCTGGCCGCGCCACGGCATCCGCATTCTGCCCGGGCCGTCATCGATGTGGTTCGACGCCGCGGGCAGACGCCTGCCCTCGCCGCTGTTCCCCGGCTCCGACACGCTCGGCCAGCTCGAATACATCCTCGCGACCGGCTACGATTACTCGTGGTTCGTGCTGACCCAGAGCATCATCAAGAAGGAATTCGCGCTCTCGGGCTCCGAGCAGAATCCCGACCTCACCGGCAGGAGCTGGCTGATGACCGCGCGCCGCGCCACCAACAAGGGAGCACCCGCGCCGGTCGAGGCGTTCAAGAAGCAGGGCGCGGATTTCATCGTGCGTGACAACCTCGCCGATCTCGTCCGTGCCATGAATGCCCTTGCCGGCAACGATCTGTTGAAGCTCGACGCAATCAAGGCCCAGATCGAGGCGCGCGACCGCGAGATCGAAAATCCCTACGCCAAGGACGCGCAGATCCTGAACATCCACAATGCGCGCCGCTATATCGGCGATCGCCTGATCCGCACCGCGAGGCCGCACCGGATTCTCGATCCCGCGCATGGCCCCCTGATCGCAGTGAAGCTGAACATCCTGACCCGCAAGACGCTCGGCGGCTTCGAGACCGATCTCGATGGCCGCGTGTTCGGCAAGGACGGCCAAATCATGCAAGGGCTCTATGCCGCCGGCGAAGCGGCGGGTTTCGGCGGCGGCGGCATGCACGGCTATCGCGCGCTGGAAGGGACCTTCCTCGGCGGCTGCCTGTTCTCGGGCCGCATAGCGGGGCGCGCGACCGCCAAGGCGGTATTGTGAAAAGCAGAACCCTGATCTTCGCGACAAGATAGTAGCGGCCACAGAGCCTTCAGGCTAAGTGGCAGCGTCATCCACGGGAGAGAAAAATGACCATTCAACGTATCGAAGCCGGGGCGCGCATGAGCCAGGCCGTCGTCCACGGCGACACCGTCTATCTTGCCGGCATCGTCGCCAATACTACCGCCGGCGAAAGCGTCACCAAGCAGACCCAGGAGATCCTTTCGATCATCGACGGCCACCTCAAGAAGGCGGGCACCGACAAGTCGAAGCTGCTGACCACCACGATCTATCTCACCGACATGAAGACCTTCGGAGAGATGAACGCCGTGTGGGATGCCTGGGTATCGCCGGGCAACACGCCGGCCCGCGCCACGGTCGAGGTGAAGCTCGCCGCGCCGAAATACAACGTCGAGATCATGGTGACGGCGGCAAAGTAACCGGCGAACCAGAGGACGCGACATCCCGATCTAACGGCCGGCCGTCGCCGGCCGTTTTCTTTTTCTGATACGTTAGCCCTTGGCGCTATCGGCCGCCTTTCGACATGACTCGCGGAATACGTCGGGAACCTTCCGGGAAATCCTGCATCCAATCCTTACAAGGTCATCATCCAGGATAGCACCATGGGCCAGGCACAGACACCGAAAGTGACGGAAGCAGCAGTCGACGACCTGGTCGCCCGGGCCCGCGACCGGGACGAGGCGGCAATCCGCGCCATCATCAAGGCCAACAATCGCCGCCTGTACCGCCTCGCCCGCGGCATCCTGCGCAACGACGGCGAGGCCGAGGACGTCGTCCAGGAGACCTATGTCCGGGCCTTCACCCATCTCGACAGTTTTCGCGGAGATTCGAGTTTCGCCACCTGGCTGGCACGCATCGCCATCAATGAGGCTTTGGGCCGGTTGCGCAGCCAGCGGCCCACGGCCGAATGGACCTCACTGCCGCCGGGCGCGATCGAGGCCCAGATCATCCAATTTCCCCTTTCGGCCACGCCCGATCCGGAAAAGACCATGGCGCAACGCGAAATCCAGAACGTCGTCGAGCAGGCGATCGACGAGCTTCCCGAACCCTTCCGCCTGGTCTTCATCACCCGCGTCGTCGAAGGCATGAACATTGAGGAGACGGCGGAAATTCTCGGTCTGAAGCCGGAGACCGTGAAGACCAGACTGCATCGCGCCCGTGCCATGCTGCGCGAGACTGTCGAACGCAAAATCGGTCCGGTGGTGATGGAAGCATTTCCGTTCGCTGGCCGGCGTTGCGAGAGGCTGACCGACGCCGTGCTGCAGCGCCTCGGCATCTCCGCATAATTTTGCAGGAACCTTTTTCAGATCGCTCCATCCAACTCCTGTGAGGTCACAACCCCCGGCGGCTCAGGCCCCGGCTTACAGGAGTGTCAAGCATGTTCATCCGATTGAGCGCAGCGATCGCCGCCATAACGCTTCTGAGCAGCCCCGCGCTGGCTCAAGGCGCCAAGCTCACCGATCCCCAGATCGCCCATATTGCCTACACCGCCGGGGTCATCGACATCGCGGCCGCAAAGCAGGCGCTCGCGAAAACCCACAACAAGGAGGTCAAGGCCTTTGCGGAAGACATGGTGCGCGACCATGAGGCCGTGAACAAGCAGGCGCTCGACCTCGTCAAGAAACTCAAGGTCACTCCCGAAGATAACGACACCAGCAAGACGCTTTCGAAGAACGCGGCCGATGAGCGCACCAAGCTGAGCAAGCTCAACGGCGCCGCCTTCGACAAGGCCTATGTCGAAAACGAGGTCGCCTATCACAAGGCGGTCGACAGCGCGCTGGAGACCCAGTTGATTCCTTCCGCCAGCAATGCGGAGCTGAAGAGCCTGCTGCAGACCGGATTGAAGATTTTCCAGGGCCACGAGCAGCACGCCGAGCATGTCCTGGCCACGCTGAACCAATCGGTAGGCCACCACAAATGAAACCAGGATCGACTTGCCCGGCCTTTGGAGCGTTCGCCTTGAGCGCGCTCATGGCGGGGATATCCGTGTCGGCCCATGCGGCCACGATTCAAATCCTGGTCACGAACCTGGAATTCTCGCCGACAGAAGTCTCGGCAAAGGTCGGCGACACCATCGAATGGGTCAACAAGGACCCGCTCGCGCACACCGCGACCGCGAAAGACGGCGACTGGGACGTGATGCTGCCGCCCAAAAAAAGCGGCAGCCTGGTTCTGAAGAAAGCCGGCACCTTTGCGTATTACTGCCGCTTTCATCCCAACATGAAGGCGGCACTGACCGTCGCGCCGTAAAGCATGATCCGGAAGATTGGGGAGCGGTTTTCCGAAGAGATCATGCTCAATCAAAGAGCTAAAGCGCGATGACGATTGAACCCAATCTCATTGCGCTTGGCATTAGCCGGCAGCCCTGCGAAGTGAAGCGTTCGACGACGATGGGCCGTTCGGCGGCATGGGCCGTGACCGGCGACAGGCCGACGAACAATCCGAGCGACAAGACGAGGCGCGAGAACATGGTGATCCTCGCTGGCGTAACCAATGTTCACTTCGCAAGGAGACGTGCCGTGTTACAAGCGGCCACCTTCACATTTGCGCAAATTTCCGGGTGGGTGCCCCGCGCCTTCGCACGACATTGGCGGCGAAAGCGGAATGAACGCGAAGCGCGAGTGAGGTCAGGCCCGACGAGGTCTTGGAGCGGGCGAAGGGAATCGAACCCTCGTATGCAGCTTGGGAAGCTGCCGTTCTACCATTGAACTACGCCCGCAATCGGCGGCTACCATAGCGAATGACGCGGCGGGATCAAGGTAGGGAAATCGCCAAACAAAGCCAGCGCCGCCAGTCTTCGCATCGCGCTGATGCCAACAGCAAGGCCGCCGGGCGGAGTATCTCGCCGGACGGCCTTGCCGCGTTGTTCCGGACGGGGGAGGTCCGGGGCGAGACCTCTAGCAAGGCAGTCCCGATGCATGAACTGAAAAATAGTTGATAGGCGCGTGTCCGCCACTCACGCGGGCGGGCTTGGTCGAAACGCCTTCTCCATAAGGCGATGTCCTCCCCTATCGGCAAGATATCTTTCGCTTCGCAACGGAAGGCTCCCTTCGTCAAGGTCTGGTGCGACTCTGGCCTTAGCCGAATTGTCATTTTTCGGATGCGGCTGCCGGTACCGGTGCTATGATGCTTGCGGGGACGAAGCGTATGTCGGGGCGGGCGTACAGTATTTTCGATACGGCGATTGGCCGATGCGGCATTGCGTGGGGGCAATCCGGCATTGTCGGCGTGCAGCTCCCTGAAGCCCGCGAAATCGATACCCGCCGGCGGCTTTTCCAGCTTTATCCCGAAGCCCGCGAAATCCGCCCTACAGCCGATGTCGAAGCGGCGATCGAGGCGATTGCGGCGCTGCTCCGCGGCGAAAGCTGCGACTTCTCCCGCGTCGCCCTCGATGTCGGCGGCATTCACCCTTTCGACCAGCGGGTCTATCAGATCACGCGACGAATTCCGCGCGGCGAGACCATGACCTATGACGAGATCGCCGTCGGGCTCGGCGCCTCCGGCGCGGTGCGCTCGGTTACCCAGGCCCTCCGCCGGAACCCCTTTGTCATCATCGTTCCCTGCCATCGTGTCCTCGAAGCCGGGGGTTACGCCGACACGATGTCCCCTTACGCTGGTTTGATCTCCAAACGGCGGCTGCTCTCGATCGAGGGCACCACGAGCCCAGCGAGCAGGACATTGCTGGACGTCCTGCTTCCGGTTGCCCCGCCGCGGCTATCCCGTTAGCCTCACCTCATGATCAGGACGACCCTGTTGACGCACCGCGCGATCTCGGTGTCGGAGTTCCGCTGCACCGCCGTCCCCGGCGACAAGCCGTTTGCAGAGCAGTTTGACTGCCACTCGGTTTCCTATGTGCGCAAGGGCAGCTTCGGCTGCCAATCCCGCGGGCGGTCGTTCGAGCTGGTGACAGGGTCCGTGCTGGTCGGTTTCCCCGGCGACGAATATGTCTGCACCCATGACCACGTTTGCGGCGACGAGTGCCTGTCGTTCTTTCTGGAGCCGGAACTGGTCGAGACGATCGGCGGCCGGCGCGAGGCCTGGCGGGTCGGTGCGGCCCCGCCCTTGCCCGAACTGATGGTGCTCGGCGAACTCGCGCAGGCCGCCGCCGATGGCCGCAGCGATATCGCCCTTGACGAGATTGGCCATCTCTTCGCCAGCCGCTTTGTCGATGCGGTGTCGGAGCGGACGCGCAAGCCAGTCGCGATCAAGGCCCGCGACCGCCGCCGTGCGGTGGAAACGGCGCAATGGATCGAGGCGAATTCAGATCAAGCGATCGACCTCGAGGCCGCAGCAAAGCAGGCCGGCATCAGCCCGTTCCATTTCCTGCGCCTGTTTTCCAAGGTGCTCGGCGTCACCCCGCACCAATATCTGGTGCGCTCGCGGCTGCGTCATGCGGCGCGCCTGCTGTCTGACGAAGATATCGCCATCACCGATATCGCCTACGATGTCGGCTTTGGCGACCTCTCCAATTTCGTCCGCACCTTCCACCGCGCGGCCGGCCTCTCGCCGGGCGCGTTCCGCGACGCGGCACGCGGTAAGCGCAAGATTCTCCAAGCGAGCGCCGCGCTGCACTGAGTAAACCTCATCTCCATCTTCGGCGGGCTGGTGCCCGACTTTTCCGAGGTTCGTGAAAGTGGCGGGTGTCACGCGAACTTCGGAAAAGTGGCACCATGACGCGCCGGCAATGAAATGGAGAGACCATGTACGATCACATCGGAATCCGGGTCGGCGACCTCGGGGCCAGCGTCAAATTCTATGTCGCAGCGCTGGCGCCGCTCGGCTACGTCCTGTGTTCCAAGGACGCAAGCGGCGCGGGATTTGGACGGAAGGGCGAGCCGGCGCTTTGGCTGCATTTGCACAAGGGGCCGGGGGCGAGCGGCGCACATATCGCCTTCCGCGCTCCCGATCATGCGGCAATCGAGAAATTCCACAGTGAGGGATTGAAGGCCGGAGGACGCGACAACGGCGCCCCCGGTCCGCGCAAGGACTATGGTCCGACCTATTACGCCGCGTTCCTGATCGACCCCGACGGCAACAACGTCGAGGCCGTCCATACCTGAGACACAGCTATCAGCCCTCATTCTTTGGGCACTTGCGCCAGCGAGGGTCTCGAAGGATGAGGGTTGGATGCGTTATGAGGAAACCCACGCCCATGGCATCTATTCACAAGAACTTTGCGATCGACGCGCATCCCGACGTGGTCTGGGATGCGGTGCGCGACTTCGGCGCAGTGCATCAGCGGCTGAACCCCGGTTTTGTCGTCGACTGTCGCCTTGAGGGCACCGTTCGCATCCTGACGTTTCACAACGGCGTGGTGGCGCGCGAGGAATTGGTGAATTGCGACGACACGCGGCGACGGCTGGTCTATGCCATCATCGGCGGCGAGCGCGTGCGACATTATAATGGCGCTGTACAGGTGCTCGAGAATGGCGGCGGCCAGACCCGGATGACGTGGATCGTCGATGTGCTGCCGAACGAGATCGCATCCTATATCGCCAGCCAGATGGACATCGCGATCGCCGCCATGCAGAAAACGCTCGGACGATAGTCTCGCTACGCGATCGACCACAGGAAAGGCGGCCGCCCACCCGACGAGGTCGCGAGATTGATCGCAATATGGCGGCCGCAGCCCGCTGCAAGCCCCTCGAACAGGCCGTACAAAATATTGGCACAGGCGGGATGATAGTCGCTGACATCGTCCATCAGCTTCCAGCTCTCCTGGCTGATTTCGATGCGGCCTGACGTTTGATCAATCTCGGCGGCATCGTCCTGTGCCGTCAGCAAGGACATGAGCAACGCCGAACATTCTCTCGCTCCGCCATGTTGGCCGGCCAGCGCCTGTGCAACGTCATCGAAATACTGCATGCCGATCAGCTTGCCGGTGAGGCGCAGCAGATAGCCGGCGTCCTCGGGACCAAACAATTGCACCATCACCGGTGCGGCGGTGCGCACATATTCCATGGCGTAGTTGCGATAGGCCTTTTCCAGCCGCAGCTTTGGCCAATCCCCGACCGACAGCGACGGTGCGGTCGCGGGATCGAACGGCGGCGCCTCGAGATGGCGCGCGAACACCAGGCGCTGATCTGTTTCGAGCGGATGGTCATATTCGTAATAATAGCCTTCGAGGCCATCCTGACCGTCCACGCTCTGCTTGGTGCAGACGAAGCCGAGCTTGAGATTTCCCAGCGCGACACCGTTGTTGGCGTGCCAGCCGCGCAGCATGGCGCGCGAGACTTCACCCGGCACGCCGCAGATCGCGGTACCCTTCCAGATCCAGCGCGGCACCGGATAGCGGATCCAGGCCTTGCGATCGCTCTCAAACATGTATTCGACATGCACGCCGCCGATCCAGTTGGAGAGATAATGATACTGTGCGGCGGCGACTGCGGGCGGCAGACCTCTGAGGCCAAGTTTGTCGAGACCCGGCAGGAAGCCTTCCTGCTGCTGGCGGCGAAACACGCGGAAGACGAACTCGGCGGCGTCGGCTGTGCCGCGGCGCGTCACGAGCGTGAGAATCAACCCCGTGAAGCAGGCGTGGTAGAGATCGGCGATGCTGCGCCATCCACTGGAGTCGATTTGATATTCGCCACCCGTCCGGCCGCGATTTCGTTCAGCGAATGTCAAATCCTAAACTCCACTGCAAACATGTCCTTGCTGGTGGTCCTTTGATTCTAACATTCGCAAAAGGTGCCCACTGAGAAGCAATTCGAATGTTAGAATCGGACCACCAGCCCACTGCGCCTGTTGCGCGGCGATATCCATCACACCCTGAAATGCTTGGAGAGTTTCAGGCCCTGCGCCTGATAGTTGGAGCCGATGCGCTGACCGTACATCGCGTCGGGCCGTGACAGCATCTTCTCATACACCAGACGCCCGACGATCTGGCCGTGCTCGAGAATGAACGGCACTTCGCGCGAGCGCACTTCCAGCACGGCGCGCGCTCCCTTGCCGCCGGCGCCCGCATAGCCGAAGCCGGGATCAAAGAATCCGGCATAGTGCACGCGAAACTCGCCGACCAGGGGATCAAACGGCACCATCTCGGCGGCGTAATCCGGCGGCACCTGCACCGCTTCTTTCGAAGCCAGTATGTAGAACTCGCCGGGATCGAGAATGAGGCTGCGGTCGGACCGCGCTGCGATCGGCTCCCAGAACTCATCGACCGCATAGCCGCCGCGCCGATCGACATCGACCACGCCGGTGTGGCGCTTGGCGCGATAGCCGACGAAGCCGCCGGCCTTTTCGCCGGAGAGATCGACGCTCAAGGCGACGCCGCCCGTGAGATCGGCATCATCTGCATCGACCAGCTTTTCCGCATCGTGCAGCGCATCGAGCTCGCGGGGGCTGAGGACCGCTTCGCCAACTCGAAAGCGTACCTGGGAGAGACGCGATCCCTCGCGGAGCAGCACCGGAAAGGTTTTGGGGCTGATCTCGGCATAGAGCGGGCCGTGATAGCCCGCGCCGATCATGTCGAAGCGGCGGGTGCCGTCGGCGATCACGCGCGTGAAGACGTCGAGCCGGCCGGTCGAACTCTTCGGGTTGGCGGCGGCAACGATCTCACGCGGCAGCGCCAAAGACTCCAGGAGCGGCACGATGTAAACGCAGTTGGTTTCCAGCACCGCCCCGTCGGAAAGGCTGATCTCGTGCAGCTTCAACTCGTCGATGCGCTCGGCAACCGTTGCGCTGGGGCCCGGCAGAAAACTCGCGCGAACCCGGTAGGCGATGTCGCCGAGACGCAGATCGAGGCTCGCGGGCTGAATCTGGCTCTCGACAAAGGGGTAGGCGGGCTGGATCAGGCCATCATCCGCCATCGCCGCGATCATGCGATCGGGCAGGATTCCATTGGCGCCGGGCGGAAGCGTGAAGCTCACGGAATACGATCCCTATACGGCGGCCAAACCGCCAAATGGCGAAAAACAAGGGCTTTTACCGGTTATCCGATGGCCGCCTTGACGGAAAGAGTGCGAGGGAATACAGCATGACTTATCCCGTGGTGATTTGAGCCGGCCGGCTTGCAGCCACGTTAAATAAGTCGCTAAACAGGCCGGGGACAATGTGATCCCGGCCTTATGGAGTTTCTCCAGGCCGGTTTTTTTGTGGCCGTTTTCGAGAACGGCCATGACGGAGGTCACATGTCTAAGTCTGCGCCTGCTACACCCGCCCCTTCCCGCTACCGTCCCGAAACCCGGCTGGTTCATTCCGGAACCATTCGCTCGGAATTCGGCGAGACGTCCGAAGCGCTGTTTCTCACCCAGGGCTATGTCTACGACTCGGCCGAGCAATGCGAGGCACGCTTCAAGGGCGAAGACCCCGGCTACATCTATTCGCGCTACTCCAATCCGACGATCGCGATGTTCGAGCGCCGCATGATCGAACTCGAGGGCGCCGAGGCTGGCCGCTCCACCGCAACCGGGATGGCGGCGGTGACGACCGCCGTTCTCGCGCCATTGAGAGCCGGCGATCACGTGGTGGCGGCAAAGGCGATGTTCGGCTCCTGCCGCTATGTGGTGGAAGACCTGCTGCCGCGCTACGGCATCGCATCGACGCTGGTCGATGGCCTTGATCTCGACGAGTGGAAGCGCGCGATGCGGCCGAACACCAGGAGTTTCTTCCTCGAAAGCCCGACCAATCCAACGCTCGACGTGCTCGACATCTCCGCGATAGCCGAGATCGCCCATGCCGGCGGAGCGCGGCTGATCGTCGACAACGTATTCGCGACGCCGATCTGGCAAAGCCCGCTCGCGCTTGGCGCCGATGTCGTGGTCTATTCCGCGACCAAACACATCGACGGCCAGGGCCGCTGTCTTGGCGGCATGATCCTGTCGTCTGAGGCCTTCATTGCCGAACACCTGCACACCTTCATGCGCCAGACCGGCCCGTCGCTATCGCCGTTCAACGCCTGGGTGCTGCTCAAGGGACTGGAGACGCTGGCGCTGCGCGTTCGCGCCCAGACCGACAACGCGGCGAAGGTGGCCGATGCGCTGGCGCAGCACCCGAAAATCTCGCGACTGATCTATCCCGGCCGCGAGGATCATCCGCAGGCGGCGCTGGTGAAGAAGCAGATGCGGGGAGGATCGACGCTGGTCGGCTTCGAGGTCAAGGGCGGCAAGCCGGCCGCGTTCCGCACGCTCAATGCGCTGAAGCTCGCCTGCATCTCCAACAATCTCGGCGACGCCAAAAGCATTGTCACCCATCCGGCGACCACCACCCATCAGCGATTGTCGCCGGAAGCGCGCGCCGAACTCGGCATCACCGACGGCTTCATCCGCTTCTCCGCCGGCCTCGAACATGCCGACGACCTGATCGAGGATTTGCACGCGGCGCTGGAAAAGGCGTGAAGGTAATCCGGATGCACGAGTGTGCTGCACCGCGTCCGGGACTCCATTACATCGCGCGATTGGCCGGAGCAACGACGCCGAGCTTGATCCGGCCGACCGAGCGAATGATGTCATCGCCGAGGATCTGGGCGAAGCAGGCATAGCCCCAATCGTTCATGTGCAGGCCGTCGGCAATCACGAAGCTGTCGATCGGCAACGCCTGGTTCTCGTGCCACTGACGCATCACCTCGAAGCGAGGGAACACGCCGACATGGCGAAGCTGGGCAACTCTGCTGAGCAGCCTCACCATCTTGCTGGCGCCTTCCTGGTGCTCGGTCACCCGCGGCGAATATTGCAGATCGACCAGAACGACGTCGGCGCCCGCCGTCTGGATGCGGGTCACGCCGTCCTGGACCATCTGCGCGACCGCATCGGGATCGAGATTTCGCAACACCGCGTTGGTGCCGACCTGCCAGATCACGAGATCTGGCTTCATGTCGGTCACCTCGGCTTGCAGCCGCTTCATCATCTCGGCCGCGGTCTCGCCACCACGGCCGCGGTTGACCACCGTGATGTCGGCGGTGGGATATTTCCGGTGAAGCTGCGCCGCCAGACGGTTGGGATAGGTGAATTCCGGCGCGGACGTGCCATAGCCTTGCGTCGACGACGAGCCGAAAGCCACGATCACCACCGGTTCGCCCGCGGCGAGCTTGTGCACGAGATGCGGCAGCGCGAACGACCTCCTGACGCCCTTCGGCGGCAGGCACGGCACGCGGCCGAAAATGTCGCCCGCCGCTTTCGCCGCCCGCGTGACCTTTTCGATCGCCTTCTCGGCGAGGCTCTTCGGTGCCGACTGGCCGTTCGGCTGCGGCGCGCCCGTCGATGGCGCGGCACCCGGGTCGACGGCCGCTGCATCACCAACTTCAGTGGATTTTTCCGCCGCGGCCGGCTTCGGCGCCTCTGCCTTGGCCTTATCGGAAACCGCCGCCTGCTGTGGGTCCTCCGCGCGGGCGGATACTGCCGGCATCAGCAGCACCAAAACAATGAAGCAAAAACGGCGGCAATAACTCCGAACCATCATCAAAGGCAGACTTTCTCAATTCTCCTGCGCCGGCTTCGGATGGGCCGAAGCGATAATGAACTGCGACAATGCGCGCCCGAGGCAGCCATGAACCTGCTTTGCGAGCTCCGCACCATGAACCGGTGCAAATAGATCGAACGCTCCGTCCTCGGACCATTTCTGCATCAGCGCGAAGCGATCGAACAGCGGAACTTCCTGCTCCTGCGCCACCACCCGCATGTTATCCAGGTAGGCCGAAGGCGAAATCATCGATTCCGTGCGCGGACTATATTGCGGATTGACCAAGACCGCATCAACGCCGGCCTCCCGCAAGGCCACGACGCCAGCGTCCACCGCATTGCGAAAATCGTCCGGATCCACCGCGCGCACCGCGTCGACGGTTCCGGTTTGCCATATCACCAAGGTCGGCTTTTTGCTTTCAACCAGCTTCGCCAGCCCGGGCGCGACCTCTTCGGCCGTCTTCTTGGCCTGTATTTCTACGGATAGATTGACCTCGATCGCCGGCAGCTTCTCTTTCAAGGCGGTGAGCATCTGGCCGGGATAGGCGGCAGCCTCCGGAGCCCCCGCGTTGATCGCCGATGACCGACTGCCGACGACAAGGATATTCAGCGGGCCGCCGGCCTTGACGGCCTCCGCAACCTTCGGCAGCGCCACATCGCCCGACAGGAGATAGTCGGGAACTTCGCAGGCGGGCGCCGCGGCGGGCGCGTTGGATGCAGCATCATCGGCATGCGCGGAAGCGGCCGCCAGAAAACCGGCCAGCAGGCTCACACTCAGGAATGCCCCTGAGACCAACTTCATGCGCCCCCTCCCGCCAGATCGGCGTTGCCGGCGGCGGCCTTGGCGCGGCCACTCTTGTCGGCGGAATGTTTGTACCACGAAAACATCCAGGCCGCGCCGGACATGATCAGTATCCCTGAAATACTGATAACAAAATGCAGCCCGGTTCCACCCGACAACTCCGCCAGGATGAAATGGCCGGCGAAAGCCAAAAACACGCCTAGGCAGAATATCTCAAGGGAATGCTGGCCACAGAGGATCAAAGGTCGCAGCCACGGCGATTTCAGGCCCGGCCAGTCTCTGGGCAGGAAGCGCACGGTCAGAGCGGCCAGCGCGAGGAAGTGCGCAAAACGCAGCACGTCCAGGTCGGTCTTGCTGATCGGATACATCCACTGCTCGAGCCGCTTGGGCATCAGATGGCCGAGCTGCGGCACATACCAGGTCAGCGTCACCAGGAAGGCGAACAGCAGGTAGGCGCCACAGATCCACAGCGTGATCGGCGAGGCGATAATACGCGACATCCGCTGCGCGCCGCCTTGCGCGCACCAGGCACCGAACACGAACAGCAATTGCCAGGCGAACGGGTTGAAAAACCAGGAGCCGTTCGGATAGGCCGAGAAATGCAGATCGAATTGCCAGGTCGCCGCGTAAAGCAGCACCGATAGCCCCAGCGTCAGGTCCGCACTGCGCCGCATCAGCCACAGGATGAACGGCAGCCATAGCATCAGCACGATATAGAGCGGCAGCACGTCCATGTTGACGGGACGAAATCGCAGCAGCAGCGCCTGAACGATGGTGACGTCGGGCTCCTTCAGAAAATCCATGATCCCCATTTCTTCGGTGTAGAGCGGATTCTCGAAGCTGGTGGCGACGTAGGAGATCTCGGCCAGGAAGATCGTGAACAGGAACACGTGGGCGACATAGATCTGCCAGACCCGTCGCAGGATCCGCGCCGTCGCGACTACAAAGCCCGCCTCGCGCATCGCGCGGCCGTAGACGAAGGAGGCGGTGTAACCGGAAATGAAGATGAAGATTTCGGTGGCGTCGGAAAATCCGTAGTTGCGGATGGTCAGCCAGGTCAGAAGATTTTGCGGCAGGTGATCGATGAAGATCAGCCACAGCGCCAGCCCCCGGAACAGGTCGAGCCGCAGCTCGCGCTCCGTCGGACGCGCGATCGCAGGTGCTTTCGCGAGTGGAACAACGCCCGCACCAGCCGATAGCGGCGCGGAAATCTGATCGGCAACCGAGGTCATCTCACACTGTCTCGGACGGGTTAGGCTGCTTCGCCGATGCGTTCTGTCAATTCTACAGGCCGCCGGGCAACAAGCAAAGCCGGCGCTTAAGCGGCAACTGTGGTGAAACAGCGGTGGAATTAATCTGATAAAGCTCCCCGGGGCAGGTGGCCGCAATTGGTTCTGCTGAAACGATCGGCTAGTGTCCCGATTCCGAAGTTCGTATTATTGATCTGGTGTGGCTCTGGTTCAGAAGTCCGCATAACGAGGCCGCGGCAGAAAGGATGCGGACTTCTGAACCACTCGCCACGATGCAACACAACTTCCAAAGTCAAATTGATCTGCATGTACCGCGCCGTAACCCGCGACATCGAAGTGACCGTGGAGCCGAATTTTCTCCCGGAGCGTTCCTCCGCGGAGAAACAGCAGTATTTCTGGTCCTATACGATCGTGATCACCAATTCGGGTCATGAAACCGTGCAGTTGCGCACGCGGCATTGGATCATCACCGACGCGACCGGCCGGCGGCAGGAAGTCCGCGGCGAGGGTGTGGTTGGCGAACAACCGGTGCTCGCGCCCGGCGAGCGCTTCGAATATACCAGCGGGGTTCCACTGCCGACCACATCCGGCTTCATGACCGGACGCTATCAGATGGTGAACGAAAGCGGCGAGAAGTTCGAGATCGACGTACCGACCTTCTCGCTCGACAGTCCCGAGGCGAAACGGGTTTTGAATTGACCGAAGGCGCATACTCTGCGCCTTTCGGCCCAAGCCTTGATACTAGCGGCTGAATCGGAAGCTGCGAGATAAGATCCGGGCCGCCCTAACCTGCCTCTTCCTCCACACCCGCTTCGTGCGGCGTGAACTGATAGACCGAGGAGCAGAATTCGCAGGTCACGACGACCTTGCCGTCCTGGACCATCTGGGCGCGGTCTTCCGGTTCGAAGCTCTTCAACATGGCGGAAACCGCGTCGCGCGAGCAGGAGCATTTCGCCTGCAGAACAAGCGGCGAGAAGACGCGCACGCCGCGCTCATGAAACAGCCGGTACAACAGCCGCTCGCCCGACAGGTCGGGATCGATCAGTTCCACATCCTCGACGGTTGCGATCAGTGACTGGCCTTCGACCCAGGCGTCATCCTCAGCGACGGTATGCGCCACCGTGCCTTCCGGCGCATCGCCGGGATCGAGATCGGCCTGGCGCGCGCGCTCCGGCGCCTTCGGCAGGAACTGCAGCAGCATGCCGCCGCCGCGCCAGCGCCGCCGCGCGCCACCCTCGCCGCCCCGCCACTCCTCGCCGACCGCGAGCCGCACCCGGGTCGGAATTTGTTCGGAGCGCAGAAAATATTCGTGTGCGGCGTCCTCCAGGTTGCCGCCATGCAGCGCCACCAGGCCCTGATAGCGGCTCATCTCCGGCCCCTGGTCGATGGTCATCGCCAGGTGGCCCTTGCCAAGCAGGCTGCCGGAATTCTGGCCCTCCGCGATCCGGCTGGCATCGAACCGAGCATAGGCGCGCAACCGGTCGGGCGCCTGAAAATCCACGATCAGAAACGACACCGGACCGTCGGTCTGGGTTTGCAGGATGAAACGTCCATTGAATTTCAGCGACGTGCCGAGCAGCGTCGTCAGCACAATGGCCTCGCCCAAAAGCTTGGCGACCGGCGCAGGATAATCGTGCTTCGCAAGAAGATCGTCGAGACCGGGGCCAAGGCGCGTGAGCCGGCCGCGCAGATCGAGCGAAGCGACCTCGAAAGGCAGCACCGCATCATCAAGCGGCACGTGCGAGGGCGCACGGACCGGCGTTTCCTGGATTTTGATGTCGGGGGAATTGGAGGTCATGGCGCTCTATCTGGGGTCTGATGTTGCAAAGCGAAAGGGGCAACTGCCGTCCCTGCGAAAGCCGGTCTCCCATAACCACCGGCGCGAACCATCGGTCGTTTATCACTTCCCCGGCACGGGAAAATTATTCCGGTATGGAATCGCGCTTCGCCTGCCCGCGACGAAATCTAAGCCCTATCCCACCGCCTGAAGGCACCAGGCCAGAATGCCCTTTTGCACGTGCAGGCGATTTTCCGCCTCGTCGAACACCACGGATCGCGGGCCATCGATGACCTCATCGGTGACCTCGTCGCCGCGGTGGGCCGGCAAGCAATGCATGAATATTGCGTCGGGTTTCGCCAGCGCCATCAGCCGCGCGTTGACCTGATAGGGCCGGAGCAGGTTGTGGCGATGCTCGCCGTCCTTGTCGCCCATCGAGAACCAGGTATCGGTGACCACACAATCGGCGTCGCGCACGGCCACTTCCGGATCGCTGCCGAGCATGATTGGCGCCTGGGTCGCCTTGATCCAGTCGCGCATCGGCTTGCCGGGTGCGAGTTCCGGAGGCGTCGCCACATTCAATTTGAACTTGAAGCGCTCCGCCGCATGGGCCCAGGACGCCAGCACGTTATTGTCGTCGCCGCTCCAGGCCACGGTGCGGCCCTGGATCGATCCGCAATGCTCCTCGAATGTCATGACGTCCGCCATCACCTGGCAGGGATGGGAACGGCGCGTCAACCCGTTGATGACAGGCACGGTGGCGTGCGCGGCGAGTTCCAGAAGCGCATCGTGGTTGAGAATGCGGATCATGATGGCATCGACATAGCGCGACAGCACGCGCGCGGTATCGGCGATGGTCTCGCCGCGGCCGAGCTGCATTTCCGCGCCCGTCAGCATGATCGGCTCGCCGCCGAGCTGACGCATGCCGACGTCGAACGACACCCGCGTCCGCGTCGATGGCTTTTCAAAGATCATCGCCAGTGTCTTGCCGTCGAGCGGCTTGTCGGCCGGCGGGCCGCCGCTCTTCTGCGCCTTCAGCCTGGCCTTCATGGCGACGCTGGCGGACAGCACCTCGCGCAGCTCCGCCAGCGGCAAGAGGTTGAGATCGAGAAAGTGACGGAGCGCCTTGCTCATTGCGCGGCTGCCTTCTGTTGTTTGGCCGAAAGCGCCGCGCAAGCGCGCTCCAGGCTCTGCACGGATTGCTCGATCTCTGCCTCCGAGACGATCAAGGGAGCGAGAAAGCGCACGACATTGTCGCCGGCGCCGACCGTGAGCAGCTTTTGCTCGCGCAGCGCCGTAACGAGATCGCCCGACGGCACCACCGCCTTGACGCCGATCAGAAGCCCCTCGCCGCGCACCTCGGCAAGGATCGCCGGATAGCGGTCGACGACCGACGCAAGCTTCTGTTTGAGCAGCAGCGACATCTTCTGCACGTGATCGAAGAAGCCTGGTGCGAGCATGACGTCGAGCACGGCGTTAGCCGCGGCGACCGCCAGCGGGTTGCCGCCGAAGGTCGAGCCGTGCGAGCCAGGTCCCATGCCGGCAGCGGCCTCGGCGGTCGCTAGCACCGCGCCGATCGGAAAGCCGCCGCCGAGCGCTTTCGCCAGCGACATGACGTCCGGCGTGACGCCGAGGCGCTTGTAGGCAAAGAGATCGCCGGTGCGACCCATGCCGGTCTGCACCTCGTCAAAGGCGAGCAACAGGCCGTGTTCATCGCAGAGCGCGCGCAGCGCCTTCGCAAACGCGGGCAGCGTGGCGCGCACGCCGCCTTCGCCCTGTATCGGCTCGATCAGGATACCGGCAGTGTGTGGCCCGATCGCTTTCTTCACCGCCTCGAGATCGCCATGCGGCACTTGGTCGAAGCCGTCCATCGGCGGCCCGTAGCCTTCGAGATATTTTGCCGAGCCCGTCGCCGCGAGCGTCGCCAGCGTGCGGCCGTGGAAGGCACCTTCGAAAGTGATGATGCGGTAGCGCTCGCCATGGCCCTTGGAGAAGTGATGGTGGCGCACGAGCTTGATCACGCCTTCCAGCGCTTCGGCGCCGGAATTGCAGAAGAAGACGAAGTCGGCAAAGCTCTGCTCGCAGAGCCGCGCGGCGAGACACTCGCCATCGGGGCTCCTGAACAGGTTCGACATGTGCCAGAGCTTGGTCGCCTGCTCCTGCAAGGCCTTGACGAGATGGGGATGCGCATGGCCGAGCGCGTTCACCGCGACACCGGACGTAAAATCCAGATAGCGCTCGCCATTGGTGGCAAACAGCCAGCAGCCCTCGCCGTGCGTAAAGCCAAGATCGACCCTGGCAAATACGGGAAGCAGATGCGACGTCGCGCTCTCGGTCATCGTGATCACTATGCGTTAAGGCCAGCCGTTCGTTGCGCGCATTGGCGCGGTCGCAAGTCACGACCAGAGGTCGAAACGGAACGTGCCGCCTTTGCGGGGCGGCACGTAACAGTCATTATTCTAGGCGTGTAGCGATCGGTGTCAACGGATTGCCCGTAAATCTGCGGTCGCTCCAGCGCAACACAAGGGTTAATAATAGCGGAACATGTGGACGCATGTGCGTCGACTCTTGCGCGAGAGTCACGCCATATTGTAGTTTCTCAGGCGTCGGATACGACATCTCGTGCGGTAGTTTTTACTCCTTTAAGTCCTTGGTGTCTTGCGTAAACGTTCGGGCGTTTTAGTGCGCCCGGCGAGGGCTAAGGGATTCTGCCGGAAGGGATTTTTGAGACGATTGGCATCGCAGCGCCGCCCCGAGAACAGGCCGGCGCGACGCGAAGGAAAGAGTGCGATGACGGTATTGACCTGGTCTGACGATCGCGTCGAACAATTGAAGAAGCTCTGGGAGGGAGGCCTTTCGGCGAGCCAGATCGCCGCCGAGCTCGGCAATGTGACGCGCAACGCAGTGATCGGCAAAGTCCACCGGCTCGGCCTTTCCGGCCGCGCCAAGAGCCCGTCTTCTGCCGCGCCCCGTCCCCGCAAGGCCCGCCCGGCGCAACACATGATGCGGGTATCGCGTCCGGTTTCGCGCGGCAACACGGCACTCGCGCACGCTTTCGAGGTCGAGTTGGAGCCCGATCCGATTGCCTATGACAACGTGGTGCCGATGAGCCAGCGGCTGTCGCTCCTGGAATTGAGTGAGGCCACCTGTCACTGGCCGGTCGGCGATCCCGCGAGCACGGAATTCTTCTTCTGCGGCGGCAAGGCGCTCACCGGTCTGCCTTACTGCGCGCATCACTCGCGGATCGCCTATCAGCCGACCGGCGATCGCCGCCGTCACCAGCCGAAGACGACGCGGTAATAATGACTGATGCTTGTCGTCCCCGCGAACGCGGGGACGCATAATCGCGGACCTTCATCGCTGACGAAAGCCCTCGGCAGCAGACATTAGCGACCGATTCCGCTGTATGTGTCCCCGGGACTCGCCGGACGATATCGAGAATGCGGGTTTCTGCTGGCGCTTGGAGCCGCTACTCCACCTTCGCAAAGCGGTCGTCGAGTGCATAGCCGGCGCCGCGCACGGTGCGGATCGGATCCTGCTCGCGGCCGGGATTGAGCAGTTTGCGCAACCGGCCGATATGCACGTCGACCGTTCGCTCATCGATATAGATGTCGCGGCCCCAGACGCTGTCGAGCAGCTGCTCGCGCGAGAAAACGCGGCCCGGATGTTCCAGGAAGAATTCGAGCAGGCGATACTCGGTCGGCCCGAGATCGATCGGACGCCCGGAACGGGCGACGCGGCGCTTCTCGCGGTCGAGTTCGATATCGCCGTAGGTGAGCACGGTGGCGAGCCGCTCGGGGCTCGCGCGCCTCAGCAGGCCGCGGACCCGCGCCAGCAGTTCCGGAACCGAGAACGGCTTGACGATGTAGTCGTCGGCGCCGGTCGCAAGCCCCCTCACCCGCTCGCTCTCCTCGCCGCGCGCGGTCAGCATGATGATCGGAAGCTGCCTCGTCTCCGGCCTGGCGCGCAGGCGGCGGCACAATTCGATGCCCGACAGCCCCGGGAGCATCCAGTCCAGCACGATCAGATCTGGAACCCGCTCTTTCAGGCGCGTGTCGGCGTCGTCCCCGCGCCCGACCGTTTCGACCTCATACCCCTCGGCGTCGAGGTTGTAGCGCAGCAGCGTCGTCAGCGCTTCCTCGTCTTCCACCACCAGAATGCGCGCGCTCATATGCGTAGCCTTCTTTCGTCCTTGATGTTGCCTGATGCGTTTGCCCGGAAACGCCGATCAGCTGTTGCCGGGCACGGTCGTTGCAAAAGTGGTCATGTCGCCTTTCGGCCGTTTCTCGGGAATCTGCTGGCCTTCGATCATGTAGAACACCGTCTCGGCGATGTTGGTCGCATGGTCGCCGATCCGCTCGATGTTCTTGGCGCAGAACATCAGGTGGATGCAGAAGCTGATGTTGCGCGGATCTTCCATCATGTAGGTGAGAAGCTCGCGGAACAGCGACGTGCAGATGGCGTCGACCTCCTCGTCGCCCTTCCACACGGTCATCGCAGCCGGCAGATCGTGGGCCGCATAGGCATCGAGCACGGACTTGACCTGCGACTGCACGAGATCGGTCATGTGCTCGAGCCCGCGGATCAGCTTCAGCGGCTGAAAGTCGCTCTCCAGCGCCGAGACCCGCTTGCCGATGTTCTTGGCAAGGTCACCGATCCGCTCGAGATCGGTCGCGACGCGCATCGCGCCGACGATCTCGCGCAGGTCGATCGCCATCGGTTGACGCCGCGCAATGGTCAGCACCGCCCGCTCCTCGATGATGCGCTGCAAATTGTCGATTTCGGCATCGGTTTCGACCACCCGGTGGCCGAGCGCGACGTCACGGCGGACCAGCGCGTCAACGGCATCCACGATCATGCGCTCGGCAAGACCGCCCATTTCGGCCACCAGCCGCGTCAATTCCTGAAGGTCGCTGTCGAACGCCTTGGCTGTATGTTCCGAGCCCATCTGCTTCTCCTTAGATCGCCGTCCCGCCAGACATGCGCCGGAAGGCAATCTCATTCTCTGATCTAGGCGCCATCGTCACTTCGAACCGGATTGCTGTCTTTTTACTAGCCGAAGCGGCCGGTAATGTAGTCCTGGGTGCGCCGGTCGTTTGGCGAGGTAAAGATCTTGTTTGTGTCGTCGAATTCGATCAACTCGCCGAGATACATGAACGCCGTCTTGTCGGAGACGCGCGCGGCCTGCTGCATATTATGGGTGACGATGGCGATCGTGTAGTTCTCAGCCAGTTCCTGGATCAATTCCTCGACCTTGGCGGTCGAGATCGGATCGAGCGCCGAACACGGCTCGTCGAACAGGATCACCTCGGGCCGTACCGCGACGGTGCGCGCGATGCAGAGCCGCTGCTGCTGGCCGCCCGACAGGCTGAGTCCCGAAGCATTGAGCTTGTCCTTGACCTCGTTCCAGAGCGCACCGCCGCGCAACGCCGCTTCGACGCGGTCGTCCATCTCCGAGCGGGAGATCTTCTCATAGAGGCGGATGCCGAACGCGATATTCTCGTAGATCGTCATCGGGAACGGCGTCGGCTTCTGAAATACCATTCCGACGCGCGCTCGCAGCAGGTTGAGATCGAGCTTTGGATCGAGGATGTTGGTCTGATCGAGCATCAATTGGCCGGTGCAGCGCTGCCCCGGGTAGAGGTCGTACATCCGGTTGAACGTCCGCAGCAAAGTGGACTTGCCGCAGCCCGACGGGCCGATGAAGGCGGTCACGCGGTTGGTGCCGAGCGTCAGGTTGATGTTCTTCAGCGCGTGGTGTTCGCCGTAGTAGAAGTTCAGGCCGCGCACGGTCACCTTGGCCGGCGGCTCCGCATGGCTGGAGGCATGACTCGCCGTCGACGGTGGCGACGTCGGCGGAACACTGGGGGCAGCGGTTACATCGTTCATTTTGCGGACCTCTCGGCGCCGAGAATGCGGGCGCCAATGTTGAGAGCGAGCACGGCGAAGGTGATGATGAGCGCGCCGGTCCAGGCAAGCTGCTTCCAGTAAGCGTACGGGCTCTGCACGAAATTATTGATGGTCACCGGCAGGTTCGCCATCGTCTTGGTCAGGCTCAAACTGAAGAACTGATCGGACAGTGCAGTGAACAGCAGCGGTGCGGTCTCGCCGGCGACCCGGGCTGTGGCGAGCAGCACGCCGGTGATGAGGCCCGAGCGCGCCGCGCGATAGGCGATGCGCCGGATCACCAGCGAGCGCGGCAGTCCGAGTGCGGACGCGGCCTCGCGCAGCGGATTGGGCACCAGCAACAACATATCTTCGGTGGTGCGCAGCACGACCGGAATCACGATCACGGCGAGCGCCAGCGAACCTGCCAGCGCCGAGAAGCCGCGCATCGGCACCACGACGATGCCGTAGATGAACAAGCCGATGATGATCGATGGCGCGCTCAGAAGAATGTCGTTGATGAAACGGATGACGGACGTCAGGCGGTCGTTCCTGCCGTACTCGGCGAGATAGGTACCGGCAAACAGGCCGAGCGGCGCGCCAATGCCGACCCCGATCGCCGTCATGATGATCGAGCCGGTGATCGCGTTCAACAGCCCGCCTTCGTTCGCGCCCGGCGGCGGCGTGTTCTGCGTGAACACCTCGAGGTGGAGACCCTTCACGCCGTTGATCAACAGCGTCAGCAGGATCAGCGCCAGCCAGGTGACACCGAATCCGGCCGCGCCGACACATAGCCAGCGGACGACGATGTCCTTGCGGCGGCGCCTTGCGTAGATCGGGTTCATGTCACTTGCCCGCCTTCTGTTCAAGCCGCATCAGCATCAGCCGCGCCGCCGACAACACCAGGAAAGTCAGCACGAACAGGAGCAGACCGAGCAGCATCAGCGCCGACTGATGCAGGCCATCGCTTTCGGCAAATTCGGATGCGATCGCGGCTGAGATCGTCGTACCGGGCGCAAAGATCGAGGACGAGATGCGGAAGGAGTTCCCGATGATGAAGGTCACCGCCATGGTCTCGCCGAGCGCGCGGCCGAGCGCCAGCATGATGCCGCCGATGACGCCGACGCGGGTGTAGGGGATCACCACGTTGCGAATGACTTCCCAGGTCGTGCAGCCGACGCCGTAGGCAGCCTCCTTCAACACCGGCGGCACCGTCTTGAACACGTCGACGGAGATTGCGGTGATGAATGGCAGCACCATGATCGCGAGAATAAGCGCGGCGTTGAACATGCTGAGATAGGACGGCGGTCCGCCGAAGATCGAGCCCAGCACCGGGACGCCGTCGAACAGGCTGATCATCAACGGTTGGAACGTGTAGGCCAGAAACGGTCCCAGAACGAAGAAGCCCCACATGCCGTAGATGATGGAGGGGATGCCGGCGAGCAGTTCGATGGCGATGCCGATCGGCCGGCGCAGCCATTGCGGACAGAGTTCGGTCAGGAAGATCGCAATGCCAAGGCCGACGGGAATCGCGATCAGCATCGCGATGAAGGATGTAACGAGGGTGCCGTACATCGGACCCATGGCGCCAAGCACCGGCGGGTCGGCCGATGGCGCCCAGCGCTGCGTCCACAGGAAGGCAAAGCCATACTCCTTCATCGCCGGCCAGGCGCCGACGATCAGCGAAAGAATAATACCACTGAGAATGAGCAGGACCGAGATCGCGCAGGCCCGTGTGACCCAGTAGAAGGTGACGTCACCGGCCTTGAACGCGCTTAACGCCTTGGCGCGGTCGTATGGCCCTGCGACTTCCATTGCATCGCTTCGAACCGCCATCTCCGCCACGCCGAGTCCCTCTGTCTGGTTCAACGTTTCGCTCATCGCCGGCATTGCAGACCGCCTTGCAGTTAGCGGCCCTTGTCCTGAAGCGGGGTTTCGAGTTCCCAAGCGACCTGCTCGAAGGACTGCCGGCGGCAGGTAGTTACTTCCACCCGGAGGCGAAGCACCGGGTGGAAGGCAAACTTGCGTGAAACGCCTCAGCTCTTGATATCGGATGACATGGTCTTCTCGATCAGCTTGACCACGTTGTCCGGCATCGGGATGTAGTCGAGCTCCTCGGCCATCTTTCCGCCCTTCGCGAACGCCCACTTGAAGAACTTGATCGCTTCGGCGGAGGCGGCCTTGTCGGTCGGCTCCTTGTGCATCAGGATGAAAGTCGAAGCCGTGATCGGCCAGGACTTGTCGCCAGGCTGATCAGTCAGGATGACGTAATAGCCGGGCGCATGGGTCCAGTCGGCGTTGGACGCGGCCGCCTGGAAGGACTCGACCGTCGGCTCGACCTTCTTGCCTGCCTTGTTGATCAGCGCCGTATAGGTGAGCTTGTTCTGCTTGGCATAGGCATACTCGACATAGCCGATCGAATTCTTGGTCTGGCCGATGTTGCCGGACACGCCTTCATTGCCCTTGGCGCCGACGCCGGCCGGCCACTCCACCGCCGTGCCTTCCCCAACCTTGCTCTTCCATTCTGCGCTGACCTTGGAGAGATAGTTGGTGAAGTTGAAGGTGGTGCCGGAACCATCGGCACGGTGCACGACCGCGATCGCTTCCGACGGCAGCTTGATATTCGGATTGAGCTTTTTGATCGCCGGGTCGTCCCACTTGGTGATCTTGCCGAGATAGATATCCGCGAGCGTGGCGCCGTCGAAGGTCAGGTCGCCGGCCTTCACGCCGTCGATATTCACGACCGCCACGATCGCGCCCATGACCATGGGCCACTGAACGAGGCCGTCCTTGTTGAGCTGCTCGACCTTGAGGGGCATGTCGCTGGCGCCAAAGGTCACCGTCTTGGCCTGAATCTGCTTGATGCCGGCGCCCGAGCCGATCGACTGATAGTTCAGCCCGTTGCCGGTCTCTTTCTTGTAGGCGTCAGCCCATTTCGAATAGATCGGGAACGGAAACGTCGCACCCGCTCCGGTGATGTCGGCGGCAAAGGCCGACGTCGATGCGGCGACCAGGCCGGCAGCGACGATCGTCTTCATGAAATTCATTGCAGGTCTCCATCTCGTGAGCGATTGCGCTCACGCGGGTCCTTTAGGAGCCGTCAATGCTGCTTTTACGAAGGTTTGATGACAGTTGGATGACAGCAATAAGCTATTGAAATTGCTTTGTTTCAGCTTGCCGCCGGCGGTTTGGCCTGAGGAAAGCAGGCGGTAAAGGCGGCGCCGTTTCTGGGCACACTTTCAATCAAGAGCCGGCCGCGATGCCGGTTGACAATATGTTTCACCAGCGAGAGTCCCAGTCCGGTTCCACCCTGCGCGCGGCTATCGCCGACATCGACCCGGTAAAAGCGCTCGGTCAGCCGCGGCAGATGTTCGGGGGCGATGCCAGGTCCGAAATCGCGGACCTGAACCCGCAGCTCCGGCTGCCCTTCACCTGAGGTCGCCGCGGCGAGCGAGACGATCACCTTGCCGCCCGAGGCGCCATATTTCAGCGCGTTCTCGACCAGGTTCTCGAACACCCTGAGCAGTTCCTCGCGGTCGCCGGCAATCCAGGCCGGCGTCTCCGGCAAGTCGACTTCGACCTCGACCTGGCGTTCGCGCGCCAGCGGCTCGAGCCCGTCGACGACCTGGCGGACGATCGGGACGATGTCGACCAGCGTATCCGGGCGGACATGGGCCGACAATTCGACCCGCGACAGCGACAGCAGGTCGTCGATCAGCCTGGCCATGCGGGTCGCCTGGGCATGCATGATGCCGAGAAAGCGCTCGCGCGCCCTGGCATCGTCTCGCGCCGGCCCCTGCAAGGTGTCGATAAAGCCCGACAGAGCTGCGAGCGGCGTGCGCAATTCGTGGCTGGCATTGGCGACAAAATCGGCGCGCATTTCCTCGACCCGGCGCATCGGCGTCTGGTCGTGAAAGGTCATCAGCATGCATTTGTCGGTGCCGCCGAACGCGGTCGGCACCGGCACCGGGATGATCTCGAGCTCCATCCAGCGATCGACCGGAACGTGATCGAGATAGGTTGCGCGGCGGGGTTCGGTGGTGGCGATGGCTTCGCGGAGCGCCGTGATGATTTCGGGCGAGCGGAGCGCAAACTGGGCCAGTTCGTTCTTGCGCAAGGCTGGTGCGAGCTGTGCGGCGGCGGCATTGAGGTGAATGACCCGACCGGCACGGTCGAGCAATACGGCGGGGTCGGGCATTCCGGCGACGACGGCCGCGACCGCTGCCGATTCCACCGGATTCGCGCCCCGGGCTTCCTCACGCGAAGCGGCCGTGTTGTGCAGGCGCCACGGCACCAGCGCGGCGGCGGCGATGCAGGCGAAAATTGCCGCGGCGCGGGCCGCAGCCAATTCGCCCAGCACCACCACGACCGAAAGCGACAGCGCCGCAGCCAAAAGGATGATGGCCGAATGCCTCAGCCGGTCGGACCACGACGAGTAAAAGAAGGAACGAGTATCATCCATCGCCATCTGGCTAAATCACACTCTCGTCCCTGAGATCCGTGTCAGGAGCCGGGCTCGCCGCGCTCCCGGATATAGACGGCTTTGCGCTGCGGCTCGACAGCAAGCTGCGAGGCGGCCTGCTGCAGGCGCTTCGACCGGGCGCCGATGATAACCTCGCGAAACGTCAATATGATTACAGATATGAGGAAAGGCACAATATAATACAGCAGCCGGAACAGCAGCATTCCGGCGAGCAGCTCCTCTTTGTCCATCTGCCACAAGCCGACCAGCATGGCGGCGTCGAAGACGCCGAGCCCGCCGGGGGAGTGGCTGGCAAAGCCGAGTAGCGTCGCGGAGACAAAGATGACCGCAACCACGACGAAGCCGAGATTGGGCTCGTCGGGCACCAGCGTGTACATCGCCAACGCGCAGAAACCGAGGTCAAAGATGCCGATGACGATCTGCAACAGCGTCAGCGCCCCGCCCGGCAACACCACTGTCCAAGGTCCGCGACCGACATTGCGCGGCTGCACCCAGACCCAGAACACATAGGCCACGAGTCCGACGATGACGGCGATTGCGATGGCACGGTTGAGCCAAGGTGGCAGTTGATCGACCCAGGAGGCCGCCTCCGGGTGGGATGCGATCCCGATGCCCAGCACCGCGGCGTTGCCAAGCCAGAATGTCAGGCCGGCGATAAAGCAGATCTTGGCGACCTCAATCGCGTTCAGGCCGGAGGCCGAATAGATGCGATAGCGCACCGCGCCGCCGGTGAAGACACTGGCACCGACATTGTGCCCGATCGAATAGCTGGTGAAGGCCGCAAGCGCATTGACACGGTAAGGAATGTCGGTGCGGCCGATCGCGCGCACCGCAAAGAGATCATAGAATGTCAGGGTGAAATAGCCGGCTGCAACGAACAATGCTGCCAGCGCGATTGACCGCGGCTCGGTGCTCTTGATCGCTTCGATGACCTCGAACGTGTCGATGTTGCGGAGCACGTGAAAGAGCACGTAGCAGGCAATGCCGATGACGGTGACGCTGACCGCGACGCCCATTTTGTGCAGGATCTGTCGGTGGCGCAGAAACGAAATCGCCCTGCGTATCGGTTCCAGCATCTAGTGCCTACTTTCGAAGTTGGTACTCCGCCTCAGTGCCCTCCTCTCACGAACTCCGGAAAGTCGTGGGCACTGCCAAACTCATCGATTCTAGTACCGCCTTATCGATCTGAAGTCCCTGAGCGAATTCGCCGCTTGCGGTGCAGGGACTTCAAGATGCGCGGCACCAGCTCCGGCGTCATCTGGTAGCCTGTTTTGCGCCGGAGTGGAATTCGCCTAATGGTAATAGCCCAGCTCCTTCAACATATTGGGGGCTTGGCAAGCCGGGAAAAGGGGCGCAAAGCGCCAACCTTGCGGCCGATGCCGCCGGAAACGGCAAATCCGGCTCCCCGCTCTGCCTGCGAGACCACGCGCAATGCGGGGACCTCTCAACGGCGATCGATTCAGGGAATGAACGGCGCGCCAGCGTTGGGCCGCTTGACTGCTGCGGCGATGCGACGCGGCGATCATGTGAGGCTCGATCTCAGCTTGCATCGGCCGGGCCCGGCAGCACCCAGTTGCGCAGGCACGATCCGATCAGACAGCCGATCAGGTAAAGCCCAAACATCAGGAGGCCAAGGTCCAGCCAATAGCCCGGCCGTCCCGGAACCGCACGCGTCAGTGCGGCCGCCAGGAGTGCAGCCACCAGCAGCGCGAGCCAGCGCGCGAGCGGCTTGGAGACGCCATGGCCGCGGTGAACCACCGCAATCCAGCCCATTGCAAAACCCAGCAGGAGCGTCGCCAGAAGCCAGCCCCAGTGGAATGTGGCCAGAAAGATCATGGCCTCTCCTTGACAATGAACTCGATGCGGCGATTGCGCGCCTTGCCTTCTTCGCTGTCGTTGGCCGCGATCGGCTGGGTGCTGCCATAGCCGACCGCGGTGAACCGGCTCGCCGGAAGACCTGCCTTCACCAGATAATCCACCACGGCCTGGGCCCGCTTTTCCGACAAGGCCTGGTTCGCAGCACTGTCGCCATCGCTGTCGGTGTACCCGGCCACCTCGATGTTGGCGGTTGGGCAACGCAGCGCCGTCTCGACCAGATGATCGAGCAGGCCGGCGGAATCCGGATCAAGGCTGGAGCGTCCCGATTCGAAGCGGATCGTTCCCTTGCCGAGCAGTTCCGAGAACAGCTGCTGGCAAACGGTCGCATCCACCGGCGCCGCCGCCGGCTTGACCGAAACATCCGCCTTGAGCCGCCAGCCTTGCGGCAAATCCTTGACAAGGTTGGCGCGAAGCTGGGCGGGTGCTGCGTCGTAAAGCGCATCGCCCGAGAGCTTGACCTCGCGATCGGTGACGACCAGTGTCCCGGTGGACAGCCGCGACAGTGCCCCCAGCGCCGGCGTCACGGCATTGGTGAAGGCGGAAGGCGCCCCCAGGCTGATATTGAGACTGTCGACGACCTTTTCGTTGAAGAACTTGCGGCCGGCCGCGGCCACAATCGCACCGCGCGCAGTATTGTCAGGCACGTTGCCTGACAGGGTCAGCTTCAGCGCCACCGGATCCTTGTAGGCCTGGAAAATATAGGGCGGGGCCTTGATGTCATTGGCCGCGACCGAAAAACCTGCGGGAAGATTCTTCAGGGCGGCGGCAATGGTTTCCCGCCCGCCGAGCTCGCGCGCCATGCCGGAGAGACCGACCTTGGTATCGGTGATCGTGATCTTGCCGTCTTTCAGCTTCGGTATCTGTGCAAGCAGGAGCAGCGCGGCCTCATCGAAGCCAGGCGGCGCGCCGCGCGCAAGATGGGTCTGATCGACCACCTCTACGCCGCCGAGATCGGCGCGGGCCGCATCGAGCAATTTGGCCTTGGTTGCCGGCATGGGAGAACTGCCGGTCAAGGTGACCCGGACCACGTCGCGCTCCGCCGACCAGACGAAGGGGCTGGCTTCCGGAATGAGGCGGGTTTCGTCATTGACGAGGCGCACGCCGGGCACAGCCTCGATCGCGGCAATGGCGCTATGCCGCCCCTCTTCGGAAAAGGCGTCGGCGGCGAGCGTGACGTCGCGGCCGCTCACCGCAACCCGGCTCTTGTCGAGCAGAACAGTCTTAAGTGCGGCGGTCGAACGACCGGCGAGTTCGGTCTCAAACGGCGACGTGCTGGTCCAGGCTGCCAAAGCCCAAAGGACAGCCAGCGGTATCGTGCCCGGCCACCATTTGCTGCTCCACTTGCCTAGTCCACGCATCGGATATCCCACGAGGCACGACACCGCCTCTTGTCCGAAATTCGCAAAAATTCTGCAAACTGCCCCCTCGGGCGAATTTCGGTAAACAGGGGGACCGGCAACACTCTGATCCGTTATCGCTTTTTGGTCTGACGCAGATCCTTCTCGCATTCTTCGAAGGCAGCGCCCGACCACAATGGAGCGACGGAATTGGAGAGAAAACAAACCCTTGCGGAGCTGTCAAACCCGAAATAGCAGCGGCTGGTCCAGCGTATTGGCGGCCATCGGCTAACCATTTTTTCAATGGTGTACCGATAGCCTCGTACCGCCGATCCGAAGTCCCTGCACCAGGAGCGGCCAATTCGATCAGACCTTCCAAACCGACAGCGCAGCTTGATGAAGCAGTTACGCAGCAACATCATCCACGCCGGCCTGGAAGCGATTTATTTCACCGGCGCGCACCGCCTGTTTCGCCCGATCTTTGCCGGCGTCGGCAGCATTTTCATGCTGCATCATGTGCGTCCTGCGCGCGATGCAGCCTTTCAGCCCAACAGCCATCTCGAAGTCACGCCGGATTTCCTGCGCGCGACGCTGGCCCATCTGCGCTCGCGCGACATCGACATCATCGGCATGGATGAATTGTCGCGTCGGCTGGCCGGGCGCGACTTCTCCCGACAATTCGCCTGCTTCACGTTCGATGACGGCTATCGCGACAACAGGGATTTCGCGCTTCCCATCATGCGCGAATTTGATGCACCGTTTACGGTTTATGTGACGAGCGATTTTGCCGAAGGCACCGGCAGGCTGTGGTGGATCGCGCTGGAGAAGTTGGTTGCGAAGGCTCCCGGCATCGAAGCTGTCATCGACGGCGCCCCCGTGCGGATCGACAGCTCGGATATTTCAGCCAAGCGCGCGGCCTTTGCGCGCCTGCACGACTGGCTGCGCGCCTTGCCGAGCCGCAACGATGTGGCCCGCGAGATCGATGCGCTGTGTGTCCGCCACGCAATCGATCAGGGAGCGATCTGCCGCGAGCTCTGTCTGTCCTGGGACGAACTGAAGCCGTTTGCGGCCGAGGCGCTCGTCTCCATCGGAGCGCATACGGTGACCCATTGCAATCTCGCCCGCGAGACGGATGACATCGCAAGCGACGAGATCGCGACGAGCCGGGCGCGCATCGAGGACGCCTTGCAGCGTCCTGTCGTGCACTTCGCCTATCCCTATGGGGACAAGGTTGCGGCGGGCAGGCGCGAGTTCGCACTCGCCAGGGCAGCCGGCTTTCAGAGCGCGGTGACGACGCGGCCCGGCATGATCTTCCCAGAGAGCGCGGAATATCCGACAGCGCTGCCGCGGGTGTCGCTCAATGGCAATTTTCAGGACGAACGGTTTCTTCCCGTCCTCACCTCCGGCGCGGTTACCGCGGTGCGGAACGGCTTTCGCCGCATCGACGCGGCTTGAGGGGCAGCCGGGTCGCAGTCGTCCCCGCGGACGCGGCGGCCCATATGCCGCAAAGTATCCCTCGAATAGTCGTTACAACCACTTTCGCTGTCATCAAGGATTGTTGTTATGGGTCGCCGCCGGGCGGCTCAGCTTCCTTGACTCACCTGCGCCCCGCGCTCAAAACCGTTTCGCAACACGGAGAATGCCCATGTTTACCGATCTGTTCTCGCTTGACGGCCGCGTCGCGCTGGTGACCGGCGGATCGCGCGGCATCGGCAAGATGATCGCCGCGGGATTTCTCAGCCAGGGAGCAGCGAAGGTCTACATCACAGCGCGAAAGGCCGGGCCCTGCGAAGCCACCGCCAGCGAACTGACCGCGGCCTATCGCGGCGAATGCATCGCGCTGCCGATCGATATCTCGACCACGGCTGGAATCGAGAGGCTGGCAGCAGAGATCAATAAACGCGAAGGCAGGCTCGATATCCTCGTCAACAATGCGGGAGCTGCCTGGGGTGCTGACTTCGACGACTTTCCGGAAAGCGGCTGGGACAAGGTGATCAACCTCAATCTCAAGACGCCGTTCTTCCTGACCAAGGCGCTGGCTGCCTCCCTGCGCGCCGCCGCCAGCGCGGGGCGGCCGGCAAAAGTGATCAACATTGCCTCGATCGACGGCATTTTCGTCAACCCGCTGGAGACCTATTCATATGCGGCGAGCAAATCCGGACTCATTCACCTGACGCGAAGGATGGCCGCAAAGCTGATCGGCGATCACATCGTGGTCTCGGCGATCGCGCCGGGGCCGTTCAGGTCCGACATGAACCGCGCCGCGCGCGACAACGCCGATGAAGTGGCGACGCGCGTGCCGGCGGGCCGCATTGGCACGGACGAGGACATGGCGGGGGCAGCGATCTATCTCGCCTCGCGCGCTGGCGACTATGTCGTGGGCGCCACCATCGCCGTCGATGGCGGCATCGTCTATGCCAATCCCGGCATCAAGGGCAGCGGCTGGGACAGCTAAGCCCACGGCCGGGTTCAAACCATGCTGCGAAAGGCGACGCCTAAACGATTGAGTATTTCTCGACGGCGTGTTCGCTGTTCAGATTACCATGTTGGTTCCGGAATTGCCGCCGCCGTAACATCCAACGTTTGATGCGCTGCCGGGATTATGGCCAACCTGGCTGAGCTATGTGATGGCTGCCAACCTTCAGCTCTCGATTTTCACATACTCGAAATCGCCCGGCTTGTTGTCGATGCCGACCTTGGGCGGGGAAATCCAGGAGGCGAATTCACCGGCCCCCGTCACCGGCTTCATCAGGGAGGCGATGAAATCGCCATCCTCCGCGGAAGGCAGCCAGGCGCTCTTTCTGGCGTTCCATGCGGCATCGTCGATCAGCACGCCCTCGGGCGTGGCATGAACGTCCTTGAACTCGCCGATGGCGCGGTGGAAGGCGACGCTCGGCAGCGCCAGCTTGAAATCGTAACCGGCCGTCGAAATCACCTTGTTCCAGCGCAGAAGGCCCTTGACGCAGTCCTGGGTATAGTCGTCGCGCAGGCGCATATTTAGCGCGGTCAGCGCCGGCTCGTCGACGCGCTTGATCTCGCCGTTCACCAGCTTCAGCACCGGATAGGTGTCGTTGGTCAGGCGATGATCGTCCTTGATCTGGGTCTCGTGATAGCGGCCCTTGATGCCGGCATTGAAAGCGTTCGCCGCATTGGTCGAGACTTCCGAACCGAACAGGTCGAGCGACAGCGAATAATGCAGGTTCAGTTTCTTCTGGACGGTCGGCAGGTCGATCACGCCGAGCGCGCGGACTTTCGCGATGTCGGTCGGATCAGTGATGCCGGCCTCTTTCATCGCATCGCAGGTCCGTTGCACCACGCGAGTGATGCCGGTCTCGCCGACAAACATGTGATGCGCTTCTTCCGTCAGCATGAAGCGGCAGGTGCGCGACAGGGGATCGAACCCGGACTGCGCGAGGCTGTGCAGCTGCATCTTGCCGTCGCGATCGGTGAAATAGGTGAACATGAAGAATGACAGCCAGTCCGGCGTCGCCTCGTTGAAGGCCCCCAACATGCGCGGGGCATCGGCATCACCGGAGCGGCGGCGCAACAACTCGTCGGCCTCCTCGCGGCCGTCGCGGCCGAAATATTTCTGCAGGAGATAAACCATCGCCCAGAGGTGACGGCCTTCCTCGACATTGACCTGGAACAGGTTGCGCAAATCGTAAAGCGACGGCGCGGTCTTGCCGAGATGACGCTGCTGCTCGACGGATGCGGGCTCGGTATCGCCCTGGATCACGATCAGCCGCCGCAGCATCGCGCGGTATTCGCCGGGCACTTCCTGCCAGGCAGGCTCGCCGTAATGCTCGCCGAAGGGAACGACGCGATTCTCTTCCTGCGGAGCCAGAAGAATGCCCCAACGGTAGTCGGGCATCTTGACATAATCGAATTTCGCCCAGCCGCGCGGATCGACCGAGTACGCCGTGCGCAGGTACACCAGCGCCTGCTGGAAGCCCTCGGGCCCCATGTCGCTCCACCAGTTCATATAGCCGGGGTGCCAGCCTTCGAGCGCTTTGAGCACCTGGCGATCTGCGCTCAGATTGACGTTGTTGGGAATCTTGGTCGAATAGTCGACGTTCATGATGTTGACGTTCATCGCGTGCTCCCTGCTCGCTCGTGTCCCGGACGCGATGGCGAGGCGTCGCAGAGCCGGGACCTGCTCTCAAATACCATTTGAGTCCCGCTTCTGCGGCGCATTACCTTGTGCCGCGCCCGGGACCACGAACTCAAACCCTCGTCGTGTCGAACTGCGGCCTCTCACCGGTGCCATACCGGCGCAGCGCGCCCTCCTCGCCGACCGCGTTCGGGCGCTGGAAAATCCAGTTCTGCCAGGCAGTGAGGCGGGAGAAGATCTTCGATTCCATGGTCTCGGGCCCGACGAAGCGCAGGTTCGCTTCCATTCCGGTGAGCCCGTCGGGTGAGAAGCTCGCGCGCTCCTCCAGGAACACGCGCACCTCGTCATCCCAGTCGATGTCGTCGAGCGCAAAGGTGACAAGCCCCAGCGCCTCGGCCTGCTCGGCGTCGAGCGCTTCGCCGATGCGCGCGCGCGCGCGCTCCAGATCCGAAGGGTTTGCCTGGAAACGGCATTGCAGCCGCGTCAGTCCATGGCTCATCGGATAGGCGCCGAAATTCAGCGCCGAAAGCTGCAGCGACGGCGGCGGCCGGTTGTCGCCTTGCCGAGAACCGATCAGCATGTAGGAGCGGTCGGCGGCGAACACGAGTTCGGCCAGCGTGCCGGCAAAGCAGGAGCCGGGCTCGACCAGCGCAACCAGCGTGCGCGAGGTGACGTCGATGCGCTTGAGCACCCGCTTCCAGTATTGCCTGACCTCGTTGACCAGCCAGTGCGCCTTGTTGGACTCGAGAAATTCATCGTAAGCGACTACGTTCGCCGGCTCGCCATGCGACTTGAAGACGAGCATGGCGATCTGAAGCTCGTTGATGCGCAGATGCAGGATGGCGTCATCGAGCTCGCGTGCGACCTGGAGCGGCCAGAACGAAGCACCTTGCGCGATCATGCCGTCGATCCCGGCAGGCGGCTGCCCCTCGGGCGCCGCAATCGAGATGGTGGCGAGGCGCGCGGCGCGGTCGATCTCGACGCTGACGCTGCCATAGCGGATCGTGTTCTCGCCCATGGTGCGCGACAGCGCGGTCAGGGTGATGCCTTGGCCGCTCGCATTGCGTTTCGAGGCGGCGGCGAACTCCCTCGCGCGCTCGGCGATCCTGCCTTCTAACTTGCTGTTGGGCACGATCTCGTCGACGAGACGCCACTGCACCGCGCGCTTGCCCTTGATGCCTTCCTCGATGGTGCAGAAGTAATCGGCGTGATCGCGGCGCACCTTGCGCTTGTCGACCACCCGCGTCAGGCCGCCGGTGCCGGGCAATACCGCCAGCAGCGGCACTTCCGGCAGCGCGACCGCGGCGGAGCCGTCATCGGCGAGAATGATGTGGTCCGTGGCGAGCGCGAGCTCGTAGCCGCCGCCGGCCGCGGTGCCGTTGACGACGGTGATGAAGCGCTGCCCGGAGTTTTCCGACGAATCCTCGAAGCCGTTCCGCGTTTCGTTGGTGAATTTGCAGAAGTTGACCTTGTGCGCGTGCGTCGCGCCGGCCAGCATGCGGATATTGGCGCCGGCGCAGAACACGCGATTCTTGCCCGAGCGCAGGATCACCACTTTCACCTCGGGGTATTCAAAGCGCAGGCGCTGCACGGCATCGGCAAGCTCGATGTCGACTCCGAGGTCGTAAGAATTGAGCTTGAGCTGATAGCCCTCGAAAAGGCCGCCGTTCTCATCGACGTCCATCGTCAGCGTCGCGACCTCCCCGTCGACAGCCAGCTTCCAATGCCGGTAGCGCGACGGATCGGTCTGGAAATCGATAAAGCTCGCTCCCCCAGCGAGAACGCGTTCATCACCGGCCATCGGCCCTTCCCTGCTCGTCTCTTCCATCGAAGATATGCACAATAATGCATGTCACGGCGCAGGTCTAGGCGTCAAACTACATCAAATCTGCATTTTCTTGCATATTTCACTAAAGGGAACCGAAGGCGATCCAGTCGGCTTTGGCCAAGCCTTCCTGCGCCAAGCGCGTTTGCAACACCTTGGCGAGTTGGACCGCCGGGAAGCGGTCGGCAAAGCCGCCGGAGGCAGCCGAACGACGCGCCAGAAGTTCGCTGATTCCGGTGAGCGCCTCGCCCCACAGCCGCAGGGTCGCGTTCGGCTTCCGCATCCGCAGCTTCAGATTGGCGCCCGCGATCTGGATGCAGGCGCGCAGCAGAAGGCGTTCACGCCCGCCTTGTGGCGCCGCCGCCCAGACGGCTTCCAGCACCTGCTGGGATTCCCAGAAATAGCCGGCGTCGTTCAGCGCCATGCCGTAGCGCAGGGCCGGGTGCCGTGTCGGCACGAAGCCGACGAACTGCGCCGGCACCAGCGCCTTGGCGTGCCCCAGTGTTTCGTAATCGGCTTCGGCATCCGCCGTTTCGCCGGGTACGTAGGTCCATCCCGGCAGCGGCAAATGCGCGGCGGCAGAAGAGGTGAAATTCATCGATAAAAACCACGACTCAAAAACTACACAGCTCGGATTCCCGAACCTTCATGCACAATCAAAATACGCCTCACAAATTCCGAAACCGCTGCCAGCGTCCGTTCAGGCGCCTCGCGATGTGGCGAGTGTCCGCTTTGCGGAATTAGCGTCACATCGACAGGACAGTAACATTCCTCTTTCGCGAGCTCGATCTGGCGAATTGTCCCATACTGATCGTTCGCGCCCTGCAGGATTGCGATCGGCACCCTGATATAGGCAAGATAGCCGCTGATGTCCCATCGACGAAAGTTGGGATCCAGCCAAGCGTCGTTCCAGCCGTAGAAGGCGTTATCGACGTTGCTGTGCCAGCGTGCGAGCTTCGTCCGCAGCTCCGTGGTTTCATAGGTCTTTCGGATCGCGGCAATCGAGGCGACCGACACGTCTTCGACGAAGAAATGCGGCGCGATGAGCACGACGCCACGTACGCGGTGATCGCCCGTGCCGCCGGCATAGATCGCGGCGATCGAAGCCCCATCGGAATGGCCGAGCAGCGCACCACGCTGAAAGCCGATCGTATCAAGCAACGCTGGCAAAAGATCGAGCCCCTCGCGGCTCATGTAGTCGAGCGGCCGCGGCAGCGTGACCGGCGAAGACGCTCCATAGCCGGCGCGCGAATAGACAAAGACGCCCATGCCGGTCGCCGCCTGCAAGGCGCGTGGAAAGTCGCCCCACAGAGCCGCAGAGCCGAGACCTTCATGCAGCATCACGATGGTGGGCGCTTCCGAAGGAAGCGGTCCGATCATGCGATACTCGAGATCGCTATCGCCGATGCGCAGGAAGCCTGAGGGTTGAAGCGCCATGTGCTGCTCTTGACTTCATCATGCCCGCGTCAAGCCTGGCCATGACCGGTGGCGGCGCCATCGTCCCGCAGCTTGAAGCGCTGGATCTTGCCGGTTGCGGTTTTCGGCAAGGCGTCGACGGTCTCGATCCAGCGCGGATATTTCCAGACGCCGATCTTCTGCTTGACGTATTCCTTCAGTGCCTCGTCCAGGCCGCGCTTTTCTGCATCGGCACGCAGCACGACAAATGCCTTGGGCTTGAGCAGGCCTTCGCCATCCGCTTCGGGCACAACGGCTGCCTCGAGCACCGCCGGATGGGTGATCAGCGCGCTTTCAACCTCGAACGGCGACACCCAGATGCCGGACACCTTGAACATGTCGTCACTGCGGCCGCAGAAAGTGAAGCGCCCATCAGCGTCGCGGACATACTTGTCGCCGGTGCGCGTCCAATGCCCCTCGAAGGTGCGGCGGCTCTTGCTGCGCTGATTCCAGTAGCCCTCGCCAGCGGAAGGAGCATCCACCAGCAGTTCGCCTACCTCGCCGTCGGCAACGTCGGCGCCGGCTTCGTTGACGAGCCGCACCTTGTAGCCCGGCACCGGCCGGCCCGAGGAGCCGTATTTGACGTCGCCAGGCGCGTTCGACAGGAAGATGTGCAACAACTCGGTCGAGCCGACGCCATCGAGAATGTCGACGCCGAAGCGGGCCTTCCAGGCGTGGCCGACGGATTCCGGCAAGGCTTCGCCTGCCGAGGTGCAGATCCGCAGACGCTTTCCGGCGCGCTCATCCTTCGAGGCCTCATCATGGAGCATCGCCGCGAACAGCGTCGGCACGCCGTAAAAGATGCTGGGGTTATACCTGTTCATCAGGGCAAACATCACGGCCGGCGTCGGGCGTTCGGAGTTGAGCACGGTGGTCGCGCCGACTGACATGGGAAAGGTCAGCGCGTTGCCGAGGCCATAGGCAAAGAAGAGTTTCGCCGCCGAGAGGCAGACATCGTCCTCGCGGATGCCGAGGACCTGCTTGGCGTAGGTCTCTGCGGTTGCGGCTAGATTGGAATGCAGATGCCGCACGCCCTTGGGCATACCGGTCGAGCCGGACGAATAGAGCCAGAAAGCCGGCTCATCGGCATGCGTCGCGACGGTCGCGAACACGTCGCTCTCGCCTTTCAGTTCCTCAGACAGCAGTTTGTGGCCGAATGCATTCTTCCCGGAAACGACGACGCATTCGAGATCGCTCATTCGCCCGACGATGTCCTTCACGGACGGATAGAGCGCTTCGGAAACGAACAGGACCCGCGCGCGGCAATCGGCGAGCACATAGGCATATTGATCTGCGGTCAGAAGCGTATTGAGCGGCACCGGCACGATGCCGGCGCGCATCGCGCCAAGAAATACGGAAGGAAAATCCACCGTATCCAGCATGATCATCGCCACGCGCTCCTCGCGGCGGACGCCAAGCCGGCGCAAGAGGTTGGCAACCCGGCAGGTCTGCTGCTGCAATTGGCCGTAGGTCAGTTCGGAAACGGTGTCGGTATAGGCAAGCTTCTGGCTGCGCCCCTCGTCGATGTTGCGGTCGAGCAGATAGGTCACTGCATTGTAAGCGCCCGATGTCTCGATCATGCCGATTCCCCGAAAGCTCCCTCGCCTGGGATCAGGGCGTCGTTCATCGCGCCCGACCTGCCCGATTTTTTAAGAATTATAATGCATAGAAAGGCACTACGATCGCTTGCTGTCAATGCTCTTCGGCATTATGTTTCCTGGCACGGCGATTCAGAAGTCCAAGTCCCTGATCGAATTCGCCGCTTGTGGTGCAGGGACTTCAGATCGGCGGTACGAGCGCAGATTTTGGATGACTCCTGGCATGGACGCTTCGACCAGCGATCCCGAAACGATCTTCCTTGAACAGCTAGGCCAACGGGTGCGCACCATGCGCGCGTTGCGCGGCATGTCGCGCAAAGTGCTGGCAAAAGTCTCCGGCATTTCCGAGCGCTACATCGCCCAGCTTGAGGCCGGCCGCGGCAACGTCTCGATTGTGTTATTGCGACGAGTCTCGAATGCGATGGGTGCGCATCTCGAAGATTTGATTCCGCACCAGGGGCCGTCACTCGATTGGGCGGTGATCCGCGAACTGCTCCGCAAGGCGACGCCTGCACAGATCGCACAGGCCAAGGACGTTCTCGCGGGGCATGGCGCGTCGTCACCGCATGGTGCGTCGTTTGCCGGCATTGCGCTGATCGGCCTGCGCGGCGCCGGCAAATCGACGCTCGGCAAGCTGCTCGCCAAAAAAATCGGCTGGAATTTCGTCGAGCTCAACAAGGAGATCGAGGCCCAGAACGGCCTTTCGGTCGCCGAGATCATCGCGCTCTACGGCCAGGAAGGTTTTCGCCGGCTCGAACAAGCCGCGCTGACACAACTCCTGGCGCGCAACGAGCCGACCGTGCTCGCTACAGGCGGCGGCATCGTCTCGGAGCCCGTGACCTTCGACCTGATTCTCTCGTCGTTCTACACCGTCTGGCTGAAGGCCGAGCCGGAAGAGCACATGGCGCGGGTCCGCAAGCAGGGCGATCTCCGCCCAATGGCCGATGATCGCTCGGCGATGGCGGAATTGCGCAACATCCTGACCAGTCGCGAGCCGCTCTATGCGCGCGCGTCTGCGGTCGTCGATACGGCGGGTCTTTCGGTGGATGTCGCTGCCGCGCGGCTGATCGACACCGTACGCCCGGTATTGCAGAGCGAAGCGAAAGCGTTCGGTCTGCGGAGTGTGGCGGTTTGATTCCGCCCGGTGACGCGACGGAGAACCGCGACCTGAGAAATCCGGCGTAATGGACCCGGTATCGGGGGAATGCGACCGTTCGCCGAACGGGCAGGCCAATCGGCGGTTTACAGCAACGTCGCCATCACCTTCCCCGCCTGCTCGCGCAACAGCGGCAGGAAGCGTTCTTGCATCTCGTCCGTCGAGATGCGGTCGACATGGGTGCCGATGTTGATCGCGGCCACAATGATGCCGTCGTAGCGTTTCACCGGCACGGCGATGGAACGGAAATGCGGCTCGGCCTCGCGATCGACCAGCGAATAGCCGCGCCCGCGATCGGCTGTGATCGCGGAAAGCAAGCGCTTCGGATCGGTCACAGTCTGCGGCGTCAATGCCTCGCGTTTGATCGCGCTGAGCCGCGCCTTCAACTCGGCATCGCCGAGCCGGCCGAGCAGCACGCGGCCGACTGCCGTGCAAAACGCCGGCAGGCGATAGCCGATGTCGACGCCGCCCGTGAAAATCCGCGTCGGGCTGCCGCGCGCGATGAACACCACTTCGTCGCCATCGAGCACGGCGAGTGAACTGATTTCGTGCGCGGCGCTCGCGATTTTATCCAGTACCGGTTGCAACACCGCAACCATCTGATTCGAGCGAAGATAGGCGACGGCAAGCGTCAGCACACGCGGGGTCGGCGCGAACAGCTTTCCGTCGCTGGAGACATAGCCGCCGTGTTGCAGCGTAAAAAGGATGCGCCGCGCCGTGGCGCGCGGCAGGCCGGCAAGGGCGGCGATTTCACTCAGCCTCATCGGCGACGAACGTTCGCCGAACACCTGTAGCAGCCGCAAGCCCCGGTCGAGGCTTTCGACAAAGTCAGTGGTACGGGGCTCGCTTTCGGAGCGCTTCGGCTTGACCATGAAAGTCGCTTGCGAAGTCGGATGCTCGTGTTACGATATTTGAACACTTGTTCAATACGCGAACTAGCTAGCTCCACCCACCGTCCATCGCAAGCCTTTTTAGAATGAGGTGACGCGCCATGATGAGCCAGGAACAGAACGATCTGATGACGCGCACGGGCCCGAAAGCGCCATGCGGCAAACTGATGCGGATGTACTGGCAGCCGGCGGCGCTCCTGGATGAACTTGAAGGCCCGCGGCCCGTGCGTCCCGTCAAATTGCTCGGCGAAGACCTCGTGGTGTTTCGTGACGAGCGAGGCGGCTACGGCCTGATCGAGCGCCACTGCGCGCATCGCGGCGCCGATCTTGCGTTCGGCCGGCTCGAGCATGGCGGGTTGCGTTGCGCCTTTCACGGCTGGCTGTTCGATTCATCCGGGCAATGCCTGGAAACGCCGGCCGAACCGAAGGGCTCAAAGCTCTGCCAGGGCATCCGGCAGCGCGCTTATCCGGTCGTCGAGAAAGGCGGCATCCTCTGGGCCTGGCTCGGCGAAGGCGAACCGCCGGCCTTTCCCGAAATCGACTGCTTTGTCGCGCCCGCCACCCACACCTTCGCCTTCAAGGGCCACATCGCCTGCAACTGGCTGCAGGCGCTCGAAGTCGGCATCGATCCATCCCACGCCTCGTTCCTGCACCGCTTCTTCGAGGACGAAGACACTTCGGCGGCCTATGGCCGGCAATTCCGCGGCGCGTCGGCCGGTAGCGACCTGCCGATGACCAGGATCCTGCGCGAATACGACCGGCCGATCATCAATGTCGAGCAGACCGAATACGGGCTGCGGCTGATCGCGCTGCGCGAGATCGACGAGGAGCGCACCCATGTACGCGTCACCAACCAGCTCTTCCCGCACGCGTTCGTTATCCCGATGAGCACCGAGATGACAATCACGCAGTGGCACGTCCCGGTCGATGACGAGAATTGCTACTGGTATGCGATCTTCACGTCTTACGCGGCGCCGGTCGACAAGGAGAAGATGCGCGAGCAGCGCCTCGAACTCTATGAGCTGCCGGACTACATATCGCGCAAGAACAAGGCGAACGATTACGGCTTCGATCCGCACGAGCAGCAGACCGCGACCTATACCGGCATGGGCAACGACATCAACGTGCACGACCAGTGGGCGGTGGAATCGATGGGGCCGATCCAGGACCGCACCCGCGAGCATCTCGGCGCCGCCGACAAGGCGATCGTGCAATATCGCCGCTTGCTGCGTCAGGAGATCGAGAAGGCGAACAAGGGCGAGAAGCCGTTCATGTTCCTCGATGCTGGCCGTGCAAAAAGCATCCAGGGCCCGGCGACGATGGACGGCATCGGGCCGACGCGGGGCTGGGAGACGTTCTGGATGGAAGTCGACGTCAAGCGCCGCCGCGGTGCGCCTTGGACGGCGCCAGCGGTGCAAGAGATCGCGGAGACGGTACCGCAGTTGAGGGTGGTGTGATGATGGCCTCTGACTGTTACGTCGCCATTCCCCGATGTGCAATTGCACATCGTGGATGCGCCGACAGGCGCAGGCGCGGAGTCCATCTTTCCGCAGATTGCGGCACCATCGCTTCCCGGCTCGATGCTGCGTATTGCCCGGGAATGACGAACGGGACGACACCGTGACTTTCGTCGAACGTCACAGCCTCTGGACTGCCGAACAGAAGGAGGCGGCGAGCCGCGTTCGCCGGATCGTCGAGGAACAAGAGCTCGAAACCATTCGGCTTTCGTTTCCCGATCAGCACGGCGTCCTGCGCGGCAAGACGCTGGTGGCAAGCGAGGCGCTCGCCTCGCTCGAAAGCGGCTGCAGCATCACGACCACGATGTTCGCCAAGGACACCGCGCATCGCACGGTGTTTCCGGTGTTCACCTCCGGCGGCGGATTCGGCATGCCGGAGATGGAGGGCGCGGCCGATGTGCTGATGGTCGCCGACCCCACAAGCTTTCGCGTGCTGCCCTGGTCGCCGTCGACCGGGTGGCTGTTGTGCGACGTATATTTTGCCGACGGGCGCGCCGTGCCATTTGCGACGCGGCAGCTGTTCCGGAAGGTTCTCGATCAGCTCGGCCAGCGCGGCTTCGATTTCGTCGCCGGGCTCGAAGTCGAGTTTCATGTCTTCAAGCTCGAAGACGCGAAGATGTTGCCGGAACATGCCGGCCAGCCCGGACACCCGCCGGAGGTCAGCCTACTCTCGCACGGCTACCAATATCTGACCGAGCAGCGCTACGACCAGATGGCGCCCGTGCTGGACCTGATCCGGCGCGATATCCTTGCGCTGGGCCTGCCGCTGCGCTCGGTCGAGGTCGAATTCGGCCCGAGCCAGTGCGAGTTCACCTTCAGGCCAAGCAAGGGCCTTGAGCCGGCCGACACCATGGTGCTGTTCCGCAGCGCGGCGAAGCAGATCGCGCTCCGGCACGGCTACCACGCGACCTTCATGTGCCGGCCGAAACTGCCGAACGTTTTCGCATCAGGCTGGCACCTGCATCAATCGCTGATCTCGCGCGCTGGCGGCGAGAACGCCTTCATGGCGAAAGAGAGCGATACGGGCTTGAGCCCGATCGGCCGCCAATACCTTGCTGGACTTCTCCACCATGCTCGCGCGTCTGCCGTGTTCGCCACGCCGACGATCAACGGCTACAAGCGCTACCGCTCCTATTCGCTGGCGCCGGACCGCGCGATCTGGGGCCGCGACAACCGCGGCGTCATGGTACGCATGCTCGGCGGCGCGAATGATCCGGCGACCCGGCTGGAAAACCGCATCGGCGAGCCGGCCGCCAACCCCTATCTCTACATGGCATCGCAGGTCCTTGCCGGTCTCGACGGCATCGACCGCGCGCTCGATCCGCCACCGCCCGCGGACACGCCTTATGAAACCAAGGCGATTGCTTTGCCCAAGACCTTGCGCGAAGCGCTCGATGCGCTTCAGGCCGATACATTTTTCCGCGAAAAGTTCGGCGCGGGCTTTGTCGATTATTATCTCCACATCAAGAATGCGGAAATCGAGCGCTTTCAGGCCGAAGTCTCGGACTGGGAGCATCGCGAGTATTTCGAGATGTTTTGAGGTCAAATCCCGAGATAGCGGTGTTGCAGATCGGGCTCCGCAATCAATTCCGCCGATGTGCCGCTCCAGACACTGCGGCCACGCTCGATAATGTAGTGGCGGTCGGCGATGCGGGCGAGATTTTCCACATTCTTGTCGATCACCAGCACCGACTGGCCCCCCGCTTTCAGCATCGACAGGCAATTCCATATCTCTTCGCGGATCAGCGGCGCCAGCCCCTCCGTCGCCTCGTCGAGAATGAGCAGTCGCGGGTTGGTCATCAGTGCGCGCCCGATCGCCAGCATCTGCTGCTCGCCGCCGGAGAGCTGGTTTCCCATGTTGCTGCCGCGCTCGGCGAGCCGCGGGAACAGCGCGTGGATTTTCTCCAGCGTCCAGGGATCGCGGGAGGCGAGACGATTACGGGACGCCGCCACCAGATTTTCACGCACAGTCAGATTCGGAAAGATCTGCCGGCCTTCGGGAACCAGACCGATTCCGAGCTGCGCGATGCGGAACGCGGCCAGCCCGCGAACCTCGCGGCCGCCGAAGCGCACGCTGCCTTGACGCGGCGGCGTCAGTCCCATGATCGAGCGGATGGTGGTGGTCTTTCCCATGCCGTTGCGGCCCATCAGCGCAACCATCTCACCGCTCTTGACCGACAGCGACAGGCCGAACAGCACCTGGCTCAGACCATAGCAGGTCTCGATGCCCTCGACTTCGAGCAGAGGTGCCAGTTCAGCCATGGCGCGTCACCACATGCTGATCGCCGAGATAGGCGCGTCTGACTTCCTCGTTGACCCGGATCGCCGCCGGCACGTCGGAGGCGATCACGCGGCCATACACAAGCACGGTGATACGGTCGGCCAGCGCGAACACCGCGTTCATGTCGTGCTCGACCAGAACGATCGTGACTTCCTTTCGAAGGTCCGCGAGCAGTCTGACCATGCGCGCCGATTCCGTCGCGCCCAGGCCGGCCATCGGCTCATCGAGCAGCAGCAATCGCGGCTTTGTCGCCAGTGCCACCGCCAATTCGAGTTCGCGCTGCTCGCCATGGCTCAACCTCGAGACCATGACATTGGCACGGTCGGCCAGCCCGACGCGCGCCAGCGCTGCGAGCGCAGCCTCGCGAAGCCCCATCTCCTTGCGGGCATTGCCGAAGAAGCGGAAGGAGTGCCCGTCGCGGGCCTGCGCCGCCATGGCGACGTTATCCGCCGCGGTGAAATCCCGCAGCAGCGAGGTGATCTGGAACGAACGCGCCAGCCCCAGATGGCTGCGCTTCCAGGCCGGCAGATAGGTGATGTCCTCACCGGCAAAGCGGATGGTACCCGCTGAAGGGCGCAGCTGGCCGATCAGCTGGCTGATCAGCGTGGTCTTGCCGGCGCCGTTCGGGCCGATGATGGCGTGCAGTTCGTCCGGCGCGACGTCGAGCGACAGATTGTCGGTGGCGACGATGCCGCCAAACCGCTTGATCAGGTTTTCGATGCGGAGCAGGGCTTCAGTCACGGGAAAAACTCCCGATCAGGCCGAGAATGCCGCCGCGCCCGAACAACACGATCAGGAGCAAAAGCGGACCCATGATCATCGCCCAGTATTCGGTGACCTGCGACAAAAATTCCTCGAGCACCAGATAGACGATCGCGCCGACCACGGGGCCGAACAGCGACCCCATGCCGCCCAGGATCACCATCACCATGAGATCACCGGAGCGGGTCCAGTACATCACGGCCGGGCTGATGAAGTCGGTGTTATTGGCGAGCAGCGCGCCGGCAAGGCCGCACATCGTGCCTGATATGACGAAGCAGACCAGCTGATATCGCTTTGCCGGAAAACCGATGGCCTGCATGCGCTGCTCGTTCGAGCGCAGGCCCTGCACGACCAGCCCGAAGCGCGAATTGACAATGCGCCAGACCAGAAAGACTCCGCCGAACAGACAGAACAGGCAGAGGTAGTAGAATTCGACGCGGTTCGACAGGTTGATCAGGCCGGCGAAGCCCGAGCGCTTGTAGATGGTCAGGCCGTCGTCGCCACCATAGCGAGACAGGCCCGAGGCGACGTAATACGCCATCTGGGCGAAGGCGAGCGTGATCATGATGAAATAGACGCCGCGCGTGCGCAGCGACAGCGCGCCGATCACCAGCGCAAACAGCGCGGAAGCGGCGAGCGCCACCGGCCACTGGATGAAGCCGGAGCCAATGCCTTCGGCGGCGAGAATGCCGACCGCATAGCCGCCGATGCCGAGATAGGCGGCGTGGCCGAAGCTCATCATGCCGCCATAGCCCATGATGAGGTTGAGGCTGACGGCGGCGAGCGAGAAGATCACGATGCGCGTGAACAGCGTGAGCACGAAGAAGTTGCCGGTCAGTTGCGAAAACAGCGGCAGCGCCAGAAGACCGACGACAACGAGCGCCGCGACCACATTGCGGTAATCGACGGACGACGGCTTCATCGGCGGCTGGCCGGAAACAGCCCCTCCGGCCGTGCCACCAGCACGATCGCCATCAAAAGGTAGATCAGCATCGACGAGAGCGCCGGCGCCGCGGTCGATGCCGCCGCCGAACTCAGGACGCCCCGCAGCAGATCAGGCAGGAAAGCGCGGCCCAGCGTATCGATCATTCCCACCAAAATGGCGGCGACGAAGGCGCCGCGGATCGAACCGATGCCGCCAATGACGATGATGACGAAAGCGAGGATGAGGATGTTCTCGCCCATGCCGATCTGTACGGTGAGGATCGGCGCCTCCATCAGCCCGGCGAGCCCGGCGAGTGCCGCGCCCAGCCCGAACACCAGCGTGTAGAGCAGCTTGATGTTGATGCCGAGCGCGCCGATCATTTCGCGGTTTGAGGCGCCGGCGCGGATCAGCATGCCGAGACGGGTGCGCATCACCACGATATAAAGCATCAGGGCAACCGCCAGCGCGACGGAAATGATGGCGAGCCGATAGGCGGGATAGAACACGCCGGGAATGATCTGCACCGGCACAGTGAGCCAGCCAGGCAGCGGCAGCGCCAAGCCGGCCGGCCCCCACACCAGCCGCACCAGGTCGTTGAAGAACAGGATCAAGCCAAACGTCGCCAGCACATGGTCGAGATGATCGCGCCCGTAGAGATGCCGCAGCGCCACCACCTCGAGCACGATGCCGAGCAGCAGCGTCGCGCCGAGCGCCAGCAGAATGCCGATGATGAAATTGCCGCTCCAGGCGACAAAGGTCGCGGCGAAATAAGCGCCCATCATGTAAAGCGAGCCATGGGCCAGGTTGACGAGGTCCATGATGCCGAAAACGAGCGTCAGTCCCGCCGCCAGCAGGAACAGCAGCAGGCCAAATTGCAGCCCGTTCAAGAATTGTTCGACGACAAGCAGCATCTTTGTTCGAGACGATCCCCTGATCCCCACCATCCCCTGGGGAGAGCGGGTAAGAAAAGCGGCAGCGTTTGGCGCTGCCGCTCTCTCCTAGCAAAAACCGTGCTCACTTCATCGGGCACTTGTCGTGGAAGTTGTCCTGATTGTCCTTGACGATGGTGGCGACCGTTTTCAGCGAGAGCTGGCCATCGGCGTCCTTCACCACGTCCTGCAAATAGAAGTTCTGGATCGGGATGTGATTGTTGCCATATCTGAACGAGCCGCGCAGTGATTTGAAGTCGGCCTTTTCCATTTCGGCCTTCATCGCATCCTTTTTCGAGGTATCGCCCTTGACCGCAACCACTGCGCTGTTGATCAGCTGCGCGGCGTCATAGGCCTGTGCGCCGTAGTAAGTGGGACGCGCCGGCGCATATTTCTTGCGGTAGTCTTCGACGAACTTCTTGTTCTGCTCGTTCGGCAGGTCGTGCACCCACTCCTGCGCGCCGGGAACGCCGAGCGCGTTGTCCTTTTGCAGCGGCAACGACAATTCGTCGATCGTGAACGCGGTATAAAGCGGGATCTGCTGCTTGATGCCGGCCTGAACATATTGATTGAGGAACTGCACGCCGGCTGCGCCCGGATAGAACACGAAGATCGATTCGGCTTTTGAATTGCGCGCCTTGGTGAGTTCGGCCGAGAAATCGAGCTGGCTCGGCCATACCGTATATTCTTCGCCGAGGACCTGGCCCTTGAAAGTGCTCTTCACGCCGGCGAGCATGTCCTTGCCCGCCGCGTAATTCGGGCCGATCAGAAATACCGACTTGACGCCCTTCTGGTTCATGTAAAGGCCCATCGCCGCCGGCGTCTGATCGTTCTGCCAGGAGGTCGAGAACACGTAAGGGGAGCACAATTCGCCGGCGAGCTGCGACGGCCCGGCATTGGCCGAGATCAGGAAGGTCTGGGAATCCACCGCCGTCTTGAGCGAAGCGAGCAGCACGTTCGACCAGATATAGCCGACGATGAAATCGACATGGTCGGACTGCACCAGCTTCTCCGTTTTCTGCTTGCCGATGTCCGGCTTCTGCTGGTCGTCCTCGTAAATCACCTCGACCGGCTTGCCCGCCATCTTGCGGCCGAGATGGTCGAGCGCGAGCTCGAACGAGTTGCGCATGTCCTTGCCGATGACCGCCGTCGGCCCGCTGAAGGTGGAGACAAAGCCGATCTTGATCGTGTCCCCGGCCGCCGCAGGCTGGGCCAACGCCAGAGCCGCTGCGCCCGCGAGCCAAAATGCCCTTCTCATAATGTGTCCCTCCTCTGTTCTTTCTCTCTCGCCGCCGGCTGAGCCGGCCGGATGGCGCCGTTTGATCCAGCGCTTTCCACGCTTGTTGATGCCTCGTTTTGTGCGCGAAATCGCGGGCGAGCAGCAAGCACGAACCGTCGGCTGCCTCTTTCAACCTTCGGACCATGTTCCGGCCGCATGCACCATAATTCGCAGGCGCCGCCGATGGCAAGAATTATAGTGCCGGTTGATATCGGCTTTCGCTATCGCCTCATCGGAAATGCCGCCTTGAGCGCGGCGCCCGAACGCTTACACAAAGGGTGAGCCGTTCGAATTGGGGGACGCCATGAATTCTCCAGCGCCTGATCGGAAAGATGCCCATCGCGTGGTGATCGTGGGCGCCGGCTTTGGCGGGCTCCAATGCGCGCTGGGACTGAAAGGCGCGCCGGTCAGGATCACGCTGGTCGACCGCCGCAACCATCATCTGTTTCAGCCGCTGCTCTATCAGGTGGCGACCGCATCGCTGGCCACATCCGAGATCGCCTGGCCGATCCGCTATCTGTTGCGCGACCGGCCTGACGTTACGACCCTGTTCGCCAATGTGAACGGCGTCGACGCGGCCAACAAGCGCGTGCTGCTCGAAGACGGCGACATGCTCCCCTACGACACGCTGGTGCTTGCGACCGGCGTCCGCCATGCCTATTTCGGCCATGACGAATGGGAGCCGTTTGCGCCGGGCCTGAAAACCCTTGAAGACGCCACCACGCTTCGCCGCCGCATTCTCGTTGCCTTCGAGCGCGCCGAGCGCGAAAGCGATCCGCAAAGACGGGCGGCGCTGTTGACCTTCGTGATCGTTGGCGCCGGTCCGACCGGGGTCGAACTCGCCGGCACCATCGCCGAACTCGCCCGCGATACGCTACCGCCCGACTTCCGCAACATCGATACGCACAAGACGCGGGTCGTTTTGATCGAAGCCGGCCCGCGCGTGCTCGCAGGCTTTCCCGACGATCTTTCGGCTTATGCGCAACGTTCACTCGAGGAGATCGGCGTCGAGGTCATTCTCGGCCAGCCCGTCACCGAATGCTCCGCCGATGGTGTCGTGTTCGGCGGAAAGCCTTTGCATGCGAGAACCCTGATCTGGGCCGCCGGCGTTCGCGCCTCGCGCGCCGCCGAATGGCTGCAGGCACCTCATGATCGCGCCGGAAGGGTGCAAGTTCGGCCAGACCTCACCGTGCCGGACCATCCCGATATCTTTGCCGTCGGCGACACGGCCAGCATCGCCGACAGCAAAGGAAATCCCGTTCCGGGCATCGCGCCGGCTGCCAAGCAGCAGGGACGTTACGTCGCCAGATTGATTCGGGCGCGGTTGTCAGGCGAAAAGCTGGCGCCATTTCGCTATCGGCATGCCGGCAGCCTCGCGCAGATCGGCAAACGCAAAGCGGTGATCGACTTCGGTTGGATCAAGCTCCGCGGCACGATCGCCTGGTGGATCTGGGGTATCGCCCACATCTACTTCCTGATTGGATTACGCAATCGCCTCAGTGTTGCTCTCAGCTGGCTCTGGATTCATGCCCGCGACCAGCGCGCGGCGCGGCTGATCACGCAGGGGTCGAGCAAGGTCGGACGCTGAAGAAAAGCGTGGAAGACAAACAGGACAAACTGCTCACAAAATGGGCATTAGATCTTATGGCAGCTTGACTGGGGCCCGCGCCGGCATGCCGTCAAACAATTGATAAATCTTTATCATTTCTAGGGCAGGGCCACGCGTAGCCATTGTACACAATGGCACGTCGATTGCTTTGAATGACGCGAAACCTCTTCTGGAGCACGTCCGTCATGTCCCCCTCGCCTGCTTCCACAAGGATTAACGCGTGACCGAGACCGTTGCCGCCATCGTTGCCGCGCACCGCGCCGGGTCCCAGTCGCCCGCACAAACCGTCGCGCGGAGCTTTCGGCGCATCCGCGAGCACGACGATCCTGCGATCTTCATCTCCTTGCGCGAGGAAGATGATTTGGTGGCGGAGGCCGAAGCGCTTGCGTCAAAGGATCCGGGCGCATTGCCGCTCTATGGCGTGCCGGTCGCAGTCAAAGACAACATCGATGTGGCGGGACTGCCGACCACCGCCGCCTGCCCGGCCTATTCCTACCTGCCGGCGCGCGATGCCAGCGTGGTTGCGAGACTGCGCCAGGCCGGCGCCATCGTCATCGGCAAGACCAACCTCGATCAGTTCGCGACCGGCCTGGTCGGCGTGCGCTCGCCTTACGGCATTCCCACCAATCCGATGCGCGCCGACCTTATTCCGGGCGGATCGAGTTCGGGATCGGCGGTCGCCGTCGCCAGCGGCCTCGTGCCGCTCGCGCTCGGAACCGACACGGCGGGCTCCGGCCGCGTTCCGGCCATGCTCAACAACATCGTCGGGCTGAAACCAAGCGTCGGCCTGGTTTCGTCTGCCGGCGTCGTGCCGGCGTGCCGGACGCTCGACTGCGTCTCGATATTTTCGCTCACCGTTGATGATGCCGTAGCGGCGCTGACCGTGATGGGCGGTCCGGACGAGTCGGATCCGTTCTCGCGCGACCGGACCCTCGCAAAACTGGGTTCGTTTCCCACAGGCCTGCGTCTAGGAGTGCCGCGCGACGGCCAGCTCATCTTCTTTGGCGACAAGGCGCAGGAGGCAGCCTATGCGGCCGCGCTGGAACAGTGGCGCGCACTCGGCGCCACACTGGTCAGTTTCGACCTCGAACCGTTTTATGAGACCGCGCGTCTCCTCTACGAGGGGCCGTGGGTAGCCGAACGCTATCTCGTCATCCGCAACCTGCTCGCCTCGCAGCCCGACGCAATTCACCCGGTGACGCGGGAGATCACGATTGCAGGCGGAAGGCTTTCGGCCGCCGACACCTTCGCTGCGCTCTATCGCTTGCAGGAGTTGCGGCATACCACCAAGCATGCCTTCGCCGGTCTCGATGCGCTGGTGTTGCCGACCGCACCGACCGCCTATACGACGGCGCAGGTCCTGGCCAATCCGATCGAGCTCAATTCAAGGCTCGGCACCTACACCAACTTCGTCAACCTGCTCGACCTGTGCGGTCTCGCGCTGCCGGCGGCGATCAGGGCGGACGGCATTCCGTTCGGCATCACGCTGCTTGCGCCGGCGAACCGGGACGCGCTGCTCGCCAGCATCGGACGCGTCTTTCACAGCAAAACCAAGCTGCCGCTCGGCGCCAACCGCCTGGCGATGCCGCCGCTTGCCGATACCGACGCGAGCCCGACCGGCGACGAAATTCCGGTCGCGGTGGTCGGCGCGCATCTGTCCGGGATGGTGCTCAACGGTGAATTGCAAGCACTCGGCGGCAGGCTCCTCGAAGCAACCTCGACCGCGCCGGATTACCGGCTCTACGCACTGCCGACCACGCCGGCAAAACCGGGCATGCTGCGCGTCGACGCGGGAAGCGGGACATCGATTGCGCTGGAGGTATGGGCGTTGCCGGCGGCCACCTTCGGCCAATTCGTCGCCGCGATCCCGCCGCCGCTCTCGATCGGCACCGTGCGCCTGAAGGATGGGCGCGGGATCAAGGGATTTATCGTGGAGGCCGCCGACATCGGCAGCGCCAAAGACATTTCGGCTTTCGGCGGCTGGCGTGCTTATGCGGCGAGAAGCGTAACAACTTCACCTCGTCATTCCGGGACGCCACGATAGTGGCGAGCCCGGAATCAATCCCGCCGCTGAAACGCCTGGATGAATGGATTCTCTGATGTGCAATTGCACATCAGAGTGCGCTCGTTTCACTCGCGCCCCGGAATGACGGCAAGGATCTACACCGATACCGCGTAAATCTCGTATTCGCCGTGCACCCGTGCGATGTGCGCGCGCATCGCGTTCGCCGCTCCGTTGCGGTCGCCGCGCATGATCGCCACCACCACGCGATCGTGCTCGGCATGCGATTGCGCGAGCCGGCCGAGGTTGCGGAACTGGGCTCGGCGAAACGGCTGCACGCGCTTGCGCGTCGCCAGCGTGATCTCGGCGATATGGCCGTTCTGCGATCCGGAATAGATGAAAGCGTGAAACTGCTCGTTGAGCGCGTTGAAGCGATCGGGGTCGCCGGCGTGACTTAGGACCCGCAGTTGCTCGTGGATTTGCTCCAGCCGGTAGCGCTCGGCCGGAGCCATCCGCTCCGCCGCCAGGCCGGCGCATAGCGCCTCAAGCTCGGCCATCGCCTCGAACATTCCGCTCAACCGTTCGATCGAGGGCTGCGCCACCACCGCGCCGCGATGGGCGCGCGCCTCCACCAGGCCCGACGCCGCCAGTTGCCGCAGTGCTTCGCGCACCGGCGTGCGCGACACGCGGAAACGCCGCGCGATTTCGGTTTCGTCCAGCGCCGATCCCGGCGCCAGTATGCCGCGCACGATCTCGTCGGCCAGTTGCAGGTGCAATTCTTCCGCGCGAGTGAGTTTGTCGGGGCGGACGATCCGATTGGCGGGATGCGTCAGCGGCTGAGGCTTCGAAGGCTTGAGTTGCGCCGCGGCATTCGGGAGATCGTCAAGACTCATGTTTTCCGGTCCTGCGGCTCGTCGATCACACTGACATGCGCGGCCACAATCTTCCATCCCTCGGCAAACCGCACCCATGTCTGCATCTGCCGGCCGACCTTACCCGGCGCGGAATCGCGGAAGAACAGCGTCGAGGCCACCGCCATGTCGCGGCCATACGTGGTGATCACCGTGCGGTCCAGCCGGCGCATCAGACCGGCCGGCGAGCGCGCGGCGCGAAACGCCATGATCTCACGATAACCATACAGGTTTTCGGCGCCGCCATAGCGCAGGGTGCGCGGATCGTCGCGAAACAGCTCATCAAGTACGGCGACGTCGTTGCTCACGAGCGCCTTTTCGTAGCGGTCAAATTGCGCCGTCACCTCCGCGAGCACATCGGGCAGATCGACCTGCATGTTCAGATTCCCTTCGGCGGTGGCGCCGCCACGACCCCTGCCCTCTCCAATGCGGCCGCCACGCGCAAGGCGATATCTTCCCGCCAGGGCGGGGCGATGATCTGCACGCCGATCGGCATCGGCTCGAGCGGCACCGGGACGGCAACGACCGGCAGCCCGATGAAGGAAATCGGCTGGGTGTGAAGGCCGATGTTGGCGCGCACCGGCATTTCGACGCCGTCGAGCACGAAATTCACCTGGCCAAGCCTGGGCGCCACGCACGGCGTCGCCGGCGCCAGGATGATGTCAACCGACTTGAACAATTCCGCCACCCGGCTGCGGTACCAGCGGCGGAACTTTTGGGCGCGATCGACCATAGGCGCCGGGATCATCGCGCCGGCGATCAGGCGGTCGCGCACCGCGGGGTCAAAATCCTCAGGCCGCGTGCGCAGCCGATCGAGGTGGAGCGAGGCGCCCTCGCAGGTCGAGATCACGTAAGCGGCGGCACGGGCACGCGCCGCTTCAGGGATTTCGACCGTACGGCTGACGCCAAGCGCCTTGGCGACGCGGCCCACAGCTTCGGTCGCTTCCGGAAAAACATTCTTCTGGAAGTAGTCGCCGGCCACTGCGATGCGCAAATCGCCGATGTCCTGATCGAGCAGGCCCGAAACCGGCTCCGCCGGCCGCGTGGCGCAGGCGGCATCTTCGGCATCCGGCCCCTGCATCGCGTCATAGGCCAGCGCGAGGTCGCCGACCGAGCGCGCCAGCGGACCGACATGATCGAGCGAGAAGACGAACGGAAAGGAGCGCGCGCGGGAGAGCCGGCCGTAGGTCGGCTTCAATCCAAAAACTCCGCAGAAAGACGACGGCACGCGGATCGAGCCGTTGGTATCCGAGCCCAGCGCCAGCGGCACCAGTGCGCCGCCAACCGCGCTGCCGGAGCCGCCCGAGGACCCGCCGGTCATTCGCGTCGGGTCGTGCGGATTCCGCGAAGGTCCATCGTGAATGTTTTCGCCGGTGAAGTCGTAGGCGTATTCGCCCATGTTGAGGGCGCCGACCAGCACCGCGCCGGCCGCTTCCAGCCGTTCGACAACCGTCGCGTCCCGCGCGGCGGCAGGCAGATCACGGTTGATCTTCGATCCTGCGCGAGTCGGCAGTCCCTTCACGTCGAACAGATTTTTCACCGCAAAGGGCACGCCGGCGAGCGGTCCGGGATCCCTGCCGGCCGCGATCGCCGCATCGACGGCGCGTGCCTTTGCACGCGCGCGCTCCGCGGTGACATCGGTAAAGGAATTGAGCACGGCATCGTGCCTGGCGATGCGCGCCAATGCGGCCTCGGTCGCCTCAATCGCGGAAGATGTCTTGTCCTTGACGGCGCGTGCTATGTCGACGGCAGACATCGCCTCGCCGGCTTTTATCGTGCGATCAGGCTGTAAAGACACTGGCGGGCTCGGCTTCGTCCGGGAATCCAAATTCGTCCACCACCCGCGCCAGGCGCATGGACACTTCGAGATTGGCGCGCACGGCTGGCTTCCAGGCTTCCTCGACCGGAAGCTTCAAGAGCTTCGAAGCGGCATCGATGTAGTCATCCAGGGAATCTTCAGCCATTTTCCTACTTCTCTCATGAGCTGACAGGTGACGGCGGATGGGGGATCGCCGTCAACAATTGCCTTGTATAGGCATTTTTCGGATCGCCCAAGACCTGCTCCGACATACCCTGCTCGACGATCTTCCCCGTTTGCATGACAATGACGCGATCGCACAACAGGCGCACCACGTTGAGATCATGCGAGACAAACAGATAGCTCATGCCAAGCGATTGCTTGAGGTCTTGAAGCAGGTTGAGGACCACCGCCTGCACCGACACGTCGAGCGCCGCGGTGGGCTCATCGAGAATCACAAGCTTCGGATGGAGCGCAATCGCCCGCGCAATGCCGACGCGCGCCTTCTGGCCACCTGAAAGCTGATGCGGAAAGCGATCGAGCAGATAGCCGGGAAGGCCGACGAGTGTGGCGAGTTCCTCACAGCGGGCCCGCAGCGCATCACGTCCCTTGATGCCGCCGAGGCGGAGGATCGGATCGGCAATTGCCCGCGCTGCGGTAAAGCGCGGATTGAGGCTGTCGGTGGGATCCTGAAACACCATCTGGATGCTCTTGCGCTGCGGCGATCGCGCGAAGGCGCCGGGCAGGATCCCGCCGATCTCCTCGCCATCGAACTGGATGCGGCCGGAGGTCTGGTCCAATAGCCGCATCACCATCATCGAGGTGGTGGATTTGCCACAACCGGATTCGCCGACCAGACCGACGCTTTCGCCGTGGCCGACTGCAAAGCTGATGCCGTCGACCGCGCGGAACATGTCGGGCTCAACCGTCGGCTTGCGCGCAAACAATTTTGCGAGCGTCCCCCGCGCGCCCTGACGCGGATATTCCTTCACCAGCTTTTCGACCAGCAGGAGCGGTTTGTTGGCGCCCCCGGGCTTGCCGCGGGAATTCGCCTTTCCTGAAGCCAAATTTGGCGAAGCGGAATGGATGGTCGGTTCAAGTCCGGCCAACACGTCGCTGGATTCCTCCTCCGGCAACAGGTCGCGCAAGGAGACGCCGAGCCGCGGCGTCGCACGCATCAGTTTGCGCGTATAGGGATGTTCGGCCCGTTGGAAAATATCGCCCGAGGGGGCGGTCTCGACCACGCGCCCCTTCTCCATCACCATCACGCGATCGCAATAGGCCGCCGCCAGTCCGAGGTCATGCGTGATCAGGATGGTCGACATGTTGCGCTCCTTCGTGAGCGCTGCGACGAGATCCATCACCGCCTTCTGAGTGGTGACATCGAGGCCAGTGGTCGGCTCGTCGGCGATCAGCAGGCGGGGGCCGCAAGCGAGCGCCAGCGCGATCACCACCCGCTGGCACATGCCCCCGGAGAGCTGAAAGGGATAGGCATGGTAACGCTCGCGCGGCCGCGCGATCTTGACCTGTTCCAGCGCGGCGATGGCTCGGTCAGTGACCTGGGAGCGATCGACCTGCACGTGCTGCAACAGTACATCCTCGATCTGGTGGCCGATCTTGCGGATCGGGTTGAGCGCCAGCCGCGGGCTCTGGAAGACCATCGACATTTCGCGGCCGCGCAGGTCGCGCATCTCATCCTCGGTCGCTGCTGTAACGTCGACGCCGGAGAAATGCACCGAGCCTTCGACGATCCGGCCGGCGCGATCGAGTATCCGCATCACCGCATAGGACGTCACCGACTTGCCGGACCCGGACTCGCCGACAATGCCGAGCGTCTCACCTTTGCCAAGCTGGACATTGACGTGCTGCACGGCTTTCACGACGCCCCGCCGGGTCGCAAACTCCACGGTGAGGTCGTTGATATCGAGCAACGGCAACGCCGTCATCTTCACTTCCTCCGTTGCGGATCGACTAGGTCGCGCAAACCGTCACCCAGCAGGTTGAAGCAGAACACTGCGATCATCAGCGCGCCGCCGGGAAAAACCGCGACCCACCATTCGCCGGAAATGATATTGGCGGCGCCCTCAGCCACCATGATCCCCCATTCCGGCGTCGGCGGCTTGACGCCAAGCCCGATGAATGACAGGCCGGCGGCGTTTAGGATAGCGTAGCCCATGGTCAGCGATACCTGCACCATCATGATCGGCAGGATGTTGGGCGTGATCTGGGTCAGCAAAATGCGTGCATTGCTGTTGCCGGAGAGACGCGCGGCTTGCACGAACCCGGCCTCGCGCCGCACGTTGGCCTCGGCGCGCGCGATGCGGACGTAAAGCGGGAAGTTGATGATGGCCGTTGCGATCACGATGTTGGTCACGGTATTGCCCAGCGCCGCGACAATGCCCATCGCCAGCACGAACAATGGAAACGCCATGATCGTATCGGATATCCGGCCAACGATGCGATCGGTCCAGCCGCCGAAGAAGCCGGCGGCGATACCGGCAAGTCCCCCGACCACAAGCACCAGCGCCACCGACGCGATCGCGATCATGAAATCGAGGCGGGTTGCGGCCACCACGCGGCTGAAAATATCCCGCCCCACGAGGTCGGTACCGAACCAATGGTGCAGAGAGGGGGGCTGCAGGGTCGCCGAAGTATCGCTGGCGAGCGGATCGTAAGGGACGACATGCGGGCCGAACACGGCGGACAGCGCCATCAGCGCGAACAAACCGAACGCCAATCCGGTGACGGGGTTGTCGGCCACCACGTCAACTGCGTGGCGAAGAATGGAGTTGCTCGGCGGCGTCGGATGTACGCTTGTGGCCGGCGCGGCAGTCAGGCTGGCTTCGCTCATGCCTCGACCCTCACACGCGGGTCGATCATGCTGTACAGCATATCGATGACGAGGTTCAGCGCGACGTAAAGCACCGCCATGGTCAGCACGAAGCCCTGAACCGGCGCAAAATCCGATTGCAACAGGGCTTCGACCGCATAGGAGCCGATGCCGGGCCACGCGAAGACTTTCTCGACCAGTACATTGGCGCCGAGCAGAAACGAGAACACCATGCCGAGCGTGGTGACGACCGGAAGCAGGGCATTACGGAACGCGTAAGTGAGGATCACGGTGCGGCGGCTGAGGCCGCTGGCGCGCGCCGTGCGGATGAATTCGGAGCCGAACGCCGTCAACATCGAGGCGCGGGTCATGCGCGTGATCGGCGCCAGCGAAAATATCGCAAGCGTCACCGCCGGCAGGATGAGCTGACTGAGCGCGGCGCGGAACGTGTCGAAATTGCCGCTGATGAGGCTGTCGATCAGAAAAAAGCCTGTGATGTCGGGCGGCGCGGTCGCAAAGGCATCGAGCCTGCCGAGCGGCGGGGGCGACCAGCCGAGGCGGAAATAGAAGACGTAGACCAGAAGCAGGCCGGTGAAAAACACAGGCAACGAGACGCCGGCGGTCGCGATTACGCGGCAGAGATGATCGATCCAGGAGCCCTGCCTGACGGCGGCAAAGATGCCGAGCGGCACGGCGATGGCGATGGCGAGAAACAAGCCGGACAACGTCAGTTCGGCCGATGCCGGCAGGCGGCTTGCGATCTCGGCGGCCACCGGCTGGCCGGTCGAAAGCGAGTTGCCGAAATTGCCATGTGCGAGATCGCTGACGTAGCGCAGAAACTGATCCGGCAGCGGACGGTCGAGCCCCAGCGACTTGCGGACCTCGGCTATCGATTGCGGCGTCGCCGCAGGTCCGGCAAAATAAACCGCAGGATCGCCCGGCAAGACCCGCGTCAGCAGAAACGTCACGACGATCACGCCGATCAGCGTCGGGACGATCGTTACGAACCGTCTGAGGATCACGCTCGACCTCCCTCGGCTGCGCGCTAGTGGAGTGGATTTGACATTCGCCAGCCACCTGGCCGCGAGTTCGCAAGGCGAATGTCAAATCCTAAACTCCATAGAAAGATAGATTTGCTGGTGGTCCTTTGACTCTAACATTCGAAAAGTGCCTGCTGAGAAGGATGCGAATGTTGGAATTGGATCACTAGCCCTTTACGATCGAACGGTAATCGAGCTGCCGGTGGAACCAGTAGGCGTAGCCGGAAACGTTCTTCTGGGTGGCGACGTTGAGGAATGGCTGAAACAGCGGAATCCGCGGCACGTCCATATAGGCCTTGGAAATGAAACCCTCGACATCCTTGGCATATTTCTCCTTGTCGCCGATCGCAGCCGCTGCCCGCGCGCCCTCGATCAGCACATCCATGTCGGTATTGACGTAGCTTGACGTGTTGAAGATCGCGTTTTGGCCGGAATAGCACCAGAAGAAGAAATATTCGGGATAATCGAGCCAGCCTGAGAAGAAGTTGATCATCAGCGGCATGGTTTTCCTGGCCATCTCGCTGCGCCAGTTGGCGCCCGGCACCTTGTTTATCGTGGTCCTGATTCCGATCTGTGCAAGACTTTCCTGCACCAGCACGGAGATCGGTTCGCAGATATCCCCGGCGCCGAGATCGTACGAGATGGTAGTGTCGATGCCTGAGGCGCCGCTCTCGGCCATCAGTGCCTTGGCCTTCTCGATGTCGCTGACGTATGCAGTCTTCGCAGGCCAGGCAATGTCGGCAACGCTGTTGGAGGGGCCGCCGAACAGGGGATTGGCGAGACCGAACATCGCCGCATCCATGATCTTCTGGTAGGGCAGCGCGTAGGCGATGGCCTGGCGAACCCTGAGATTATCGAACGGCGGCTTCGTCACGTTCAAATCGACCGAATACATGCCGTTGCCGATCGGGTGGGAGAGGATGACGAGCTTGCCCTCCTTCTTCATCTCGGAGGTGTCCTTCGAGGACAGGTCGAAGGAAATGTCGGCATCGCCCCTCTCCATCAAGGCGCGGCGATTGCCTTGCGAGGGCACGGTGCGCCAGATCACCCGTTTTAACTGCGGCAGCTTGCCGCCAACCCAGCCGTCATGGCGCTCGAAGACGACCTCGACGCCCGGCTTCCAGCTCGTCACCTTGTAGGCGCCGCTGCCTGCTGTATTGCTCTTGGTGTAATCCATCGCCCACGGATCTTTATCCGTGGCTTTCTTTTTCAGGAGCTCGGAGTTGTAGACGCTCGGCACGATCACGGCGAGATCGGGGATCGTCAGGCGATCCTTCTTCATGAAATCGATTCGGATAGTGCTGTCATCGACGACGACGAACTGCTCCTTGTCGACGAGAGAGCCAGCCTTCATCTGCACGGTCGGAAAGCCGCCGACGGTGACGGCCCGATCCAGCGACCATTTGACATCCTTCGCGGTGACCGGCGCGCCGTCCTGGAATTTGGCGGTCTTCTTCAGCTTGAACGTCACAGACATGTCGCTGAGCTTCATGTCATCGGCGAGCTCCAGCTTGAACTTGTCGCGGTCGTAGGCCTGGCTGCCGTCCGGCAGCGTCCTGGTTTCATGGCTGATGAGCCGGTCGTAGCAATTCCAGGACACCTCATAGCCCGGCCGGTTGGTGCCGATGCCATGAATGTCGAGATTATTGGGACCGCCTTCGGTCACCACGAGCAAGGTCTCCGATCGCGCATCGGCCCTCGCCGGTGACCAGATGGCGGGCGCCTGCACCGCGGCACCGACGGCCAGGCCGGACACGGATTTTAGAAAATCGCGGCGCTTCATTGGATACTCCAAAGCCAAAGGACCAATTCCGCAGCTGGCTTCGCAAGGTTCGTGCCAAGGCTTGGCGGCTTGGTAAGCGACCGCTAAATCTTTGATTCGGCAGGAACATCATAAGACCGGGCGGGACGCGACTGCGGGCCGGCGCGCAGGCGCAAATTGCATGCAGCAGGATAGAACTGCCGAATAAATAGGCGGGGTAGCCGCTTCGCTTGTGCTCTCACCGGCGATGGCCGAGCCGGGAAAGACGCGCGCGATGACACGTCCGCGATATTTCCGCGAATGGCGGCTTGATAGGCGCCCACCGGAAATCCATTGAACCTTTTGGTCGCGCCGCAGACATCATTACTAACGGCGGTCAGGCTGGCCGCGCCGGCCGGCTGGTCTTGCGCCGCCGACGGGCGGATCGAACGAATACGCAAGGTCGACTGAATTGAACGGGATCGCCGACCAGCACGAAACCATGCCATCGCCGGCGAGCTTGGCGGTGCGGGGGCATTCGCGGCTGCTCGCCCTGATCCGCGCGGTGCCGATCCGCTGGCGTATCCTGTCGATCGCCGCGCTGAATTCTGCGGTCGTCGCCGTGCTGGTCGCACTGATCTGGAACGGCGCGCAGGTGCTGGGCGCGGCGTGGCACGACGTGCGGCAGGTGCGGGAATCCGACAAAGTGCTGATAACGCTCGAAACCGAAACCGGTCACCTGCAAAGTCTGATCCACCGCTACATCACCCAACCCAGTCCCGATACGATCGGAGAGATCTCGCGTTGGCACGACCTCGTTCTCGGAACGCTGAAGACGCGGGCCGCAACGGACCCGATGCTGTCCGGCTCGGCGAACCGGCTACAACGTGTCACCGAGCGCTTTCTTGGCGGTTTCAGCAGATTGCGCACGGTCCAGGCGAAGATCACAAAAACCTACGAGGACGAAGTCCTCACGCCCGCCCGCGACATGGCCAGGCTTTATTCGATCATCGAGGGTGCCACCAGTCACCGCGATGCGCCGATCTGGCCGCAGTTCGCTCAATCCCGAGAGGCCTTCACGGCGATGCTGGTCGCCGCCAATACCTATTACCTCTCGCTGGCGACGGCATCGGCGGAAGAGGCGAGCCGCAATACCGAAACCATCCAGCGGACCATCCCCGTCATGATCGACCTGGCGGATAACGACCTGCAAAGGATGGCCTTGCAGCGCCTGAATGAGCGGACCAAGGCACTCAGCGAAGGCCTCGCCAGATTGTCGGCGCAGCTGACCAGCCGTACGGAATTGCTGCGCGATGCGATCGATGCCAACCAGGCCGAGGCTTCCACGACCATCGACGAACTGTCGGACAAGATGCGTCAGCGCGAGCAAAAAGCGCAGGAGACGTTCGACCGGACGCTCGCCGAAATTTCCGGAAAAGTGCTGTCTGTCGCGGTGATCTTTCTGAGCATCATCATCACCGCGGGCGTCCTGATCGCGCTGTCGATCCGCCTGCCCTTGCAGCAGATCATGACGGCGATGCATGCTATCACTTCGGGCGATCTCCACCGCAACGTCCAAGGCACTGCTGCCCGCGACGAGGTCGGCGAAATGGCGCGTGCCGTCGACGTGTTCCGCGAAAACGCCATCGCCAAGCGAAAGGCGGAGGACGAACTGCGCGCTTCAAAAGAGAGGGCGGAAAATGCGTTGTACAAACTGAATACCGCCCAGCAAAACCTCGTCGACGCCGAACGCCTGGCGGCCCTCGGCGGCCTCGTCGCCGGCGTCGCCCACGAGGTAAACAATCCAATCGGCATCAGCCTGACGGTCGCATCAAGCCTTGCGCGCCGCACCGAGGCCTTCGAGGAGGCCTTGAGGAGCACGACCGGGCTGCGGCGCTCGCAGCTCGACGAATTCGTCAAGACCTCGCGCGACGCCGCCCAGCAACTGGTCGGCAACCTGCATCGCGCCGGCGAGCTCATTCAGTCGTTCAAGCAGGTGGCGGTGGATCGTTCGCATGCCGAGCGTCGCGCCTTCAACCTGAGGGAGGCGACCGACCAGATCATCGCGAGCCTGCGGCCCGCGCTGAAGAAGGCGTCCATTACCCTGTCGGTCGATGTGCCCGAAAACCTCGTCATCGACGGCTATCCCGGCTCATATGGCCAGATCCTGACCAACCTGTTCCTCAACGCCGTTAACCATGCCTTCGCCGGCGGGCGCTCCGGCACGATCACGGTCTCCGCCAGGCCGCGCGGCGCTGACGAGGCCGAGATCATCTTTTCCGATGACGGCGCCGGGATGACGCCCGACGTGCGGCGGCAGGCCTTCGACCCCTTCTTCACCACGCGCCGCGACGAGGGCGGTACCGGGCTCGGACTGCACATCGTCTACAATCTGGTCACCCAGCAGCTGGGCGGGCGGATAATGCTGGATTCAAGGCCGGGACAAGGCACAACATTTCGCATTATCATGCCCAAGAATGCCGCCAAGGCTGCCACGGACGGGCAGCCGACTAAAAACCAGGATCGCGACGGGACTTCCGCATGGCCGAACAGGACGATGTCCTCCAGCTGATCGAGGATGCCGGTGCCGACCCGGAAGCCCCGGGCGGGCGCAAATGGAAGATCGCGGTCATTGACGACGATCAGGCGGTGCATGAAGGCACGCGCTTTGCGCTGAGCGATTACAGCCTCAATGGACAGACGCTGGAAATCCTGTCGGCCTATTCGGCCGCCGAGGGCCGGGCGCTGATGCGGGCGCATCCCGACGTCGCCGCTGTGCTGCTCGACGTCATCATGGAGACCGATGCTGCAGGCCTCGATCTCGTCGAGTATATCCGCAACGAGCTCCACAACGAGACCGTCCGCATCATCCTGCGCACCGGCCAACCGGGACAGGCGCCGGAACGGCGCGTCATCGTCGAGTACGACATCAACGACTACAAGGCCAAGACGGAGCTGACCGCCGACAAGCTGTTTACGTCGCTGACGGCGGCGCTGCGCAGCTATCAACAGCTCGAGCGGATGGTGCAAACCCGCCGCGGGCTGGAGATCATCATCGATGCGGCGTCCACGCTCTACGATTTCAAATCGATGCAGCGCCTCGCCGAAGGCGTGCTGACCCAGATCGCGTCGCTGCTCAACGTCGACTGCGCCGGCATCCTGGTGTTGCGCGATGGCGGCGATCTCTCCGGCCATTTCTCCGTCCTGGCCGGTTCAGGCTGCTACAGCCGCTTCACCGGCTCCTCCGGCGACAGGACGCTTGACGCCGATCTGCGCGCCATGGTCGAAGCCGCTTTCAAGCGCCGCAAGCACGAATTCGTCGACCAGCGCAGCGTGCTCTATGTTCGCACCGGCTCGGGGCGCGAAGTCGTGGTATTGCTTCAGGCCGAACGACAGCTGTCGGAGACCGACCGCTCCCTGGTGGAGATTTTCGGCAGCCGACTGTCGATTGCCTTCGACAACGTGATCCTCTACCAACAGCTCCAGCAGGCCAACACACAGCTCGAGGACCGCGTGGCCCAGCGCACCCGCGCGCTGATGCAGGCCAACCGCCGCCTGTCGGCGCAATGGCTGCGCCTGCAACGCGCCAACGGCTTCAAGAACGAGATTCTCGGCACGGTTGCCCATGACCTGAAGAATCCGCTCGGCGTTATCCTCGGCCGCACTGAAATGCTGACCGAACTGATCGCCACCGGCGCTTCTCGGGACGGCATCACCTCCCAGATCGAGCATATTCGCGACGCCACCAAGCGGCTGACATCGATGGTCGATCACCTGATCTCCGATGCGATGGCGGATGCATTCGACATCACCATTCGCCGCGAAGCGGTCGATATCGCCGCGCTCGTCGGCGAGGTGGTCGACGCCAACCAGCCGCTTGCCGTCAACAAGCAGCAATCGATCGCGGTTTCGGCCGTGCCCAACCTGATCACCGCGTGCGATGCGGACCGTATCCGCGAAGCCATCGACAACCTCATCAGTAACGCCATCAAATACAGTCCGATCGGCGGCAAGATTTCCGTCATGGTCAGCAGGGAGGCGAACAAGACGGTGATTCGCGTCGCCGACCAGGGCGCCGGCCTGTCGCCGGAAGATATCGGGCGGCTGTTCGGTCGCTTCCAGCGATTGTCCGCGAAGCCGACCGCAGGCGAGAGTTCGACGGGACTCGGGCTGTCGATTGTCAAACGCATTATCGACATGCATGGCGGCGAAATCAGCGCCGACAGCGTCGGTCCCGGGCAGGGGTCGACATTCACCATCACGTTGCCGACAGAGGCGTGATCCATGAGCCAGAGTTCGCATATCATCATTGTCGATGACGAGGCGCCGGCCCGCGAAATGGTCGGTGACTATCTCAAGATGCACGGGTTCACCGTGACGTTGTGCGACGGAGGCAAGAGCCTGCGCGGGGTCATCGAAAGCAATGTGCCGGATCTGGTCGTGCTGGACCTCAACATGCCCGAAGAAGACGGACTTTCGATCATCCGGGACCTGAAAAGCCGGACTAATGTGCCGGTCATCATGCTGACCGCCACGGCAAGCCCGATTGATCGGGTGGTTGGACTCGAACTTGGCGCCGATGACTATGTGGCAAAACCTTGCGAATTGCGCGAGCTGATGGCGCGCATCCGCTCGGTGCTCCGGCGAAGCACACCGGCGCGGGCCGCGGCGGAAGCCGGCAATGCGAAGGCGGCCAAGGATCCGCTGATTCGATTCGGAACCAAGTGGCTCGATCTTCAGGCCCAGGCACTGCGCGATGACGAGGGCAACGAGCATCCGTTGACCGCTTCCGAGTTTGGCCTGCTCAAGGTTTTTGCTGCCAATCCGAAGCGCGTGCTGTCGCGCGAGCGGCTATTGGAGCTCGCCAATGCCCGCGACAGCGAAGCGTTCGACCGTGCGGTCGACCTCCGTATCATGCGGATTCGCCGCAAGATCGAGATCGATCCCACCAGGCCAGCCGTCATCAGGACGATTCGCGGCGGCGGCTACCTGTTCTCGCCCGCCGGGGAGAAGGCCTGAGCCACGCGTCTTACAAAAGCTTCCGATTCTGATGCGGCAAAGTCACAGCCCCGCCAAAGCTTCGCGCCGGCGCCGTGCATTGTGGATTTTGCAACATCGATGAAGTAGTCATTCAACGATGACCTGCGAGCGCCAAACCGGGGAAAGGCATTTTGTCGGACGACCAGTCGGATAAGGCGCCGGCTCGATCATCGCCTGGAACAGCAAACGTCAATTGCGACGGCGGTCCGGCCACTTACGGCCGGCGTGGTGCTGTAGTTTGAGGATTTCTATGCTCTGCTTTCTCCGCACATTTATCCGGTCTCACTGCGCCTGTCTGACATTCGCGCTGATGATTGCCGTGACATCGCCGGCGGCGGCCGCGGGCCACAAGAAGGTCTATCTGCTGCGCGGACTGACCAATGTCCTGTCGCCGGGTATCGACCAGTTGAACGAGGAGCTTCAGCAGCGAAACATCGACGTGACGATCGCCAATCACGCCTTTTCCGATGCGCTGGGCCGCGAAGCCATCGAGGATTGCAAGAGCGGAAAGATCTCTTCCATCGTACTGGTCGGGCACTCGCTCGGTGCCAGTGCCGCAGTGAGCATGGCCGAACAGCTCCAACAGGCCGGACTTCGTGTCGCCTTGATCGTTACGATCGATCCCGTGACGAAAATCGTCGTGCCGAACAATGTCCGACTCGAGAGGAATTACTATCTCTCGAATGGCGTTGGCGTTGCGGCGGAGCGCGGCGGGCACTTCCGCGGCACGCTGCAAAATGTCGATATGGGCAAGACCGACTATGGACACGTGTCTTTGACGACGGCGCCGGTCATCCAGAACCAGGCGATGCACGATATCCTCGCCGCCAATTCGAACTGCCGCTAACGGCCTAGCCGACAGATCGCGGGGCCGACGGAGGAACCGTCAGCCATTCCGGCCGGAAAAGTTACCTCCTGGATTTGCTCACCTTTTTCGCAATTGTTTCGCCGCACCCGCCGCGACGAAACAATTCTCCTGTCCACGAAACCATTTTCTGCTTTTCGTGCAGACGTCCCGAAACCTTCGCTGATTACCAATGGCTCAACGAAGCGCCGCACAGGACGGCACGGGGAGAGCGTCATGTCAAAAGTCGTCGCCATCAATGCCGCAGTTCAGCGGGCCCTCATCGCCGCTCAGGCGGCGCCGGACGAGATGCTGCTTGAAAGCATCGCCGCAGGCGACCGCAGCGCAATGCACACGCTCTATTCGCGCCACCATGTCCGGGTCTACCGCTTCATCTTGCGGATGGTGCGCGACCCCGCAACGACCGAGGATCTGACCAGCCAGGTCTTCCTCGACGTATGGCGGACCGCAAACCGGTTTCAGGGCCGGTCGCAGGTCTCCACCTGGCTGCTGTCCATCGCCCGCTTCAAGGCGCTCACAGCCTTGCGCCAGCGCAAGCACGAGGGCATCGACCAGGAAGAAATCTTGGAGATGGCCGACGAAGCCGAAACTCCGGAAACCTGCCTCCACCGCACCAGCACCAACGCCATCCTGCGCGCCTGCGTCGCCAAACTGTCGCCGGCGCATCGAGAGATCATCGACCTGGTCTATTACCACGAGAAATCGGTCGAGGAAGTGGGCCAGATCATCGGCATTCCTCAGAGCACGGTGAAGACCCGGATGTTCTACGCTCGCAAGCAGCTTGCTGATCTCTTGAAGGTCGCGGGCGTCGAGAGTCTCGCCGCCTAACGCCCCACTTTCCGAGGTTCGCGCCCCTCGTAGCGCCGGCCTCACGAGCTTCGGAAAGTCTTGGGCCACATCATGCATGGTGCGGCTACTGTCGCTGCGAATAACCGTTTTATTTAACGCTGAGGGCCGCCCTCACGGCCCAGGGCCGCCCTGGCTTCAAAAGAAACCTGCGAAATCCCATCCTTGAAAAGCGGCGAACCGGGATCCTGCAGGTTCGGAGCGCGCCCTGCTTGCCATCACGCTGCCCCTGAGATTTGATGGCGGGCAGGACCTGGCTGCGCCGCGCCGCTAGCGCCGCCAGTGAGGGCAGGAGATTTACTATGACACGAATGCGTCATCTGATCTGCATGGCGATGGCGGCGGCAGGCCTGATGCTTTCGGCATCGGTCAGCCTCGCGCAACAGCCGGACGAAGGCGACCAGCCCGGCCTGATCGCCGACGATACTTATCAACTCGATCCGGAGTGGCAGAAGCAGATGGTGTATTACCGCACCACCGAGCCGCCGGGCACCATCATCATCTCGACCGCCGAACGGCATCTTTATCTGGTCCAGCCGGGGGGCCGCGCGCTGCGCTACGGCATCGGCGTCGGCCGCGACGGGTTTCAGTGGCAGGGACTGTTGAACATCACCCGCAAGGCGGAGTGGCCGGACTGGGTGCCACCACCGGAAATGATCCAGCGCCAGCCGTATCTGCCGCGCTTCATGGCCGGCGGCCCGGGCAATCCGCTTGGTGCGCGGGCGATGTATCTCGGCACCACGGTGTACCGCATTCACGGCACCAACCGGCCGGACACGATTGGCACCAAGGTCTCCTCCGGCTGCTTCCGGCTGGTCAATTCCGACGTCATGGACCTTTACGACCGCGTGCCCGTCGGCACCAAGGTCGTGGTGCGGCAAAAGCCGGAGCTGTGACTTAGAAACCGAGTTTTGAAAATCCATTCCAACTTCCCGGCGGGGCGAGGGAAATCAATGAAGCGAACATTCCGAGGCGGCCTGTTGATCGGGCTCGCGGTCGCCGTTGCGGTCGCGGCCGTTGCAGTCACCTATGAAATCTACGACACACGGACCCTGAAGCGCACGGTTCGACGCGGCGAAGTGCTGTGCGGCGTCAACAAGGGGCTGCCGGGCTTCTCGATTCCAGACGACAAGGGCAACTGGACAGGCTTCGACGTCGATTTCTGCCGCGCGGTCGCCGCAGCCATCTTCGATGATCCGGCCAAGGCGAAGTTCATCCCGCTCGACGCCAATGAGCGGTTCAAGGAATTGCAAAATCGAAAAGTGGACATCCTTTCGCGCAACTCGACCTGGAGCCTGTCGCGCGAGACCGACTATGACCTCTATTTCCCAGCGGTCGCCTATTACGATGGTCAGGGTTTCATGCTGCCGCGCGCGCGCAACATCGACTCCGCGCTGGATCTCAACGGCAGCAAGGTCTGCGTGCAGGACGGCACCACCACCATCCTCAACCTCGCCGACTACTTCCGCGCCAACAACATGAAATACGAGGAAAAGAAGTTCAGCAGGCTGGACGACGTCGTCAAAGCCTACGAAGCCGGACAGTGCGATACGCTGACTGCCGATGTGTCCCAGCTTTACGCTCTACGGCTGAATTTTGCCAAGCCGGGCGATCATACCATCCTGCCCGACGTGATCTCGAAGGAACCGTTGGCGCCCGTGGTGCGGGAGCGCGACGACGACTGGATGCTGATCGTGAAATGGACCTTGTATGCGATGATCAACGCCGAGGAACTCGGCGTGACCTCCAAGAACATCGACGCGGCGCTCAAGTCCAAGAAGCCGGACGTGATGCGGCTGGTGGGCACCGAAGGCAATTACGGCGAGGAGCTTGGCCTGACCAGGGATTGGGCCGCGCGCATCATCCGCCATGTCGGCAACTACGGCGAAGTCTACGATCGCAACATCGGCGCAGAATCCCCCTTGAAGATTCCGCGCGGGCTCAACCAGCTCTGGAACGCCGGCGGCATCCAATACGCCCCGCCGATCCGGTAAGGGAAGACGCCTTCTCTCCCTCCTTCTGAGGAGCGCGATTTAGCGCGTCTCGAAGAATGGGCCATGAAACCGGGTCTCATGGTTCGAGACGCCGCGAAGACGCGGCTCCTCACCAAAGGCAGCAACCAATAACAACAAGGAAACGACCATGCGGATAAAACTGCTCTCACCCGAACAAATGAGCGCCGACCAGAAGCAGACCTATGACGAGGCGGTCGCGGGAAAACGCGGCCGGCCACCGGCGCCGATGATGGCCTGGCTGAACAGCCCGGAAATGGCCCGCCATGCCACGCGGCTCGGCGAGGTGTTGCGTTTCGACACGATATTTCCGGCGAAATTGTCCGAGATCGCGATCCTCGTCACCGCGCGGCACTGGACTTCACATTACGAGTGGTTCGCCCACAAGCGCCTCGCGCTTCAGGGCGGCATGGACCCAAAGATCGCCGACGACATTCGCGATCGACGCACCCCTGTCTTCGACGATCCCAGGGCGAAGATGATCTATGACGTCGCCAGGTCGCTGCACGAGGGCCATGGGCTAACCCAGGCGCTGTATGACGAGGCCGTCGAGGTGCTCTCCTTGCGCGGCGTCGTCGAAGTCATCGGGCTCTGTGGCTACTATACTATGGTCTCGATGACGCTGAACACATTCGAATTCGGCCTGCCCGACGGTCAGGTGTCGGAGCTTGCGTGAGCCGCAGCAACAACCTACCTGTCCACGATGCAATGCATGCGCAGCGGTTCATTGCTGATCGGGGCCCATCTCCATAATCGTTGACCGCGGATCAGCATCGCAAGAGCGCTACGCGGCATCCACGGAACGAACGGAGTGAGAAATGCCGCAAAATCCGCCGATCGTCGCCGGTACCCGGATCGGTCACGTTCACCTTAAAGTCGCCGATCTCGAGCGCGCACTGGGCTTCTATTGCGGCGTGCTCGGGTTCGAGCTGATGCAGCGCTACGGCAGCGAGGCAGCGTTCATCTCGGCGGGGGGCTATCACCACCACATCGGGCTGAACACCTGGGAAAGCAAAGGTGGCCATCCGCCTGCCTCCGGAACTACCGGGTTGTTTCACACCGCCATCCTCTATCCGACGCGCGCGGCATTGGCAGATGCCCTGCATCGCGTGATCAGCGCCGGCATTCCGCTTGACGGCGCCAGCGACCACGGCGTCAGCGAAGCGCTTTACCTGCGCGATCCCGACGAAAACGGCGTCGAGCTTTATCACGACCGGCCGCAATCCGCATGGCCACGCAACGCCGACGGTTCGCTCGCAATGTTCACGCGCCGGCTCGACGTCGAGGATCTGCTGCGGGCACGCGAAGTCTGATCGCCGTAACGGGATTATCCAGTCCGGCGGGACGTGAGCCGGCTCATGACAAGGACGCCTGTCGCTTCATGCGGGAAACCATCGCCAGCACCGCGACGCCCAGGATCACCGGCGGGAAGACCACCCAATTGACCGCGGCCCAGCCGTAGTCGGCCAGCACCTGGCCAGAGGAGAACGATCCGATCGCCATCATGCCGAACACCAGAAAGTCGTTGAAGGCCTGCACCTTGTTGCGCTCCTCCGGCCGGTGCGTCTCCAGGACCAGCGCGGACGCGCCGACAAAACCGAAATTCCAGCCCGTACCGAGCACGATCAGCGTCGCCCAGAAGTGCATCGCCGTAATGCCGGAGAGACCGACGATCGCAGCACCCGCTTCCAATAGAAGCCCCGTGGCGACCACGATCGGCGCACCGAACCGTCCGATCAACGCTCCGGTAAAGAAGCTCGGCCCATACATCGCCACGATGTGCCACTGAATGCCGAAATTGGAATCGCTTAAACTCAAGCCGCACATCTTCATGGCGAGCGGAGCCGACGTCATGACGAAATTCATGGTCGGATAAGCAATGACGCCGCAGAGCGCCGCGGCAATGAAGCGCGGCTGCCGCGCGATCTCAAGCAACGGACGTCCCCGATGCAAGTCGACCGGGGCGGGTTTCGGCATATCGACGCCAGCCAGAATCCCCATCGCCACCAGCGCCACAGCGGCCTGCACGAGGAAGCTGAAGCCGAACAGGTAAGGCGACCAGATGTCCATCGTCCATTGCACAAGCTGCGGGCCGAGCACGCCGGCGAAAACGCCGCCCGCCATCACCCACGATACGGCCTTGGGCCGAAACGCCGCGCTGGCGCCGTCCGCAGCCGCAAAACGATAGGATTGCGATACCGCCCCATAGAGCCCGCCGAGAAAGGTTGCGCAGCAGAACAGGAGGAACGAGCCGCGCAGGATCGCCAGCGCTGCGAGCAAACCGGTGCAGGTGCCGAAGGCCGTCCCGGCAATGAAGGCGGCGCGACGCCCGTAAGCGCGCGAAAGCATGCCGGTCGGCAAGGTGCCTGCCGCAAGCCCCGCGACATACATCGAGAGCGGCACGGTGGCGAGCGAGACATCGGGCGCCAGCATCGCGCCGACGATCGAGCCGGTCGCAAAGATCACCGCGGAATTTGCGCCCGTCAGCGCCTGCGCCGCAGCCAGACGCATCACGTTGGCGCGGACGCGGTTATTCTCCGCTTCAGATGCGGTTGCGGTCACATCGATCATGGGCGGCTTCTAGCCTGAAGAAACGGGACGAGAGAACGCATTCGTCCTTCGATTCGCCCGCACTATGGGAGTTCCGATCAGCGTGATCAAGCGATGCAAACGGACGCAGGGACTTCAGATCGGCGGTACGAGCGCCGAATCGCGTGCCAAGTCCTGGTTTCGACGGAACACCAGCGTGAGATTATTCGCCGGCATGTCGGCCATTTCGGCCAGCGAAAGACCGGCGCGGTTCGCCAGTGCCTCGACGGCTTCGATATCACGCACGCCCCAGTCGGGATTGCCGCGGCGCAGATTGCCATCGAACGCTTCGTTGCTGGCTGCGATATGCCGGCCTCCGCGCTTGAACGGACCGTAGAGAAAAAGCATTCCACCGTTGCCCAGAGCCCGTCCCGCGCCGGCTACGAGTCCTTCGGCCACTCGCCACGGCGCAATGTGAATGACGTTGGCGCAGAACACGGCGCACAATCGGTCGGGGCCACTCTCGCCCTCGATCACATCGCCCCAGGCTGCATCAGACACGTCGATTCGCCGCGGCGGCCGGATATTCGGCAAGCCGGCATGCCGGCGCCACGCTTCGATGCTTTTCAGGTGAGCGTCGTTGAGATCGCTCGGCCACCAGGTGATCTCAGGAAATCGGCGGGCAAACTCAACCACGTGCTGGCCGGTGCCGGAGCCGACCTCGAGCGCAGCGCCGGTTCTTCCGGCGAGATGTTGCGCCAGCACGCCGGCAATGGCCTGATGGTTGCGGTGAAAGGCCGGCGCATCGAGCCGCCCATCGGTCTCGCGGCGGCCGCCATCCTTGCCAAACTCAACAACATATTCGGCCATCTCGTCCCCTCGGATTACCCTTCGCTGCGTTGTCAGGCGCCAGCGTTTATGCTTTGAACGACTATGATGTTTTTGCCAAGCACTCGGGAACGCCAAGGCACCGGTCGCGGCCGCCTGTCCTGCGCTGAGAGCGTAACCGGCGATTGCGGAATTTCGGAACGGTAGGCGCTGCGCATCGTTTTCCGGCGTGATACCATCAGATCCGGTCGCACGAGTGTTGTGCGGCGAATTTGAAGTTCCTATCGGCTGCCGCTGCAAGGTCATCATAGGAACTTCGAATTCAATGCCGCGCTGGAAATCATAAGTTGCCAGAGCTCCTTTGATTCCGAAGTTCGCATCAGAGGTCGCCGCGATATCATGCGAACTTCGGAATCGGAGCTCTAGTTTGCCATGATCTTCCGTCAATTGTTCGACAGCGTCTCCGGCACCTACAGCTATCTCCTGGCGAGCCGTGCTGGCGGCGAGGCCATGATACTCGATCCCGTGCTGGAGCGGGTCGATCGGTATTGTCAGCTGTTGCGCGAGCTCGATCTCAAACTGGTGAAGGCCGTCGATACCCATCTGCATGCCGATCACGTGACCGGGCTGGGCGAGCTGCGCGACCGCACCTATTGCATTACCATCATGGGCGAGCAGACCAAGGCCGATGTCGTGTCGATGCGAGTGTCGGACGGCGACAAGGTGACGATCGAGGGCATCACCTTGGACGTGATGTACACGCCCGGCCATACCGACGATTCCTACAGCTTTTTGATGAGCGACCGCGTCTTCACAGGCGATACGCTATTGATTCGCGGCACCGGCCGCACCGATTTCCAGAACGGCAGCGCGCGGGCGCAATACGACTCGATCTTCAATCGCCTCTTGAAGCTGCCCGACGAAACCATGGTGTTTCCCGCCCATGACTACAAAGGCGATACCGTCTCCACCATCGGCGAAGAGAGGCGTTACAATCCGCGGCTGCAGGTGCGCTCGGTCGACGAATATGTTGAACTGATGAACAATCTGAAACTGCCCAATCCGAAGATGATGGATGTCGCGGTGCCAGCCAACATGCGGGTTGGCCTGCACCAGGAGGAGCTGACCAGGCAGGGACTGGCGTTCAGCGCGATCGATGCGATCAGGAGCCTCGGCCGACCCGATATTCTCCTGGTTGATTTGCGCGAGGCGAGCGAGCGGGCCAAGCACGGCACACTGCCCGGTGCGCTGCATGCACCCTATCCTTCGATCGACGACAACCTCAAACCCGGCGGAATGCTGCGCGAGGTCGCCACCGCGACCGGGCGGCGCATCGTGTTCTTCTGCGCCTATGGCGAGCGCTCGGCGATGGCGGTCAAGGCCGCCAAGGAAGCGGGGCTTGCCAATGCCGCCCACATTGCCGGCGGCATCGACGCCTGGAAGAAGGCCGGCGGGCCGGTGCAAACCGGCTGATCAGGTCGGTACAAGCCGGTCACATTGCAGCCCAGGGCGGCCCAAAAAGGCTGCCATGCAGGCACATTCATGGACAAGTAACGGCGATTGAGGTGGATTTGACATTCACCAGCCACCGCGGGACGGAATATGTTTCCGCGTCGAAAGCTTAGGACCCCGAGATGGCCGATGTTGTGGCCGCGCCCCGAACTGTATCCAGGCAAGACGAGAAGGACGACCAGCTCCGGACGCTTGGCCTGATCTCGGTCGCGCACTGGGTGAGCCATTTTCATATTTTCGCATTGCCGATGCTGTTTCCCTTTTTGAAGCAGCAGCTCAATGTGGGCTATGTCGAGCTCGGCCTGGCGCTGACCGTCTTTGCCGCAAGTTCCGGCATCACGCAGGCGCCGATCGGCTATCTCGCCGACCATCTCGGCGCGCGCAAGATCCTGTTGATGGGTCTTTGTCTCGGCGGCGGCGCGCTGATCGCGCTCGGGCTGCACCTCAGCTATTCCTGGCTCATTGGCTGCGCGGCGCTGCTTGGGCTGGCGAACAGCGTCTATCACCCAGCCAATTATGCGATCCTTTCAGATCATATGAACGAAGCGCGCATGGGCCGCGCGTTTTCGATTCACACTTTCGCTGGGTTCCTTGGCGGTGCGGTGGCGCCCGCCGTGATCGCGGGGCTGCTGGCGACGACCGGCGGCCACGGCGCGCTGATCGCGGCCGGCGCAGTCGGCCCGCTGGTGGCACTTCTCATCGCGCTAGTCGGCATTCCCGACGCCAGCGCCGCCAAAAAAAGCACCTGCGATGTCGATGCGCCGAAGCAGAGCGTGATCACGCCGGCGCTGGCCATGCTGACGATCTTCTTCCTGCTGCTCAGCCTGTCCAACGCAGGCATCAGCAATTTCGGTGTGGTGGCACTGATGAGCGGCTACGGAGCGACGTTATCCGGGGCCAACCTGGCGCTGACGGCCTATCTCGGCGCCAGCGCTGTCGGCGTTCTGGCCGGCGGATTGCTCGCCGACCACACCGAGCGTCATGGGCAGGTGGCAGCCGCCTGCTTTGCAGTGAATGCCGCGATCCTGCTCGTGGTCGCTGCGATCGGCTTGCCGCAGCTGCTGTTGACCGGCGCGATGGGACTGGCTGGATTCCTCTCCGGCGTGATTGCGCCCTCGCGCGACATGATGGTCCGCGATGCCGCGCCAGCGGGAGCGGCGGGGCGCGCCTTCGGTATCGTGTCCACCGGCTTCAATATCGGCGGCATCGTCAGCCCGCTGCTGTTCGGCTGGGTCATGGACCGCAACATGCCCCACTGGGTGTTCGGCGGTTCAGTCGTGTTCATGGTGCTGACCGTCCTGCTCGCGCTCGCCACCGAGCGCAGCCCCCAAAGCAAGGCGGCTGCCGCCTGACGCGGCGAATACGCCGTCAAGCGAACTTCGGTTGGCGCGCAGCACCGCGCAATCGTGCGCGTTCGCTATCGGGCCAGAGCAGCAACAGGCCGAGCAGGCCCGACACGACGAGGATGACCGCGTTGACCGTAAATCCGCTCATGTAACCCTCGGTCTGGCCCGAGGCATGCTGAATCAAGCTGCCCATTACCAACGGCGCCAGAATTCCGGCCAGCGTATAGATCGCCCCATAGATCGAAATCGCAGCGCCACGCTGCGAAACGGGTGTGAATTCGCTAATCATGGGGCCGCACACCACATAAATCGCGCCGCTAAGTCCCGAGCCCGCGACCAGAAGAGCGATCCGGAGTCCCGCGCCCTCGGCATACGGAACGAGGCCCATGACGAACCCGCCCACGATTAGTGGAACCGCTCCCAGAACCCCGCGCGCAAGCCGCGTTGAAATGCCGCGCGCCATCATCAGTTGCGAGATCCAGCCCGTCAGCAGGACGACAACGGCACCAAATATCCAGGGCAATATCGAGATCGCGCCAGCTTCATTTTGGGAAACGCCGAGTCCCTTTACGACGAATGGCGTGAACCAGGTGAGACCGAGGGAGAGCGCCCAGTAGGCGCCGAAGCTGGCGGTGCAGCAGCCGACGAAGGTGCGCGAGGTGAGAAGCCGAAGATATGGAATGCGGATATCCTCAGGTGTCGCCGAGTCGAGAACGAGCGGTCCCTCCTTCCCCAGCATCAGCCAAATCACGACCCAGACCAGCCCGGCGATGCCGAGCGCGCCGAACGCATAATGCCAGCTGTAATGGACGATGAGCCAGTTCAGCGCGGGGACCGCCAGAATGACCCCGAAGGCCGAGCCCTGCGACAACACAGCCGTCGGCAAGGTCCGCTTCTCGTTGGGAAACCACTTGTAGATCGCGTGCGCTGCGACCGCTCCGGCCGGCCCCTCGCCGGCGCCGAGAATGATGCGACAGACCAAAAGCATCGTGAAACCGGCGTCGCCGACCATCGGCAACTGAGCCAGCGCCCAGATCAGCGCCAGCGCCAGCAACACCCAGCGGGTCGCAACGCGGTTGGCGAGGAAGCCGACGGCAATTGCGGACACCGGATAGAGGAAAAAGAAGGCCGACCCGATTAATCCGAACTGCTCCGGTTCAAGCTTGAGGTCGGCCATGATCGGAACGCCGGCCAGACCGACCACGATCTTGTCGGCAAAGTTCACCAGCATGAAAAGAAACAGGAGAAACGCGACTCTCCAGGCCCCCTTGGGGGCGGGCGGGGCATTCATGATGTTCCTTCGTGGCGATCTTTTGCGGTTCGACCGGCTATGAGGTGATGCTATGCAAGGCAAAGCGGAAATAGCAACCGGCCGGAGCGGCGAAGACGCCTCTTTTCGACGGTCAACAAATGATGGCCCCCATCACGATCCCGCTAATCGTTACCACTGCAGGGCGTGAGTTGGGTTAGGTCTATGGCTATGCTGCATGGCCATCGACAGAAGATAGCAAGGTGCATCGCTCGCATGGCGCGGGATAAAGAGATCATGCTGAGCGTTCGCAATCTCACCAAAGCCTATTCGGCGGCGGGTGAACGGGTGTCCGTGCTTCGCGGGGTCAACCTCATCGTTGCAGCCGGCGAGCGCGTCGCACTGACGGGGGAATCCGGCAGCGGCAAGAGCACGCTGTTGCACCTGATCGCCGGGCTCGACCGGGCCGATGGCGGCGAAATCGATTTTGCCGGAACATCGACTGCAGGCCTGAGCGAAGCCGGACTTGCGGCATTACGCCGCGATCGGCTCGGCCTCGTGTTTCAGCAATTCAACCTGATCCCCAGCCTCAATGTCCGGGATAATCTGGCTTTCCAGTCCCGCATTGCCGGACGCCACGATGTCGCCTGGCAGGCCGAGCTGGCTCAGCGCCTGGGGCTCACCCCTCTTCTCGACCGCTATCCCGAGCAACTGTCCGGCGGCCAGCAGCAGCGGGTGGCCATCGGCCGGGCGCTGGCCGTCAAACCGCTGCTCCTGCTCGCCGACGAGCCCACCGGCAACCTCGACGAGACGACAGCAGACGGGGTGATGGCGCTGACCCGCGACCTCGTCGCGCAGACCGGCTGTGGACTTCTGATGGTAACCCATTCCAATCGTCTGGCCGCGATGCTGGACCGTCACGTCAATCTCACCGCGGGATTGATCGCGTGACGAGGACGCTGTGGGTTCTCGCCGTCCTGTTCAGCCATTGGCGGCGGCATCCGATGCAGTTCGCAACGCTGGCGATCGGTCTCGTCTCGGCGGTCGCGCTGTGGAGCGGCGTGCAGGCTCTGAACCAGCAGGCGCGAGCAAGCTATGACCGCGCCGCGGCTGCATTTGGCGGTGTCCGCACCGCGACATTGGTCTCGACCAACGGAGGCACGTTTCCCCAGCAGCTTTTTGTTGCGCTTCGCCGCGCCGGCTGGCCGGTATCGCCGGTTCTGGAAGGCCGAATCCAGGTCGATGGCCGTTCATTCCGCCTGCTCGGCATCGACCCCGTGACGCTGCCGACGGAAGCCGGCGATAGGCCCCCCATCGGCGGAGAGCTGCAGGGCTTCGTCCTGCCTCCCGGACAGACGCGGCTCGCGCCCGAGACGATGGCCGAGCTCGGCGCAAGCGAAGGTGCTTCTCTGGAAGCAAGCAATGACATGAAACTGCCGCCACTGCGCCTTGCGGCACAGCTGGCGCCCGGAGTGATGGTGGTCGATATCGGCGTCGCCCAGCGGCTGTTGAAAATGCCAAATCAGGTTTCCCGACTTCTGGTCGGCAAGAGCAAGGGTCCGCGTGCTTCGCTCGACAAGGTCGTCGGCGACAGGCTTCGCCTCGTCAAGCCAACCGCCGAGACCGATCTCGAGCGGCTTACGGACAGTTTCCACTTGAACCTCACCGCGTTCGGCCTGCTGTCGTTTTTTGTCGGCCTGTTCATCGTCAACTCGGCGATCGGACTGGCGTTCGAACAGCGGCTGCCGATACTACGAACATTGCGTGCCTGCGGCGTGTCGTCTCGCCAGCTCAATACGGTCTTGCTGCTCGAACTGGTGTTTTTCGCGCTGATCGCCGGGCTTGTGGGCATGGCTGTCGGCTATCTGATCGCAGCCGCGCTGCTCCCGGATGTCGCTGCATCCCTGCGCGGGCTTTATGGCGCGCAAATTCCGGGGCAACTGTCCCTCAGCCCGCAATGGTGGCTTGCCGGACTCCTCATCAGCGTACTCGGTGCATTGCTGGCGGCAACCGCGAGCCTGTTGAAGGCGGGCCGCCTCTCGGTGCTCGCCTCGGCCCAGCCGCAGGCCTGGCGTCAAGAGCAGCGCCGGTGGGTCATGCTTCAGGGGATTGCCGCGCTCGCCGTGTTCGCCACGGCCTTCGGCTTTCTCTGGTTCGGCGACTCCCTGCTCGCCGGCTTCGCCGTGCTCGCAGCCATACTGCTAGGTGCGGCGCTGGCGTTACCCCTGCTGTTGGAACTGGTGCTGGCGGCCGGCGAGTACCAGGCGCGCGGCGCGCTCGCCGCGTGGTTCTGGGCCGACAGCCGCCAGCAACTTTCAGGCTTGTCCTTGGCCTTGATGGCCCTGTTGCTCGCGCTTTCGGTCAATGTCGGCGTCGGCACGATGGTCGAAAGCTTCAGTCGAACCTTTGTGAACTGGCTGGATGCGCGGCTCGCTGCCGACATCTACATCAATGCCGCTGACGATGCGCAGGCCAAGGCCATTACCGCATGGTTGCGCGAGCGGCGCGATGTCATCGCCATCCTGCCGGGCGGCCGGGCAGAAACCCAGTTCGCCGGTGCGCCTTTGGAAATTTTCGGTCTTCCCGACAACGCCACGTACCGCGACCGCTGGCCGCTGCTGCAATCGGCAGACGATGCCTGGACGCGGTTGCAGAAAGGCGAGGCGGCCTTCGCCAGCGAGCAACTGGCGCGGCGCTCAAGGCTGTCCCTCGGCGACGTTATCGAGGTGCCGACGCCGCATGGCGGCTGGACGATCCGCATCGTCGGCATCTACGCCGACTACGGCAATCCAAAAGCCCAGATTGCGGTGAATTTTGACGCGCTGGCCGGTCATTTCCCCGACATCCCGCGCACCCGGATCGGCCTTCGGGCCAATCAGGCTGCCGTCCCCAGATTGATGTCGGACTTGCGGGAGAAGTTCGGTCTCGACGACCACAGTCTGATCGATCAGGCGACCTTGAAAGCCGAATCGAAACGCATCTTCAACCGGACATTCTCGGTGACTGCGGCGTTGAATGCCTTCACGCTCGCCGTTGCCGGCATTGCATTGTTGACGAGCCTGCTCACACTCGGCAATTCGCGGCTGCCGCAGCTCGCGCCGCTGTGGGCGATCGGGATCACGCGACGGAAATTGGCAGCCATCGAGCTGCTCAAGACGATGTCGGTGGCGCTGCTCACCGCCCTGCTCGCGCTGCCTCTCGGCCTTCTCGTCGCCTGGTGCCTGATCGCGATCGTGAATGTGAAGGCGTTTGGCTGGCAGCTGCCGTTCCACGTGTTCCCGCTGCAGTTGGCCGAACTTCTCGCCGTTGCCATGGTGGCTTCGCTCGTGGCAGCGGCCATTCCGGTTCTCAGGCTGGCGCGCTTGCAACCTACCGCATTGATCAAGGTTTTCGCCGATGAGCGCTAGCTCATTGATCTCCCGCCGGACCTTTGCCGGCGGCGCGTTACTGATGACACTGGCGGGAAAGGCTGCGCGGGCGCAAGGCTTTGCCGGACTCGGAATGGCTGGCCGCGGGTTCGCCCCTGTAGTGCCCGGCAGGCAGCTTGTCTTTCCCGCCGATCACGGCCCGCATCCGGACTTTCGCATCGAATGGTGGTACGTCACCGCCAACCTGGCTGACGCAACCGGATCGGCCTACGGCGCGCAATGGACGTTGTTTCGCCAAGCGATGGCTCCCGGCCCGCAAGCGGAAGGCTGGGCCAATCAGCAGATATGGATGGGGCACGCCGCCGTCACCCGCGCCGACACACATCGCTTTAGCGAGACCTTCGCGCGCGGCGGCGTCGGACAAGCGGGTGCGCAAGCCTCGCCCTTCGATGCCTGGATCGACTCCTGGCAAATGCGCGGAGGCGCGGGGATGAACAGCGACACGCTTTCGCCGCTCCAACTGAATGCAGCCGGCAGCGACTTCGCCTACACCCTTCAGCTTCAGGCCGACCACCCGCTGGTCCTGCAAGGCGACGCCGGCTACAGCGTGAAATCAGAACAGGGACAGGCGTCCTATTACTACAGCCAGCCTTATTTCAGGGCGCGCGGCCGCATCACGATCGATGACACGCCGGTCGAGGTCACTGGCCTTGCCTGGATGGATCGCGAATGGAGCAGCCAGCCGCTCGCCTCCAACCAGACCGGATGGGACTGGCTGTCGCTGCATTTCGATAGCGGCGACAAGCTGATGCTGTTTCGGCTGCGCGCAACAGACAATCATCCTTTCATTTCCGGGAAATGGTTCTCGCCCGACGGCAGGGAACGACGGCTCGGACCTTTTGAGATCGCCATGACGCCGAAGGTTTTCACCGAAATTGCCGGACGGCGGATTCCGACTACATGGGACATCGCGATCGCGCCGCTGTCGCTTGCGATTTCATGCACGTCGGTGAACCCTGAATGCTGGATGGCAACGCGCTTCGCCTATTGGGAAGGACCGATCCGTTTTTCCGGCAGCCACCAGGGGGTTGGATATCTGGAAATGACGGGTTACTGAGGGCGGATTCAAGAAGTTGAAGGACTCTGCGCATGTATCGCCTGACGGCCCTCGTCACCTGCCTTGCGGTCCTGACGTATTTCTTTTCCAGCGTTCAGGTCGCCAGGGCGCGCAGAACCTACGGCATCAAGGCGCCGGCAATATCGGGCAATCCGGACTTCGAGCGCGTCTTTCGTGGCCAGATGAACACGCTGGAATGGATGCCCATCTTCCTGCCGGCGCTGTGGCTGTTCGCGATCCATGTCAGCGACGCCGTTGCGGCTGCGCTCGGTCTCGTCTGGATCATCGGCCGTATTCTCTATATGACCGGCTACGCAAAAGCGGCCAACAAACGTAGGACGGGATTTGCCATCCAGGCCAGTGCCGCGATCATTCTCTGGGCGGGTGCAACTGGGGCCATCCTGTGGCACCTCGTCCACCCGTGAAACAAGGCATGCTGCGACGTATTGAAGCTTTCAACAGATCGCAATATTCTCGTAACTTTGCGGGCCTGTACCGCTATTTGACTTCGGACATATCCCAAGTTTAACTTGCCTTTGCACCGCCAAGGCTGCACCGCCTCATTTGATCATCAGCGCCTTTAGTGCTTTTGCGCGAAGGCCGCAGCGAGAGCCCCAACGAGCCCCATAGATGAGTGCCTTCTTCAAGCGCCAGCTCACCGATTACGTGGAGTATCATCGCAACGTCTGGAACGGTGTGATGCACGTGTTCGGCATTTTGACTTTGTTTTTTGCCGCCATCCTGCCGCTCAATCTTGTTCCCATTCATGTGCTGGGAGTGCAGACGACGCTCGCGCCGATTCTGGCCCTTCCGGTTTTGATCTATTGGCTGCTGCTCGACGCTGCGCTTGGAACAGCCATTCTCGGTTGCGCGATTATCCTGTTCTCCGCGGCCGGCTTCGTCGCGGCTCACGCAACCACCCTCACGGTGTGGGCAACGGCTCTGCCGCTGATCGCCATCGGCATCGGCTTCCAGTTCGTCGGTCATCGGGTGTTCGAACAGCGCCAGCCCGCGCTGGTCGACAACCCCTCCCATCTGCTGCTCGGGCCGATGTTTGTCATGGCGAAACTGTTCATTGCGCTGGGGTTCCGGCCGGACCTGGCGGCGATCATCCACAGCGAGCCGCACGGGCCGTCATCTTTCACCGGGGAACGTCAGCCGCTGCCACGTTCATGACCCAGACACTCGTCACGGGCGGCGCAGGTTTTATCGGACAGCACCTTGTATCGGCGCTTGTGGCGCGCGGTCGAACGGTGCGGGTGCTCGATCGCCGGCCGCCGGTTTGCGCCACACCTGGCGTTGAATACGTGTCGGGTTCGGTGCTGGATACCGATCTCGTCGGTGAAACCCTGCGCAACGTCGATGAGGTTTATCATCTCGCCGGACTGCCCGGCATGTGGCTGCCGAACAAGGGCGACTTCCACGCCGTGAATTTCCGGGGAACCGAAATTGTTATTGCCGCGGCCCGCAAGCGCGGCGTCCCACGCTTCCTCCATTGCTCGACCGAATCCATCCTGTTCCACCCAAAGCCGTCGCGAGGCGATGACGGCGAGCAAAGCCTGTTGCCGCCGGAGCAAATGCCGGGCCTCTATACCCGCTCGAAAATGCTGGCAGAGCAGGCGGCCGCACGGGCCGCAGCGGACGGATTTCCACTCGTCATCGGTACACCGACCATGCCGATCGGGCCCCACGATCACAACCTGACGCCCCCTACCGCCATGCTCCGCCAGTTCCTGCATGGACGCGTTCAGATGTATCTCGATTTCATCGTCAACTTGGTGGATGTGCGCGATGTCGCCGCCGGACTGATCCTGGCCATGGAGCGGGGGAAAACCGGCCACCGCTATATTCTCGGCGGCGAAAGCATGTCGCTGAAGAAGATACTGAAGCTGATGTCGGCGATCAGCGGGCGGCGCACGCTCGCTATTCCAGTCCCCGGCCGGATCGCGGAAGCAGCCGCAGGGACGCTCGAATTCATCGCAGATCACATCACCCACACTCCGCCGTCCGGCACGGCCGAGGGCGTCCGGATTGCGCTGCGGGCCACCGAGCTATCGGTCGCAAAAGCGCAAAACGAGCTGGGCTATGCGCCGCGGCCGATCGAACCGGCGCTGCGCGACACCATTACTTACCTGCTCCGCGAGCCCAAACTCGCCTGAACCCCAAGCCGCTCCTTCAGTTCGATTTTTTTCGGCAATTGCCAGCGCGCGCCAATCGGGAATATAAGGAGCGCCATGATGAACTCGATCGTCGCTTTCGTGTGGAGCGGTTGGACCGCAACCTGGCCCAGCGCCTTGCTGGCAATAATCTGGGCGGCTTGGCTGTTGAGCTGGCTGATTGGCGCATTTTTTTCAGGGCGCACGGAGAAGCATGTCAGAACCTGGGACTCGCGGGCCTACCGGTTTCCGATCCTGATCGGCGCGATCCTGCTGACGCCATGGACCGCGACGGTGCTCGGGGAGCAACCGCTCTGGCATGTCGGGACCGCGGGTACCTATATCCTGGCCGCCCTGACCGCGGCCGGCTGCCTGTTCACATGGTGGGCGCGCATCCATCTCGGCCGCTTCTGGTCAAATGCCATCACGCGTAAAGAAGGCCACCGCGTCATCGACACGGGACCTTACGGATTGGTCCGCCATCCGATCTATACGGGACTGATCGGCGCCATGATCGCAACCGGCATTGCCGTTGGCACGGCAACCGCGCTGCTCGGCACGGTCCTCATCGCCATCGGACTCTGGCAAAAAGCGCGCATGGAGGAAGGCTTCCTGACGAAGGAACTCGGTGCGGATGCCTATGGCCCCTACTGCCGCCGCGTTCCTATGCTGGTGCCTTTCCTGCCGCAACGCTGAAGCGTCCTCTTCCCCTTTTGGCATTGCCGAGAAGCAGCCTCTGACGTCGACAGCGTCAATGCCTCGGCGGAGCGCGTACCGACGCCTCGACCACCGGCTCGAGATGGCGGGGAACGACGACACGCTCGCCCGGAACCAGCGGCGTTCGGTCGGCGCCCTTGTTGACCTGCATGACCGACCAGAGCGGAACGTGATAGGCGTCGGCAATGGACTCCAGGCTGTCGCCCGGGCGCGCGAACACTGGCATGCCGCTGTCCCATAAATCGATGGGCGCTTTAGGCGGTACGACATAGCGAACAGGCACGCCCTCGCCCGCGGGCTTCGTGCTTGCCAGCTGAAGGACCTTGGTCACGAGCTGCTCGTGGATCGCGTCCTGCTTCTCGATGTTGATGTGCGTGACTTCATCATGCTGCGAAAGGTCGAAGCTCGCATATTGGCCGAGATAGCCGGGCTTCGGCTTGACATCACCGCCACCCAGAACGCTGGTGGAAATGAAGATGTTGATGAAGCGATTGACGTTGAGGGGGACGTCGGGCGTGACATGTGCGGGATCGATAGCAACGACCAGATCAGCCCTGATCCCTTCACTTTCCAGAACCTCGGCAAACTTCACCGCGCAAAGTCCACCCATGGAATGCCCGATCAGGACGATCGGGGCCGGGCTCTCGCGATAGTCGTGAATCGCTTGCGCGGCGATCAGGCGGCAGATGGTGAATTCGTAAACATTCGACGGAATGCCGGCTTGCTCAAGCTTCTCGCTGAGGCGGTCGATTCCCGTCGAAAAGATCGGCCCCATGGCTCCGCGGAAGAGATACACGCGCGGGCGCGGCGCGGCGCTCGGAGCCATGGCAGAAGGCGCCGCTTCGGTCGCGGCAGCTGTGACGGGACCCGCTACTGCGGAATCAACGCCAGCTGACAGCGAGATCAGGCACAGCATCCCGACAAGGACCGCCATACCCCTCGTCGGATTGATCATGCGATTCACAAGCTGTCCTGACGCTGGAAGCCCTGTACTGATCGCCGGGATCGGCATAACCATTGGGCGGGAAGGCGCAAATCGATGCGTGCTCACCGCCCTTTTGAGAGGTCGAATTGGTGGAATTGTGGCGGTTTCCCGCCAGCCGCAGTGGCTGGGCCGGCACTCCGCCTGCGCGGCTCGCGCCAGCCGTCTCGACGGCTATCGCACAACGGCGTGTGCGGCGGACACTTCTCTCGGCCGGCTGCCGAACACCACGGAATCGATGTCGCCGATCACTCGCCGCTGCATGATCTCGTTCTTCTCGATGGTGATGTGCCCGACGCCCGGAACATTCTGCACATTTACGTTGTCAAGCTCGCCGTGCATTCCCCTTGCTCGCGCCACCGGCTCTCCATTGCCGTTGCCGATATAATAGTTGATGTAGCGACCGACGCGGCCGGAAAGACTGGTGCGAAACACCGAATCGAGACCAATCACGAGCCTGACCGGAACGCCAAGCTGATTGAGACGCTCTACCATGTCGGGCAGCACGGTGGCGCCGGATGAATGTCCGACCAGAATGACCGTCTTGACCCTCCCGCTGCGATAGTCGGCAGCGGCTTCGTCGGCGACGCCCGACCAGCCAAGATAATTCGTCACGTCGACCGGGATGCCCTGGGCTTCCAGCTTCGCTGCAATGTCATCGAGACCGAGGGAGAAAATGTTGAGCACGCCGCGCAGCATGTAGACTTTTGCGCCGTTGGCTGGTTGTACCGGCGTCGTCCGACCTGCTGTCGACGCGACTGGAAGCGAGAGCAGCAGCAATGCCATGGCCGCCGGCTTCCACCATCGGCCGGGCACGCGGGCCAGGTTGAAAAACTTCATGTGACCGCCGGATGACATCATGGGGTTCCCCTTCGCAGAAGTGGCGTGGCCGGAACGTAGCTCCGGCACGCTCGCATCTGCAACAAAAACACAGGTTCGCGCCGCAATTTCGTTTGCACCTCGTGTCCCGTGAGCAACACCAACCGGCCTCGCTTTACCTCCAATGAAGTCTTCAGCAACTTTGCAAACGGCATAAAAAACGCGGCGCCATTTGGCGCCGCGTTACCTCATGGCTACCGCAGCTTCAAATCACTTCGTCAGCGGGCAGCCGCTTTCCTTGGCGGTGAAAAACGCCTTGTCACCCGGCACAACAGCGAGCTGCTTGTAATAATCCCACGGCTTCTTCGATTCCGACGGCTTCTTGACCTCGAACAGATAAAGGTCGTGGACCATGCGGCCGTTTGCCAGCACCTTGCCGTTATCGGTGAACGCATCGTTGACCGGAAGTTCCTTGAGCTTCTTGACGACCGCGTCCGAATCCTTGGTCCCGGCCGCCTTCACCGCCTTCAGATATTGCAGCGTCGCCGAATAGGTGCCGGCATGGATCATGCTGGGCATCCGGCCGGTTCGCTTGAAGAAACGCTCCGAGAAGGCTCGCGTTCTGTCGTTCTGGTCCCAGTAGAAGCCTTCGGTCAGCACCAGCCCCTGCGCCGCTTCGAGCCCAAGGCCGTGAACCTCGGCCAGTGTCATCAGCAGGGCCGCAAGCTTCTGGCCGCCCTTGACGATGCCGAACTCGGCCGCCTGCTTGATCGAGTTGGTGGTATCGAGACCGGCGTTGGCGAGCCCGATGACCTTGGCCTTCGAGCTCTGCGCCTGAAGCAGGAACGAGGAGAAGTCCGACGAATTCAGGGGCACGCGCACCGAGCCCAGCACCTTTCCGCCGTTTTCCTTGACGATATCGCCCGTGTCCTTCTCCAGCGCGTAGCCGAACGCGTAGTCGGCCGTCAAAAAGAACCATGTGTCGCCGCCGGCTTTCACCAGCGCGCCGCCGGTGCCGACCGCAAGGGCGTGGGTGTCGAAGGCCCAGTGGAAGCCATAGGGCGTGCAGGCATCGCCGGTGAGGCGCGAGCTCGCGGCACCGACCACGATGTCGATCTTCTTCTTTTCCTTGGAAAGCTCCTGCACCGCAAGCGCGACCGAGGAGGTCGTGAGCTCGGTGATCATGTCGACGCCCTCGACATCATACCAGCGGCGCGCGATGCTGGTGGCGAGGTCCGGCTTGTTCTGGTGGTCACCGGTGACCAGCTCGATTTTCTGGCCAAGCACCTCGCCGCCGAAATCCTCGATCGCCATCTTGGCGGCCTCGACCGAATATTTACCGCCGTAGTCGGCATAGACGCCGGACTGGTCGTTCAGAATACCGATCTTGACGCCCTGCGCAGACGCCGGCGCCGCGATCAAAAGGCCGCATGCCGCAACGGCCAATGGCCATAGTTTAGGTCTCATAGGATTACCCCCGATTATTGTTGTTTTGGCAAAATTCGTTCCGCCGGCAGCATATTTTATAACCTTTGCCGTGCCCACCCACTTTGGATGCCCCAAAAGTAGGGTCGCAAACGGCCGCACCCTGTGGCAAGCGCCGCGGGCAAGGCGGTGGCCGGTCGCAGGCTCTCCCTTTCCCCAGGCCATGTTTGTTCCCATCGCTGTGGTGACGCCGCCTCAAGCCTCCGCTAACATCCCCTCAAAAAGCAAACACACTGTCCGGGAGGACAAACGCGCGCACGCCAGGCATGTCGCTAGCGCCATCGCGTGCCAGAGGGGAGAGCTCGAAGGATGTACACCGGCAAGCACGCTCATCTTCGCCCGCTTCAGCCCGCTTTCATCATGGCGAACTCCGGCGAGTCCGTGAGTTATGCCGAACTCGAAGCGCGGAGCAACCGCCTTTCCCATCTGTTCCGCAACCGCGGCATGAAGCGGCTGGATCACTATGCGATCTTCATGGAGAACAACAGCCGCTACCTTGAGGCGTGCGGCGCGGGCGAGAAGGCCGGTCTCTATTTCACCTGCGTCAACTCCTACCTGACACCGCCGGAGCTCTCCTACATCCTCGACAACAGCCAGTCCCGAATTCTGATCACCTCGATCGCCAAGCTCGACGTCGCGCGGGAGGCGCTCAAGGCCTGCCCGAAGGTCGAGCTCTGCATAGTAGCCGACGGCGCAGGCGAAAGCGACCGCATCGTTGGACTAGCGGAAGCGACCGCCGGACTGCCCAAGACGCCGATCGCGGATCAATCGATCGGCACGGCAATGCTTTACTCCTCAGGCACGACGGGGCGGCCGAAAGGCATCCTGCGTCCGCTGCCCGAGCAGCCGCCCTCGCAGCAATTGCCGCTGTTCGATTTTCTGCAGAAGCTGTGGCAATACCGCGAAGGCATGATCTACCTGTCGCCGGCGCCGCTCTATCACTCGGCGCCGCAGGCCGCCGTCAACCTTACGATCCGGATGGGCGGCACCGTCATCATCATGGAGAGCTTCGACCCGCAGCGCTATCTCGAACTGGTCGAGCAATGGGGCGTCACCCACAGCCAGCTGGTTCCGACCATGTTCTCGCGCATGCTCAAGCTGCCCGAGGACGTCCGCGCGCGTTACGACCTCTCGTCGCTCGAAATCGCGGTCCATGCCGCGGCTCCCTGTCCGGCCGCCGTGAAGGAGGAAATGATCAGGTGGTGGGGGCCGATCATTCACGAATATTACGGCGCCACCGAAGGACTTGGCTTTACCGCCTGCAACAGCGCGGAGTGGCAGGCGCATCGCGGCACGGTTGGACGCGTGCTCCTGGGTGACCTTCACATTCTCGACGGTGATATGAAGCCTTGCCCGGTGGGGACGCCGGGCACAGTGTGGTTCAAGACCGCAAGCGCGTTCGAGTATTTCAACGATCCCGATAAAACACGCGAGGCGCGTTCGGCAGACGGCACGATGAGCACCGTCGGCGACGTCGGCTATGTCGACGACGACGGTTATCTCTACCTGACCGATCGTGCGACCTTCATGATCATCTCCGGAGGCGTGAACATCTATCCGCAGGAATGCGAAAACCTCTTGATCACCCATCCGAAGATTGCCGATGCCGCCGTGTTCGGCGTGCCCAACGCGGATCTCGGCGAGGAAGTCAAAGCGGTGGTGCAGCCGATGCCCGGGGTGACGCCGTGCGCCGAGTTCGCGAACGAGTTGATCGAGTTCTGCAGCCGGTCGCTGTCGCGTCAGAAGGTGCCGCGTTCGATCGATTTCGAAGAACAATTGCCGCGGCTGCCCACCGGCAAGCTCTACAAGCGGCTGTTGCGCGACCGCTACTGGGGCGACAAGACCTCGCGTATCGTCTGACGTGACCCGGCGACAAGACCGGAAGACTGCCGGCACAAGGTGTCGGCGGCGAGCATCTTTTCCATGTGGATTGCAACATTGCGTCGCTTGATCGGTCATCGGCTTTTTGCTGAGATGTTTTCTGGCTGAGGTGGGGCATGACGTGGAAGCAAGAGCGCGATCTTCTGATCGCGCAGACCATGGCGTTTGTGCAGTCTGTGGCGGGGAAAACGGCAAATGCCGGACGGTTGCATGAAACGCCGCTGCCGTCAGTGTCGCCGGTTTATCCCCCGACGATCGAGCAGCGACCGTCGGACGTTCTCCCCGCACGCTTGACGCCGATCAGCCATGGCGACCTGCGCGAGGAAATCCATCGAAGGGTCGCCGCGTTCCGCGCCCGCCAGCAGGCTTTCGATCGCGAGCGCCACCAATACTGCGATTCAGTGATGGCGAAGGTCCGCGCGGGGAGCGAAAAGGCGGCAAAGGCCAGCGACAATCCGGCGCTCAAGCGCTGACTGCAAGCTTGTCATTGACATCCGCATCTGCCCTGCCGCGATCGCAATGGAGGAAACCGAGCCTTGCGATGAGCCCGTCAGGTTCCCAACTTAAAAGGCGGGGTTAACTGGTATTGAACGGCTGAATTCGCCATGGGCTCTCAGGTTCACTATCTGCCGCTCACGCCGGCCTTGTTTTCCATCCTGGTGGTTCTGTTCATCGGGCTGATCATCCTGATTCAGCTTCGGGTGCTGCGCTACGCCTATATGAGGCTCGGCGTCGGCCCGGGCGCTGCGCTGCTGCTGTTGTTCGGGTCACTGATCGGCAGTTACTTCAATATCCCGATCACGGTGCTGCCGGGAGAGACGGTGAGATCGGGGCAGGTCATCGATTTCTTCGGCATGCAATATGTCGTGCCGCTGGTGCAGCAATGGCCCGGCACCGTGCTCGCCGTCAATGTCGGCGGCGCCGTGATCCCGACGCTGATGTCGACCTACCTCGTGCTCCGCTATCAGCTTTGGGTCAAGGCGACGATTGCGGTCATCGCCATTGCCGTCATCATCCATGCGATGGCGACGCCGGTGCATGGCCTTGGCATTGCGGTGCCGGTTTTCGGGCCCGTCGTTGCCACCGCGATCCTGGCTTTCATTCTCTCCCGCGAATACGCCGCTCCGCTGGCCTATATAGGCGGATCGATGGGAACATTGATCGGCGCGGACCTCTCCAATCTCGACAAGATCACCGGGCTTGGTGCTCCGGTCGCCTCGATCGGCGGCGCGGGAACGTTCGACGGCATCTTTCTCACCGGCATTCTGGCGGTCCTCCTCGCCGGGATCGTCTCGCCATCGCGGCCACGACCAGCCTGGTAGCAGACCGGCATTCGCGCAACGCAATTGCCAGCCTCCTCGACTATCAATAACTTGCCGACGATCAATCAAAAGAAATCATGCTTCCGGCCGACTTTCCGTCAACCGGAAATCATCAGAGGCAACGTTCAGCGAACATGGAAGCCCGTTCAGGAAATGCGGCCGGCAAATGGTCGCCGCCACCGCATGCCAGCCGCGTCGTCCGACAGATCCACGCGATGCTGCACCCACGGAACATCGTCGTGGTCGGCGCGACGGACAAGCCGGGCAACTACGCCGAACGTATCTGGAACAACCTGATCAAATACGGCTTCGAAGGCGGCCTTTATCCGCTCAACAGCAAGCGCGAGGCCATCTGGGGCGTGCCCTGCTATCCGGATTTCGCCAGCCTGCCGGAGAAGCCGGATCATGTGCTGGTGATGGTGCCGGCACGCTTTGCGGTGCAGGTGGTGCGCGACGCTGCCGCGGCCGGCGCCCGTTCGGCAACGATCGTGACTTCCGGCTTCAGCGAATTGCAGGACGCGGAAAGCCAGAGGCTGGCAGTCGAACTACAGCAGGCGATCCGTGAAACCGGGCTTGCCGTCACCGGTCCGAACTGCCTCGGCAACTTGAGCGCGGGCGAAAATCTTTTCACCAATATCGACGACCGCATCGTCACGATGAAAGCAGGTCCGGTTGCCATCGCCGGGCAGTCCGGCGCGATCGTGATGGCGATACGTCAGGCGCTGGAGGATCGCGGCGTCGGGGTCGGCTACATGGTCACGACCGGAAACGAGGCCGGCCTGGAAACCACCGATCTGATGAACTATTTCGCGATCGACCCTTCGATCCGAGTCATCGTGGTCTACCTCGAAGGCGTGCGCAACACCAGCGCGTTCCGTGAGGCCTGCAAGGCAGCGCGCGCGGCGGGCAAGCCGGTGATTGCGATCAAGCTCGGCGCTTCCGAAGGCGGCCGCGCCGCTGCGATGGCCCATACCGGCGCCCTCGCCGGCTCGATCGAAAGTTTTGATGCGATCTCGGCGCGCGAAGGCGTGATCCGGGCCCGCGGCCTCGATGAGCTCGTCGAAACCACCGAATGCTTTGTCCATGCCGCCTCACCGAAAGGCTCGCGGCTCGCCGCGGTCACGCTGTCCGGCGGCAAACGCGGGCTTCTGATCGATGCCTTCTCCGCCGCCGGCCTCAACTTCGCGAGCCTGAGCCCCGCGGTCAGCGAAAAGCTCGCGAAAATGCTGGGGCCCGGTTCGATCGTCGGCAACCCGCTCGATGCCGGTTTTGCCGCGGTCGTCGATCCCTCCGTTTACATGCAGTCGATCAAGATTATGATCGACGACCCCGATACAGATATCGTCATCATCGATTCCGAACTGCCGAAGGCGCCGCATGAACTCCGCGAGCGCAACCTTCATCGCGTCAACGAGATGGCGGCGACCGCGAACAAGCCCGTGATCTACATCTCGACCATGTCGATCGGCTTCACCGAATTCACCAAGGGCCTGCGCCAATCCTTGCCGCATATCGCCGTGATGCAGGGCCTCGACCGCGCGGTCGGCGCGATAAAGTCGCTGATTGAATATGCGGCGCTGCCAAAGGACGTACCGGAAATCGCGTCGAGTTCGACCGCCTCGGCGCGGGCGATGCTCGAACGCATGCTCAAGAACGCCAAGGGCGCAGCACTCGACGAGGTCGCGTCGAAGAGGTTGCTCAAGGCTTACGGCATTCCGATCTCCAAGGAAGCAATCGCGCAGACGTCCTCCGAAGCGGTCAAGATTGCGAGGCAGATCGGGTTTCCAGTCGTCGCCAAGGTTGTCAGTGCGGAAATCCTGCACAAATCCGACGTCGGCGGCGTGATGCTCAACATCAAAAACGCAGCCGAGGTGAAAAAGGCTTTCGAGCAGATCACGTCCCGGGTGAAAAAACTGAAGGACAAGCCAAAGATCGATGGCATCCTGATCGCGCAGCAGGTCAAGGCCGATCTCGAACTGGTCGTCGGCACCGCCCTCGATGCAGAGATGGGTCCGGTCGTTCTGTTCGGTACCGGCGGCGTCGAGATCGAACTGATGAAAGACGTAGCTCTGGCCGGCGCGCCGCTCGATGCGGCGGAGGCGAAAAAGCTGATCGGCCGCACCAAGGCCGGCGTCAGGCTCCGCGGCTATCGCGGCAAACCGGCGCTGCATGAGGCTTCCGTCATCAAGGCGCTGGTCGGTCTGTCCAACCTGATGATGGACGCCGGCAGCCGGATCGCCTCGATCGACGTCAACCCGTTTCTGGTCAACAGCCGCTCCGGCCTGGCCGTCGATGGCCTGATCGTTCTCAATAATCGGGCCGCGAAAGCATCAGGCGACCACTGACAAAAGACGGATTGTCTCCCTCATCCCTGCCGTCTCAGCGCCATTTCGCCGCAGCGCCGGCTCGCATGCAATCGATGCCCCGATCCCAGGAATACTTCCGGTGCGGAGCGTTTTCACGGATGGTCGACCATCCACCGTGCCTTAAAAATGGTCATCCAAACAACGATTTGACCGTTAGTCCGCTTTGGCCGCTGGCCCGGGGCGGGCCCTACGCCGAAGGTCGCAGGAATTTTGCCGGGTTGGTCGTTGGCAAGTACGCGACGGAAAGTTACGCTCCTGTTTCAAAGGCATCGAAGAATGCCGGACTTCAAGGCAATCACAACGTTGTCGGGAGGGAGACATGGCTACAGCGCGACGACCCTGGCCGGTCGATCGGCGGACTATTCTGCGGACAGGCGCCGCGCTTGCCGCGGTGCAATTTACGTCACCGTTCATCATCAAAGCCCGAGGCGAAACGCCGGTGAGGATCGGAATGGTCGATCCGATCACCGGCGTTTACGCCGCAATCGCGCAAAGCGAGGTGGTGGGCGCAAGATTTGCCGCCGAGGAAATCAACAAGAAGGGCGGCATCATGAGCCGGCCCTTGCAGCTGATCGTCGAGGACAGCGCCGGTAGTCCCGGTACCGCCATCGACAAGGCAAAGCGCTTGGTAGCGCGCGAAAAGATCAATTTTCTGATGGGCACGGTCAATTCCGCCGCCTCGCTCGCCGTCAGCCAGTTCGCCAATCAGCACAACATGCTGTTCCTGTGCACTGGCGGTCACGTCGATGCGTTGACCGGTACCAATTGCCAATGGAACACGTTCCGCACCTGCTCGACCACCTGGATGCTGACCGCCGGCGATTTCGAAACCCTGTTCGATAAATTCGGCAAGAGCTGGTATTTCATCACCACCGACTACGCCTTCGGCCACGCCGAACAGGCCGATTATGAAAAGCAGCTGAAACACCACGGCGGCACCATGGCGGGATCGGCGCTGGCGCCGGTCGGCACTACGGATTTTTCGTCCTACCTGATTGAGGTGAAGGCGAAGAAACCTAAGGTGCTCTGCCTGCTGCTCGCCGGCGATGACCAGGTGAACTGCATGAAGCAGATCGCGCAGTTCGGCATCGACAAGGAAATCGCCGTCGCGGGCGCGTTGATCGAGCTTGAACAATTGCAGTCCCTGCCGGAGAATGCGCGCTATGGCTGGTGGACCGCGGAATGGTACTGGAAACAGCCGAACACCCCGCATCTCGATGATTTCGTCAAAGCCTATCGCGCCAAATACAAGGGTGAGTATCCCTCGGCGCGGTCCTGGTTCGGCTATGCGTCGACCTATGCGATCAAGCTGGCGGTGGAGCGGGCCAAGTCGCTCGACA
>NZ_DAIDJE010000041.1 GCF_027451485.1 Bradyrhizobium sp.
GCGGCGCACGTGATAGACGCCGTGTTCGTTTTTGATCAGTCCCATTCCAACGCGTACCATTGATCCCACCGCTTGATACCAGTGCGGCAGGACGAAGCTATTGAATTGTCGGATTATTCCCAGAAAACAAGGGCTTCTTGAGACGGTGGCGCGCCCGGAACGATTCGAACGTCCGACCCTCAGATTCGTAGTCTGATGCTCTATCCAGCTGAGCTACGGGCGCGTTTTCGCAAAATCATCGGACCCCGCGAGGTCCGCCAATGGCCGCTGCAAAACCGGTTTGCAGGTCGCGAAGGAGCGCACTTGCTACCTGCTCCGAACCGGATTGGCAAGGTCTTGGCCGAACCGAAACACGTGGTCAACGAACCTTTACGCCCGGGCGCGCTCGTTGCGGACGCTCAGAAGCTCGACCGGACGGTCGGGGATGGTAATCCGGAACGTCGCGCCGATGGTTCCCTCGACGAGGTGAATTTCCCCGCCATGGGCGCCCACGAGTTCGGCGGCGATCGCCAGCCCGAGTCCGCTGCCGCCGGGCCGGCCCGAGGTCTGGAACGCCTTGAACAGGTTTTCGCGGGTCGCGGGCGGGATGCCGGGACCGGTGTCCGAAACCTCGATGATGGCCACCGCGCCTTCCCGCCGGCCGGTGATGCGGATCTGCGTCGCCGGCTGCCCCTCGAGCGCCTGCTCGGCATTTCGCACCAGGTTGAGCAGCACGCGGAACAGCTGGTCTGGATCGGCATCGGCCATCAGGCCGCGTTCGATCGCACTGATCCAGGTGATCGAAGTCTCCGCCGCCAGCCCTGCGGATTCCCGCACCTCGGCCACCACCGGCTCGATCAGAATCATGCGCCGGTCAGGCGCAGCCTCCTGCGCGCGTCCATAGGACAGGGTCGACTGGCAGAACGCGATCGCGCGCTCGAGCGAGCGCATCAGCTTCGGCGCAAAGCGCTGGACGCGAGGATCGGGCACGCTCGCCAGCTGGTCCGAGAGCAATTGCGAGGACGCCAGCAGGTTGCGCAAATCGTGATTGATCTTCGACACCGCAAGGCCGAGCGCGGCAAGGCGGCTCTTCTGATGCAGCATCGAGACGAGGTCGCGCTGCATGTCCGACAGTTCGCGCTCCGCCACGCCGATCTCGTCGCTGCGATTCGATGGCACGATGATCCGGGCCGCGCTTTCCGGATTCTCGTGGAAGCCGACGAGGCTCTCGGTCAGGCGCCGCATCGGCCGCACGAACAGGAAATGCAGAGCCAGATAGACCAGCGCCGCGGTCAGTATCGCAATCGCGAGCGAGACCAGCAGCAGATTGCGGGAAAACCGGTACATCGACTTGCGCAGCGGCTGTTCGTCGACCACCACTTCGAGGAACTGTCCGCCGCCGGGCGGCGGTCCGATGATGCGGATCGCCTGGTTGCCGGTCTCGAACATCATTTCAAACGAGGTGACGATCGAGGTCCAGGGCGTCAACGTCCGCATGTCGACGTCATGGTCGATTGCCCGCGTCAGGCCGGTACTGGCGAGTAGCCGTCGTTGCTGTCCGAGCTTGATGGCGACTGCCCGCGCGCCGATGCTGTCGAGGATTTGCCGCGCCAGCGTATCCGGGACCATTCCCGAGGGCGCGGCATCGAGAACCAGCGCGGCCGTATTGGCCGACGCCAGGCGGGCGTTAAGGCGGTTGGTCCAGAAGTTGGCCATTGAAGGCACATAGATCAAAACTTCCGCGATCATCACCAGCGGAATGGTCAGCAGCAGCAGCTTGCCCGAGAGGCCGAGCCTGCGTGGCTGCCTGGCCTGCTCCGGGGCCTTGACCGGATCTGAATGATCGTCGTTCGCTGGCGCCATAACTACCTTCGGTATCTCGACTTTTTCTATTTGGACCCTGCACGTGGGTCCGTCAAATCAAGGTTTAATAACGGTCGCTCCCCGGGGAACTGTCGCGGCCCCCACCGCATCGGCCCCGCCATGGCTTGAAGTGTGGACACCATCATCAGGTGCGGTCCCATCCTGCGCCCCCTTGGCGGTCCAGCGCGGGCCGCAGTTTCTTTGGATGTAACACCCCGCAGCCGTTGAATTATTCGCCGCAGACGGATCGCTTCAAAGAACCCCGCTTCGGCTGCTCCGCCACATTGACGAAAAGGGGTGCCTCCCTTATAAGCCGCGCCAATTGTGCGCGATGATCCGGCCTCAGCCGGGCGGCTCGTTTGGGCCGGAAACGGCCCGCTTTCCCGGGCCTGCCCGCATCGGCGGACATACCTCATTAATCAGGCAAATTGTCGGCCTAGCAGGCAAGTTGTCAGCGGAGAACAACCGGTGAAGCGGACTTATCAACCCAGCAAACTGGTGCGCAAGCGCCGCCATGGCTTCCGCGCACGCCTGGCCACGGCCGGAGGCCGCAAGGTCCTCGCCGCGCGCCGTGCCCGCGGCCGCAAGCGCCTGAGCGCCTGAGCGCCCAAGCCGGGCTCGTCTCAACAGAGATCCTAATCATGGAGCGGCTAAGGCAGCGGGCGGACTTCCTCGCCGTTGCCAATGGCGCACGGGCGGGCACTGCCGCCTTCGTCGTGCAGTGCCGCCGCCGCGATGACGACGGCCCGATCCGCTTTGGATTCACGGTCACCAAAAAGAACGGAACCGCGACCGAGCGGAATCGGATCCGGCGCCGGCTTCGCGAATTGGTGAGACGGCTGCCTGCCGTTTCGCTGCAACAGCACAGTGACTATGTGCTAATCGGCCGACCGGCCGCCCTGACTTCCGATTTCGCTGACATGTTCGGGGAGCTGCGCCAGGCGCTGCATCGCCTTGACCCGCCACGTCGCAAAGCCGTGCGCGGCAACTGACAAGAATGACGAGACCTGACCGATGACCGACAATCGCAACACCATCCTCGCCGTCATTCTCTCCGGGCTCGTGCTGCTTGGCTGGCAATACTTCTTCAACATTCCGCAGATGGAAAAGCAGCGCGCCGCTCAGCAAGCGCAGCAAAGCCAGATGACGAAGCCGGAGGCCGGCACTTCAACCGCTCCGCAGGCCGGCACGCCCGCGCCGTCGGCGAGTGCGCCCTCGGCCAATGCGCCAGCTTCGGCTCAACCCACTTCGGCGGCGCCCGTCAGCCGCGAAGCGGCGATTGCCGCCACGCCCCGCGTTCAGATCGACAGCCCGCGTCTCTCCGGCAGCATCTCGTTGAAGGGCGCGCGCATCGACGACCTTTCGCTGGTGCAATTCCATGAGACGGTCGACCCGAAGTCGCCACCGATCGTGCTGTATTCGCCTTCAGGCTCGGCAGAGCCTTACTATGCCGAATTCGGCTGGGTCGCGGGAAGCGGATCTTCGGCCAAGATGCCCGACCAGAACACGGTATGGCAGCAGGAAGGCACCGGCAGCCTGACGCCGGCCCATCCGGTCACGCTGAAATATGACAACGGTGACGGCCTCACGTTCCGCCGCACGATCTCGATCGACGACCGCTACCTCTTCACCATCAAGGATGACGTGAGCAACGTCGGCAGCGCGCCGGTCACGCTCTATCCGTTCGCGCTGATCTCGCGCCACGGTGCGCCGAAGGTTTCCGGTTATTACATCCTGCACGAAGGCCTGATCGGCTATCTCGGCGAACATGGCCTGCAGGAATACACCTACAAGAAGATCGACGAGGCCAAGGCGGTCAGCTTCAAGGCGACCGACGGCTGGCTCGGTATCACCGACAAATATTGGGCGTCCGCTCTATTGCCGGACACCCGCGCGCATCTGCAGGCGCGCTATTCCTCCAACGTGGTCAATGGGGTCCGAACCTACCAGACCGACTATCTTGAGGACCCGCAGACGATTGCCATCGGCGGCACCGGCAGCGTCAACACGCGTCTGTTCGCCGGGGCCAAGGAAGCCAGCGTCGTCGGACTCAATTTTCCGATCGGCGGCTTCGGCGGCTACAACCGGGAACTCCAGCTCAACCATTTCGATCTGCTGATCGATTGGGGCATGTTCTATTTCATCACCAAGCCGATGTTCCTGGCGCTGGACTTCTTCTTCCACCTGTTCGGCAATTTCGGCATCTCGATCCTCCTGGTGACCGTTCTGGTCAAGCTCGCCTTCTTCCCGCTCGCCAACAAGTCCTACGCCTCGATGGCCAAGATGAAGTCGGTGCAGCCGCAGCTGGCAGCGCTGAAGGAGCGCTATCCCGACGACAAGGTGAAGCAGCAGCAGGAGATGATGGAGATCTACAAGAAGGAGAAGATCAACCCGATCGCCGGTTGCCTTCCCGTCGCCTTGCAGATCCCGGTTTTCTTCTCGCTCTACAAGGTGCTGTTCGTCACCATCGAAATGCGGCACGCGCCGTTCTACGGCTGGATCAAGGATCTGTCGGCACCCGATCCGACCAACATCTTCACCCTGTTCGGCCTCCTGCATTACGATCCGACGCAGATACCCGTGTTCGGGCACTATCTCGCGCTCGGGATATGGCCGATCATCATGGGCTTCACGATGTGGTTCCAGTTCAAGCTGAACCCGACGCCGCCCGATCCGACCCAGCAGATGATCTTCGGCTGGATGCCGCTGATCTTCACGTTCATGCTGGCGGGCTTCCCGGCGGGCCTCGTGATCTACTGGGCCTGGAACAACACGCTCTCTGTCTTGCAACAAAGCCTCATCATGCGCCGCAACGGCGTCAAGGTGGAGCTGTTCGACAATCTGAAGGCGACTTTCGGCTCCAAGAAGGCCGCGTCGAAGACGTGATCTCGCGAGCTCGGGAAGGCCGTTCAGTTCGTCATGGCCGGGCATAGCCGTTCGACGGACGGCGTCGCTCCCGCTCGCCAATGCCGGGGCATCCGCGTCTTGGGAGCCGTGGAGGCAAGAGGTGGATGGCCGGATCACGTCCGGCAATGACCAGGATGGAAAACGCCGCATGAGCGCCGAGCCCGATGCTGACCTGATCGAGCAGGGCCGCAAATTATTCGCCGGCGAGTTCAGATTCATCTGGGCAGCGCCCACGATCGAGACGCTGCCGCCGATGGCAGGCGTGGAAATCGCCTTCGCCGGCCGCTCCAATGTCGGCAAATCGAGCCTGATCAACGCACTCACCGGCCGCAATGCGCTGGCGCGCACCTCGAGCACTCCGGGCCGCACCCAGGAACTGATCTTTTTCGATGGCCCCGAACATACCGGTCTGCGGCTCGTCGATATGCCCGGCTACGGCTATGCCTCGGCACCGAAGACGAAGGTCACCGCCTGGACGGCGCTTATTCACAAATATCTTCAAGGCCGCAGCAATCTGGCGCGGGTTTATGTCCTGGTCGACGCCCGGCACGGCCTCAAGGAGGTCGATCTCGACGTGTTCAAGACGCTCGATCGATCGGCGGTCAGTTATCAGGTGGTTCTGACCAAGGCCGACCAGGTCAAGCCCGTCGAGCTGGAAAGCCGGATCGGCGACATCAAGGCTGCCCTTTCAACCCATCCAGCCGCATTCCCGAATGTGCTTGCCACGTCCTCGCAAACGTCAGCGGGAATCGCCGAACTGCGGGCAGCCATCGCGCGGCTGCTGGGAGAAAGACAAGGATGAAAGATTTCCGCGCATTCCGCATCCTTGTCATCCTCGCGGGTATCATGGGCGCCGACGGCGTGATTCTGGCAGCGGTTGCCGCCCACCAGAGCGACGCGGCGCGGCTGATGCCGGCTTCCTCGATGCTGCTGTTTCACGCAGCCGCCGTGCTGGCGGCGACTGCGCTGACCGAGCGAGGCATCGTAAATGCCAAAGGCGGACTTGCCGCCGCCTTCGGCTTTGTGATCGCTTCCGGGCTGTTCGCCGGCGACCTGACGCTGCACCACTTTGCCGGACACAGCCTGTTTCCCTTTGCCGCGCCGACCGGTGGCACGCTGCTGATCGTGAGCTGGCTGGCGCTGGCCATTGCCGCGGCGTGGCCGCGCCGGACGTGACGGAGATTTCGTGTCCCGGACATGGCGCAACGCCAGCGCGCCATGCTCCGTCCGGAGCCCGAAAGTATTCCACGCAGAGCCGCTTTGCGCCGTGCACCTCAATCGGATAGAAGGGCGAGCGGAGTGGATTTGACGTTCGCTTCCCGGTTAGCCGCGGATTTGCGATGCGAATGTCAAATCCAGAGCCCCACTCGAAGTCTATATTCAGTCGTGGTCCCCTGATTCCAACATTTGCAAAAGTTCCTGCCTCACCGGGATGCAAATGCTTGAATCGGACCGCTAGCGCCATCCAGACGAGACCCGCTTCATGACCGACGCGTCCTCCATCACCCCGCTCGATCAGGCCCGCATCCTGTCGGAAGCCTTGCCGCATATGCAGGAATACGATGACGAAACCATCGTCATCAAATATGGCGGCCATGCCATGGGCGCCGAGGACGTCGCCAAGGCCTTCGCCCGCGACATCGTGTTGCTCGAACAGACCGCCATTAATCCCGTCGTCGTGCATGGCGGCGGACCGCAGATCGCGACCATGCTCAAGCGACTCGGAATACAATCGGAATTCGCCGCGGGCCTGCGCATCACCGACGCCGCGACCATTGAAATCGTCGAGATGGTGCTGGCGGGCTCGATCAACAAGCAGCTTGTCGGCTACATCAACGAGGCCGGCGGCAAGGCCGTCGGCCTCTGCGGCAAGGATGGCAACATGGTGACCGCGTCGAAGGCGACGCGCACCATGGTCGATCCGGATTCGCACATCGAAAAGGTCGTCGATCTCGGCTTTGTCGGCGAACCGGAAAAGGTCGATCTCACGCTGTTGAACCAGCTCATCGGCTATGAGCTGATACCAGTGCTGGCGCCGCTTGCCACGTCGAGTGCCGGCCAGACCTTCAACGTCAACGCCGATACCTTTGCGGGCGCGGTGGCCGGCGCGCTGAAAGCGAAGCGGCTGTTGCTGCTCACCGACGTGCCCGGCGTCCTCGACAAATCGAAAAAGCTGATTCCCGACCTATCGATCCAGGATGCGCGCAAGCTGATCGCCGACGGCACGATCTCGGGCGGCATGATTCCAAAGGTCGAGACCTGCATCTATGCGCTGGAGCAGGGCGTGCAGGGCGTCGTCATAATCGACGGCAAGCAGCCGCACGCAGTGCTGCTCGAACTTTTCACCAACCAGGGCACGGGCACGCTGATCCACAAGTGATGACAAGGGCGGCGACACAAAAAGCCGTTATGGCCAAATTTATTCCGGCTATCCACGTCTTCTCTTGGCGCTTTACCAACGACGTGGATGCCCGGGACAAACCGGTGCATGACGAGGGCAGGCATCGGCGTCCTTCATCATTCACTGTAAAGTTGGCTTTTCTTTCTGCGGCCGCCGCCCTGCTCGCCAGCACCATGCCTGCTTCGGCCGACCTGAAACTGTGCAATCGCATGAGTTATGTGGTCGAGGCGGCGATTGGCATCGACGAGAAATCCGCAACCGCAACCCGCGGCTGGTTTCGCATCGACCCCGCGATGTGCCGCGTGGTCATGCAGGGAACGCCGACCGCCGACCGCATCCTGCTCAACGCCCGCGCACTTCCGGTTTACGGCGCCTCGCCGCTGCCGCAGAACGGCAGCGACACGCTTTGTGTCGCTCCCAACAATTTCGTCATCGCCGCCGCCCGCCAGTGCCGGTCGGGGCAGACGCCGGCGCCCTTCACCCAGATCAACCCGACCCGTGCCGATGACGGCAATCTGGTGGCCTATCTTGCCGAGGACAGTGAGTACGATGACGATCAGGCGCGGCTTGCCGCCATTCAGCGGCTGCTGATGATTGCAGGTTTTGACGCATCGCCGATCGATGGCGTCGACGGCCCGAAGACACAAGCCGCACTCGCCGCATTCCTGAAGAGCCGCGGACTGTCGACGGATATCGTACAGTCAGCGAATTTTTTCACGACAATGATCGAGGCGGTGCAGGCTCCCTCCTCCACCGGCCTGACCTGGTGCAATGACACGCCGCACAAGGTGATGGCCGCCGTCGGCATCGACGACGGCAAGACCGTGATGAGCCGCGGTTGGTATCGGATCGAGCCCGGCAAGTGCCTGCATCCCGATGTGACCGGCCAACCCAAGCGGGTTTTCAGCTTCGCTGAAGCCGTCGACACCGAAAACCGCACCATCCGCTTCAAGGACAAGCCTCTCAACTGGGGCGGCGACACCGAGCTCTGTACCCGCGACAGCAAATTCGAAATCAGCGAGCAGGGCGAATGCGGCAACCGCGGTCTCGCGATCACGGGATTTTCCGCCGTCGATCTCTCAAGCGGCGGCAAGACGTTGCGCTTTGCGATGCCATGATGACTTTTATCGTCGTTCTCGCGAAGCCGGGACCCGTAACCACAGGATCGAGTTGTTGTCAGCGATATCGCCCCAGCCAAACCTAACCTGCCGCTGCCCACATCAGGACGGCCGCGGCGTATGGGTCCCCGCATTTGCGGGGACGACATCATCATGAGCGCCTCCCGCCCCTTTACCCATATCGAAACCTGGGTGTTCGACCTCGACAACACCCTCTACCCGCATCACGTCAACCTGTGGCAGCAGGTAGACCAGCGGATCGGCGAATTCATCGCTGCCTATCTGAAGATTTCGCCGGAAGAGGCGCGCTTCATTCAGAAGGACTACTACCGCCGCTATGGCACCAGCATGCGCGGGATGATGACGGAGCATGGCGTGCACGCCGACGATTATCTTGCCTACGTCCACCAGATCGATCACTCGCCGCTTGAGCCGAATCCTGCGATAGGCGCTGCGATCGCCAGGTTGCCCGGACGCAGGCTGATCCTGACCAACGGTTCGACCGAGCATGCCGCGGCGGTCTTGCAGCGGCTTGGCATCGGCGAACATTTTGAAGCGGTGTTCGACATTATTGCCGCAGAGCTGGAACCAAAGCCCGCAGCCCGGACCTATCACAAATTTCTCCGGGACCACGACGTCGATCCGACCAAGGCGGCGATGTTCGAGGACCTGGCGCGCAATCTCGTCATCCCGCACCAGCTCGGCATGACCACCGTGTTGGTCGTACCCGACGGCAGCAGGGAGGTCGTACGCGAGGACTGGGAGCTCGAAGGGCGCGACGATCCCCACGTCGATCACGTCACTGACGATCTGACCGGATTCTTGCAGGGATTGGTCAAGGACTAAGCTGCGGCTGCCTTGACTCTCCTGCCCCAAATTCCGAAAAAGCCGCTTCCCAGCGCGACGATTTGAAGGAAACACGATGACCGCTGCCGCTCTTGAAACCACGATCAACGCCGCGTTCGACGCCCGCGAAGGCATCTCCGCCTCGACCAAGGGCGAGGTGCGGGAAGCCGTCGATCACGCGCTCGACCTGCTCGACAGGGGCGAGGTGCGCGTTGCCGAGCGCGAGGCGAGCGGGAAGTGGAAAGTGCATCAATGGCTGAAGAAGGCCGTGCTGCTGTCGTTCCGGCTGAACGACATGGCCGCCATTGCCGGCGGACCCGGGAAGGCGTCCTGGTGGGACAAGGTGCCGTCGAAATTCGAGGGCTGGGGAGAGAACCGTTTTCGCGACGCCGGCTTCCGCGCCGTGCCCGGCGCGATCGTGCGCCGTTCGGCGTTCATCGCACGCAACGTGGTCCTGATGCCCTCCTTCGTCAATCTTGGCGCCTATGTCGATGAGGCGACCATGATCGACACCTGGTCGACGGTCGGCTCCTGCGCCCAGATCGGCAAGCGCGTGCATATCTCCGGCGGCGTTGGCATCGGCGGCGTACTGGAGCCGTTGCAGGCCGAGCCCGTGATCGTCGAGGACGATTGCTTCATCGGCGCGCGCTCGGAGGTCGCCGAAGGCGTGATCGTGCGCAAGGGCGCCGTGCTGGCGATGGGAGTCTTCCTTGGCGCCTCGACCAAGATCGTCGACCGCGAGACCGGCGAGACATTTGTCGGCGAGGTACCGGAATATGCCGTCGTGGTGCCGGGCACCCTGCCGGCCAAACCACTCAAGAACGGCCAGCCGGGCCCGGCAACCGCCTGCGCCGTTATCGTCAAGCGGGTCGATGAGCGCACCCGCGCCAAGACCAGCATTAACGAATTGCTGCGGGACTAGTGGAACGGATTTGACATTCGCGACCGGCTGGGCCGCTCGATCGACGAGCGAATGTCAAATCCAAAGCTCCACCAGAAGCCGATATTTGCTAGTGGCCCTTTGATTCTCACGTTTGTAAAAGTGCCCAGCTGAAAAGGGATACAAAGGTTAGAATCGGACCACTAGCTCGCCGCCGGGCTTGCATGTTAAGCGGGGGCATGACTGATGCCCTCTCGATCGCCCGCGATCTCGTCCGCTGCCGCTCGATAACGCCGGCCGATGCTGGCGCGCTCGGCGTGCTGGAAAATCTTCTGGAAGCCGCCGGTTTCGAGACCCACCGTGTCACCTTCAGCGAAGCCGGCACGGCCGATATCGACAATCTCTATGCGCGGATCGGCCGCGAAGGGCCGCACATCAGCTTTGCAGGCCATACCGACGTGGTACCACCGGGCGACGAAGCGGCCTGGACGGTGGGCGCCTTCGCCGGCGAGGTGAAAGACGGCTTGCTCTATGGCCGCGGCACTGTCGACATGAAGGGCGGCATCGCCTGCAGCGTCGCGGCCGCGTTGCAATACCTCGCCGACCACGGCGGCAAACCCAAAGGCTCGATCTCGTTTCTGATTACCGGCGATGAAGAAGACGTCGCCGTCAATGGCACGGTCAAGCTGTTGCAGTGGGCTGCCGCGCGGGGCGAAAAATTCGATCATTGCGTGCTGGGCGAACCGTCCAATGTCGAGACGCTCGGCGATTGCATCAAAATCGGCCGCCGCGGTTCACAATCCGGCACGTTGCATGTCGAGGGCATCCAGGGGCATGTCGCCTATCCGCATCGCGCCTCCAACCCGGTGCCGGATATCTCACGCCTGATCTTGGCTTTGAGCGACGAGCCGCTCGATCACGGCAGCGCGCAGTTTCAGCCGTCGAACCTCGAATTCACGTCGGTCGACGTCGGCAATCCCGCCAGCAACGTGATCCCCGGTCAGGCGCGGGCCAGGTTCAACATCCGCTACAACGATCTGCATACACAAGCATCGCTGCGCGAGCTGGTCGAGACGCGGCTTGCGAAGGCCACCGGCAATCGCATCAAGGCGCGCATCGTCTGGGAGCCGTCGAACGCAAACGTGTTCGTGACCAAGCCCGGCGCATTCACCGATCTTGCCGTTGCGGCGATCGAGGGCGTCACCGGCCGCAAACCGGAATTGTCGACCTCCGGCGGAACGTCGGATGCGCGCTTCATTTCGCAGTATTGCCCGGTGATCGAGTTCGGCCTGGTCGGCCAGACCATGCATCAGGTCGACGAGCGAACGCCGGTGTCCGACCTGGAGAAGCTGACGAAAATCTACCGCGGGATTCTGGACCGGTATTTCGCCTAATTAGTAATCCACCCGCACCAGATAAAGCCCTTCCGGCGGAGCAACGGGGCCGCAGGCGGTGCGGTTGCGGGCATCGAGCGCAGCGGCAAGGTCATCGGCGCTCCAGCGTCCCTCGCCAACCCACACCAGCGAACCTACCATGGAGCGCACCTGGCTGTGCAGGAACGAGCGCGCCGAGGTCAGGATATCGACTTCATCGCCGCGCCTGACGACGTCGAGTTGATCCAGCGTCCGCACCGGCGATTTCGCCTGGCATTCGGTGTCGCGAAAGGTCGTGAAATCATGCTTGCCGACCAGCCGCTGCGCGGCCGCCTGCATCGCGTCAGCATCAAGCGGCCGCGGCAATCGCCAGGCGCGGCCGATCTCGAGCGCAAGGTTGGCGCGGGTGTTCCTGATCCGGTAGCGATAGTGGCGCTTCCTGGCGGAAAACCGCGCCTCAAAATCATCGGGCACGATATCCGCCGACAGCACGCCGATGGGATGCGGTCTCAGGTGGGCGTTGAGCCCGTCGCGAAAGCGGCCTGGCACGAAATGTTTGGCAATGTCGCAATGTGCCACTTGCCCCAGCGCATGCACGCCGGCATCGGTGCGGCCTGCTCCATGGACGCGCACCTGTTCGCCGCAGATCGACTTGACGGCGGCCTCCAGCGCGCCCTGCACGGACGGCCCGTTCTCCTGAATCTGCCAGCCGCTATAGGGCGCGCCGTCATATTCGATCGTCAACTTGTAGCGGGGCATGTCTATCCCGGTTGTCATGGGCGGCCTCGACCCGGCCACCCATCACCATGAAGAAAATTTTTTTCCAAGATGGATGCGCGGGTCAACCCCGCGCATGACAGCTTGGGTGTGTCGCCATGTCTAGCTAAGCCGCGCCGGCGGCTTCAGGGGCGTGCCGCGCAAGAATTCTTCCGCCTTCATCGGCTGCTTGCCGGCGCGCTGCAATTCGAGAATCCGCACCGCGCCTTGGGTGCAGGCAATCGTCAGACGATCGTCAAGCACACTCCCGGGCTGGCCCGAGCCGGGAGACGACTCACAGCGCAGAATCTTGACCCGTTGCGGTGTGCCCTCGAGCAGCATCTCGCACCAGGCGCCGGGAAACGGTGAGAGTCCGTGAATGTGGCGCAGCACCTCGCGGGCGTCCCTGTTCCATTCGATATGCGCCTCCGCCTTGTCGATCTTGGCGGCGTAGGTGACGCCCTCGTTGCCTTGCGGGGTCAACTGCAGCGCGCCGCGCTCAAGCGCGCTCATCGCACGCGCCATCAGTTCACCGCCCAGCGGCGCCAGCGCGTCATGCAGGTCGGAAGCCGTCATTGCATCCGTAATCGCCAGCCGTTCGGCCATCGCGACGTCGCCGGTGTCGAGGCCGGCATCCATCTTCATCACCATCACGCCGGTCTCGGCGTCGCCCGCCATGATGGCACGATTGATCGGAGCCGCGCCGCGCCACCGTGGCAACAGAGAAGCATGAAGGTTGAAGCAACCCAATCTGGTGGATTCCAAAATGGGCTTTGGCAGTATCATCCCATAGGCAACAACGACCGCCGCATCCGCATGATATGCGCGGAATTCATCGAGGGCCTCCGGCGTTTTCAACGTTGACGGCGTCAAGACAGGGAGGCCAAGTCCGCGCGCGGCCAGTTCAATGGGCGTTGGCTGCAATTCCAGGCCGCGGCGTCCGCCGGGCTTTGCCGTGCGCGTATAGACGGCCACGATTTCATGGCCGGCATCGCGGAGCGCGCGCAGCGTCGGCACCGCAAACATCGGCGTGCCCATGAAGATCAGGCGCAGGGGCATCGCCTACTCCTCGGCGCGCTTGGCGGCCTTGGTAAACTTCTTCAGAACGCGGTCGCGCTTGAGTTTCGACAAGTAGTCGACGAACAGCACCCCATTGAGATGGTCGATCTCGTGCTGGATGCAGGTGGAATAGAGCCCTTCTGCATCTTCCTCGTGCACCTTGCCGTCAAGATCGGTAAAGCGCAGCCGCACTTTTGCCGGCCGCTCCACCTCCTCGTAATATTCGGGGATCGAGAGGCAGCCTTCCTCGTAGACGGACATCTCCTCCGACGAGAAGATGATCTCGGGATTGATGAACGCCCGCGGTTGCGGGTTGACCTCACCCTCCTCGTTCTTGCGGGCGAGATCCATGGTGATCAGCCGCAACGGCTGCGCGACCTGGATCGCGGCAAGTCCGATACCCGGCGCGTCGTACATGGTCTCGAACATGTCGTCGGCCAGTTTGCGGATCTCGGGCGTGACCTTCTCGATCGGTTTGGAAACCAGCCGCAGCTGCTTGTCGGGAAGGATGATGATTTCTCGGAGTGCCATGGCGGGCGATTTAAGCGGTTGATCTGATGGGGTCAATGCGAGCAGCCGCGCCTTTACCCGCTCTTAACCATGATTGTTGCGAAAGCGTTAACCATAAAAATTTACAGAACATTTACCATAAATGTTCCCTCTTCGTTCGTATTCAAGGCCGAATCGGCTACAACGGCGGCATGAACGAGGTTCTTTTCACGATCGGCCTAGCGCCGATCCGCACCGGCGAGGCGCTGATGGGGCTCGGCGCCGCTGCCCTCTTGCTGCTTTTCCTCATCGCCATCGTGGTCGTCCGGTCCAGTCGCCGCGGGCTGGAACTGGCGCAGACGCAAGCCCAGCGCGCCGACGAACTGGAAGGGCGCCTCGGCGAAATGTTGCGGGCGCAGAGCGAGGCCTCAGGCCGCGTCGATGCGATGGGGCAGGCCTTGGCCGGGCGGCAGGCTGAAATGGCGCGCGCCGTGACCGAGCGGCTCGATTCGGTGACCCATCGGGTCGGCCAATCGATGGAACAGACCACGCGCCACACCATGGATTCGTTGCGCGTGCTGCACGAACGGCTCGGCATCATCGATAACGCGCACAAGAACCTCACCGACCTGACGTCACAGGTCACCACGCTGCGCGACGTGCTCGCCAACAAGCAATCGCGCGGCGCGTTCGGCCAGGCGCGCATGGAAGCGATCGTCCAGGACGGCATGCCGAAAGGCGCCTACGAATTCCAGCACACGCTTTCGACCGGCAAGCGACCGGACTGCGTGGTATTCCTGCCCGACCAGCGGCCGCTTTGCATCGATGCCAAATTCCCATTGGAGGCGATCACGGCGCTGCATGACGCACGCACGGACGAGGAAAAGAAGATCGCAACGCAACGCCTGCGCAATGACGTGATGAAGCACGTCAGCGACATCGCCGAAAAGTATCTGATCACCGGCGAGACCCAGGATACGGCGCTGATGTTCGTTCCGTCGGAATCGGTCTATGCCGAAATCCACGACCGCTTCGACGATGTGATCCAGAAAGCCTATCGCGCCCGCGTCGTGCTGGTATCGCCCTCGCTGTTGATGCTTGCGATCCAGGTGATGCAGCAAATTCTGAAAGACGCGCGGATGCGGGACGCCGCCGATCAGATCCGCACCGAAGTGCTCAACCTCGGTGACGATCTGGGGCGGCTGCGCGAGCGCGTCCTCAAGCTGCAAAAGCATTTCGCCGACGTCAACGAGGACGTCCGGCAAATCCTGATTTCCGCCGACAAGATCGAAAAGCGCGCCGGCCGTATCGAGGAACTCGATTTCAGCAAGGAGGCGCCTTCCGAGCCGCCGCGCCTCGCCAAGGCGGCAACGCCCGAACTGTTCCCGATCCCGCGCAAGCTGCAGGCGGGCGAGTAGGCCTGCCGTCAGCCGCACATCTCTGGCCAGAATCTGCTAACACCGCGGCATGGACGCTCCGGATACCGCCTCACGAACGCCCTCATTGTCCAAGGACCCCGCTCCCTCCTGGCGCGATAGCCTTGCGGTCTATTTGCAGCCTCGCGTGCTGATCGTGATGCTGCTCGGTTTTTCATCCGGCCTGCCACTTGCGCTTTCGGGATCGACGCTTCTGATCTGGATGCGCGAAGCCGGCGTCGACCTCGGCACCATCGGCCTATTTGCGCTGGTCGGCACGCCCTACACGTTGAAGTTCCTGTGGGCGCCACTGGTCGATGCGTTGCACCTGCCGTTTCTTACGCGCGCCTTCGGCAGGCGCCGTGGCTGGCTCGTGTGTTCGCAATTCCTCTTGATGGCCTCGATCCTGCTGCTGGCGCTGGCTGATCCAGCGCGCTCGCCCGCCTTCGTCGCCTTGGCGGCGCTGCTGGTTGCTGCGATGTCGTCGACCCAGGACATCGTGGTCGATGCCTTTCGCGTTGAAAGCCTGCCCGAAAGCGAGCAGGCCGCCGGTATGGCCGCCTATGTCGCCGCCTACCGCATCGGCATGCTGGTTTCGACCGCCGGCGCGCTGTTTCTCGTCAGCGCCTATGAGGTTGCCGGCATCGCCCGGTCATCGGCATGGGCCTGGGGCTATGTGACGATGGCGGTGCTGGTGCTAATCGGCACCATTACTGCGCTCGCCGCAAGCGAACCGGAGCCATCCCTTCGCGCGGAGGCGGCGACCAGCAGTGAGACAGGTTTCACCCGCGTCATCCGGGCCGCGTCAGGCGCGCTATCGGAATTTATCCAGCGCAAGGACTCGCTCGCCGCACTGGCTTTTGTGGTGCTGTTCAAATTCACTGACGCCTTTTCCGGCTCCATGACCGCGCCGTTCGTGATCGATCTCGGCTTTTCCCGCAACGACTATGCCGCCATCGTCAAGGGCGTTGGTCTGGCGGCTACGCTGATCGGCGGTTTTGCCGGCGGCTTCGTGGCGCGGCGCTATTCGTTGGCGGCGAGCCTGTGGACCGGCGGACTGCTCCAGGCGATGGCCAATCTCTCTTTTTCGTGGCTTGCGCTGGTCGGCGTCAATCACTGGGCGCTGGTGTTCGCCATCACGGCGGAGAACTTCACGAGCGCGATCGGCACCGTGATCTTTGTCGCCTACCTCTCGGCGCTGTGCCGCAATCCGCTGCATACCGCGACCCAATATGCGCTGCTCACCGCGCTCGCGGCGGTCGGCCGCACCTATCTGTCCGCGAGCGCCGGCTACGTGGCGAAGGCCACCGGATGGCCGCTGTTTTTTGCGATGTGCGTTGTGGTCGCGGTTCCGAGCCTGATATTGCTGGCTTACCTGCAACGGCGCGGCCATTTCAAAGTGCTTGGCCCGATCAAGGTCTGACGTCAACGCTTCGTCACCAGGCTCCATCTGGTGACAATGGCTTCGCTCATCTGGTCGGCGCCTTCCGCGCAGGCGACCTCGCCGACCTTGAGCGAGACCTCCTTGCCGACGAATGCTTTCAGCCTGGCGGCATCGGCATCGCTATTGGTGACGATCTGGAACGTCTCTGGCCCGGTCTCGAGATTGCAGAGTCCGCCCGGCGGCGGCAGGCGGTGCGGTTCGCTGGTGAGTTGATAGGTCGCCTTGCCCTTCTTGCCGCCATGGCCGCGCAAGGCATTCAACTGCCCCGACAGCGTATCGCCCGGCTTGATCAGGGTCCCCGGCTTGTTATCGATCGCAGGCGCAAGATTGTCCTCTTGTGCGGGCGCCGCCGGCATCGCCAATGTCGCCATCATGACCGCGCCCAAAGCCAGCCGTCTGCCGAATCGCCGTTTCGTCATTCGATCACTTCCGTATTTTGGCTAGAACAGCGTCCGCTGCCGCATGGCCGCCGAGAGCGTGCCTTCGTCGAGATAATCAAGTTCGCCGCCGACCGGCACGCCATGGGCGAGCCGCGTGACCCTGACATTGGCATCTTGCAGGAGGTCGGTGATATAATGCGCGGTGGTCTGGCCGTCGACCGTCGCATTCAGCGCCAGGATGATCTCGCTGACCTGCGGCTCGTGCGCGCGTTTGACCAGCGCGTCGATCGTCAGGTCCTGCGGACCGACGCCGTCGAGCGGCGACAGCGTCGCGCCAAGCACGTGATAGAGGCCGCTCGTGGCGTTGGCGCGCTCGAGCGCCCAGAGGTCGGCAACGTCCGCCACCACCACGATGATCGACGGATCGCGTCGCTGATCGGTGCAGACCGTGCAGGGATTTTGCGTGTCGATATTGCCGCAGGTCTTGCAGACCTGGATCTTGTCGATCGCGACCTGGAGCGCCGCGGAAAGCGGCGTCATTAGCGCCTCGCGTTTCTTGATCAGATGCAGCGCCGCGCGCCGCGCCGAGCGCGGTCCCAATCCGGGCAGCCGCGCCAGCAACTGGATCAGGCGTTCGATTTCAGGTCCGGCAACCGCAGCGGCCATAGCTCAGACAATATCCGCTTATCCGAGCCCCAGTCCCGGCGGCAAACCAAGCCCGCCGGTCAGCGCCTGCATCTTTTCCTGCATCGCCACTTCCGCCTTGCGTCGCGCATCGCCATGCGCCGTCACGAGGAGGTCCTCGAGGATTTCGCGCTCTTCCGCCTTCATCAGCGAGGGATCGATCTTGACGGCCTTGACCTCCATCTTCGCCGTCATCCGCACGCTGACCAGGCCGCCCCCGGAAATGCCCTCGACCTCAAGCTGGCCGAGTTCGTCCTGCATCGCCTGCATCTTCGATTGCAGCTGCGCTGCCTGTTTCATCATGCCGAGAAAATCAGCCATCGACGTTTCCTTTGAAATCGCTATGCATCGTCGCCGTCGCCGCCATCGGCGAGGTCATCACCATCAGAATGGGATTCCGGCAGCTCGGCGGCAAGCCTCCGCACCTCAACCAGTTTCGCGCCGGGGAATCGCGCCAGCACTTCCTGCACCCGCGGATCGGCTTCGGCGGCGCGCTCGCGCTGATTTTTCGCTGCCTCGTTCTGCGACCGCAACGTCGGCTGTCCCGCTTCATTGGACACGATCACCGTCCAGCGACGCCCCGTCCATTGCTCCAGCTTGCGCGACAGCTCATTGATCAATGTCCGTGCCGCGCTGCGTTCCAGGGCCAGTTCCAGCCGCCCATCCTCGATCCGCACCAGACGCACATCGGCTTCAAGTGCGGACTTGGTCAGCAAATCGCGCTTTTCGCCGGCCAGCGCCACCAGCTGGGGAAAACTCGTTATCCGAAGCGACGGTGCACTTTGAGGCTCCGGGGGCGGCGCGGCCATCTGAGGTCTTAACGACGGCGCGGCGCTCGCGCGAACCGATGAAGTTGCCACCGCGGAAGGCGATGCCGCCGGGGCCGGCCGCGCTGCGCTCGATACGACGACCGGCGAGGCCCCGCCGTTCTGCTCGATCATCCGGATCGCCTCGTCCGGCGTCGGCAGGTCCGCAACATAGGCGATACGCACCAGGACCATTTCCGCGGCCGCCGCAGGACGCGTCGCGTCGCGTGCTTCGGTGATGCCCTTGAGCAGCATCTGCCACATCCGCGACAGTACTCGCATCGAAATCCTGGCGGCGAATTCCCGTGCGCGCTTGCGCTCGGTCTCGCCGAAAGCAACGTTGTCGGCAGTCGCTGGCACGATTTTGACGCGGGTGACGAAGTTGACGAATTCGGCAAGGTCCGACAGCACCACGACCGGATCGGCGCCTGTGTCGTACTGCTCGCGGAATTCGTTGAAGGCGCTTGCGATGTCGCCGCGGACGAGGCTCTCGAACAGATCGATGACGCGCGTGCGGTCCGCGAGGCCCAGCATCTGCCGCACCGCATCCGCGCGCACCGGCCCTGCCGCATGCGCGATCGCCTGATCGAGCAGCGACAGCGAATCGCGCACCGAGCCCTCCGCCGCGCGCGCGATAATGCCGAGCGCCTCGGGCTCGAACTCGACGCCTTCTTTCGCGGAGATGTTGGCAAGGTGCGCCATCAGCACGTCCGCCTCGACCCGGCGCAGATCGAAACGCTGACAGCGCGACAGCACAGTGACCGGAACCTTTCGGATCTCGGTGGTGGCAAATACGAATTTGGCATGCTCCGGCGGCTCTTCCAGCGTCTTCAGAAACGCATTGAAGGCGGCGGTCGAGAGCATGTGCACTTCGTCGATGATGTAGACCTTGTAGCGCGCGCTGGCCGGCGCATAGCGCACGCTATCGTTGATCTGTCGCACATCGTCGACGCCGGTATGGGAGGCGGCGTCCATTTCCAGGACGTCCATATGCCGGCTTTCCATGATCGCCTGGCAATGCACGCCAAGCGTCGGCATGTGAATGGTCGGCCCCTTTACCGATCCATCCGGCAGTTCATAATTCAGCGCACGCGCAAGGATGCGCGCCGTGGTGGTCTTGCCGACCCCGCGGACTCCGGTGAGAATCCACGCCTGCGGAATCCGACCGGTCTCGAACGCGTTCGAGACTGTGCGCACGACCGCCTCCTGGCCGATCAGGTCTTCAAAGCCGGCGGGGCGGTACTTCCGCGCCAGCACGCGATAGGCCTTGTTGTCCGAAGCCGGAGCGGCTGGACTAAGGCCGGCCTGCTCGGCATTTTCGGAAGCGTGAGGGCTCAGGGGTTCGCCAGCGTCATTCATCGATGGGTCCGCAATTCATGGTCCACGAAGCTGGCTTTGCGGAACAGCTACCTCGGCGGAATTGATCGCAGAACCTTGCGCTATTCGCCGGCAAAATAGGGTAGGAGACTGACGAGCGACCCGATCCGGACCTCGTTAGGGCTGCTTCCTTCCGGACCTGACCCGGTTGGCGAGTGGCTCGTCCACCGCCAATCTCCCGATGCCTATTTGGGGCCAAACGGCCCGGAAAGCAAGCGGGAGGGTGAGGTTTGCGGGACTTGTGCAGAATCGGGGATAATGGCCGGGCATGACGAGGAATATCCATGACGCCTGAGGAATCCGGCTGGTCGCTGCATGCGCGGCTAGAGGAAGACACGATCGACATCGGCGACCTGCCGCTCTGCCGGGTGCTCGTCATCAAGGATGCGCATTATCCCTGGCTGCTGCTGGTGCCCCGCCGGCCGGAAATCATCGAAATCATCGACCTCGGCGAGGTCGAGCAGGCGCAGCTGATGACCGAGATTTCCCGCGTCGCGCGTGCATTGAAAGAAATCACCAAATGCGAGAAGCTGAACATCGCAGCGCTCGGCAACATGGTTCCCCAACTGCACGTGCACCTTATCGCGCGCCGCTCAAGCGACGCGGCCTGGCCACGGCCGGTTTGGGGAGTTGTGCCGCCGCTCGCACACGATGCGGAGGAGGTCCAGCGGTTCATCAGCGCGCTTCGCCGCAAGATCTGGCTAGGTTGAAGAACACATGAGCGCATTCGATTCGTTTCCGCTGGGACAGCCAGGCTTCGTCTCGCACATCCTCGATCGCGCCGCCCATCTGCGTGGCGATGAGGCAAAGCTTCTCGAACTCGAACGGCGGCCCGATGCCCGCGCCTATGTCGTCTATCGCGATTCGCTGGTGGTGAGGCGGGAGGCAGCCGGTCCGCGCGCGTTGCTGACGATGGAGGAGGCGCTGAAATTCGGGGCCAATCCCGGCACCATTTTTCTTGGCCTCCGGGAGGGCGCGCCTGTTTTCGGCATGGGCATTTCGCCGGCAGCGGTCGAGCAGTTGCTCACCCGCGATGACGCCGCCGTGACCGAGTTGCGCGGCATGGCCATGCACGGCGCGGTGCCGCCCAATCAGCTGTCGGCGGTCGCGATGGCAAAATCGCTGGTGAACTGGCATCAGCGCCACGGCTATTGCGCCAATTGCGGTACCCGCACGGCACTGAAGGAAGGCGGCTGGAAGCGCGACTGCCCGAACTGCAAGACCGAACATTTTCCCCGCACCGATCCCGTCGTGATCATGCTGGTAGCGTCAGGCGACAAGGTCCTGCTCGGCCGGCAGAAGCACTTCATGCCGGGGATGTACTCATGTCTCGCCGGCTTCGTCGAAGCGGCGGAGACGATCGAGGACGCGGTTCGCCGCGAAATCTTCGAGGAATCCGGCATTCGCTGCACGGACGTCCAGTACTACATGACCCAGCCCTGGCCTTATCCCTCCTCTCTCATGGTGGGGTGCACGGCACGCGCATTGAACGAGGATATCGTCGTCGATCGCACCGAACTGGAAGACGCGCGCTGGTTCGATCGCGCGGAAGCGACCCTGATGATCAAGCGCGAACATCCTCAGGGGTTGGCCGGCCCGCATCCGTTTGCGATCGCGCACCATCTGCTCGCAAGATGGGTGCACGACGGGCCGCCGATCGGTCGTGGCGGGAACCACCCGTGACTGCCGTCGTTAGGCCTCCATTCCAAGAACACCTCCGGAACAAGCATGACCAACGCTGCCCCAAATCCGACTGCCACGGGGAAGCCCCCACGGATTCTCTGTATCGGCATGCCGGTGCGCGACCTGACGTTTCGCGTGCCCGGGCTGCCGGCGCGCGGATCCAAGGAACACGCGACGCATTTCGATGAAATCTGCGGCGGCAATGCGCTCAATGGCGCGATCGGGATTGCCCGGCTCGGTGGCCGCGCTTCGATCTGCGGTCCGATGGGCGATGAGCGCGAGACGACGTCGCGCTACATTTTCGAGAAAATGGCGGAGGAAGGCATCGAAACCAGACACCTGGTGCACATACCGGGGCTGGTGACGCCAATTTCCAACATCATGATCGACCCCACCGGCGAGCGCACCATCGTGACCTTCCGCGACCCGGAACTGTGGAATGTTCGCCTGCCCGACACCGATCTCCTTCTCGAGGACTGCGACGCCATCCTGGCCGAAAGTCGCTGTGCCAACTTCTGCACCGATCTTTGCGCGGAAGCCACGCGGCGCGGCATTCCGGTGATCGTCGATGTCGACCGCGCGATGTCGCTCCGGGAAGGACTTCTCACGGCATCCTCGCACCTGATTTTCTCCAGCGAGCCGTTGCAGGAGACGGCCGGCGTCGCCGATGACGGCGAGGCGCTGAAGAGGATCGCAAAACTAACCCCATCCTTCCTGGCGGGCACTCGCGGCGCACAGGGCACGATCTGGCTCGATGAGGACCAAAACCTGCGGCAAACGCCGGCCTTCCCGGTACACACCGTCGACACGCTGGGCGCGGGAGACGTGTTCCACGGCGCCTTTGCGCTGGCGATCACTGAAGGCCAGGATCTGCGCGCGGCCCTGCAATTCGCTTCGGCGGCCGCAGCGCTAAAATGCACGCGGTTTGGCGGCGCCTTTGCCGCCCCGCAGCGCGCTGAAGTTGAAGCGCTTTTAGGCGGGCAGCGGCCGCCGCCACCGGTGGGGATGCCGTAGGAACGGGGCTTGAACTAGAAGAATTTTCTATATATCAGGGTTATAATCCTGACAATTGGAAGAAAGTTCTTCTGCGATGACCGAGGTTGCCATTCCCGCCGCCACCGAGCCGAACCGCAGGCTCGATGCCATCGACCGCAAGATCCTCGGCGTTCTGCAACAAGACGCCTCGCTGTCAGTCGCCGAGATCGGCGACCGGGTCGGGCTTTCCTCGACCCCGTGCTGGAAGCGAATCCAGCGCCTGGAGGCCGACGGCGTGATCTTGCGCCGCGTGGCCCTGGTCGATCAGAACAAGATCGGGCTTGGCATCACTGTGTTCGTTTCAGTCGAAAGCGCGGACCACTCCGAAGCCTGGCTGCGGAAATTCGCCGAGGCCGTTTCTGCGATGCCTGAGGTGATGGAATTTTACCGGATGGCGGGCGACGTCGATTACATGCTGCGGGTCGTGACGGCCGACATGCAGAGCTACGACGTGTTCTACAAGAAGCTGATCGGTGCCGTACCTCTGAAGAATGTGACGTCGCGCTTTGCAATGGAAAAGATCAAGTCGGTCACGGCGCTCCCGGTGCCGGCGAATTAATTAAGGACCAAGTCTGAATCGTGCTCCCAACCGGCAGACGTTTGTCAGCACAACCGCTACGGCTCCCATTTCTCTGACGCAACCTGTTGTTTTGGCTGATGAATTTTTCACGGCCACTCGGAAAATTTACTCGCAATTAGCTTTGTCACGCTAGCTTGCGGAGATGGCGCACGAAAGCAGTCATATCGCCCGCCGTCCGCCAGCGTGGTTGAACGCCACCGTCCTGCTGCTTTCGAGCTGGATTTTTATCGCCGCGCTCTCGGTTCGGATCCGCGCCGACACCGAAGTCGTTGCAGTCGTGTTTCCACCCTGGTGGAGCGCAAAACAGGCGTTCCAGGCCGCCGCAACAGCCAACGCCGAGTTTATCAGGACGACCGCTATCCCGGCCATTCTGGTCGTTCGACCCGACAGTCATTCAGGATTGGCGCGGCTGCACCAATCCGGCGCCTGGTTTGCAATTGACCCCCGGGCCGTTGCGGCCTGCTTGACCTTGAAAGGGTAAGGGACTCGAAAATGATTGCTGCAAGCCAGGATTTGAAGACATTGCGTGAAACGACCAGTCGGGCCCTGCTCGGCCTGCTCTGGCTGCATGTTCCAATTTGCCTGAGCATCAGCCTGATACTCGGCAAGGAATGGTTTCTGCCCGTCAGCCTGACCATCACAATGGCGGCAGCAGCAACGCTGTCCTGGCGCACGGCAGGCAACGAACTTTCGACGCGCCTTGTCATCGCGGTGGCGCTGATGGCCGATGTCTCGGTCTTCGCCTACCAGTTTGCCAGTCACGCCTGGCAGATCGACGTGCACATGTATTTCTTCGCGGCGCTGGCCTGTCTCGTCGCCTATTGCGACTATCGTCCAGTCTTGGCCGGGACCGTGGCGGTCGCGTTGCACCACTTGACCCTCAACTTCCTGCTGCCCGCGGCGATCTTTCCTGGCGGTGCAAATCTGGGGCGGGTGGTGTTTCACGCCGCCATTCTCCTCATTGAAACTGCTGTTCTCGCCGGGCTGGCCCACAAGCTCGCGAACCTTTTCGAGACGGCAGAACAGAAGACGTCGGAAGCTGAAGCTGCCAGCGCCGCTGAGGCGCGGGCCAATGCCGAACGGCGCGAGGCTGAACAACATGCCAAGCGGGAGCGCGAAGGCGCCATGCGCGAACTCGCTTCGAACTTCGAGCGCACAATCGGACATATCGTCGAGTCCGTTGCGGTAGCCGCCAGGGAAGTCCAGGAACTGTCGACCGCGATTACCGGCAACAGCCGCGCCATGACGGAGCAAGCGGCCACAGTGGCCGGCGCATCGACCCGCGCCTCGACGAACGTCGCCACCGTCGCCTCCGCAACCGAGGAACTGACAGCCTCGATCGGCGAGATCGCCGAGCAGGTCGCCCGCTCAGCCGGGATCGCCGGCAAAGCCGCCGAAGAAGCAAAGCGCACCAACTCCGTGGTCGAAGGATTGGCGAGCGGGACGCAGAAGATTGGCGAAGTCGTAACGCTGATCCAGAACATCGCAAGCCAGACCAACCTTCTCGCCCTGAACGCCACTATCGAGGCCGCCCGGGCCGGCGAGCACGGCCGGGGATTTGCCGTCGTCGCAAGCGAGGTCAAAGCGCTGGCCAATCAGACTGCCAAGGCAACGGAAGAGATTTCCGCCCAGGTGCTGAGCATTCAGAATGCCACCGGCGACGCCGTCAAAGCGATAGAGGCCATTGTCGGCACGATCGCGGAGATCGACGAGATATCCAGCCAGATTGCCGGAGCCGTCGATCAGCAGGGTTCGGCAACCCGCGAGATCGCGGGCAACGTGCAGCAGGCCGCCGACGGCACGCGGGAAGTCAGCGACAATATCCACAGCGTCACCAATGCCTCCAACGAAGCCAGCACGGCCACGGGCCGCCTTCTCGACGCCGCAAACAGCCTCTCGTCGCAGTCCGGCCGGCTCAAAACCGAGGTCGATCGTTTCATAGGATCGATGAAGGCCGCCTAGTCGGGCGCGAGGCTTCACTGACGCGCGCACCGGCGCACGCGACTTATATCTTCTGATTGTATTCGCCGACTTCGCCGTGGGTGCGCAGGACCGAATCCATCGCCTCGAACATGTCGCGCATGCGCCGTTCCGAAACCGGGCTTTCAACCACCACCACCAGCTCCGGCTTGTTGGAGGAAGCGCGCACGAGGCCCCAGCTGCCGTCCTCGACGGTGACGCGCACGCCGTTGACGGTAACGAGGTCGCGAATCCGTTGTCCGGCGACTTTCTCTCCTCGCTGTTTCAGCCCGTCGAAATGCTTCACCACCTGGTCGACGACCCCATACTTGGCTTCGTCGGCACAGTGCGGCGACATGGTCGGCGATGACCAGGTCTTCGGCAGGTCGTTTTTCAGATCCGCCATCGACTTGCCAGGGGCACGATCGAGCATCTCACACACCGCGATCGCGGAAACCAGCCCGTCGTCATAGCCGCGCCCGAACGGCTTGTTGAAGAAGAAATGGCCGGATTTCTCAAAGCCCGCGAGCGCGCCCAATTCATGGGTGCGGCGTTTCATGTAGGAATGACCGGTTTTCCAATAGACGGTTTTCGCGCCCTGCTTTTGCAGCACCGGATCGGTGACAAAAAGCCCGGTTGATTTCACGTCGACGACAAATTGCGCGTCCTTGTGAATCGCCGACATGTCGCGCGCCAGCATGACGCCGACCTTGTCGGCAAAGATCTCTTCGCCCGTATTGTCGACGACGCCGCAGCGATCGCCGTCGCCATCGAAGCCGAGACCGACATCGGCCTTGTGCTGGAGCACCGCATCGCGGATCGCGTGCAGCATCTCCATGTCTTCCGGATTCGGATTGTATTTCGGAAAAGTATGGTCGAGTTCGGTGTCGAGCGGAATCACCTCGCAACCGATCGCTTCCATTACCTGAGGCGCAAAGGCGCCTGCTGTACCGTTGCCGCAGGCGACGACCACCTTCAGCCTACGCTTGAGCTTGGCGCGCTTGGTCAGATCGGCGATATAACGGGCCGGAAAATTCTGATGGAATTGATAGGAACCGCCGACCTTGTTTTCGAACTCGGCGTTGAGCACGATCTCTTTCAGGCGGCTCATCTCGCCAGGGCCGAAGGTGAGCGGCCGGTTGGCACCCATCTTCACGCCGGTCCAGCCGTTGTCGTTATGCGAAGCCGTCACCATGGCGACGCAGGGCACGTCGAGCTCGAATTGCGCAAAATACGCCATCGGCGTCATCGCAAGCCCGATGTCATGGACCCGGCATCCAGCGGCCTGCAGACCCGAGATCAACGCGTATTTGATCGAGGCCGAATAACCGCGAAAATCGTGACCGGTCACGACTTCCTGCTTGACGCCGAGTTCGGCAATCAGCGCACCCAGCCCCATGCCGAGCGCCTGCACGCCCATCAAATTGATTTCCTTACCGAACAGCCAGCGCGCATCATATTCGCGAAAGCCGGTGGCCTTCACCATCGGTTCCGACTCATAGGCGTAGGTATTGGGAACCAGAGCGGGCTTTGGTCTTGGAAACATTCGGCGGCCTTTGTCGAGATCCAGCGATATGGCCGAAGTCATAGCGAAAGCGGACGGTCGGCGAAAGGCCGCCCCGCGAGGTTAATTTCTGCGAATTCGAGGAACGCTTAAGCCGCGCGCGACATGATGGTTACTGCTCCAGCACCATCTTGCCATTGGCATATTCAAAGCGCCTGAGCCTCGACAGGAAAGACAAGCCGAGCAGATTCTCCGACAGCGCTTCATCCGGCAATACCATCGCATCGACATCGCGCACGATCAGTCCGCCGACGTCAATCATGGCCAGCCGCGTCGGCGCAGCCTTGACGGTGCCATTGGCGGTCGAGACCGTCGCCCGATAATCGTTGCGCGACGGACGCAGCCCGAATCGCGCCGCCGAGCTTTCGTTCAGCGCGACAACGGAAGCGCCGGTGTCGACCATGAAGGCGATCCGTTGGCCATCGATCCGCCCTTCGGTCGCGAAATGACCGCGCGCATCGTGGGGAATGCTAAGCGTGCGGAGGCCGGCATCGGACGGGGCGTCCGCCACGGCGGCCAGCCTGGCCGTCGGCGTTGCAGATGCCGGAGCGGGCACCATCTTGTCGGCCAGCTGCGCCATGAAGGTGCCGAGACCGATCATGATCGCAGCAAAGATCGTAATGTTACGCATAACGCCACTCTTGCATGCGCGTGCTGGAGCTCCGGTCCGAAGTTCGCCAACTATTGCGGCCACTTCGACCGGCGGCCAGTCACGCAAGCTGCAATTTTTGCGAAAAGGATGAGCGAAGGGTTAACGGCCGCTACAGGTGGGCGACAGCGCACTGCATCACGTCCCCTTCGGCTTGACCCTGCGGGTTGGCATCGCGTTCGCCGGATCCTCCGGCCAGGGGTGACGGGGATAGCGCCCGCGCAAATCGGAGCGAACTGCCGCATAGCTGCCGCGCCAAAAGCCGGGCAGATCGCGGGTCACCTGCACCGGACGATGCGCCGGCGACAACAGCTCCAGCACCAGCGGGATAGCGCCTCGCGCAATCGCGGGATGACTGGTCAGCCCGAACAATTCCTGCAGGCGCACCGCAATAGTCGGCCCCTGTTCGGCCTCGTAGTCGATCGCCAGCAACGTCCCTGTCGGAGCCTCGAAATGCGTCGGCGCTTCCTTGTCCAACCGCGCGCGCAGCGACCAGGTTAAGAGCGACTGCAGCGCGTCGAACAAATCGCTTGCCGAGAACGCTTTCAATGACGTCTTGTCAAGCAGAGCCGGTACCAGCCAGGTCTCTCGTTGCGCCTTGAGCGCATCGTCCGACAAATCCGGCCACGGGTTTTCACCAGACGATTTTTCCGCGGTCCGCAGGTACATCACGCGATCGCGCCATTGCTTGACCTGTTTCGTCCACGGCAGCTGATCGAGGCCGGCGGCGATCAAGCCATCGGCGAAGGTTCGCGCGGTTTCAGCTGAGGGCTGGATCGCCAATGGCGTTTCCGACAGAGTGATCGCGTGCAGCGTCGTTCGGCGCCGCGCCCGCAACGCCATCGCACCGCGGTCGAAGAAGACCTCATCCGCGGTATCGATCTGATCGGCAAAATGCGCCTCGATCTCTGCTTGCGTTATCGGCGCGGCGAGCAGAATGCGTCCCTGCATGGCCGTACCGGTGAGCTCGGCGACTGCAATATAGGGCGTGCGCGACAGCGCCGCCGTCTGCTCGATGGCCGCACCGCGTCCATTGGCCAGAACGAAGCTACCATTGCCGCGATTCCTGGCGACGCGGTCGGGAAACGCGAGCGCCAGCATCACGCCGGTCGATGGGGGCTCGTTGCCGGCAGCCACTCCCGCGCTGTCATTGGCAGCTACCTGAGAAGCCCAGCGCTGCGCCTGCTGGCGTGCCGCTTCGGCCCGCTGCGAACGATCGCGGCGAAAAGCATCGAGCCGAACATCAAGATCGACGTGATCGCCGCCGAGACCACGCTCCGTGAGTACGGCTGCAATTGCGGCCGCGGCGCGGCCCGCGCCCAATCGATGGGAATCGACGATCATCCGCGCCAGCCGCGGCTGCAACGCCAGAGCCCGTAACTTTCGGCCTTCGTCGGTGATCCGCCCGTCCGGATCCAGCGCGCCGAGTTCGCGCAACAATTCGCGCCCTTCCTTCAGCGCAGCCGCGGGAGGAGGGTCGAGAAAGGCCAGTGTAGACGGATCACTGACGCCCCATTGCGCGAGGTCCAGCACCAGCGACGACAAATCGGCGCTGAGGATTTCCGGCTGAGTGTAGGTGGCAAGCGAGGCTGTCTGCGGTTCGTCCCACAGCCGGTAGCAGACGCCGGGTTCGGTACGCCCGGCACGGCCGCGGCGTTGATCGACCGCCGCGCGCGAGGCACGTACGGTCTCCAGCCGAGTCAAAGCGATGTCCGGCTCGTAGCGCGGCACTCGCGCGAGACCGGAATCGACCACGATCCGAATCCCCTCGATGGTGAGCGATGTTTCGGCAATGGAAGTGGCCAGCACGACCTTGCGATGGCCTTTAGGGGCGGGCGCAATGGCGCGGTCCTGCACCGAGGCATCGAGCGCGCCAAACAGCGGGACGATTTCGATCGAACCGTCGTGGATGCGCTCGCTGAGCAAATTCTGGGTGCGGCGGATTTCCGCCGCGCCAGGCAGAAAGGCGAGCACCGAGCCAGGATCGGCGCGCAGCGCGGTCGCGATCGCATCTGCCATCTGCCGTTCGACCGGTCCATCGGCTTTGCGGCCGAGATAGCGCGTTTCGACCGGAAAGGCGCGGCCTTCGCTGGCCACAACCGGCGCTCCGCCAAGCAATTTGGCGACCCGCGCACCGTCGAGCGTGGCCGACATCACGAGGATGCGCAGGTCTTCGCGCAACCCGGTTTGCGCATCGCGCGCCAGCGCAAGCCCGAGATCGGCGTCGAGCGAGCGTTCGTGAAATTCATCGAACAGCACGGCGGCAACGCCATTCAGTTCCGGATCGTCGAGGATCTGTCGGGCAAAAATTCCTTCGGTGACGACTTCGATCCGCGTGGCGCGGGAAATCTTCGAGCCGAAGCGGACCCGGTAACCGACGGTTTCGCCGACCTTCTCGCCCAGCGTGCGGGCCATGCGCTCGGCGCTGGCTCGCGCCGCGATCCGCCGCGGCTCCAGAACGACGATCTTCTTGTCCTTGGCCCAAGGCGCATCGAGTAACGCCAGCGGCACGCGCGTGGTCTTGCCGGCGCCGGGCGGGGCGACCAGCACGGCAACGCTATGGCCATCCAGCGTGCGTGCCAGATCGTCCAGCACGGCATCGATGGGAAGCGGCGTGTCGAAGCTAACGGACAAAATTCTCACCAATTCGTCATGTCCGGCTTTATGCCAGGCACCCACGTCTTTCTTTGCCGTGAGAAAACAAGACGTGGATGGCCGGGACAAGCCCGGTCAAGACGAAATTACCAGCGATCAAACCTGCGCTTCGGCCGGCCGACCGACGCTTTCATAGACAAAGCCGTGCGCCGCCATGTCTTCTGGACGGTAGACGTTGCGCAGATCGACCACGACGGGATGGGCCAGTTCGCTCTTGAGGCGATCCAGATCGATCGCACGGTATTGCGCCCATTCGGTCACCACCACCAACGCATCGGCGCCGCGCGCACACAGATAAGGATCGTCGCAATATTCGATGTCCGGCAGTTCGCGCCGCGCCATCTCTATGCCGACCGGGTCGTGGGCGCGCACCTTGGCGCCCATGTCCAGCAGCCCGGTGACCAGCGGAATCGACGGCGCCTCGCGCATGTCGTCGGTGTCGGGCTTGAAAGTGAGGCCAAGCACGGCCACCGTCTTGCCGCGCAGATTACCGCCGACCGCTCCCGACACTTTCCGCGCCATCGCGCGCTTGCGGTTGTCATTGACGGCGAGCACCGCTTCGATGATTCGCAGATGAACATCATGATCGAGCGCGATCTTCACCAGCGCGCGCGTGTCCTTGGGAAAGCACGAACCGCCGAAGCCCGGACCGGCATGCAGGAACTTGGTGCCGATGCGGTTGTCGAGCCCTATGCCGCGCGCCACTTCCTGCACGTTGGCGCCGACCTTTTCCGAAAGATCCGCCATCTCGTTGATGAAGGTGATCTTGGTGGCGAGAAAGGCGTTGGCGGCGTATTTGATCATCTCCGCCGTGCGGCGGCCGGTGAACATCAAAGGGCCTTGGTTGAGCGACAGCGGCCGATAGATGTCGCCGAGCACCTTGCGCGCGCGCTCGTCCGAAGTGCCGATGACAATGCGGTCCGGAAACTTGAAGTCGCGGATGGCGGCCCCCTCGCGCAGGAATTCGGGGTTGGAGGCGACCGCGACGTCGGCTGCGGGATTGGCTTCACGGATCAGGCGCTCGACCTCGTCGCCTGTGCCGACCGGCACGGTCGACTTGGTGACCACCACGGTGAACCCCTGGAGGACTGCGGCGATCTCGCGCGCCGCCGCATAGACATAGCTGAGATCGGCGTGGCCGTCGCCGCGTCGGGATGGCGTGCCGACCGCTATGAACACCGCATCCGCTTCGGCCACCGGCCCGGTCAAATCGGTGGTGAAATTCAGCCGACCGGCCTTCGCATTGGTTGCGACCAGCACGTCCAGGCCCGGCTCGAAGATCGGAATTTCGCCGCGGCGAAGCGCAGCGATCTTGCCTGCGTCCTTGTCCACGCAGGTGACCGTATGTCCGAAGTCCGCAAAACAGGCCCCTGACACCAGCCCCACGTAACCCGTGCCGATCATGGCGATGTGCATTTGGCAACCTGTCGAAATTGGTTAACGGGACGATTCGCGAAAAGCGTCTTAAAGCATTTCACGACAAAGAAAAAACAGAACGCAATCATGACAATGGCATGTCATTTGCGTGAGTAAAGGAGAAAGAAACCGATCCGCCCGAGGATGCGCCAAAGCCGCTCCGGAAAGGGACAGCCATGACACCAGACGGCACATCTGCCGCTCTAAGGCCCTCTGCCCTGCCCCATTCCGGCCGGGTCGACTGGGTCGACTATGCCAAAGGCATCTGCATCGTCATGGTGGTGATGATGCATTCGGTCCTGGGTGTGGAACTGGCTGCCGGCAAGACCGGCTTCATGCATGCCGTGGTCGCATTTGCCAAACCGTTCCGGATGCCGGATTTCTTCATGATCTCCGGCCTCTTTCTGCCGCTCGTCATCGATCGCGACTGGCGCACCTATCTCGACCGCAAGGTGGTGCACTTCGCGTACTTCTACGTGCTCTGGGTCACCATCCAGTTTGGCTTCAAGGCACCCGCCTTTGCTGCTGAATCGAGTTGGACGCACGCCGGATATCTCTATCTCGAATCTTTCATCGAACCGTTCGGCACACTCTGGTTCATCTACGAACTACCGATCTTCTTCGTCGTGGCGAAGGCGACGCGCCGCTGGCCGCCGCTGCTGATCTGGAGCGTCGCCGCGCTGCTCGAAATGGCCCACTACTCGACCGGCTGGACTGCGATCGATGAATTCGGCGCGCGGTTTGTCTATTTCTATACCGGCTATTGGTTCGCCGGCCAGGTATTCGCCTTGTCGAATCGGGCGCGGCAAGAACCGCTCCTTGGGCTCGCGGCACTGGCGCTCTGGGCTTTGCTCAATGAGAGCCTGGTGCAGTTCGGCCTGAGCGAATTGCCGCTCATCTCGTTGTTCCTTGGTATTTCCGGCGCTTGCGCCATCGTCACCATCGGCACGCTGCTCGCGCACATGAGCTGGCTCAAATCCTTGCGCTTCTGCGGCGAGCACTCGATCGTGATCTATCTGGCCTTCTTCCTGCCGATGGCGGCGACGCGAACGCTGCTGCTGCATACCGGCCTTGTCCAGGATATCGGCGTGATGTCGCTGATGGTTACAGCCGCAGGCCTGTTCGGCGCACTTGCCATCTGGCAGATCGCTCTCAAGTCCGGGGCGAACTTCCTGTTCGAACGCCCCGACGCATTTTGGATCGCGCCAAGGAAGCCGGGCCCCGCGCTACAGGCCGCGGAATGATTACCCGATGCTCGTGCGGCGAATTTGAAATTCGCATCGGAACTAGGGCGTGAGATAGAGCGCTCCGGAGGTGCGGCCGGATTCCAGATCGGCGTGTGCACGCGCGGCTTCGCTTAGGGGATAGGACTGCCCGGAAACCCTGAGTATCCCGCTTTCGATCCCGGTGAGCACCGCCTCGGCCGCTAAACGATAGGCCTCCGTCTCATTCATGTAAGCCATCACACTCGGCCGGGCGAGCGAGATGCTGCGGCGAGGCCCGAGATCGCTGACATCGACCGGCGGAATCGGCCCGGCGGTCTGGCCGATGCTTGCCACCACGCCAAACGGCCGCACGCAGGCGAGCGTCCTGGCGAGCGTCGCGCCGCCGACACCGTCATAGGCGACATCGACGCCGCGCTTGCCGGTGATGTCTCCGACAGCCTGCGCAAAATCAGCGTCTCGGCCGACGATGACATGCCGCGCGCCCGCCTGACGCGCGATCTCGGCCTTGGCTGCCGAACCGACAGCAGCGACCACGGTTGCGCCGAGAAGGCTGGCCCAGCGCGTCAATAGCTGCCCGAGGCCGCCAGCGGCGCTGTGCACCAGCAATGTCGTGCCTGCAGCCACGGGATAGACCCGATGGAGCAGCATGTGCGCGGTAATCGCCTTGACGAAGGACGAGGCTACGGCTTCGTCGGATAACGCATCCCCCAGCTTGACCGCCCGCCACGCCGGCAGATTACGTTCCGCCGCATACGCCCCGACCGGCGCGCCCGCATAGGCGATGCGATCGCCGGCCTTGACCGACGTGACGCCAGAACCAATCGCCACGACGACGCCCACGCCCTCGACGCCGGGAATGTTGGCCGGCGGCATCGGATAGAGGCCCATGCGCTGGTAGACATCGACGAAATTGACGCCGATGGCGGTCTGGCGGATGCGTACCTCTTCGGCTGCGAGCGGCGGCAGTTCGATCTCGGCGATCTCAAACTGCTCGATCCCTCCCGGTGTCCTGACGCGAACGACATTGGTCATGGTTTTTCCTTTCGATTTGCTCGGAAAACGATTATGGCGGCGCGGCCGAATATGCGAAATTCCCCAAACCTGCACCTTCAATGTGAGATTTTGCACAATGACCGACTGGGAAGATCTCCACCATTTCATCACCCTCGCCCGGGAAGGAACGCTGTCGGCCGCGGCCCGCTCCCTCGGCGTCGATCATGCTACAGTTGCGCGGCGGGTGGCGGCGCTGGAGGAATCGACCGGACTGAAGCTGGTCGACCGCCGCTCGCGCGCGACGTCGCTCACCGCTGACGGAAAGCGCATCGCCGAGGTCGCGATTCCCATGGAAGAAGCCGCGTTCGCGGTGGGGCGCGCGGCACAGGCGACAAAGCCCGGCCTGGACGGCGATGTCACGATCAGCGCCCCGCCGAATTTCGCCAGCTCGGTGATTGCGCCACAACTGGTGCGGCTGCGATCGCAGCACCCCGGCATTCGGATCAAGCTGATCGGCGAGAAGCGCCGGGCTTCGCTCGGCCGCCGGGAGGCGGACGTTGCGCTGCGGCTGATGCGCCCGGTTGAGGCCGGCCTGTTCGTGCGCAAGCTCGGGAGCTTCGGCTTCAGCCTTTACGGCTCTCCGGCCTATCTGGAAAAGACGGCGCCGCATGCGCTGGCCTTTATCGGCTATGACGCCTCGATGGCCACCTCGCCGCAGGAGGTCTGGTTGCGCGGAATCATCGGCGAGCGCGAGGTCGTGCTGCGTACCAACGATCTCGAAACCCAGGTCGCCGCCGCGCGCTCCGGCCTTGGCGTCGCCGCCTTGCCCCACTACCTCGGCGACAGCGATCCAGGGCTCAAGCGCTTTGCAGTGGCGCAGAAGCCGCTCAGCCGTGACGTCTGGCTTGCGGTCCATCGCGACCTGCGCCAAGTCCCGGCGGTGCGCGCCGTGATGGAATTTCTGGCGAATTGCCTGAGGTCATGAAAAATCCCGTGCGCGATGCGGGGGAAACGGGTGCCAACAGGCGCAAAAATCCCTACATTGCCGGCATGCCAAAATCCTCTCCGAAAGCCGCTCCCAAACCTGTCACCGCCAAAGCCCTCGCCAAGGGCGATCATCTGTTTCTGGTTGACGGCTCCTCATACATTTTTCGCGCCTATCACGCGCTGCCGCCGCTGAATCGCAAATCCGATGGATTGCAGGTCAATGCCGTGCTCGGCTTCTGCAACATGCTGTGGAAGCTGTTGCGCGACATGCCGCCGGACAACCGGCCGACCCATCTGGCCATCGTCTTCGACAAGTCAGAGATCACCTTCCGCAACAAGCTTTATCCCGATTACAAGGCGCACCGGCCGCCGGCACCGGACGACCTTATTCCGCAATTCGCATTGATCCGCGATGCAGTACGTGCCTTCGATCTGCCGTGCCTGGAACAGATCGGTTTTGAGGCCGACGATCTGATCGCGACCTATGCAAGGCAGGCCAGCGAGCGCGGCGCCACCACGACCATTGTGTCGTCGGATAAGGATCTGATGCAGCTCGTCGACGACAAGGTGACGATGTTCGACACCATGAAGGACCGCCGTATCGGCGTTGCCGAGGTGATCGAGAAGTTCGGCGTGCCGCCGGACAAAGTGGTCGAGGTGCAGGCGCTGGCCGGTGACTCCACCGACAACGTGCCCGGCGTACCCGGCATCGGCATCAAGACCGCGGCGCAGCTGATCGTCGAATATGGCGATCTCGAAGGACTGTTGAAACGTGCCGGCGAGATCAAGCAGCCGAAGCGGCGCGAGGCGCTGATCGAGAATGCCGAAAGGGCACGCATTTCGCGCCAACTGGTACTTCTCGACGACAAGGTCGAGCTTGAGGTGCCGCTGGACGAGTTGGCGATACACGAGCCGGATGCGCGCAAGCTGATCGCCTTTTTGAAGGCAATGGAATTTTCCACCCTCACCCGCCGCGTCGCCGAATATTCGCAGATCAATCCCGCGGACGTGCAGGCCGATGTGGGCAAAGCCGGCGTGTTTTCGCCGCTGCCGCTCGCCGAAAGAGTGGATGAATCCGGTAATGTAGGCGGAGCCGATCGGGGCGGCCTCTTTGCCGATAAGCCGTCGCCAAGGGGCAAAGCGGGCGCGCCACCAGCCAAGCCTGGCGACAGAGGGGACAAGGCATCGAGCCGGAAAGGCTCGCCGAAGGCGCTCGCGGCGTCGCGCGCCGAAGAGGCGCGCAACACGCCGGTCGATCGCGCGAAATACCGGACCATCCGCACGCTGGCGGACCTCAAGGCCTGGCTCGCACGCGCGCATGAGGCCGGCCAATTTGCTTTCGAGGTCAAGGCAAATTCCGAAGATCCGATGAAGGCTGACATCACCGGCATCGCGCTGGCGCTGGCGCCCAATGACGCGGCTTATGTTCCGCTCGGCCACAAGCAGGCCGGTGATGGCAATGGGCTTTTCGCCGCCGGCCTCGCCCCTGACCAGATCAAACTGACGGAGGCGCTCGAAGCGTTGCGGCCGCTGCTGGAATCGGCTGGTATTCTCAAGATCGGCTTCAACATCAAATTCGGCGCCGTGATGCTGGCCCAGGCCGGCATCACGCTTCGCAACACCGACGATGCCCAATTGATGAGTTATGCGCTGGATGCCGGTCGCGGTTCGCACGAGCTTGACAGGCTCTCCGAAAGCTGGCTCGGCCACACCACCATCACGCGCGGCGAATTGACCGGCAGCGGCAAGAGCAGGCTGAGCTTCGATCAGGTCGGAATCGAACGTGCGACCGAATATTCGGCCGAAGATGCCGACATGATCTTGCGGCTGTGGCGGGTGCTGAAGCCGCGCCTTGTCGCTGAACGCATGAACACGGTCTATGAGCTGCTGGAACGGCCGCTGGTTGCCGTGCTGGCGCGGATGGAGCGGCGCGGCATCTCTATCGACCGGCAGGTGCTATCCCGTCTGTCCGGCGAGTTCGCGCAAACGGCCGCGCGGGTCGAAGCCGAGATCCAGGAGATCGCGGGCGAGCCGATCAATGTCGGCAGCCCGAAGCAGATCGGCGACATCATCTTCGGCAAGATGGGCATTCCCGGCGGCACAAAGACCAAGACCGGCGCGTGGTCGACCTCGGCGCAAATCCTCGACGATCTCGCCGAGCAGGGCCACGAGCTTCCGAAGAAAATTCTGGAGTGGCGGCAGGTCTCGAAACTGAAATCAACCTATACCGACGCGCTGCCGACCTATGTGCATCCCGACACCCATCGCGTACACACCACCTACGCGCTGGCGGCAACCACTACGGGACGGCTGTCGTCGAACGAGCCGAATTTGCAAAACATTCCGGTGCGCACCGAAGACGGCCGCAAGATCCGCCGCGCCTTCATTGCCTCACCCGGCCACAAGCTGGTGTCGGCGGACTACTCTCAAATCGAGCTGCGGTTGCTGGCGGAGATCGCCGACATTCCCGTCCTCAAGCAGGCATTCCGCGATGGCCTTGACATTCACGCGATGACGGCATCGGAAATGTTCGGCGTGCCGGTCAAGGATATGCCGGGCGAGGTGCGCCGGCGTGCCAAGGCGATCAACTTCGGCATCATCTACGGCATCTCGGCCTTCGGTCTTGCCAACCAGCTCGGCATCGCCCGCGAGGAGGCCTCCGCCTATATCAAGAAATATTTCGAGCGCTTCCCGGGCATCCGCGCCTATATGGATGAGACGCGCGATTTCTGCCGCACCCATGGTTATGTCGAGACGCTGTTCGGCCGGAAATGCCATTACCCCGACATCAAGGCTTCCAACGCCTCGGTCCGCGCCTTCAACGAGCGCGCCGCCATCAACGCAAGGCTTCAGGGCACCGCCGCCGACATCATCCGCCGCGCCATGACCCACATGGAAGAGGCGCTGGCCGAAAAGAAGCTGTCGGCACAAATGCTGCTACAGGTGCATGACGAGCTGATCTTCGAGGTGCCCGATGAGGAAGTGGCGGCGACGCTGCCGGTGGTCCGGCACGTCATGGAAAACGCGCCGTTCCCGGGCGTGATCCTGTCGCTGCCGCTGCATGTCGATGCCCGCGCGGCGGACAACTGGGACGAGGCGCATTAGCGGAGGCAATCGGCATAGGGGCGCGGAGGTCATCCGCGTCCCCTGCCACACCACCCGGCATGCGGATCCGCACCGGGCGGTTCGATGGGTTGAGGTTAGCTTGTCAGGGACGGAACTCCCAGCTTTCTTCCGACCTTCGAGGACCAGATGATCGGATAGTCTCCTCGAAGCGTGACGTTCGGGTTTTTCACAAAAGGAAGTTTCCATCTTCACGCTTCTTGCTCATCTATCTCGACGTACCCTGCCTCGATCCTTTCACGAACGTCCTTCCCCGGACCACTCTCGATCCGCCATTGCTGGTCACGCGAGTTGTTCGTCTCGCGCTTTAGGTACTACTACGTTCTCCGACTCCTGCCTGTGCATCACTTCCCACTTCGCTTCCGCTTATAGGGTTGCTTACCCGGGTTGGCTGGCCGGGACACAGACAGGTCTCCTGGGGTCACGCATGAATCTTCCGTATCGTGCCGTCAGCAAACACCTTGGTACGATGGGTGAATGAGTAACGCCTTCGCCCCCATAGTGCGGGCTCGACCTTGCCCCATCTTTGGCCGACCTGTTCATCATCGGGGTCGCCCCCCATTGATTACAGCCCGATACTTCTCCTCAGACTCTTCGGATTCCGGATCGCTCCGGACACCCTGTCCTCCAACGGCTTGCGTCGCTGGCCGGCAAGGCATTACCCCTGCCTTCGGATACAACGCCCCTCATCCGAGCGCTGGAAGGACTTTAACCCTCCTGACTCATACGCTACCCAGCACACACTACGGCCTCTGCTGACTTCTCGCTCCACAGGTCTTGCGACCCATGTCGCCCTTTCAGACGCAGGGCGAGATCTCCCCGGGTAAGAACATTGACCTTCGTTGCACGACCGCCGGATCTACGTCGCCTT